>CAZKBH010000015.1:19467-59971 GCA_964550795.1 uncultured Saprospiraceae bacterium
CTCCAACACGCAATACGGTCTTCGTCTGGTGGCGATGAGCGCGCTGTTCAACAATGGCTACAACATCCCACGCAACAAGGTTCAGTCGATCTTCAAGGACCTGTACGGGGTGACGCTCAACGAACAGACGCTACAGGCCCAGAACGAGCTCGTCTATGCCTGTTTGGAAGCGGATGAGGCACACATCAAGTCCCGGTTGGTACAAAGCACGGCGGTCAATTTTGACGAAAGCGGTTTTTATGTGGGAAGGGAGCGTTTCTGGGGGCATGTACGAACGCTCCGACAAAGGCCGGGCCACGATCCCGATTAGCGAGCGGCCCGATACGATGCTCAAGTACCAAAACCTGCTCGAACATGCGGACAAAGAAGAGCCTCCGCCGATTCAAAAACCTCGCGGCAAACCCAAAAAAACAAAAGACCGAAACTTGTTTGACCGATTGACCAAACACCAGGATGCGGTGCACAAAGTGGTCATAGACCTACTTCAAAGCTCCACTTTGCCAAAAAAAACGATCACCTTTGACATCGGAACCGAATTCGCCTATCACCAACAAATTGCCGAAGACTTGGGCGTACAGGTTTACTTTGCCAACCCATACCATTCCTGGGAAAGAGGGTTGAACGAAAACACAAACGGTCTCATCAGACAGTTCATACCGCAGAAGCAAAACCTCAAAGAACAGGACGAAAAAGTGATCGCAGCAGTGCAAGAAAACTTAAACAACAGACCGCGAAAATCGCTCGGGTTTTTAACACCTATTGAGTTCTATCAAGCGGCCGATAAGAAAACTAAATCTGTTGCATTTGAAACTTGAATCCGCCAGTTACAAAAAAGATGATGAAAAATTTGCTGACCATTCTCGCGCTGCTTGCTTGTACTGCGCTCTCCGCCCAGGAAAAAGGTGTCACCCCACTGGCCACTCCCACTCCTCCAGGAGGGGGTATGGGGGAGGTTCGTGCCGTCGTCATCGGCATCTCCGACTACCAGGACAAGGACATCCCCGACCTGCGCTTTGCCGACAAAGACGCCGAGGCCTTCGCAAACTTCCTGCGCTCGCCCGCCGGCGGTTCCCTCGACAACGACCACCTGAAGGTGCTGACCAACGACCAGGCCACCGCCGGTCGCATCGCCGAGGCCCTCGATGCCCTCATCGAGCAGACGAAGGAAGGCGACCAGGTCATCATCTACTTCAGCGGGCACGGCGACGTGAATCGCAAGACAGTGTCGCAACCGGGATTCCTGCTCTGCTGGGACTCGCCCAGCCGGGTGTACATGGGCGGCGGCACCTACTCGCTTTCCTTTTTGCAGGAGGTCGTCTCCACGCTGTCGGTGCAGAATCTGGCGAAGGTCACCGTCATCACCGATGCCTGCCACGCCGGAAAACTCTCCGGCAGCCAAATCGGCGGGGCGCAGCTCACCGCCGCCAACCTCGCCCGGCAGTTCGCCAACGAGGTGAAAATCCTCTCCTGCCAGCCCAACGAGTTTTCGCTGGAGGGCGAGCAGTGGGGCGGCGGGCGCGGCGTTTTCAGCTACCACCTCGTGGACGGGCTGTTCGGCCTCGCCGACCGCAACGGCGACGGCATGGTCACCGTCGGCGAGCTCGACCGCTACTTAGAGGACAACGTGACCGCCGAAGCCGCGCCGCAGAGCCAGGTGCCGATGCTGCTCGGCAACAAGACCGAGCGGCTGGCGACGGTGGACGCCGCTATTTTGGCGGATTTGCAAAAATCGAAAGGCAGCGGGATGCCCGTTTTCGCCGCCACCGAGGGCCGGGGACTGGAGGACGAGGTGCTGGCGAAGCTCGATTCGGGCATCGTCGGACAGTATTTTGCCTTCAAAAAAGCGGTGGCGGAAAAACGCTTTTTCCCCGGCCTGGCAACCGCCGGCCCCGCACCGGCCGCCGATGAACTTTACACCTCGCTCTCGGCCGAGCCGGGACTGGCCCCGCTGCACGGTTTCATGAAAAGAAACTACGCCGCCGCCCTGCAGGACGATGCCCAGCAGACCATGAACGAATGGATGAAGACCAAACAGGATGTATCCCTCGAAGCCGTTGCTACCGAGCGCCTGCCGCAAAAGGTGTTCACGGAAAAGGTCCGGTCGTACCCCCGCTGCCTGGACCGGGCGGCCGAACTGCTGGGTGAAAAGCATTACATGTACGCCGCCCTGAAGGCCCGGAAGTTTTTCTTCGAGGGCTACCTTTTGGCGAATTCCAACCGGAACCCGAACACGGAGTTGGGGGAACGTGCCCTGGGGCTGTTCCGCCAGTCGCTCGCCTGGCAACCGGAACAGCCGCAGGTATATTGGCAGATGAGCAAGGTGTTTGCCTTCAACCTGTCTCAACTCGATTCGCTGGAGAATTATACCCGGAAGGCCCTGATAACTCACCCAAACTGGCTATTGCCCCTAACCGAAACTGCTTCATTGCTTTGCTACCGATACGAGCAATTCGACCGGGCAATGGCATTTTTGGAGCAGGCAAATCAGATAGATTCCAATGCCTCTGAGGTCTTGAATAGTTGGGCTATTTATTATTTCAATCAAGAAAACTTCAGCGAAGCGGAATTGCAACTAAAGAAAGCCGTTGCGCTGGATTCGACGAATATCTATGCCTGGAGCAACCTGGGACTATGCTATATCCGGACTAACCGCTATCCTGAAGGAGAGACGGCTTCGAAAAAAGCCATTGCGCTCGATTCGACGAATGCCTTCTCTTGGAGGGTCCTAGGGGAAGTGTACGATAAAACCCGCCGCTACGCCGAAGCGGAGCAGGCCTTGAAAAGAGCCATTACGCTCGATTCTACGATTGCCCATGCCTGGAACTACCTCGGGATTGTCTATCTCAATCTTGGTCGCTACCCCGAAGTGGAGTCTGCTTATAAAAAAGTCATTGCGCTCGATTCTACGATTGCCCATGCCTGGAGCAACCTCGGGAGTTTGTACATCGATACCCGCCGCTATGCCGAAGCGGAGTCTGCTTATAAAAAAGCCATTGCGCTCGATTCGACGGCTGCCGTTCCCTGGAACGACCTCGGTTATTTGTACAACATCACCAACCGCTTCGCCGAAGCGGAGTCTGCTTTTAAAAAAGCCATTGCGCTCGATTCTGCGTATGTCATTGCCTGGAACAACCTCGGGAGTTTGTACATCGATACCCGCCGCTATGCCGAAGCGGAGCCGGCCTTGACAAAAGCCATCGCCCTCGATTCGACGCTTGCCAACCCCCACAAGCACCTCGGCATGGTCTTCTTCAAAACCAACCGCCCCGATGAGGCCCGGCAACACTTCCTCAAAGCGCTCGAACTGAACCCCAACTATGCAGCAGCCTATCTCGGCATGGCCTATTTATTTGCCGAAGCCTTGGCGAAGGAAGATACGCCCGCCTCCGCTAAAGCTACGGCGGGTAAAGAAGCCATCGGCTACGTGGAGCAAGCCATCGGCAAGGGCACCACCATGGAGCAACTTGAGAAGGACGAAGACCTCGCCCCCCTACGAGAGCAAAAGGAGCCGTGGGAAGCGCTGATGAAGAAGTATTTTTCCGACAAGATGTACTACAATCTCGCCTGCGCCCAAAGCCTGAAAGGCGAGTTGGACAAGGCCTTCGAGTCCCTCGAGCTGTCGCTGACCAACGGCTGGAAGGACTACGACTGGATGCAGCAGGACACCGACCTCGCTCCCCTGCGGGAGCAGAAGGAACAGTGGGGGGCGCTGATGAAAAAGTATTTTCCGGAGAAGGGGAAAGACTAAGGATTCAATTCCTCTTGTATGCGCCGGATTTGTGCTTTAAGTACCGGAAGTTCCTGAACGGCAACACCCCAGATGTCTTCCAGAGAGACGCTCCGCTAGCGCGAAGCTCCTCCACCTCCAAGCCCAACGCACGCTGTCGCGACGTTTCAACGTCGCGACATGGATATAATATTGATTTTCAACAGCTTTTGGAGACTTTGGACAGGTGAAACGGGGGATAGTTCAGGGCATTCGCTCGCAAGACACTGTTCAAAACTTGGATAATTGCCAATTTGCCTTTATCCTTGGGGTCTAACAATAATGGTTGTCATGACTATAGAACGCACAGCAGATGCTATCATCGTGAAACTGCCAACGAATATTAATATCGAGGAGATTCAGCGATTTCTAAACTACCTCCGCTACAAAGAAATTGTTGCCAAAAGCAAGGCGACGCAAGAGGATGTTGACAAACTCTCCAGAGAGGTCAACAAACGTTGGTGGGAGAAAAATAAACATCGTTTTCTGCCCGGAGAATGAAAGTCGTAGCCGCACCACCCGCTGCCAATCAAGGACTTACCAAATGAACCCCGATATTGAAAAACAAGGGATTTCCGAGGGTGTTGAGCATGGCATAAGGCTGGTTTCCGGTGAACCCTCTAAAAAACTCCCGGCCGTCATTTGACAGCGTGTCTGCGTTGAATGACCAGTTGTAGCGCCAGCCAATTTGCGCAGAGAGCCAGACAAAACCAGCAATTTGGCGCTGGAATTCTACCCTGGTGCGCAGTTCGCCGCGCCGTAACTCCAGGCTGCGCTCTGTATCCGAGAGATAATCAATTCGGTAGCTCTGCCCCTCCAGTTCGTATCCAGCCAGCAGCAAATTGCGCGGATTGAACGTGCGCCGGAAATGGGCACGGGCCGGGAACAAAATTTCGGTACCCCACTTTCGATTGGGAGCGGTGTAATTGAACATCACCACCGGAATATAATTCATTTCGCCCACACGGTATGTCCTGGATACGCCTACCCCCCACTGCTTTCGATCATTGGGACGCTTGCCCCAAATAGCGGCTGCGGAGTACCGCAAATACCGTAAAGATTGCATGTTTTGCAGGGTATAATTGCCACTCAAGTCGGCACTTCCCTGAAACAACAGAAAGCTGTGCTCATTGAGCGGTTTGAACAAGGTGGTATTAAGGCCAGCCGTTCGCAATCCGGTGCGATCCAGTTCATTGATTAATCCAGCCGCGCCGATCCCGGACACCTGATCTTGCATCCGGTAGCCAGTTTGCCAGAAATTGGCGCCCAACTGCCATACCAGACTGTTTTTGGAAATAACCGGGATATTTGCGGACAGACGCAAGCCTCCGGTGAACACGGCCGTGGCAGACTCCGCAACGGGCGCCTCATCGTTTTCCTGGTAGCTACCAACCTGCGAAAAGCGCATATCATGGCCCAATTGCCCATCGTACTGAAGCGAAATGAACCGTTGGGGACTCAGATTAAATATTTTAGGACTACAATACCGTTTGGCATTTTCGTCCACAAACTCTACTTGGTCGTAGATGCTATAGTCCTCCTCGGGAGCGGTGGCAGTGGTATCCTGCTGAGCCGAGGCCCCGAGGATCTGGCACGCAAAAACCAATAAAAGAAGACCTTTTGTATTGCTGAGAAGCGACATGAGCAGGGTGCTTATTTGAGTTTAACCCGCTTCCATACATCGGTTCTGCCGAGGGCTTTTACCCCTACGTAACCGCGAATATCGAGCGTATTTTCATCCTTGACCTTAATCACACTACTGTAGGTGCTGCCACTTTCCGGGTCGTAAATGGTGCCATCGGTCCATTCGCCACTTTTAAATACAAAGTCTTTCAACATACGGTACCCCTTGAGCGGTACGCTGCGCATGGATTCATCCGGATTGTTTTTATCTACTTTGGGTTGTTGGGTTTGTGGATCATTGGGCTCCCGCAGCCAAACAATTTTACCATAGTATTTGGATCCGATTTTTTCCACCTTAACGCGGGCCTTCCCATTGCTGGGCTCCCACAGTCCGATCAGTTGGTCGCCGTTATCTTGCGCAGTAGCTGTAGTCAGCATCGTGGCGAGAAGGCCGCAAAGCAGCCAAAAAGATTTCATGTTCATATTCATTAGCGGTTAAGTGTAATTTGAAATTCGAAAATGCCTTTTAAGTGCAAATCCGGAAGCGTATCTTTTTTCACGTTAATGTCAGCTACAAAAGTCATGCTTGGCTGACGCAAAAAGTCTGCGATTTTTTTTTGTTCCTGAGCGGTTTGCAAAACGAGCCCGGTTTGTCCTTCCGGCACGGGGTTTAAGACCCCTACTTTTTGCATATCGGCTTTTTCAGCGGCCAGGTGCAGGGTTATTTCGCTCATCAAACTGGAATTCATACTGTCCGGCAGCATGAAGGAAGCTTTTACGAGTTTCACCTCGCGCACATCGGCCATGTTTGCACCTTTTGATTGGAGCCATTTTTCGAGGGCGGGTTGATATTCCCCCTGCGCAGTGTTGGAACCTTCCATCAAAGGGCCAGAAGCCAGCATGGAAACTTCTTCGGTTGTAAAACTGAGTACTTCAGACGAAGAACAAGCGACGAAGAACAGCGCACTAAAAAAGAGAAAAAATTGCAATACTTTCATGACAACATGTTATACTTTGTTTTCGAACAGCAAAGTTATTATTTTGTTTTGAATCTTGTATGTACTTTCGTTTGGGGGATTGGTGGAGCTTCGCGCTAGCGGGGATATTTAATCGCCGCAGAAGGAAATGTATTCCCAAACACCAATTTAATCAATGGGGATTACAATGGCCCAATAGACAGAATTGAGCATTATAAAATCAACTTGTATGAACAGACACTTAAATCAACTAATTCGGACAGAAGGACTCCCTGGAGTGTTCAAAAGTTGACTGACGGCACCCTAAAAAGGCCCAGCGATACGGATACCTATGATATGGACGTGCTTTATGTATATTTTGCAGGGGATCTGGATGGGGACAATCAGCTGGATTTAATCCTTGCCAGATTGAATGGCACTGGGCATTCTTTTCAGCTATACCTTTCCTCGAAGAAACTACCTGGATTCTTACTCCGTTATGTAGCTCAATGGACGGATTCAGGGTGTTAAGCTGGAGTTGTACCCCCGAACTTCAGTAGAGGGCCCAAGCAAGCAACGCACGGTGGCACAGCAGCAAGCCAAAAGTTCGCTACAATCTTAAAATGTTATCAACCAACCCATTTCGCCGCTCTTGCGTCATCGGCATATTAATCAACACAATAGCCTACCAACTACTACAGAATGAACAACCTAGCGACTCTCTCTTGCCTTTCAATCCTGCTGTTTTGCTCTTGCCATAAATCGGATCCAATCCAGCCTGAAGAACCCGAAAACACCTTTAAGATACTTCCCTCTTCCAGAACTTTTCTGGGCACTACTTTTTCAATGGTGGAACATACCGACTACACCAACCCGAAGGCTTCGGCGTACTATAATCATACCTATGGAATTGTAGCTTTTAAGGATTACAGACAAAAATTATGGCGACTTAAATTGTAACGCATAATATGCCTATCTTTACACGCTCAACACATTAACCTACTTAATCATGAAATTTATATTTGCGCTATGCGCTTTGACTTTAATGCTGGCATCCTGTAAAAAAGAAGAACCCATTGTTTATGAATCCTATCCAATACATATAAAATATTCGCGCTGGAAGGCTCCGGGAACAAAATTGGTCATAAGCGATCATAATACAGGAGAGGTGTTGTCTGATCTAACATTACCTACGAGTCCCAATGAATTTGTCGGGACCTTTGCTGTCAGGAAAAGTCTGGTGGTGGACACAGTAGATATGCATATTATTTCACCAGCATTTAATTCACCTATATTTTCCGCAGAAACATACATAGAGTCCTATGTTGGAGTTCCAATAGGATCATTCGTCCACTTTTCCCCGTTTGAATCCTCTAACCCAACCCAGAAGACTTATCTGAATATCAGTGGCATCAACAGCTTTGATACCCTCCGAGCCGGTTATATTTATCTTAGCTCAGTTGTTCATGATCCGGCTGAAAAAAATCTTTACGCCGAAGTATCATTGGGCAATAACCTTGGATGTATATTAAGAATAAAAGCAAATAACACACCAGAATTTAAGTACTACTATCTGCCAGATACGTTGGCTGGTGATACGCTGCAATTGGACTGGAACGATTTCAAACAAGAAATAGATTTAAAAACAATAATTTTTCCACCAAATATGAGACCCATCTCCTTTAGAGTAGATGCCGTTTCGCCTGATTTTTCAAAAACAATTGCTATCATCAGCATTCCGACCTCTTTCCATGCACCTGTGTTTAACTTACCGGATATTTTGCCAAGTGATTGGCTCCTACATGTTAAAATGAGTCAGGGAGGGCGAGTTTGCGAGCATATTTTTAGCCAACAGGAGCCTTTGGTATTTCATTCAGCCGATTTAAAACTTGAAGATTTAACGGTTTCAGGAAATCAAATTTCTATCTCCACCAGTGGCGGTGTTGACTGGATTTCTTTGGATAGTTCAGGTGATTTTAACTGGGAAATAAATGGTTCACCGGAGGCTTTTAAAAAAGTGACGCTGCCTGAAATGTCCCCATATTTAGCGCCAAATCTAGATCAAAACGCGCTGGAGTGGGACCAGGTTTTGCTTAAACAATTTGATCAGCACAATGCTGAAGATATCAGAGTCGGTCTTCCACATCGCAGTCCAGGACTCTTTCCGGTTGCGCGAAGTGGTTATCATGAGGTTAGGTATTAAATTTGTAGCGCCAATCCAGACATCTACCCCTCCAAACAAAAAACACCAAGCAACACCATAACCATCACACACTACATTCATACCCATGAAAAAACTACTAATTCCCATTATTTTGCTGTTTTCCTTGCTCCACCACTCCAGTTGCGACCAAGAAAGCATCTCTATTGACAAGCCGCAATCCCAAGAATGTGACCAATTGGAGGAAGCCTTGATTTTCGGCGATGAGGCGCTCTTAAAAATGAGCGTAAACGAATTGTGCCAGAAGTATCCTCCGCTTCCCGTTTCCGGGGATGATATAGGCCACCAAAAAAACCTGGATTCAATTATTGAAGAATTAAACACCCAATGTTCAGGGTTTGTGACCGAATTTGGGTGTTATGCCTGCTTAGAGAGCAATCCGCCACTATCCGTGATCACTTTTAAATTGGATTCGGTAGGCGTAATTGTAACACGGGGGATAACATTAATTACACCCGAAGGCAATTTTATGACCTACTGGTAAAAATCCTCCTTGCCTGAAGAACTGGCTGCAAAGGCGATTGGGCGCAGTAAATTCCTAAACACTTCGACTCAGCCCCGTGATCCGACAACCTCGTTGCTTGCGCACACCGTACTTCAATACTCCAAAATAAACTTCGACAAATTTTGCCCCAAATCCAACCCCAATTTTTTGCGAAGCCGGTAGCGGGCAATTTCCACCCCGCGTAGAGAAATACTCATGAGATTGGATATTTCTTTGGTACTCAGATTTAAGCGCAGCAGGGCGCAGAGTTTTTGCTCATTGGGGGTGAGGTCATGGAAATGCTCCCTCAGGCGGTTCAGAAAGTCGCCATGAATCTGGTCAAAATGATATTCAAACTGCTTCCAGTCTTCCTGAAGCCTTAAGGTAGTATCTATTTCCCTTACGATTTTCTCCAGCGCATGTTTCGTTTCCATGCTTTTACCCTTGCGCTTCACCTCTTCCAATTCTTCTTTGATGGTTTCCATAAATTCGTTTTTCACCACCAGGTTCATGGTAGATGCCGCCATCAGACTATTCAGGTGCCGCAGTTCACTTTTCATTTTATCTTCCTCGATCTGCCGTACGGTATGCTCCTTCTGATGTTCTATTTCAATTAGTTCCTGTTGTTTTTTCTGAAGTTCTTGTTGTTTCGCTGCTTCTACTGCCAGTGTCTTTAGCTTATAACGGTGCTTTTGCAGCCTGGAAACCAACACCAAAGACAAAATACCAAGTAACACATAAAATATGCGCGCCAAAAGGCTCCTGTGAAACGGCGGATTGACCGTCAAAAGAATGGCTTGGCTCGTGATGATCTGCCCCAGAAAGTTTTTGGTCTGCACACTGAACGCATACGAACCTTCTTTAAGATTGGTGTATTCCTTGCTGGTGGCATGGGTCCATTCTCCGTAACCATCGTCAAAACCTTTCAGGCAATAGCGGAACAGCTGATTGTTCACTTCGTTGAACTGAAATGCCTCCACTTCAAACTGCAAAACTTTTGCCCGATAAGAAACGGCCAACTGCGGTGGGTTTTCAGACTTTACACCAAAGGGTTTGCGCGCATACAAAATGCTGTCTTCCGCCACATTAACCACCCTGCTTACTATTAGCGGTTTTTCTTCAACCAAACGGTTTTCCAACTCGGGCCGGTACTGTATAAAACCTTCATTGGCATTGAACAACACGCCATTGTCAGCATGGACAGAAATGTGCAGCAGGTCGTTGTTAAAAGAATAGCGCAATTGAAACACGGAGGAAGGCACAAACGTGTATTTTTCAGCACTGATTTGTTTGAAAAAACCGGCCATGTCCTCGGTGTAAACATGGACGTTTTTCTGATTGTCCTGCACCAATAAATAAACCTGTTGCTCCCCGATCACTTTGGAAAATGTTTGCGAGGGCTCGATGCGGTTGTTGGATTGGTCAATCTTATACACCCCTTTTGGCGTGCCCAGATAAAGTTCGTTGTCAATTCGGCTCAAAATAATCTGCTCATCCGTAGGCAGGCCCTGTCCGACCGATATTTTATGGGCAACCGCAGCGCTTAAATCGGGCGACAAGGACAGTTGGTACAAGCCTTTGTAGAACTGCCCGACCCAGATATTTCCTTCCCGGTCTTCTTCAAAAAAACGACTGGACTCCTCAAAGCCGCTAATTTTCCCGATGCCTTGCAATTCCATTTTTTCACTCATCTTGAAAAGGAACAAGCCCGAGTAGGTGCCGCCGATGGCAAACGCCGCGTTGGATTGCAACTGTTTTACCTGCCACAATCCATGCGTGTAAGCGATCCGTTTAGCCGTCCCGTTTACCAGCAGAAAAAGCCCCGTGTGATGTCCGGCATAAAGTTTTCCTGCGATGTTTTGCATCCCGTAGGCGGGGCCTTCCGTTCCTTTCAGGAACACGCTTTGGGCAGTGTTTTTTGCCAAAAAATAGATGCCGTTCGAGGTAGTATAATAGGTGCCTTCCTCCCTTTTGTACGCTTCGTAACCACTTCCCTGTATATTGATGTCCTGGTTAATAAAGCGCATAGGGGAGTTGATGTCAATGAGCGCTACCCCGTTTTGCATGCCCACCCATATATTTCCGGAGTAGTCCTGAAAGGCCCGCAAACAGCCGTTTGACAGCAAGCCATCCTGCGTAGTGATATTTTCGACGGTTTGTTTTTGCCAATCAAACAAGAATAGGCCAGCGGCTTGGGTAGAGATGGCCAAACGACTGTCCGAGAGTTGGAGTACATGGTTGACATACTTGCCCTGTAATGCCTTACTCAAACCATCGTATTTCCCTGATATTCCGTATGAAGTAGCGAATTCAATCTTCCCCGAATTGTACATCAGCAGGTAACCGCCATCCTGTCCAATGAGCCCGGCGATGGCCTCCTTGCTCGAATGGTGCAGAAAAGGGGGGGGAACGAGTTCCTGATCCTTTATTTCATAAAGTTGTCCCTGTCTGCTCTGGGCGAACAACTTTCCATTGGCTTGGAAGCTTCGGTTAAAGCCATCCTTTTGCGCCAGAAAGGAAATGGACTGGCCGTCATAGATGTAAATGCCTTGAAAAGTGCAGAAATAAACTTTGGAATGGTGCAGGAAAACATCCCAAACTTCATCGAAATCAGCAGCGGATTTTGGTATTTTATCCACAAGCGACACCATGTTCCAGTCGCCATCGAAGTACCCGAATTCTCCCTGCGAACCAAAATACAAGCGGTCGGTCTTTTCATCGAACGCTAAGGAGCGCTGCTTCTTGCCGGTTTGGGTAGCATGTCGTTCCCAGGACTTCCCATTGTAAGACAAGATACCGAGGTTGTTTGCAACATACAACGCCATATCTCTATTTTGGGCGAAGTCAATATTTTGTATTCCGGCTTTGTAGTCGGAAGGCCTAAAATTTTGAATAGGGTATTTTCCTGAAAATGCATAACTTGGCAGACCAAGTAAAAAGGCAAGGAGCAGGCATAAAATGTACTTTGTGTGTGGGAGGCTGTCATAGCTGTGAAAGTACACAAAATTCATAATTTGTTAATAATAAATGAGTTAGAAGGGCAAAAGTATCATTTTGTAGTAGTCAAAAAAATGTTTGATGAAATTTTTGATGAGGTCATATTTTTCTCTTCCCGAGTTGACCCGTTTTACATTTGGGCTGCTAAAACAAAAGAAAAATATACGCAGCTTGACGATAGGAGAAAATATTCGTCGAATGCAATGTTTCACCTTATAATAGATGGTAATGAAAAAAACAGTTCAAACATGGATGCTTTGCTTTTTTACCCTGTCGGCGCTGGCCCAGGCTGACCAGGTTTCCATCGTAAACAACCAGGACGGGATGAGGCTGGCAGTCAATGGCAACGACTTCTTCATCAACGGCATGAACTGGGATTATTTCCCGATCGGCACCAATTATACCTACAGTTTGTGGAAGCAGCCTGATGAGATTATCCGTGCTGCCCTCGACGCAGAAATGTCCTTATTGAAGAACATGGGCGTCAATGTAGTGCGACAGTACACCGGGGTACCCGCCCGTTGGATTCAGTACATCTATGAAACCTACGGAATCTACACTATGCTCAACCACTCCTTCGGGCGCTATGGCCTGACGTTAAGCGGTGGAGCGGTGCCCAATACGGAATATGCAGACCCCCGCACCCGGGAATTGCTGCTTTCAGAAGTAACGGCGATGACCGAGGAGTACAAGAATACACCCGGCCTCCTGCTGTTCCTGCTGGGCAACGAAAACAACTACGGACTCTTTTGGGACGGCGCCGAAACGGAGGATATCCCGGTTCAGGACCGAAAATCTACTGCAAGGGCAACGGCCATGTACAAACTCTTTAATGAAGCAGCAGTGGCCATGAAAGCCATTGACCGTTCGCACCCTGTAGCCATGTGTAACGGCGACCTGCTTTTCCTGGACATTATTGTGAAAGAGTGCAAGGATGTAGACATTTACGGTACCAATATGTATCGGGGCGCATCCTTCGGAGATGCTTTCAAGCGGGTCAGGGAGGAGTATAAAAAGCCCATTTTGTTCACCGAGTTTGGCGCGGATGCGTTCAACGCCCGGGATAATGAGGAAGACCAGCAATCGCAGGCTTATTATATGTTGAGCAATTGGAAAGAGATTTACGAAAACGCATCAGGGCTTGGCAAAGCAGGCAATTGTCTCGGCGGGTTCACCTTCCAGTTCAGCGATGGCTGGTGGAAATTCGGGCTGACTACCAACCTTTCCATTCACGACAACAATGCCTCCTGGAGCAATGGCGGCTATCTGAACGATTATGTAGAAGGTGAAAATAACATGAATGAAGAATGGTTCGGCATCTGCGCCAAAGGCTCCAACAACGAAAGGGGACTTTACCAGCTGTACCCTCGTGCAGCCTACTACGCGCTGAAGGAAGCGCACCAACTGAACCCTTTGGAAAAGGGAATGACCCTTGCTTCTGTGGAAAATCATTTCTCCAGCATTCAAATCATGGATGCTGTATTCAAAGCACGGGGAGACAAGGCAGCCCTCAAAGGCGAACAGTCTAAAATACGATTGAGTGAGCTACGAGCAGACTTCTACACGTTCAGTACTGGCGGCGACCTGATTTCAACACCCAAAGATCCCGTTCCTGGCAGGACGGCCTATCCCGACCAATTGGGATTCGACCACATGGAGTCCTTTTTTATTGGCGTAGAAGCCAAACCGTCCGAAAGTTTCCAGGCCAACGTGTCGTTCAACATCCTTGGCAATGTGGCCACCAACCCCATCAACGAGATTTTTTACGAAAACCGTGGCAGACCCCAAACCGCCCTATCGCTCAATCCGGCCACCAATCAACTCGAAAGCATCACCTTGGGCGATGTGGAACGCTTCAGGGTCTATCGGGCGGATATCAATTGGAACACCAAACAATTTGACCTGAAAGGCTTCTACCGTACCGGGCATTACCATTGGGGTTATGAAGGCGACTTCTTCGGCTTTTACCCTGAAGCCAACTATGGCCCCAACATTGACCTTTACAATGGCGAAGCGCCGTTTGGCTTTGAATTAACGGGCAAAAAAGCATTCAAACATTTTAAAGTGGCTTTTGGTCCTCAATTGTGGTGGGGCGCCAACCCGGCGATTCTGGCGAAATACAGCCGGAAAGTCGGCAAATATGACATAACCGGTATTTTCCACGAAGACCTGGACAGGCAAGCGCCCGCCGTGAGTTCGTTTGCAGTACCCATTCCTCCTACCCGCAGGGCCGCATTGCACCTGAAAAGGAAACTGGGCCAATTTGGTTTCGAAGCGGGCGGTATCTGGTCTAACTCAAACCGCGTCGGCGAAGTTTTCCAGGTAACGCGCCAAACAGCAGAAGGGAAATACGAGGTATATCAGGATGAAACCACCATGGACGACACCTGGGGCGGCAAACTGAAGTTGACGTATGCTTCCGGCGGTTTCCAATGGTATGCCCAAGGGGCTGCACAGGGCCTCCTCGCACAGGGCGGAGCGGATTATACCAAAACCTTCACCGGCTGGAGACTCAAGGACAGCGGCAGCGGCAACCAGTATAACTTCCTTTCCGGCTTCACCGTTGGCTTCGGCAATTTCCAGATTGCGCCTAACTTCCTCTGGCAGAAACCAATCGAAGACCCGATGTCCGCTGAAGCGCCTGCCCCTGCGCGTCCGAGAAATATTCTGGATGATCCTTTTGCCGTGCGGTCAAACCGGGAAACCGTGGCGGGTGAAATCTTATTCACCTACGACCCCACGCCCGGCACCTGGATGTACGAATGGGACAATGACATTGCCGAAGACGCAAGGTTCGCGATTAGCAGCGGTTTTGTTTATCGCCACCAGCCTACCAGCCAGGACGCGGCCATCGGTATCCTTGGCGACGGGCGTACTATTTTTGCATTCCCCGGTGCAGCCCCTGCCCAGGACCTTTGGGAGGCTTATGCCCGTATCGTATCCAAAATAACCCCCGACTTTGGGTTTGTGTCCAACATTTTTGCTGGAACGGCCCAGGCCAACGGCAGCGATGCCAGGCTCATCAAACGTTTTGGCGGCGATTTGCGCGCTATCTATAAAAAGACAAAACTCACCGCCATGGTCAAGGTGAACGACTGGGGTCCTTTTGACTACCACCGCGACTTCAACCTGACTTTCCCGCTACAGCTTATGGCGGATATTTCCACAAGCCTTGCAAAACCATCCTGGTTTGAACTGCCCAATTCCCGTCTGGGCCTCCGCTATCTCTGGCGCTCGCTCGACCGGTATTCACCCCGCTATTCCCCGACCACGAAAATTGATGCTCGTGGGGACCTTGTTCCCGACCCCACCGCAATAGGTTTCGGAAACGGACAGGAATGGGAAATCCAAACCTATTTGCAAATCAGTATTGGCAATTAACAAACAACACAAAAAGTCTGTCATGAAAAATATTAAATTTAAAATTTCAGCACTTACCCTGCTCACGGCATTGACCGTGTTGACGGTGATTAGTTGTAAAAGAGAACTGGAGGATCTGGAACCAGCCACTTTCCCTACCACGGCAGAAGTATTCATTGACGGGTTCAGTGAAGGGCTGAACTACGGTGCCTTCGGTGGCTCAAAAGTTACCGCCTTCGACGTGGACACCGAGGTGAGATACAAAGGCTCCGCTTCCATGAGATTTTCCGTGCCGGACGCCGGAGACCCCAAGGGAGCTTATGCGGGCGGCAGCTATTTTACCTTGGTCGGGCGAGACCTGACGGGCTACGATGCATTGACCTTCTGGGCCAGGGCCTCCAAATCGGCTACGATTGACGTGCTTGGATTCGGGACTGACTTTGGGGAGTCAAACTTTCTGGTCACGCTGCCAAACGTAGCGGTCAACACCAACTGGCAGAAATACATCGTCCCCATCCCTGATCCTTCGAAACTGACGCAGGAAAGGGGCCTGTTTTTCTACTCGGAAGGCCCGGAAGACGGCCTTGGTTACACCTTCTGGATTGATGAGTTGCAATATGAAAAACTGGGAACCCTTGCCCATCCAAGACATGTCATTTTAGACGGACAAGATCAGGTTATATCGGCAAACAATGGCCAGCAGCTGAACATTGGAGGCTTGAAATCTACCTTCAATTTGCCGACCGGCGTTGACCAAACTGTGTTGGTTTCCCCAGCATATTTCACTTTTTCTTCTTCCAACACCGCCGTGGCTACGGTAAATAATAAAGGCGTTGTCACGGTGCTTGATGCCGGGACTGCGGTCATCACGGCCAAAGTAGGTAATTTGGATGCAGCGGGTTCCATGACCATCACTTCAGGTGGAGCAGCCGTCGGTCCTACAAGCCCGGCGCCCACTCCAACCGTTAGTGCGGATGATGTGATTTCCCTTTTCAGCAATGCCTATACGAACGTCAACGTAGATACCTGGAACACCCGCTGGCAATTTTCAACGGCCGAAGATTTTGACCTGCAGATCGCCGGAGACGATGTGAAGCGGTACCAGAACCTCAATTTCGTGGGCATCGAGTTTGCTTCGCAGACCATCAATGCCTCGGCCATGACGCATTTCCATTTGGATATCTGGACGCCCGATCCAACCGATCTTCCTAAAGCCTTCAAGGTTTTGCTCGTTGATTTCGGCGCGAACGGGACTTTTGGCGGGAACGACGATTCCCAACATGAATTGGCCTTCACCCGCCCAACCCTTGTTTCAAACCAATGGGTGAGTTTGGACATTCCACTGTCCAGTTTCACGGGATTAGTGAACAGGGGCCACCTCGCCCAATTGGTCCTATCCGGAGATTTGCCTAATGTGTATATTGACAATGTGTATTTCTACAACGCAGGATCCGTGACACCGACCGCACCAACCATTGCTGCGCCGACACCGACCCGTAATCCTGCGGATGTAATCTCTGTTTTCAGTGATACCTACCCGAATATTCCCGGAACAGATTTTAATCCAAACTGGGGGCAGGCCACCGTAGTTACCCAAGTGCCGATTGCAGGGAACAACACCTTGCGTTATGGGGGCTTGAACTTCCAGGGCACCCAATTTGCCAGCAACCTGAATGTCTCTGGCATGACCCATCTACACCTCGATGTCTGGTCGGGTAATTCCACCGCTTTAAACACTTTCCTCATCAGCCCCGGCCCGATTGAAACGGCCTTTGCACTCACGGTGCCCACCAACGGCTGGTCAAGTGTGGACATTCCATTGGCTAATTTTTCCCCTGTTGACCTTAATAACCTGATTCAATTTAAATTTGAAGGCAACGGCGATATTTACCTGGACAACCTGTACTTCTACAAACAAACCAGCGGCGGTATGGATCCAACCACGGCAGCCCCAACGCCAACCTTTAATGCCGCCAATGTCATATCCGTGTTTAGTGACGCCTACAACAACATTGCCGGAACAAACCTCAATCCTGGCTGGGGCCAAGCCACCGTTGTTACCCAAATACAGATTGCCGGCAACAATACGATGTTGTACACTGGCCTGAACTACCAGGGCATTGAGTTAGGCAGCAGTCAGAATGTGAGCAATATGACCCATTTGCACCTCGATTTCTGGACGGCAAACTCCACGGATCTAAGGGTATTCCTCATCAGTCCGGGGCCAGCGGAGAAGTCATATTCCTTGACGGTGCCGACATCCGGCTGGACGAGCATTGATATTCCCTTGACGGAATTCGGCCCGACGGTGAATCTGGCAAATGTTTTCCAATTCAAATTCGAGGGCAACGGGAAGATTTACCTCGACAATATTCTATTTCACAACTGATTTTCCGAGCGTGTTCAGAAATGTATGGCACACCTAAATTCGTGGTAGCCGAGGTGTGCCACACTTTTCTGAACACGCTCGATTTTCCTTTCAACTTTAACCTGCACAATAACAATAGCCATGAGCTGGAGTCCTTCAACGCTGATCAATAGCTTTTTGCTTATCGTAGTTTCTTTCGCCTTTTTTGGCTGCAAGGAGGATGATAATGCCATTATAGACCGCAACTACCAATTGGTTTGGGAAGATGATTTCGCGGGTCTGGCCGGTACCGCTCCAGATGCTACGAAATGGACCTACGACATCGGAATCGGCCCCGGAAATGACGGCTGGGGCAATCAGGAACTAGAATATTACACCGATCGCACTGAAAATGCCGCCCTCGATGGAGCTGGCAATCTGGCGATTACGGCACGAAGCGAAAGTTTTGGGGGGCGTTCTTTTACCTCGGCCCGATTGAAAACCAAAGGGATTTTTGCCCAGACTTATGGTCGTTTTGAGGCCCGTATTAAAATGCCCTGGGGGCCTGGAATCTGGCCGGCTTTCTGGATGCTGGGCGCCAATATTGATGAAGTTGCATGGCCACAATGCGGCGAAATTGACATCATGGAGTACCGCGGGCAGGAGCCAAACCTGGTGCATGGCTCCCTGCATGGCCCGGGGTATTCGGGTGGAGCGGCCATCACCAAGAGTTTTGGCTTCACCAACGACCGTTTCGATGTGGACTTTCATGTTTTTGCTGTTGAATGGGGTGAAAATTACATTGATTACTTCGTTGATGATACCCTTTATCTGCGGATAAAGCCGGAAGATGTGCCTGGAGAATGGGTGTATAATCAACCATTTTTCATCATCCTGAATGTGGCCGTTGGCGGTAATTATGTGGGTTTCCCAACACCACAAACGCCCTTCCCACAAACCATGCTGGTGGATTATGTCAAGGTTTACAAAGAGGTTAATTGAGCTATGAAACTACAATCTGCCCAAATAGGCGCTGATAGCTATTTTAAAATATCGGACAGCGATACAATTCGCCCATTTTTCATGAGCATTGTCAGTGACTCTGATCACTGGATGTTTATTTCCAGCAATGGCGGATTGAGCGCAGGACGTAAAAATGCCGATTATGCACTGTTCCCGTATTATACCGACGACAAAATAACCGAGTCGGTAGAAATAACGGGTAGCAAGTCCATATTTCGAATTAAACAGGGCGGTGTTCAACATATCTGGGAGCCCTTTTCAAACCGATATGAAGGCATACACCGCAGCAGCCGGAATTTGTACAAGCATATTTTCGGAAACAAAATCATCTTCGAGGAAATAAACCACGACCTGCAACTGAGCTTTCAGGTGGAATGGAATTCCAGCGATAAGTTTGGTTTTGTTCGAAAATCCAGACTGATTAATCAGGGATCCGCAGCGCTCAGTATTGCGCTGTTGGACGGTATCCAGAATATCATGCCCTACGGCGTGCCGAGCAGTTTGCAGAACAGTGCCAGCAACCTCGTGGACGCCTACAAGCGGAGCGAATTGGACCAAGCGACGGGCTTGGGTATTTATGCATTAAGCGCCATTATTGTGGACAAAGCCGAGCCCAGCGAGGCGCTGAAAGGCAATGTGGCGTGGTCGCTCGGCCTTGAAAACCCGACCTATCTGCTCTCCTCCCTGCAACTCGGCGCATTCAGAAAAGGCGCCCAACTCCTTCAGGAAGAAGATGTTAAGGCAGAAAAAGGCGCTTATTTTCTGCATCAGGAAATAGCCCTGGCGCCTCAGGAGGAAAAGGAATGGATGATCGTCGCCAATGTGAATCAAAGCCGCGTGTCAGTCGCCCAACTGATGGACTTAATCAAAAATGAAAAAGGATTATACCAACTCGTCAACCAGGATATAGCCGCCGGGACCAAACGCCTGCTCGCGCTCAACGCCGCCGCCGATGGGTTGCAATTGAGTTCCGACCACCGCCGGGATACCCGCCATTTTGCCAATGTGCTGTTTAACATCATGCGTGGCGGCATTTTTGATCAGAATTATCAAATCGAAAAATGGGATTTCAGCGATTATTTGTCCAAGGCCAACAAAACTGTTTTTGAACAGGCAAAACCGGTCCTGGACAAATTACCCGATGTTTTATCCTTTTTTGAGATAAGAAAAATAGCGCTGCAAAGCGGGGATGCTCATTTCACGAGGTTGTGCCTCGAATACATGCCCCTCAAATTCAGCCGTCGGCACGGTGACCCCAGCCGGCCCTGGAACTGGTTTTCCATCAATACCCGTAGCGAAAAGGACGGCTCGAAAATCCTGGATTATCAAGGCAACTGGAGGGATATATTCCAAAACTGGGAAGCGCTGGCACATTCCTACCCGGCTTTCATTGAAAGCATGGTGTATAAGTTTTTGAATGCCACCACCTTCGATGGATACAATCCCTACCGCGTGACCAAAGATGGTTTTGATTGGGAAACCATAGAGCCAGACAACCCTTGGTCGTACATTGGCTATTGGGGCGACCACCAGATCATCTACCTGCTGAAGTTTCTGGAATTTATGGAAGACCATGAACCCGGTCAAATGGAAAGACTATTCGACAAAGCATGTTTCGTGTATGCCAATGTGCCCTATAAGATAAAAAGTTATGAGGATACGCTCAAAAACCCGAAAGACACCATCGAATTCAACCATGAAGCGGAAAAGGAAATCCATTCGCTGAAAGAAAGAATGGGCGCTGACGGGGCTTTGGTGCGCGATGAAAAAGGCAAGATCCACACCGTGACCTTCGTGGAAAAAATATTGGCAACCGTATTGTCCAAATTGTCCAATTTCATTCCCGAAGCCGGCATTTGGATGAACACCCAGCGACCCGAATGGAACGACGCCAACAACGCCCTGGTGGGCAACGGTGTTTCGGTGGTGACCCTGTGTTACTTGCGGCGGTTTTTATATTTTTTCAAAAAAGTATTGGCTAAAAGTGTGGCACACCTAAATTTGAGTATTGACCATCAACATAATAGTCGAGGTGTGCCACACTTTTCTGAACGCGCTCCAAAAAACGCCCACATTTCCTCGGAGATGCTGGTTTTCCTGCATGGCGTGTCTGAAACATTGAATCAGCACCAGCATTTGCTTTCCGGTAAAATCAATGACCAGGATCGCAAACGGATATTGGACGGTTTGGGGAAAGCCGGCAGCGCATATCGCACCCAATTGTACAGCCAGCCGTTTTCAGGCGAAAAACAGGCAGTTTCTCTGGATGAAATAGCGCAGTTTTTTGACCTGAGCCTGCGCTTTTTGGAACATACGATTGATGCCAATAAAAGGCCGGACCATTTGTACCATGCCTATAATTTGATGACCTCCGAAAACGATACCGTTTCTATTGCTTATTTGAGCGAGATGCTGGAAGGGCAGGTGGCCGCGTTGAGTTCCAAATATTTATCCGGCCAGGAGTCAGTCATATTGCTGGAGCATTTGAAAAAAAGCAAATTGTTCCGGCCAGACCAAAACAGCTACCTGCTTTATCCAAACAAGGATTTGCCGGGCTTTTTTGAGAAAAACAATTTGCCCAAAGAAGCAGTCGGACAGTCCAGCCTGCTCACACAACTGGTATCTGACGGCAATGTGGACATTATCGAAAAGGATATCAACGGGGTGTACCATTTCAACAGCAATTTCAAAAATGCCGGCGACCTGAGCGCTGCATTGACCGAGCTGTCCAAAACCAAATATGCCCCCCTCGTTGACAAGGATCAAAAACGGGTATTGCAAATATTCGAGGATATCTTCAACCACAAAGCATTCACCGGGCGATCCGGCACCTTTTTCGGCTATGAAGGTTTGGGGTCTATTTATTGGCACATGGTGTCTAAACTACAATTGGCTGTCATGGAAAGTTGCCAGAAAGCCGTTGAGGAGGGGGAAAGTGCAGCGATTGTAGGTCAATTACTGGATCATTATTACGAAATCAACGAGGGCATTGGCGTACATAAATCTCCGGCGCTGTATGGCGCTTTCCCAACCGATCCTTATTCCCATACACCTGCCGGAAAAGGCGCACAACAACCTGGCATGACCGGGCAGGTTAAGGAAGATATCTTGAGCAGGTTCGGCGAGTTGGGCGTTTTGGTAAAAAATGGCCAACTCTGTTTCAATCCCTGTTTGCTGCGGAAAAGTGAGTTCCTGGAAGAAGCCACTGTGTTTGAATACGTGGATGTCCAACAGGAATTCAGGCAATTACCGCTCGAAAAAGGGTCACTTTGTTTCACCTATTGTCAGGTGCCCATCGTGTATACGTTGGCAGCAGAAAACAGCCTGACCATTGCGTATAAAAACAGCGCGCCGACCCAATTGAACGAGCTGACGGTAGATGAAACGAACAGTCTGAAAATGTTTGAAAGGACAGGGGAAATCACCCAAATCACGGTTCAAATCAAGGCCTCCATCTTGAAATAACATGAAAACAAGGTGGCAAGCAGCGGTTATTCTCTTGGCTTTAGCCTTCATTTTTTCAGGGCATACCCCGTGCCGCCTCCACCCAATGACCTATGAATTTACGGCCATATTTTCTGTTCATCTGCGTTCTTCGTCGGTTAAAATGTCCCGCATTACGCCCTCCTCAAGCCTTGATGAACAAAAAATCTGTCGCGCCAATTCAAAGGTCATTCGGTGGATGCGGCACGGGCGCCTGGACAAACCATATCAAAATAGAAAAACATTGACAGCGAAAGACATCCTGGGTAATCCCAAATATTTGGCCATTTCTTACGGTGGGTACCGGGAAAACAGCCGTGACTTGCAGCCGACGGTGGAGCAATTGAAAGAGGATATGAAAATCCTCGCTGCCATGAACATCAGGGTGTTGCGTACCTACAATACCAAGTTGGCAGAAGTCGCCAATTTGCTAAAGGCAATACGTGCATTAAAACAGGAAGACCCCGATTTCGAGATGTATATCATGTTGGGCGCCTGGATTGATTGTCGGAGAGCACACACCAATCATCCCGATCATCATCATGAAGATGAGGAGGCCAACGCCGGAGAAATCCAACGAGCGGTGGATATGGCCAGCCAATACCCCGATATTGTAAAAATCATCGCCGTTGGCAACGAAGCGATGGTACACTGGGCAAGCAGTTATTATGTGCAGCCCTGGGTGATTTTAAAATACGTAAACCAACTGCAGGCACTGAAGGAAGCAGGTACATTGTCCAAAGACCTATGGATTACCAGTTCGGACAATTTCGCCTCCTGGGGCGGCGGCGGCGCAGAATACCATCTGGAAGATTTGACCAAATTGTTCGAGGCGGTTGATTACGTGTCCATGCATACCTATCCGATGCACGACACCCATTACAACCCTGCTTTTTGGGGTAATTTCGAGGGCGAGGAATCGCTGTCTGATACCGCCAAAATGGCTGCTGCAATGACCCGCGCCAGGGACTATGCCGTTTCGCAATACCAAAGCGTGGCAAAATACATGCAAGGATTGGGCATTAAAAAACCCATTCATATCGGAGAAACAGGCTGGGCCAGCGCCTGCAATGGTCACTACGGAACCGATGGCTCCAAAGCGACCGACGAATACAAGGAAGGGCTTTATTACCAGATGATGCGGGAATGGACCAATCGGGAGCGCATCGCCTGCTTTTACTTCGAAGCTTTTGACGAAATCTGGAAGGACGCCGGAAATCCCGGAGGCTCGGAAAATCACTTTGGATTGTTCACCATTGACGGAAAAGCAAAATATGCCATTTGGGATTTGGTGGACCAGGGTGTTTTTAAGGGACTGTCAAGAGATGGGAATCCCATTGTAAAAACGCATGATGGAAACAAAGCCGCCTTGCTCCAACAGGTACCGCTTCCCCCGGCAAAACAGGGAAAGGCGGCGGGCCATTGACAATTCTCAGGAACGGGTGAATAATAACTTGTTCCATAACCTATTCATCATGAGGGCATTGATAAAAACCGTTTACACTTTTTCTTTCCTAGTTATGCTCAGTGCTTGTACCACCGGAGATCAGAAATTGGACGTGGAAGTTTTTGAAACCTCTGCAAGCGGCAACAAGCTCCAGCTGATCAAGGATTTTCCCGTTGCTGAAAAATCGGTGGCCATCAAACTCCTGCCTGACAAAAAATTCCAAACCATCACCGGGTTCGGAGGCTCGTTTACGGAATCATCGGCCTGGCTGTTGAATCAAATGAGCAAGGAAAACCGCAGCAAGATTTTGGAAGCCTATTTTGGGGAAACCGGCGCCCGCTATTCCCTGACCCGCACCCATATCAACTCCTGTGATTTTTCTTTGAAGCATTACTCCTATGCCCCGGTGGAGGGAGACACCCTGTTGAAAAGTTTTTCCATCGAGGAAGACCGGAGCGATATCATCCCGATGATCAAGGATGCAAAAGCGATTTCCAAAGAAGGGTTCAAAATCCTTTCCTCTCCCTGGACAGCCCCACCCTGGATGAAAGACAATAACAAATGGGTGGGCGGGAAATTACTGCCGGCGTATTACGACACCTGGGCCTTGTTTTTTTCAAAATATATAGATGCTTATAAATCGGAGGGCATTGACATCTGGGGGCTTACCGTAGAAAACGAACCGCTGGGCAATGGCAACAACTGGGAGAGTATGCACTTTACGCCGGAAGAAATGACCCAATTTGTGCAAAACCACCTGGGCCCAAAACTGGAATCCGACGGGAAAGGCCACGTCAAAATATTGGGCTACGATCAAAATCGCGAGCATTTGCAGGAATGGGTGGACGTGATGTACCGGGATGAAGCCGCTTCAAAATATTTCGCAGGCGCTGCCATACATTGGTATGCAAGCACTTATGACGTTTTTCCCGATGCACTGCAATACGCGCACAACAAAGCTCCGGGCAAACACTTGATCCAATCAGAAGCCTGTGTGGATGCAGAAGTGCCGCATTGGCAAGACGACGCCTGGTACTGGAGCCCGGAAGCCACCGACTGGGGCTGGGACTGGGCGCCGGAAAAAGACAAACACCTGCACCCAAAATATGCCCCCGTGAACCGCTATGCAGGGGACATCATCGGCTGCCTCAACAACTGGGTAGATGGCTGGATTGACTGGAACATGGTATTGGATCGGCAGGGCGGTCCTAACTGGTTCAAAAACTGGTGCACCGCCCCCGTCATTGTTGACCCAGCTGCAGACGAGGTGTACTTCACGCCCCTTTATTACACCATGGCCCATTTCAGCAAATTCATCCGGCCGGGCGCGGTGCGGATTGGGTTTGAAAATGCAGATAAGACCATCCAGATCACCGCTGCCCAAAACCCCGATGGCTCCATTGCAGTGGTAGTTTTTAATCCGACAGAAAACGAAAAACAGCTCACACTCTCCGTTGGCGAAAAATCAACCCAAGTAAAAATCAATAACAAAGCGATTCAAACCATAGTGCTAAATAAACGAAACACCAACCATGAGTAATTCAGAACCGACCTCGCAAAAAGTTCCTTTTGGGCAAAAGGTAGCCTTCGGATTGGGTATGCTTGCCAATCAAATGTTCCCAGCCGCTTTGGGGATATTTATGGTTGTGCTCGTTCAGGATTTAGGCTTCCCGGGCTGGATGTGGGGCATCCTGTTTTTCCTGCCCCGGGTTTATGATTCTATCACCGACCCGATTATGGGTTTTATCACGGACAATACCCGCTCTGTATGGGGCAGACGCAGACAGTATGTCTTTATTGGTGCCTTGATCATGGGCATTTCCTTTGTGGCGATGTGGCAATTGCACCGTGAAAATGGTGTGGAATATAACTTCATGTACTTCCTGCTTTGGTCGCTTGTATTCTATACCGGGCTTACGATTTTTAGTGTGCCTTATGTCGCCATGGGCTACGAGATGACCGATGATTTCCATGAGCGCACCAATATTATGGCCGTAGCGCAGTGGATCGGGCAATGGGCTTGGGTCATTGCGCCCTGGTTTTGGATTGTGATGTACGATCCCTCCTGGTTTGAAAATGCAGATACCGCTACCCGATCACTTTCTGTATGGGTGGGTATATTCTGTATGATTTTGGCTATGATTCCCGCTTTTTTCATTAAAAGCAAATCCACCAAAGAGGATGAGAGCCTCATCCCCCTGAGTTGGAAAAATGTGGGTGGCGGCCTCAAAGAAATAGTGAACGGGTTCAAAGAAGCCTTTCGGATTCGCCCGTTCAGAAAACTTTGTATTTCGACCTTTTTGATTTTTAATGCCTTCAACACGGTAGCCTCCTTCTCTTTTTTCATCATTGTTTATTATTTGTTCAATGGGAATACGGAAGCGGCAGGTGTCTGGCCGACTTTATTTGGAAGTGTAGGGGCTTTGGTGACCACGTTCGCGGTCATACCTACCGTGGCATGGATGTCCGGGAAAATGGGCAAGAAAAATGCCTTTATGCTCTCGCAGGGTATCTCCCTCATCGGATATTTCTTGTTTTGGTTCCTGTTTGTGCCCGGCAAACCGTACATGTACATGTTCGCACTTCCATTCTTTTCCTTTGGTATCGGCAGTTTGTTCACCCTGATGATGTCTATGACTGCGGATGTATGTGATTTGGACGAATTGAACACAGGCAAACGACGGGAAGGCATTTTCGGCGCTATTTACTGGTGGATGGTGAAATTTGGTTTTGCCATTGCCGGCTTGATGAGCGGCGCTATCATGAGTTTTGTAGGGTTCACCCCCGATGCGGACGTCCAGCCAGAAGGTGCGGTATCGGGACTAAGGATGTTCTTTTCGGTAGTTCCTATTGCGGGAACCTTGATTGCGATGTGGATCATGCGCGATTATGATGTGTCTGAAGAACGCGCTCAGGAAATACGGACAGCCATCAATCAGAAAAAAGCAGCCACGACCAGTTCCTCTGCTTATTTGTCTGGCAAATTGCTTGGACTGAGTAAAGGATTGAATTTGAACACCAGCACGGGTTTGAATTTCAGCGGAAAATCCACGACGGAAATCAAGTCGTTGTTTGCGCACTCGCTCAACAAAGGCTTACACGGATTGTGTTTCAGCCCATACACCGAAGGTCAGGGCGTGGGAGATACCTTGTCTGAATCCCAGATTCGCCGGCGTATGGAAATCGTTGCGCCCCATACCAAATGGGTTCGTTCCTTCTCCTGTACCCAGGGAAATGAATTGATTCCAAAAGTGGCCCGGGAAAAAGATTTGAAAACCATGGTGGGCGCCTGGATAAGTCAGGACAAGGAAAGAAACGAAAGAGAAATCAAGGCGCTCGTCCAATTGGCTGAAGCAGGATTGGTGGACATCGCAGCGGTGGGCAACGAAGTATTACAGCGCAATGAGCTTTCCGAACAAGCCATCATTCAATACCTGCAGCAAGTAAGAGCATTGCTGCCCAAACACATACCCTTGGGTTATGTAGATGCCTATTATCATTTCCTCGACAAGCCCGCTTTGGTAGATGCCTGCGACGTGATTTTGATCAACTGCTACCCGTTCTGGGAAGGTGCCGATAATGAACACGCCTTGCATTACCTGCAACACATGGTTACCCTGACGAATCAGGTAGCCAAAGGCAAAAAAGTGATCGTCACGGAAACAGGTTGGCCAAGCAAGGGGCAAAATGTACAGGGCGCCCATCCATCGGCTGAAAATGCGATGAAATACTTTGTCAATACCCAGCACTGGACTACAGACCATAACATTGAAATGTTCTATTTCTCCTCCTTCGACGAATCCTGGAAACTTCATCACGAAGGGGAAGTGGGTACGCAATGGGGCTTGTGGGATATCAATGAAAAACAAAAGTTTGGTTGAAATTGGGATTGGGGTTATGTCAAAAGTCTAGATTGAAAATTTGTTGCGGAATTATATTTTGATTCTCATAAAATCCTATAAGGTTTTTAAAACCTTATAGGATTCGATTAGCCAGAATTCAAACATTATTTCTTGTAGAAACCAATGAGAGACCTTTTTGTACAACCCCATGGCCCGTCTGCTTCACACTAAAAGCATCCTAAAATCATGTCATTTAAACAAGGAAAAATCTTAACCCTCTCTGGAATAGACTATTCCGGCAAATCTCCCGAACAGGTTCAAAACCTATTTCGGCAAACATTGGAAAGTGGCATGCATGGCCTCTGCTACAGTGCATACGAAGAAGGCCAGGAGCCCGGCGACGTATTAACCATTGAGCAGATCCGGCGGCGCATGACAATCATTGCCCCTTACACGAAATGGATACGCTCCTTTTCCTGTATAGAAGGCAACGAGCTGGTGCCAAAAGTAGCGCGTGAGTTCGGGATAAAAACCCTCGTGGGCGCCTGGTTGGGAAAGGATAAAGACCTGAACGAACAGGAAATTAACGGCCTCATACAATTGGCCCAGGAAGGCTACGTGGACATTGCCGCTGTTGGCAACGAAGTGCTCTACCGGAAAGACCTGAGCGAGGATGACTTACTGAATTACATCCACCGAGTAAAAAAGGCGATCCCGGAGGTGCAGGTTGGGTATGTGGACGCCTATTACGAGTTCACCGATTGCCCCAGAATCACGGAGGCTTGCGATGTTATTCTGTCCAATTGTTATCCTTTTTGGGAAGGCTGTCAGATAGACTATTCATTGGTATACATGAAACAGATGTACCAGCAGGCAGTACAGGCCGCTAATGGCAAAAAAGTGATTATCACGGAAACGGGCTGGCCGAGCCAGGGGAAAAGTCTTGAAGGTGCTGAACCCTCTGCGGAGAATGCCATGAAATACTTCATCAATGCCCAGCAATGGGCTCGTGAGGAGAACATCGAGATCTTTTATTTCTCCTCCTTCGATGAATCCTGGAAAGTAGGCGCCGAAGGCGACGTGGGTGCTTATTGGGGCCTGTGGGACATGCACCAACAACTCAAATTTTAACATTTCTGGCCTCACAAACCGTTGAGGCTATCTTTTTAATGATTGTAAAAATTGACACAATGAAGTACTTCACTCTTTTTTCGTTTCTGCTTTTATCTGCTTTAGGGCATGGGCAGATCACATTCCCAATTGACTTTGAGTCAAACACCATTCCCTACACGTTCACCGATTTTAGCGGCGGGCAAATGAGCCGGGAGGATAACCCCGATATGTCCGGGATCAATACCAGCGCCAAAGTGGCGCGTATGATCAAAAATGCCGGTGATCCCTGGGGTGGCAGCTTTTTGGAACTAGCCAACCCGGTTGATTTATCAACGAACAGGCATTTTAAAATAAAAGTTTGGACACCGGGCGCAGGCCGCAAAGTGTTGTTGAAAATAGAGAACCCAACCAATGGGGCAATTGCCTACGAACAAGAAGAAGTAACAACCGTTGGCAATGCATGGGAAACCCTGGTTTTTGACTTCACAGGCGCCAATCCTGCGAATATCTACCAAAAAATGGTATTCATTTTCGACCTTGGAACGATTGGAAACGGCTCTTCCAATTTCACCTTTTATATCGACGACATTGAGCAATTCAATGGTGGCAGTGGAAAAGCGCAGGTAGATCTGCCCATCACTTTTCAGGACACCGCTACGGTAGATTACAAATTGACCGACTTTGGCGGCAACGCCTCTTCCATCGTGGTGGACCCAACCGATCCGGCGAACCTTGTAGGGAAGGCTATCAAAACAAACATGGCTGAATCTTGGGCCGGCACCACCAATGGCGGCAGCGGCCTGGCCTCTTCCATTCCTTTCAACGCATCCAATACCAAAATGACCGTGCGGGTATGGTCGCCGGATGCAAATACGCCTATTCGCCTGAAGGTAGAAAACGCAGCCGATCCAACCGTCAGTGTCGAAACAGAAACAAACACCACAATGGCAGGCCAGTGGGAAACCCTGGAGTTCAATTTCAGTAATCAGGCACCAGGTACGGCCGCACTGAACCTGGCCAGCACCTACAACAAAGTTTCTATCTTCTTCAACTTTGGCACTACTGGAGCTATGGCAGGGGAGAAGACCTACTATTGGGATGATGTCAAGTTCGTCGGAGGCGGAGGCGGTGGATTGGCACAGGTAAATCTGCCCATCACCTTTCAGGACACCGCTACGGTGGCCTATAATTTGGTTGATTTTGGTGGCAACGCATCCTCTATTGTTGAGGATCCTACCAACCCGGCGAACCTCGTAGGCAAGGCTATCAAAACGGGGGCGGCCGAACTTTGGGCCGGCACTTCCAACGGGGGCAGCGGCCTGGCCTCCCCCATCCCTTTCACCGCATCCAGCACCAAAATGACCGTGCGGGTATGGTCGCCCGATGCGAATACGCCTATTCGCCTGAAGGTAGAAAATGCAGGCGATCCAACCGTCAGTGTCGAAACAGAAACAAACACCACGATGGCAGGCCAGTGGGAAACCCTGGAGTTCAATTTCAGTAATCAGGCACCAGGTACGGCCGCACTGAACCTGGCCAGCACCTACAACAAAGTTTCTATCTTCTTCAACTTTGGCACCACCGGAGCCATGGCCGGGGAGAAGACTTATTATTGGGACGATGTCAGATTTGGCGGCCAGGTAAGTGTCAAAAATCTGGAAGCAGCAGCGGCCGGCATTCAAATCTACCCGAACCCCGCTGTGGATTTTTGCACCATTACTTTTCCTGAAATGTTGACGGAGCCTGCTCAACTGTCTGTGCTGGATGCAAATGGACGACTTGTAAAAGCGCTTACGATCGCACAGCAGAATTCTTTGCTGGACTTACAAGGGTTCAATAACGGGTTTTACTATCTTCGAATTGAAAAAGACGGTAAAAGTTACTTCCAGAAGTTGAGCATTGTAAGGTAAGAAGAAGTATACCTTCGGTACTTAACAAGAGCGGTAAAAGGCTTGAATAGAATAGCCTCGATTTTTAATCGGGGCTATTCTTATTTAAGAGCATGTTGGGGATTTCCAATAAAGAAGGAGCCGCTTGAATGATGCAAATTACAGTCCGCTTGCGCGAAGCTGACTCAATACCAAGCCCAACGCACGCTAAATAACCCAAAACGCCACGAACATGACCAGTTTCCGGTAAAGAATATATGCAAATGCATAAAAGGCGAAAAACAGGACCGCTTTTATACCCAGAGCGAACCAACTCCCTCCATAAAAATGGCGCGTGGCTATTAAATGAAACGGCAATAACGCCGCTAATAACATTAAAAGCAAGGTAATACTATGTGCATTAAAGAGCAACAAAATGGCCACGCCAACAATCATCATAAATAAGATAAAAAAGGCAAACCAGTGCGTTGCAAAAATCAAATGGCATAGAAACAAACGGTTTTGTTTGTAGAACAAGCCCCAAAAGACCAGACCAAGAAATGGGACGAATACATAGAGCATTCCTTTGGTGAGGTTACTAATTTCGGTATCCATAATGGATATAGCTGCCTCCACACTCATGCCCCTTTCTGCAGCGTAAGTGTCTACCCAGGTCCTAATCGGCAGTCCGTTCCATAATTGCATCTCTGATTCATACACGAATGTCAACAGCGGGGCAAAAGCATCGTTTTCGCTAAATATCAGGAAGAAGATCAGGTTGACTAACAAAAACACCTGCAAAGGTTTGAGATATGCACTTCTGCGCCCGGTGATATAGGCCGCCGACAGTTCACTCGGCCGGGTCAAGAGTAGCCGAATGGTGCGGAACAGTTTGGAGTCGAGGTGGGTAAAATCTTCCAACAGCGATTGCGCATAGGTTTGCAGGCTTAAATCGCTGGCTGAGATGCGTTTTTCGCCACAGGAATGGCAAAACAGCCCGACAAATGTAGTACCGCAGGTAGGGCAGGATTCAGGTGGGGTTTCACTGATATGAATACCCGGCACCTTTTCAGTTTGTGTAGCAGCTGGAACCATGTGGCAAATCTACGGTATATATGCTTTACTTGACTTAGACCCGAGCGAGGGCTTAGCGCCAGCGGATCTGGCAGCAAAACAAAAATTACCAGTAGTATGGGGAATTACCTAACTAAAGTTACATCGCCGTATATGCTGATTTCTTCTCCTTCGTCAAGTCGAAGGCGGCTAACATACACATATACACCCACATTGGCAGGTTTCCCACGGACGAGGCCATCCCAGGCTGCATCAGGTCCCTGTCCGCTAAATACCAGGCTTCCCCAGCGGTCGAAGATGTCGAGGCTTTCTACCTGCACACCGGCCCCGGGATAGACACGGAAAAGTTCATTTTCAATGCCTCCGGGTCTGAATATGTTGGGTTGATACACGCGCACTTCCGGAAGCACCCTTAGCGTGTCCGATGCCCTGCACTGGCCCAGTTCTGCGACTAGGATATACACGCCCGGATCGGTGATAATCCGATTGAGTTCAGGCGTCCCGTCTTGCCATAGATAGCTTGCATTGGCTGGGGATATGGTTGGGCGGACCATTTGCTGCGCACCTTCCCCGAGCCTGAAGTCATCTCCTATGCGCACCCCCGGTGTGGCCAGCACGTCAATAAGAAGCGTTTGAGACAAGGTGCAGTTGTTGTTTTCGAGCGACAAAGTGATGGCATATATTTCGGCAGACGGCCAATTCACTTCGATTTCGGCGGCGTTTGCAGGCCAATTGGGTATGGGCGGATTGATTTGCCATGTCCACTGCGTGCCAGGAGCCTGGGGCGGCGTTTGTAATGTTAGGGGATCGAGCCTACACGTCAAATCGGGTAGCGAGAATGCTGCATCGAGTACCGTAATAGTCAACTCAAGCGACTGGCTTACTTCGCAAAACCCCTGGTTGGTTGCGCTTAGGCTATACAATCCGGAGCTGTTGACCGCTCGATTCAGCTCGGGCCAGCCATCGCTCCATGTCCAGGTTGTGGCGTTGGTAAGTTGCGGTTGCAGGATGATAGTGGTATCTTTACAGAAAGACAGTGGGGTAGGTAATGAGATTTGGGGGCGGTTCAGCACCACAAGTTCACGCGTGAAAGTATCCTGGACACATTCGGAGATCGCAATCTGGCGAATCGTGAATCGGCCAGGCGTGTCAAATCGTACTTCTGGCGGAGTCAAACCGCTGAACGTGGCTGGCAGGCCAAGGCCGAAATCCCATAAGGCTGAGGAGGCACCGCCATTTTCCAATTGGTCCGGGCGCAAAGACACCCCCGCACAAACGGTGTCTGGCAGATTAAACGTGGCGCTCACTCCAATCAATGCGGGCGTATCTTCACAAAAAGTACTCACTCCGGCCGCCAAGCCCTGCGCCCACACAAAAACGGCTTGGGTGGCGGTTACATTTACGCCGCCAAATGACGGCTGTACGGAAACCTCGGTCAAAGTGGCCGGCCTAAGCAAACCACACCATGGCGCACCTGCGCATGCCGGCAGCACCAGTGAAGTGTCCATACGGAGTAATAAGCTGCTGTTGGTTGATTGGGGACGACGCGATGCGGCCAGCCAGAATTCTGTCCCTTGGCTTACGGCATCTGCCCGTATGGGCGTGATATCGCTTAGGCCCCGGTATTGCACACCCTTGAGCAACTCGCCGGCTTGATTCGCCCGCAGGAGTACGCTGCTTTGGAAGCCATCAATGAGGGCAACAAACGTGGAATCGTCTGCCCAGAGCAATGTGCTGTTGGCCCGCGCCTGGGATTCGGTAACCACGCATCCGGCTGTAAGCGCGAGGGAGGCGTCCAATTTTACGGCCAGACACTCACTCGACGCGGCGCTTTGCCGTCCTACTGCCCAAAATCCGCCATCCGGGGTGGCCATTGCTGAGGAGATATTGATGTCGGAGATGTCTTTGCCCGCGATCAGTTGGCCTGAAATCCGGTCGTAAAGCCGCAACCGCATTCGATTTCCCGATTCAAAATAGGAGTGAAAAAGCACTTTGGATTCATCCGCCGAAAGCACAATATCGCTCCTGATGAGCACCAATCCCAATCCTTGCGCTCCTGTTGATTGTGCGGTTGACCAGGCAAGCGATCCTTCAGGAGTGAAGCAGGCAAGTGTGTAATCTGCCGCAATAATCCCATGCACACAGGCCCAACCCTCTTGGGTTACCCGCAACCTGAAATGAGCGGAGGAGAGGTTTGTCCCGAGCTGGTTGAGCAATCTGACCCATAAAGGATTCCAGTTGGCGTCAAATCTGGCAAGAAAGAGCTGCGCCCCTACCACTACCGTTGGAAACGGCTCTTCATCGGTCAGGATAATCGCGTATTTTTCACCTGATGCGCTTTCTGCAAAATCTAGTAATACGGCTCCGGGCGAGTTGAACGCATTTTGGATTTTTCGGGCAACGCCCACCGGGTTGCCATCCGCTCCTATTCGAATCAATTGCGAGGGCGTCGCCGGGCCTGCATCATTGGTGGGCCCAGCCAAAAGCCACGCCCCTCCACCCGTTGCCGGTTTGAGGCGCTGGATATAGTTGTTGCCAAGGGGTTCTCCCCAGGCTATCGCTTTGAGGGAGCTGTTTTGCGCGTGCAAAGCAGCCAGAATGCAGACTTGAAGTAAGGCAGAACAAATCAGCGTACGCAATGACATGACTAGTAAATCGTGTGAAATGGATATAACATAGGCCTCATTTTTATGTTTTAAAAGTGGTCTTTTTTCCTTTTAAGGGGGGGATATGTACAAAACCACCCTGTTGGCTATAAATCAATCAATTATCGCCTACTTTTTTCTTTAACTTCATAGCGTCAACTACTATTTGTGGAAGCAGCGGAAGGCCTATTTTTGCCCTAAAATCGTTTATGGTATCTTCATCACCCTCCCAAGGGGGCAGGGGCAGTTGTATCTCGCCACCCTCAAGTAACTGATAGCCCGTCAGGTAACGCTGGGGCTTGCCCAACAAAAGATTGCTCTGGTCGTAGCATTTTGCATACATAATCCAGGGGAGTTCACCTGCCTCACAAGCCTGATGCAAGTATGGAAGCCATTTAAGGTATGCGACGATATCCTCAGCGTTGAATAACAAGTGAAAAGCATTGTTAACTGCGCTCTCACTAAACGCTCCTTTTTTGGGCCAACCTGTTTTTTCTAAAATGGGGAGAATCGTATGATAATGTGATCGGTAGTGCTTTTGAGCTGCGGCCTCTGTAGTCCCTGGTAAATCCACCGTGAAATGCTCATCTCCTGGAATATACCCTGGAAGAGAATTTAACATAAAATTCATTACTCCGCCTGAAAATCGGCAAGCATCAAATCGAAGTGAATCTATCAAGAAGGACGCGCTTGCTTGTTTGAATTTTTTATAACTGTCGCGGACTTTCCTTTCCATAATATTCCAGCGCTTATCCAATCTCAGAGAATCAAATCGGGGGTCAAACAACAGTAGCATGAGCGTACCATTTTCATCTTTTTTCGCTGATATCCACTTGTCCAGATAAGAAAAAGCCATGGGTTTGTTTTTATCTCCAAGGGCTTTCAATGCGTATCGGTAGTACATATTGGTTAATGTCAGGTCCGATTGCATTATTTCGATACGGCGGTTCAACTTGCGGCCTTCATCGCTATCGTTGGGGCGATAAGGAGAACTGCCGCCCAAGGCGAGCGTATAGAAGCGATGCGGTGGGAATTGAAGTACTTCGGTCAGATATTTATATAGGGCTTGTACTCGTTTTTGCGACAGGGCAAGATTGTCATTCCCGATGCTATCGGTATGTCCAGACAATTCAAAAATCAAGTCAGGATACTTATTTGCAAATCCGGCGAAGGAATCTAATTCCGTTCGGTGTTCGTCGGTCAACTCGAACGCATCGTTTTCATACAATAAAATTTTACTGTCCATCAAAGGCTTTACGCCTAGTGCAACGGGATCATATTGACTGCAGTAATAAATGGAGCTGTCTAACCCAGCAGAAGTTTCGGGCATCTCCACGACGGATACATTGTCGAGGAAATAATGCACATCAGAAAAACTTCGAGAACTCGGCCACTGGGGGTCTGCAAAAACACCGATCATCAGGTAGTTGCTGGTGCACAAAGGCCTAATGCGCCATTTCACTTGATACCACTGTTCATAAATCAATGTATCAACTCCCATAAATGGGAAAATAAGTGCCTTCCTCCCGGTGTTAAAAAAGGACAAATTTTGTGGTAAAAGGGCGATCCCTAAGTGTTTGCCCCAATCCGGGTCGTGCCGTTTTGCGTGTTGAATGTACAACCAAAGACTAACTTCATACACCTGCCCGACTCGCATTGACTCAGTAGTACGGGCAGACAAATGAGAAGCTCCTTCTACCCCACCAAAAATTCCATTCGTGCCCGGCTTATAAACCATAGAGATCATTGATTTGCCTGACTGGGGCGATATTTTGTCCATGGGACACATCTTTCCTTTTTTATCGTCTGAATTCTGTTTATAGTCTATATCGCATAGTATGCAGAGCCACCCGCCATTGCTCCAATTATAGACGAGAGAAGCATATTGAGAAGTAGATTGATAACAACTCAAACACTTTTGATCCCCATGTTCCTCAAACCCACCATTTCGGAGTATGCTTTTTTGTGCAAATGCTTGACAGGTGGAAATCAAACAAATCAGATAGAGAGAAAGGGAATGGATGTTCATAAAATTTATAGTGGTTGATCAATTGATTGATAGTATAAATGGTTAGCCTGATTTCCTATCCCTACCCACCCCATAAAAGACGATCAATTGACGGAATCAAACCTTCTTGTATATGCTTTATCGCGGTAGAATCGGAGGCTCCTCCAGCTATGACCTTAGCAATTTTTCCTTTTTGATCAACCAAAAAAGTAGTCGGATATCCCCAAGGACAGCGAAAGATACCCATTATAATGGATTCTCCATCACTAACATGGTCAAAATCCCAGGGGTGCCGCACTAAAAAAGTTACGACATCTTGCCTGCTATCCCGTGAAATTGCGAGGAATCGGAGCGGTTCTTTGCTGTATTTCGCTGCCAATTGATTAAACCCGGGTATTTCGGCCACACAAGGCGCGCAGCCCTCAAACCAAAAATTAACAATAGTTATTCTGTCTTTGAAGTAATTCTGGTCTATTTTTTCATTGGAAATGCTCGTGCATTCAAATTGAGGGAATGTGGAACCAATTACGCAGTCGAGCGTAGAAAGATTTAAGGACAGATTTTCGGACGCATTCTTTTGCGCACACAACTCCAGAGCCGTAATATAGGCTATATCCTGCTTTTTAGTGCAACTCAGTAATGTGGTCGCGAGCGCAAAAAGGATGCTTAGACTGGTGTTCATGGGTTCAAGCGCTAGTACCCCCCTCAAAAACGATACGCTACCTGAACGGCTATCATCAAATTATTCAAACCCGCCTGATAGCTGCCTTGGGTAGCCAAAGTATTAGTACCCGGCAGATCGCGCGTCCAGGAGCCTTCGATGAACTTGGGGGCGACGTAGTAGAAAAGATCGGCCCCAATGGAAAAACGGGGCACGCGTTGGAATATGTATTGCCCGCCCATTCCGAGCCGACCCACTGGCACGAACCGACGGGTAACGCTGTGTTCCACCGTTCCGCCAGCCTCCCATACAAGGGTATTTGTGGGCGAATCAACTTTAAGCAGTTCAATTCCCTGAGCGGTTTCATTCCGGTCGTGGGTATAAGCGCCAAACAGGCCCGCACTCAAGCGGATAAAAGTCCATTTGTTTTCTAAAATCCGATACTGGGCTCCGCCTCCAACCATCACCTGGAAAGCTTCAAAGTCACTGACTTGGCCTTCAATAGCGGCGGTAGAGGGAGATAAAGGTTGTGGTGGCGTGATGGTTGTCTGGCTGGTGACATAGTACAACGAACCTTGGGCGCTTAAAAAATAATGCCAGCGCTTATTCAACCGTTGGGTTATGTCTATCCCCATCAAAAAGGGCGTCTGTTTGAACACTTGCCGAATGCCCGGAGCCTGGGCCGAAGTGCTGTTTCCCTGCGAACTATATAAATGCCACAAATTCACGTAGGCGCTTATGCTTCGAGGGTAATCCTGTTCCTGTGCAGCGAGTAAAGCGGTGCATAAAAAGGCGATGGATAAGCATATTGATTTCATGATGTAGTATTTATATGGTTTCTTCCAATTTCACAATTTTAAGATCTACCTGCTGCAGATTATGCCTGGTCACAAATGATTCAAAATCGTGTTTATTCGTGATTTCAAAGTTCGTTCGATTGCCATAGATGTCGGTTACCAGCAATCCGATATCTCCCTGCACCACAAATGCACGTCCGTATTTTTTACTTTTTCTGTATCCACTACCCAAATAGTGACGAACCGGGTTAAATTTAACCATCCGTGCCGACTTGATATGTTTCCATGAGAGTACTCTGGGCTTCCACTGTAGCGGAAAGTACCGGTACCGGATTTCAGCTTCATTGACCGACAGTTCAAAGCGCATTGCCAGTAGGAGTGCTAAAGGAAGCAGGGTTCCCAAAAGAATAAGCCAAAATTCGGGCGATTTGAGGGTGAGTTCCTCCGGATGTTTGGCAAAGTGTACGGACAGAATGATGAAAGGTGGAATATACATGATCCAAATAAACCACGACTTAAATAAGCTGTTTTTCTGTTGATATTTTTCCATGTTGGTATATGCGCTATTGAGTTTTTAATAAATCCCGCAATTGTCCAAAAACGCGCTCCAGAACCCGGCGGTCTTCTGTAATGATCCGTACCTGGCCGGACATTTCCTGGCGGAAAGTTTATTCCGGTTGCGACTCAGAAGAGGAGACCCTATTATCATAATCCCTTATTTTATCCGATATAAAAAAGACCACTGCTAGCAATGCAGATAGTGTATATTTTTCATGTGACGAATCTGATGAAGTAGAATTTTCTAAGAACCCGCCCCAAGGCCAGATGTCTCTGCATATTGCAATCAAAGTGAATGCCAAACAAAATTTAGCAAATGCCAATTTTAAGTTAGATTTTATCATGAATTTCTGATTTAACTTGGTGAAAATATTTTTTCATTTTGGGCGATGATGAGGACCGATTCAAGACTTTTTGTTGTTCTTACGCAGCCTTTGGCGATCTCGTGAAAGAAATTCATCCAGCCGAAATGTTGTTCAGTTCAAAATTATACAACGGTTACCGATGTTGAAACAAAAATGTTTTCGTAATGCTCTTAGTGCCGATGAAATAACAACCTCACCATGAGGTTGTTATTTCATCGGCACTAATCAGCGATTCTCGGTTTGTAAAAACATCTAAGGTATAGACTGGTCAAAAAGGCAATTTTCAATCAGATTTTAGTTGTTTTTGCCTTAAATATGGTTCTAACCTGACCAAGTTAAAGTCTAAACAGCCACTTGTCGCCTCAAATGTTAACAAACCGAGAATGGCTGGGCACTAATCAAACGTATTGACACTTATCAAAATCGTACTGCCCCTGCTGAACCAAACAACGCAGCTTGACCAGCAAAGTTAAGACCATTCATGCCAAAATCAGACTCGTAATGATGACTCCAATTACTAACAACATACCATCCCCAGCCAACAGCTCCTGACAATAAGTCATTTAAAGCAATCTCTACTATTGGTGGTTCTTGGTTCGGGAATTCGGCTACTAAATAATGTTCCCACCAGCAATACGACTGACGACCCAAAGTTACAAGAAATCGAGAAATTGCACCATCGAAAGGTTTGTCTGGCACTGCGGTAATCTGAGCAAGAATGGTATCATAATTTATTGAATTCCCTGCACAAAAGTCGTCTATATACGAGTTAAGTATAGACTTTTCCTGCGAGCTAATGGCTCCGAGCGAATGCATCTGGTCAATATTATTGATTATTCGTTGCTTCATACTGTCAACTGAAGCTTCTTCTAAAAAAGACAACTTTAATTCAGTGGGGATGGAAGTCAAATCTGGCAATGGTATATACTTAAATATATCTTCATGTGTTTGGGAGGCCTCCACAGGGCAAACGCATGAACGTTTGAGCGGATAGAAATCTGTTTTCATGTTTGTAATCGGAGGATTTGTTCACGATAATAGTCTGACCGGTCGGCCTTTTTTCGTTTGCGCTTTATACTGATGTTTTCAGGGTGTGTTTTGACCAAGTTATGGGCGATTCTGAGTACTGTTCCAAAATTAGCAGCGGCGCAAGCGATTCGTTTTCGGCTTCCATCTTCGCCCCAAAACACGTCTAACATATAGTGTAATTGGTTTTCGATTCCCCAGTGGCCTCTAACATAGGCTGCTAAATGCTCTGCTGATAGTTGAAGGCTACTGATGTAGTATCGAGTATCTTGCGTGATTATGCCACTGGCCATGATTATTCGTTCACTTTGGACTTGGATGATCGTATTTAGCCCTGCCCAATCTGCTCTTGGAACCCATTCAGGGAGCCTCTCAGCGTTTAAAATCCGGCAAATACGCTCTTCTATACGACCATGGTCAACTGAGGTATCCTTGGCATACTGCTCATCCTTACATTCGGATGCATAAGCCTCAAAAGTCGCTTCTACGCCCGCTGATAAGGTCGCCTGATTCCCTTTCAAACCAATCACATAATCAGCATTTCTGGAGATGATTTCTTTGACAATTTCCCTCTGACACCCCATCGCATCTATGCTCACTACACAGCCATCCAATTCTAAGTCGTTTAAAATCAATGGAATTGCTTTAATCTCGTTGGTCTTCTCCGCTACTTGGCGGATACTTAGGCAGAGCGACAAATCACTGCACCATGCCTCCACCAAATGCACCGCAGACTTGCCACCTTCTGCATGGGCGGTCTGTTGTTCCAACTTGGTAGCACTACTGCGCAACTTCTTGCCATCAATACTAATTAACGTGCCCTCTGGCAATTGGATGTTG
>CAZKBH010000015.1:59981-62254 GCA_964550795.1 uncultured Saprospiraceae bacterium
CTGCTCGAATGCTACAGGGTCGATCAATGACATAACCCGGTTCAAGGTGTCATGAGATGGAATGCCGTTCAGATAGGGGCGATAGCGCCGCAACCAATCCAATTTGTCTTCTCCAAAGTCAACTATCTCGTCCCATTCTGAGCAGGTACTTACAACTGCACTGATCGTCAAAAACAAAATCTCGTCCAATGGATACTCGATTTTCCCGCTCTGACGAGGTTCTGGAACCTCATTCAAGTGATCCAAAAGACTCCCTAGCAAACTTTCTATCTCAGCCATCTCGTTTTTCCAACAAACATATGGAGTTCAATTTATATCACGCCTCCATATTCATGCGTTTGCCCTGGGGAGGCCTCCATCAGTCCATTGTAAATCAGTGTATCTAAGTACTTTGCGAAATGAAAACTATCTTGAAAGGCAACCTTTCCCATATTTTGTTCAACATATGATAGCATTAGGTTGTGATAGTAACCTATTTTGGTTACATCATAGTTTACCGTATCGAGGACTACAATGACTGGATCCATAGAACAGTCCTCTGCTCCTCTGTATTGGGCTTTTAAAATATCCACTTTATGAGTATCAAGTTGTTTTTCAAACTTTGTACAATAGAAAAGAAGAGATACCATTAAAAGCAAGATGGCAGATGTTAAATATTTCATAAAAGTTCATTTTAACCTGATCGCGAAATTACTATCAGATGGGTGAAAAAATTTAAAATTTATGCCTACTCTTTGACGGGTTTTCAGCATTTCCCCGGCTCCTCCACCCCTCACTCGCGCGAACTGTAAAAGGTCAAGAAGCATTACAAAGGTGCAAGTCCCCACTGCCAGAATTTGGCAGTCCAGAAAAAACATCCAATTTTTTTTTGCCACCCCGGATTGTCAACAGATTTTCCTGCCCTACCAGAATGGAAAACTCGATTTTAACCGGTTCTGAGTAATAATAGGTGTCTGCCTGCTTATCATAGGCGATAGGGAAGCCTTGGTCACGGAATTCGCCCAGCAGTCGGTAGAGTTTGCGCTCACTGATATTCAGACGCTCTGCTAGTTGGACAGGCGTACCTGTGGCTCTGGTGCGGATGAGATGGTCAATTCTTTGGATCAAAAAAAGATCAGCGAAAATATTCATAAAGAAGTGTTTGGATGATTAAAGTAGGTGATGTGTTTATCGTTTATCAAGAACCCAGTTCCAGTTACCAGATCAAAGAATGCGCATCGTCGGCCTACCAATTCCTCGTCTGTATCCTGTTCTACAATACGGCCTTCGTGCAATCAAAATACGCTGGCGCTGTTCCTTGCTGATACCGTTGCCTTGAGATCCAATTTTTGTCTTATATCCTAAGGGGGATCATCAATGAAGGATCGAATGTTCCCATCTCCACAACGTACATCAATAGGTTCCAGGAGAATCAGCACCCCTTGATCAGCATCACTGAGCCAGGATTTTTCGAAATCTTTCCGGGTAAGTTTAAATTTCCCTGCCCCCGGGTCGGCGATCCAGATGTGGCTGCGCGAGACCTTATATATGACTACAAAATGCTCCTGGTTCCAGTGCGCAATGCAGGGGAGCGGGGCATTTAGCAGGCAAGCCGTGTCTTTCCCAGTATCAAAAGGTACTTTCACGGTCATGGTCCGAAAACCGATGGCCTCTGCTGCTTCCATGATGCCCAGGGCAGAAACGCCTTCGCGGCTGAGGTAACTACGCTCGCGCAGGTATGTCAGGGGAAATTGTCGGCCATGGGCAGCAGCGGCCATCATCAGGCAGGTGGGGCCGCAATCCATGGCATCGAGTTGGCGGTAAAAGGGGAAGTTGAATGACATGCGTGTTTTTACTTTGATTAAGGAGTGTTTATACTATAATTTTTGGGATTTTGATGATTTGAGTGCGGTAAAAGCCTGATTTTGAGATGATGGGTTCAAAACCATACTACTGGACATTTTTGCTTTGCTACCAGACCTATAAGGTTTCCAAAAACCTTATAGGTCTCGATTTCGGAAAATGTCCAGTAGTATGGTTCAAAACCACTCTGTGTTGGCTAAAGTAGAAATATGAGGCACCGTCGAAGCGTGGCTTCGAGAAATACTAATTATAAGACGTTACGGTAAGGGAAAAGCCAGGCTTATTACAATGCTTCAGGATCAGAAGCGGTATCTTTTCTGCTTTAATACTTGCGCAAATCAGAGAAAAAGTCGAACTTTGGGAACTTCGGCGGTATGCGGTATGCGGTATGCGGTATGCGGTATGCGGTATGCGGTATGCGGTATGCGGTA
>CAZKBH010000015.1:62354-74408 GCA_964550795.1 uncultured Saprospiraceae bacterium
TGCGGTTTTCATGTTAAATGAGCGGTGTTTGATTAAGGAATGTTTACAGTTTCAAGAACAATATTAAATGGTATTTTGGAATTCCGCAAGATAATTGTTGTAAAATGTCAAATTTTAACAAAATTACGCTCTGGATTTTTCTGCGGTACGGGCCTCGCAGGGCCATCAATTCATCCGGTTTTTTCTGTTCTACAGCTTACAATGATGTTAAATTCGGGGTGCGACTTGAAGTCGCACCCCGAATAATCTCGTCGCAAATGCAATCGCGTATCTGGCAATCAGGCAAAATGGTGGATTTTCTTTTCTCAAATATTAAATGATGCTGTATTCGGGAGCTACATAAGGATTTTTCCTATTTCTGCTTACGCATCGCTTCTGACACCTGCTGTGAAAGCAGCGGCAATCCAATTTTAGCCCGGAGGTCATTGACACTATCTTCGTCGCCTTCCCAGGGTTTAATCGAGAGTTCCCCGTTCTCGAGTTTTTCAATTTGTGTAAGATAACGTTGCGGTTGCCCCAAGGAGACCCTGCATTTATCAAAGAGGAGTGCATAGTTTATCCAGGGTGTTTCGCCTTCTTTACAGGATTTTTCGATCTCGGGAAGCCAATGCAGGTATTCTGTGATTTCTTTTGAGTTGAACAAAATAGCAAAAGCCGATCCACTGGCACTATCCCCAAATTCAGATTTTTTGGGCCAGCCCGTTTTTTTAAGGATTGTTCGCAGTGCCACGAAATGCAATGCGCGTTTTTTTTGGATGATTTCCTCTGACAACGGCGACATTTCATAAGGCGCAGCGTCCAGTTCCGGATGGTAGCCTGACAAGGCATTGAGGCCCTTTTGATAACCCATCGAGGTGAGTGCGCCAGTAGCACTGAGATCATCCATGCGTAAGGAGTCCAGTATAAAGGCGTAGCGCGGATATTTAAGCTTGCTGTATTTGTTCCGGATTTTTTGATCCAGCATATTCCAACGTTTGTCCTTGTGCAGCACCTCAAAACGTGGGTCGAATTGCATAATTATTCCACTACCATGACCCTGGTTGAGCTTTAACAACCATTTATTCAAGCATGAAAAAACTTCTGAATAGCGCTTTGCTTCTACGGCTTTTAAAGCTTCTCTATAAAAGATACTGGCCAAATCCAAGTGAGATTGCCTAATCTCTGCGCGTCGGTTCAAAATCCTGCCCTCCTCCGTGCGGTTCGGTCGAAAAGGTTCTTTACTGCTCATCGCCAGCGGAATAAACCGAAATGCCGGAAGTTTGTGCGTTTCGGTTAAATATTGCAGGACGGATTGCGCCCGGTTTTCCGACAATTGCTGATTTTGTGTTCCGACGCTGTCGGTATGTCCTGATATCTCAAAAACCAGATCCGGATATTTTCTGGCGAATACCACAAAAGAGTCCAAAACCGTCTTATGCGCTTCGGACAAAGCAAATGCATCGTTTTGAAACAACAAGGTCTGATTGTCCATTTGGGGCGGCACCCCGAGCGATACAGGATCATAACGGCTGCAATAATAGATGGAACTGTCAGAAACCGCCGACACGGAGGGTATTTCCGTCACGGACACCTTATCTATAAAATAGTTCACCTCCACGTAGCTGCTGTTTTGATGCCATTGATGGTCTTCAAACACTCCGATCATGAGGTAATTGCTGGTGCAAAGTGGTCTGACCCGCCACTTTACCTGATACCAGGCATCATAAATTACCGTATCAATTTTGAGAAATGGCAGGATCAATTCAGTATCATACAGGCCGTGCATTTTAAGGTTTTGGGGTAATAATGCAATGCCGATATGGCTGGCCCAATCAGGGTCGGACCGCTTTTTGCTTTCAATATTAATCCAGAAACTTATTTCATACAATTGCCCCACCTCCATGGATTGTGTGGTTTTGGCACGTAGATAATCAGCTCCCTCGTGGATATTTCCTCCTACTTGAGGACGATATTGCATTTGAATCATCGCCTTACCTTCAAAGGGTGAGACCTTGTCTAAGGGGCAATAGTTGGCTCTTATTTCATCTGAATTTCTTTTATAGTCTTTGTCACAGAGAATGCATCCCCAGTCTGCATTGTCCCAGTGGTACACCATGCCTGGATATTTTCCATAAGCAATATTGCAATTGAGACAGGTTTGAGGAGCATGCTCTTCAAAACTTCCATTTCGAATCAGGTTTTGCGCAGGAGCGACCGGTACTAAGAATAGTGAAAGGAGTGTGATAAAGGGTAGCAGGCGGGTCATAGTTATATAGTTGAAGGTGATGGGTTATGAATTTGGTGCCAATTCGCTTATTTCTTCTCAGGTGGCCCAGCGATCATTTTTTTGTTTTTTTCAATAGCTTCTGCGTCCCAAATAATGCCAAAGTGCCTCGCATATTCAGTAAGAGGGCCAAGGCCCACGCTACTGCGCCGGACCTCTACATTGTCTACGTCTTCAATAGGGTAAAATTGTATCTCATCAGAAACTGGGTTTCTCATAACCTGAGTACCATACAACTGTTTTTTTCCATTTCGTTCCAACACTCTATCCTCTAAAGTTGCCAAGTGTGCTCCATTAGCGTCTCCGGACGATACCGCATCTCTAAAAAGAGGAAGGTACTTTTCCTGGACTTCCAAATGCGCGTGCTGGATCACCAGAAAAAGGGCCAGTGTACCCGCCCAGCCAATTTCTTTTTTTCCTAACCAACCATATTTTTCCAATACTGCCATGACAATATCTAAATTAATGGAATCTTGTATGCCAATTATTTTTCTGAGCTGAGTCATTTGCTCGGATTCATGGCCAAATTGGGCTGAAATGGAATCAATTTTTAAACGATCCTGTTGATCAGTTTCCAATACTTTTTCTAAAGTTTTTGCCAATTCGGGCATAGTAGGAATATGGGCTTTAGCCCTATCACAGAGCTCTGACCAACGTGCCTCTGAGCGCAGAGACTGGAATTGTTCGTCTGTTTCCAACGCTTCCCAATAATACTGGTACGCATGATACGCCTCGAGATTGTCAACTTCCCCATTTTCTGCGATTTTGTTCAAGTGAAAGTAGGCTGAATCTAAAATGCCTGTCATAGCCCAAGCACGTGCTGCATTCAACCGATCGGTTGTAGATCCTTGCCAGCCAACGGCCCGAAAAGCATCAGAATAGCACTTTGCGGCTTCAGGGTAATTACCTTTATTATAGAGTGTCGCTCCTTCCAACACCTTATTTTGATAGCTATAAGAATTCTTTTCAACCCGCTCACAGAGTGCTGTCCAACGCCTATCTGAGCGCATAGAGTGAAAGTATCGGTCGGAATGCAATTCTTCCTTATTTCCGTAGTCCAATTTCTCGGCAACTCGAAACAGGTTAAAGAATGCCGAATCTAAAACACCAGCCATCGCCCATGCCCGTGCGGCATTTAATCGGTCTGGCAAGTAACCTGCCCATCCAGCAGATTTAAAAGCATTGGAATAACAATTTGCAGATTCAGTATATTTTCCCGTGGAAAAGAGCATTTCTCCCTCTTTCACTTTTTGGAAGTAGAAATGGCCTTGGCTAAAAAGGTTTGATGAAAGCAAAATAAACAATACCATGAAAATTGCGGCTTTCCACATTCGTTCGAAGAAGGGTGAAGCAAGTAAATACTGACTGCTTTGTAGAGTAATTGGAGACATGCCAATGAAAATTTAGTAAGTGAACATATGATGCTGAATTCGGGGCTTTCAAAGAGTAGACATTTTGAAATAACCGTTGTTAAACCATTCTGGATGACCTCGGAGAGCTCGAACATTGCGGATTGGCACACACGTTCGACCTCTCCGAGGTCCGGATAAATACACCATTATTTGCTACAAACGTTGGACCTCTCCGAGGCCGTTCGGGACATAAACGCTGATTTGCTACAAACGTTGGGCCTCTCCGAGGCCGTTCGGGACATAAACGTTGATTTGCTACAAACGTTGGGCCTCTCCGAGGCCGTTCGGGACATAAACGTTGATTTGGCTTAACATGAGAAAAAGTGTACCCTTCAAATTCGGGGTGCGACTTGAAGTCGCACCCCGAATAATCAAATCACAAAAAAAGCGGCCCCCATATCATTGGAGGCCGCTTAATGCTGATTGATTTCGGTCTGTTTCTCTTACTATTTGCTGTTCTTGTATGGATACGTTTTTGCGTAGCCAGAACGGAATTATTTAGATTTGGCTGCGGCCTTTGCAGCGCGATTGGCAGCGGCAGCAGCACGGGCTTTTTCCATCACCTCGGCGCGGGAAAGTTTAGGCTGTGCAGCTTTAGCAGCTTTTTCAGCAGCCACTTCTTCTGCACTGCGACGGGTACGCGTGGATTTTTCCGGAGCAGCCTTGGCTGGAGCGGACTGTGCTTTTGCAGCGCGATTGGCAGCGGCAGCGGCACGGGCTTTTTCCATCACCTCAGCGCGGGAAAGTTTGGGCTGTGCAGCTTTAGCAGCTTTTTCAGCGGCTACTTCTTCTGCACTGCGGCGCGTACGCGTGGATTTTTCCGGAGCAGCCTTGGCTGGAGCGGACTGTGCTTTTGCAGCGCGATTGGCAGCGGCGGCAGCACGGGCTTTTTCCATGACCTCTGCGCGGGAAAGTTTAGGCTGTGCAGCTTTAGCAGCTTTTTCAGCAGCTACCTCCGCAGCGGTGCGGCGTGTGCGGGTCGCTTTTTCTGGTGCAGCCTTAGCCTTGGCTGGAGCGGACTGTGCTTTTGCAGCGCGATTTGCGGCAGCAGCAGCGCGGGCTTTTGCCATGACCTCCGCGCGGGAAAGTTTGGGCTGTGCAGCCTTTGCGGCTTTTTCAGCAGCTACTTCTGCAGCGGTGCGGCGGGTGCGGGTGGCTTTTTCTGGTGCAGCCTTAGCCTTGGCTGGGGCTGTCTGTGCTTTTGCAGCGCGATTGGCAGCGGCGGCAGCACGGGCTTTTGCCATGACTTCAGCGCGAGAAAGTTTGGGCTGTGCAGCCTTTGCGGCTTTTTCAGCAGCTACTTCTGCAGCGGTGCGGCGGGTGCGGGTGGCTTTTTCTGGTGCAGATTTAGCCTTGGCTGGGGCTGTCTGTGCTTTTGCAGCGCGATTGGCAGCAGCAGCAGCGCGGGCTTTAGCCATCACTTCAGCGCGGGAAAGTTTCGGCTGCGCAGCTTTAGCAGCTTTTTCAGCGGCTACCTCCGCAGCGGTACGGCGGGCGCGCTTGGGTTTATCGGAAGAACTTGCCACCAATACCGCTTTACCTTTGGTTTGTGGTCTGCCCCGTCTTTTGGGTGCAGTGGCGGCATCCATCACTTCTTCAGTCGGCTTAGCAGCTTTTTCGGCCGCACGGCGCGCTTGTTGTGCTGCACGAATTTTTTCTTTGTGCGCTTCGCTCATCACGCGCTTCTTAGGCTTTTCGTCAGCTTCCTTCGATGCTTTAGCGACTTTTTTGCCCGAGGTTTTTACTGCTTTTGGGGCACTTTCCTCCATGCCTTTTTGGGCAGGCTTTTCAAAATTACCATCCACTACAATTTTAATGTGTGCAAGGTGGTGTTTGCCGTGCCATGCATACATTGCAATTGCTTCGCGAATCGAAACCGTGCGCTTGCTGGCTGGATGGTAATAACCACGGTCCAGATCATCTTCGGAAAGCGAAGTCAAGAAATCAATCCAACGGGAATGTAATGCGGAGAGCAGTTTTAACGAGGTTTTAGGGGAGCCGTGCTTGCCATCCTCCGTTTCAGCCCACAGTTTTTCTTCATAGGGCTTAATGATGGGTGCAGTTTCAGTAGCGGCGAGCTTAAAACGAGTGTAAGCGTTCAGGTTACTGTCTGCGAGGTGGTGAATCACTTGTCGGGCAGTCCAACCTCCATTCCGATAGGATTTGTCAAGCGCACCATCACGAAGTTTTTTGATAAGTTTCTTGAGGTCTCGTGGTAATCGTGCAATTGTTTTTATATCCTTTCGGGTGTCTTCAATGGAGTAGGTTTTGCCGTATTCAAATTTTCCAATGGGATAACGGCGGTCGGTAATTTCCTTCATAAAAGTGGATTTAATTTAATCTGCTGTTTAGGTATGAAAGAATGCGGACTATAATTTATAACCCAACATCCAATTTATTTTATTGCGTGTTCGCGTTTGCTTGAAACGCATGGAATTCAAAAATCTTGTTGCTTATGCTACTTCCAATTCATAAGCCATTTGCCGGATGCAGTACTGTGCAACGTTCTGAAGGTAGTTTGCTTTTTGACCAGATAGCCCGACACCTCTCAATAGGTCAACGTCAATAGAGACAACAAGATTTGGGTATGGATAGTTTTCTGGGAACAATGCAAGGAAGCGTTTAAAAATTACATCCGCCACTTTTACACTCAATTGTTGGGAGACAATGTGCCCATACTACTGGACATTTTTGTCTTGCTACCAGACCTATAAGGTTTTAAAAACCTTATAGGTCTCGATTTCAGAAAATGTCCAGTAGTATGCAATGTGCCAATGCCACATGCAAATTCATTCGGCAAAGGAAATTGTTTATTGTGATATTGTCAACAAAATATAATTTTTTTATGCGGGTGCACGATTTTTACACCTCAAGTGCATAAAAAAACCGCCTCCCGAGTAAACAGGAAGGCGGCGTATATTCACTTTTCAAAACCTTCAAATTATATAAGGCGTTTTAAACGCCCTTTTAAACCTGCTGGAGTAGCCTACATTATTATGCTACCAGCTCTAAATTTTCCTGAGGAATAAACAATTCCAGGCCAGAGTTTTCGCAAGATTGCAACCATCCGTGAACATCAGGTTGCAAGCCCATACGCAGTGCGTTGATATGATTTTTCAGACGAGTACCCACTGGGCGGGTGGTTTCATTGACATCAGACAATTGAATCTTACGATCGCGCCAGGTAATTTCACTGACGTGGCTCACTACCGCAGCAGTACCCGCACCAAAACATTCCTGCAAAGTACCGCGCCAATACGCATCAGCGATTTCGGCAATGCTGAGCAAGCGATCTTCTACGGTGTACCCCCATTCTTTAAGCAGCGTAACGAAGGAATCGCGGGTTATGCCTCTAAGAATAGTGCCTGTAGTAGCAGGAGTGATTACCTTGCCGTCCATTACAAAGAAGAGATTCATGGTACCTACTTCCTGAACGTACTTTTTTTCCACTGCGTCCATCCACATTACCTGGTCGTAGCCAGCCGCTTTAGCACGGAGGGCCGGGAGGAGGGATGCACCGTAGTTGCCAGCGCATTTAGCCTCGCCCGCACCGCCTTGAGCCGCACGGGTAAATACTTCCTCCACCCATAGTTTAATGGGCTTTGGATAATAGGGGCCAACAGGACCAGTGAAAACAATAAAACGGTATTTTTCAGAAGTGTGCACCCCAAAATATTCATCGGTGGCAAACATTAATGGGCGGATGTACAGGGCGTGATCGGTCATGGACGGAATCCAATCCCGGTCAAGTTCAACCAACATTTTCAAGGATTGAATAAAAAGGTCTTCAGGAATTTCCGGCATACACATCCGCTCCGCAGAAACATTGAAACGACGGGCGTGCATTTCAGGACGGAACAATACGGGTTCTCCCTGCATCTTTGTGGCTTTCATGCCTTCAAAAATACTTTGACCGTAGTGCAATGCGAGGTTAGCAGGAGAAATATCCAGATTGCCAAAAGGTTCGATGCGGAAATCTGTCCACTTCTCGCCGTCGTAATCAGCTACGAACATGTGATCAGAAATCACCTTTCCAAAAGGTAGATTGTTGAAGTCAACAGAGGGGAGTTTAGACTGGTTGGTCAGGGTTACTGAAACCGGATATTTTACCGCCATAGTAGTGTGGGTTGACTATTGTGAGACCTTAGAATTGAGCGAGCAAAGGTACTTAGCTTTACGATAACCTCAAAAAATTTTATTCTAAAATATGGATTTTTTTTTGGGGTGTTTCAGAATTTTTGTTTCCAAAGACGACTTTTTCATAGGAATAATATTCCAGTTTTGCCATTTTAACCTTTGAAGTCTCCCCTTATTAACCCAAGGTTAACTCGTTGATTTCGAGGAAGTTGCTTTAATCGGAATTTAAAATGTTTATAGCATTCCTACGGTCCGGATCTTACACACAATTGTTCAGCAAACAAGATTTTTTACCATGATGACTCAAATTAACAGACCCATTCAGTCGCTAATCCTTCTAGCCATGATGTCCTTCCCCATGTTCGGCTTTGCCCAAAACAACCCTTATCGCCGCCCCCCCGCTGATGTAGCAGCCATCGTGGAAGCCAAGCCAACGCCCCAGGTGAGCATGAACACCACCCGCGATGCCTTGCTGCTCACGGATTACAACCCAAATCCCAGCATCGCTACCCTCGCCCAGCCGTTTTTGAAACTTGGAGGACTTCGTATTAACCCACAAATCAATGCACGCCAACGCATTACAGAATATACAGGCTGCACCGTCCAATGGTTCATGGAAGGAAAAAATGTGCCCATCGAGATGCCCAAAACAGGTCAGATAGTCGGCATTCCATCCTGGTCGCCCGACGGAAAACGGATCGCTTTTGCGGTGGATGTAGCCGATGGCGTACAACTTTGGGTCGCAGATGCTCGTACCGGAAAAAGCAAACGTCTGGGCGATTTTTATATCAATGACGTGCTGGGAAACCCTTTTTCCTGGTTTGAAGACAGCGAACGAATTTCAGTTCGCAGTATCCCAAAAGGCCGCGGACCCGCGCCCAATGCATTTGTGGTGCCTTCGGGACCATCCATTGAGGAAACTTCAGGTAAGGTTTCGCAAGTAATGACCTACCAGGATTTGCTCAAAAACGAACACGATGAATTCCTGTTTGAATATTACGCCAGCAGCCAACTCCTGACCGTTCAGGCCACTTCGGGTAAATACCAAACGCTGGGCAACCCCGGACTTTATATGTCTGTTGATTGGTCGCCAGACGAGCGTTATTTACTCGCGACGCAATTAAAAAAGCCCTTTTCTTATCGAGTGCAGTACAACAACTTTGCCCGGAAAACGGAAGTTTGGGACCAAAACGGAACACCCATCTGCATCTTAGCCGAATACCCGGTTACCGACGAAATTCCCAGACAAGGCGTCGTGGATGGCCCACGTTCCTTCGATTGGCAATTGCGACAGGATGCCCGCTTGATTTGGGTAGAAGCCCTGGATGGTGGTGATCCAAAACGCAAGGTAGATTTCCGCGACAAATTGCTGGTGATGGATGCGCCCTTTTCAAGCCCGCCCCGCGAACTCCTGAAAATGAAACACCGTTATGCAGGATTTGAATGGCTGGCCACCAAAGATGCAGCCCTCCTGACCGAATATGACCGCGACCGACGCTGGTACACTACCTATCACATTGATTTACAGAATCCTGCAAAAAAAGACACCCTCTTCGATCAAAGCATCAACGACGATTACGCAAACCCGGGAGAACCCGTTTTAGAGCGCCTGCCTAATGGCGATTGGGTTGTTGCACAAGATGGCGATTGGCTTTATTACAACGCAGAAGGCGCCTCCGAAGAAGGCCAATATCCACGGTTGGACAAAATCAACCTCAAAACCAAGGAGAAACAGACGCTCTACGAATCCGCCAAAAACACGCTCGAAGAGTTTATCGCTTTTGCTGGTAAAGGAAGAGAACGCATCGTGACACGTTACCAAAGCAAAACCGAGGTGCCTAATTTTTTCATGGTCAACCTCAGCAATAAATCTCGTTCGCCCCTCACCGATTTTAAAGACCCGGCACCCCAACTTACGGGCATTGAAAAACAGGTCGTAAAATACACCCGCCCCGACGGAGTGCCGCTTTCTGGCACGCTCTATTTGCCCGCTGATTACAAACCCGGCCAAAAACTCCCGCTGTTTCTCTGGGCTTATCCGCTCGAATATTCGGATAAAAGCACCGCCGGACAAGTGCGGGTAACGGATAACAACTTCACGTTTTATCGCAACGACTCGCCCCTGTTTTTTGTCACACAGGGCTATGCGGTGCTGATGAACGCCACCATCCCAATCGTCGGCGACCCTGAAACTATGAACGATACTTTCCGCGAACAAGCCACATCATCGGGGCGCGCAGCCATTGATTATCTGGATTCCCTGGGCATTATTGATCGTTCCAAAGTTGGCGTAGGCGGCCATTCTTACGGTGCCTTTATGACGGCTAACTTATTGGCACACAGCGATGATTACGCCTATGGCATTGCGCGTTCAGGCGCCTACAACCGCACCCTCACACCCTTCGGGTTCCAAAGCGAACGCCGTTCTTATTGGGAAGCCAAGGATATTTACATGAATGTGTCGCCGTTTAATTTTGTGGATAAAATCAAAAAACCACTGCTGCTCATTCACGGAGAAGCCGACAACAACCCGGGCACTTATACCGTGCAATCTGAACGGATGTACCAGGCCATCAAAGGGACCGGTGGCACTGCGCGCTTTGTGTTGCTGCCCCATGAAAGCCACGGCTACCGCGCCAAAGAAAGTGTGCTGCACGTGCTGGCCGAGATGTTTGACTGGGCGAATAAATATGCCGGACCGGCGAAACCGTAGGGGGAGGGGGGGCAAAATCACATAAATCAAACGAATCATAGTTCAGACAAACAATCAACAGTTCAGACACCCGCATGGCAGAGCCGCTTAAAAACATCTACTCCCGCGATTTCATCACTTCATTCGTCGTTGACCTACAAGCTGTTTGGCCAGAATTTCCTGCACAAACCTTTCTAAATCAATTGTTTGGACCCAGTTGGGAATCTCTGGAACTCAAACAACGTATTCGGCAAATCAGCCAAGTCCTGCGCACCCATCTTCCGCCAGATTATCCTGCGGCGCTGAAAATTATGGTACAAACTACCGAACGCTATCTCCAACAGCACGGCGAAAAGTTGACTTTTTTGTACACATTTCTGCCTGATTTTGTAGAAACCCACGGCCCTGATTTTCCCGATGAATCCATCCCTGCGCTCGAAATATTGACCCGCTGGAGCAGTGCCGAGTTTGCGGTGCGCCCGTTTTTGCTGCGTTACCCGGAACGAATGCACGCCCAAATGCTGGAATGGTCGAATCATAGCAGTCCCATGGTTCGCCGACTGAGCAGCGAGGGTATTCGGCCCCGATTGCCCTGGGGAATGGGGATTCCGATGCTCAAACGCGATCCATCCCCCATTTTGCCCATCCTTGAAAACCTTAAAAACGACCCGGCGGAAACCGTGCGCCGCTCGGTGGCCAACAACCTGAACGACATCGCCAAAGACCATCCCGAGCTGGTCCTTTCAATTGCAGAACGCTGGCTCGGCCATTCCCCCGAGACGGATTGGGTGGTGCGCCATGCCTGCCGGGGTTTGTTGAAAAAAGGAAATGCCGCCGCATTGGCCCATTTTGGGTTTCAAAAAGGAGTGGAAGGCATTGAAATTTCAAACCTGCATTTGCCCGAAAAAGTCCAAATCGGGCAGCGTCTGGATTTTGATTTCGAGCTTCAAAACACGGCCACAAATGCCGCTCAAATACGCCTCGAATACGGGATTGAGTACCAAACCCTTTCGGGCAAAATGTCTTACAAAGTGTTCAAAATCAAGGAATTGAATGTAGATTCCGGCCAAGCCCTGAAGATTTCCCGACACCAGCGTTTTCAGGATTTTACCACCCGGAAACACTACCCGGGCAAGCACAGTCTGCACATTTTGGTGAACGGGACCGCAATGGCCGCACAAGATTTTGAAGTGCAGGGCTAACACCTGCCGGGATTTTCAGACTTTTGCGCACCATGTATCAAATTTTCAAGCCACTGCTTTTTGCGCTTTCCCCGGAAACCGCGCACCGGGTCACTTTTCTGCTCCTCGATTTTGCCGCATCGTTTCCGCCCACGCGCTGGCTGCTGCAATCCATGTTTTGTCTGCCCGAAAAACGCCTCGAAAAAAAGGTTTTGGGCCTGCAATTTCCCAATTCCGTGGGCCTTGCTGCGGGTTTTGACAAAGACGGGAAACACCTGCTTGGCTTGGCCTGTCTTGGGTTTGGGTTCATCGAAGTGGGTACCGTAACGCCGGTTGCACAGGCCGGAAATCCGCAGCCGCGACTGTTTC
>CAZKBH010000015.1:74439-87109 GCA_964550795.1 uncultured Saprospiraceae bacterium
GGCCCTTATCAACCGAATGGGCTTCAACAATTCGGGGCTGGACGAACTGGTGGACCAACTCCGTGCCTGGCGCGAACGGATCCCATCTGGTGGCCCCATCATTGGCGGGAACATCGGCAAAAACAAACTGACGCCCAACGAAGCCGCCGCGGAGGATTACCTGATCTGTTTTGAAAAACTATTCCCTTGGGTGGATTATTTTGTGGTGAATGTCAGCTCGCCAAACACCCCCGGGCTGCGCGAATTGCAGGAAAAAGAGCCGCTTACCCGGCTTTTGAACCAATTGCAGGAAAAAAACCGCCAGCATAAATCGCCCAAACCCATCCTCCTCAAAATTGCACCCGATCTCAGTGAAAGTCAATTGGAAGACATCGCCGATATCGTGCGCGAAACAGGCCTGGCCGGCATCATCGCTACCAATACGACCATTTCCCGAGAGGCCCTCAACACACCCAAAACGGTGGTGACTGAAATCGGGATGGGCGGACTGAGCGGCGCGCCCGTTCGCGCCCGATCCACGGCGGTAATCCGGTACCTGCGCGAAAAACTGGGTCCCGAAGTCGCAATCATCGGGGTTGGGGGCATTGATTCGCCGGAATCTGCGCAGGAAAAAATGGATGCAGGAGCAGACCTGGTGCAGATTTACACCGGAATGATTTACGAAGGCCCCGGACTGATACGTTCGATTTTGGAAAAACAATAAGAAATCGCTTTGTAAGGATTTGGGCTTTTCTATTTTTGGCCGTCTTTTCAAAACAAAAAATCTGCATCTGCATGAGCAACATTCACCAATCCAGGCTTTTTGCCGCCTCTTGTTTTGCCCTCATCACCACCGCATTTGCCTTTGCCATCCGAGCCGGAATTCTCAACGAACTCCGCGATAAACTCGGACTGGACGGCCACCAATTGGGCCTGATTAACCAAATGGTACTGGGTATCGGTTTTCCCATCGCGACCATTGTTGGGGGGCTGTTGTACAATGAACTGGGGCCAAAACGAATGGTTTGGATTGCTTTTGTTTGCCACATGATTGGGATCGTGAGCACCATTTTTGCCGGAAGTTTTGAAATGTTGCTCGTGTCGAGCTTCTTTGTTGGATTCGGTAACGGCTCCGTGGAAGCCGCCTGCAATCCGATGATCGCGGCCATGTATTCCAACAATAAAACCACGATGCTCAATCGGTTCCATGTGTGGTTCCCCGGCGGCATTTTCCTGGGTTCGCTGATTTCCCAATTGATTACGGGCATTGGCTTGTCGTGGCAGGTGCAAGTGGCCGTCATGCTCATCCCGACCCTCATCTATGCCGTTCTTTTTTGGGGACAAAAATTCCCCGAAGCCGCAGCAGCCGGACAGGCTAAACTCAGCGACAACCTGCGCGGAATGCTCAACCCGCTCTATATTTTTATGCTGCTTTGTATGGTGCTTACCGCCAACACAGAACTCAGCACCCAACAATGGGTCGGGCCGCTGCTCCAGGCTTCTGGTGCCCAGCCCATGATCATTCTGGCGCTGACCACCGGACTGATGGCGGTTGGCCGTTTTTACGCAGGGCCGGTGGTGCATCGGTTCAATCCCACGGGCGTACTTTGGGGATCTGCCATTATGGCCACTTTCGGGATTTATCTGCTCGGGCACACCACCGGAGCCATGACCTATGTAGCAGCCATCATGTTTGCCATCGGCGTCTGCTATTTTTGGCCCACCATGCTGGGTTTTGTAGGCGAATACACGCCTAAAAGTGGCGCTTTGGGCATGTCGGTCGTAGGCGGCATGGGCATGTTCGCGACCGGACTGCTTCAACCCGTGGTGGGTGGCTGGATTGACGATGCCAAAAAAAGCGCGGAGGCCAGCGGACTTACGGGCGATGCTGCGCAACTGGTGGCCGGGCAAGTCACGCTGGGATATCTAATCGTTTTCCCGATTATATTGGTGGTCGCGTTTGGCGCATTGTGGTTTTATATGCGCGGAAAAACGAGTCCGCATTGACACCTTTTTTGAACACACGCTTTAAGCCTGCATGACCACACTCTATCTCATACCCTGCCCCATCGCGGAAAATGCGTTGCATACGGTGCCGCCTTACGCGCAAGAAATTGCCCGGAATCTGGATATTTTCATCGTTGAACGCGCCAAAACGGCCCGGCATTTTATCAAAAGTCTTGCCCCTGCTCGACCACTTCAGGAAATGACCTGGACAGAATTGTCTGATAATCAAGAACTTGAAGAAGCGGAACAGGTTTTTCGCGCCGCGCTCGAAGCGGGCAAAGATGTTGGGCTGCTCTCAGAGGCAGGCTGCCCGGGCGTAGCCGATCCGGGAGCAGCTATCGTGGCGCTGGCGCATCGGGAAGGGGTAAAAGTGGTGCCGCTGGTGGGGCCATCTTCCCTGCTGCTGGCGCTGATGGCTTCGGGCATGAACGGCCAAAAATTCGCATTCAACGGCTATCTCCCGCCGCAGCGGCCCGAACTTGCCAAAGAATTGCGGCGTCTGGAAAACCTGTCCAGACAACAAACCCAAACCCAGTTGTTTATTGAAACGCCCTACCGCTCCCAAATGGTGCTGGAAGTGGCGCTGGAATGCCTGCAACCAACTACCCTTTTTGGGGTAGCGCAAGACCTCACGGGAGCAGCAGAATTCATCCGAACGCTATCGGTTCGGGACTGGAATAAGTCGGGTAAAAAAACACTGGAAAAGTTGCCGGGCGTTTTTTTGGTTTATGCGGGTTAATGCCCCATTTTCACCCATTTTGCCTTGCTTTTCCCGCTGGCAATCACTTTTTCGATGAAACGCATCCCGCGTACACCGTCCTGGATACCGGGAAAATCGGTGTGCATCGGATCGGGTGTTTGACCTGCCTCGTAGGCCCGGATGCAGTGCGCAAAGTTTCGGTAAATGTTCGCAAAAGCCTCCAGGTAGCCCTCTGGATGTCCCGCCGGAATGCGGCCCGCCGCCTGGGCTTCCGGGTACAGGTGCGGGGTGCCCGTGCGGAAAATTTGTTGGGGCTGGTCGAGCCACTTGACCACGAGTGAATTGGGTTCCATCTGCCGCCATTCCAGACCGCCTTTTTCGCCATATACCCGAATGTTCAGGTTGTTTTCTTCGCCGGCGGATATTTGGCTGGCATGGAGAATGCCTTTTGCGCCGCCCTCAAAACGCAGCAACACATTGCCATCATCATCCAGCAAACGACCCGGTACGAAAGTGGTGATATCGGCGCATAATTCGCTGATTTTCAGGCCTGTGATGTATTCTGCGAGGTTTTCGGCATGGGTACCAATATCGCCCATGGCCCCGGCGATGCCACTTTTGCCGGGGTCTGTGCGCCAGGCGGCTTGTTTGTTGCCGGAAGCTTCTACGTGGGTGCTGAGCCAGCCCTGAGGATATTCCACCACAACTTTCCGAATGGGTCCCAAGGCGCCGTGCCGGATCATTTGGCGGGCTTGTTTCACCATCGGATACCCCGTGTAATTATGGGTCAGTGCAAACAACATCCCGGATTTTTCCACCACTTTTTCCAGCGCAAGGGCCTCTTTCAAACTGAAAGCCACGGGTTTATCGCAGATGACGTGGAAGCCATTTTCGAGGGCCATTTTGGCCGGAGCGAAGTGGACGTGATTGGGCGTCACGATGCTCACAAACTGCATCCGACGATCAGGGCGGAGCCGTTTTTCCCGCTGAATCATCTCGCGGAAAGTGCCGTAGCAACGGTCCGGCGGAAGTCCAAAATCCGCCCCGGAGGCCTTTGATTTTTCAGGATTACTGCTGAACGCGCCGCAAACAAGCTCAATCTTGCCGTCCAAAGCAGCTGCCATGCGGTGTACAGCACCGATAAAGGCGCCCTGGCCACCACCAACCATTCCCATGCGAAGTTTGTATTTCATATATTTATTTGCGATTTTCGATTACATTACTTGCGATTTTCGAATGGATTTTGGAATTGGGATTTTCGCGTGCGTATTGGCTGAAAGGTAGGGATTGAGGGAGATTTGGGGGGGTACATTTTTCTGGGGTTTGCATTTTTGGGGGTAAGCAAGCGGGAAGACAAGTCGAGGCCGCAAGTGAGCAGGTGATTCGGGTGCGACTTGGAGTTGTACTCCTGCCAGTTTGTTATTTTATAGCGGCCTTTGGGTTTGTTCTGATTGGGTAAAGAATCTACCTTTGTCGTGGGCTGGTGGGCGAGTGATTTCGAACAGAGAGGGATCATAGTCATCTCAAAATCAGGCATTTGCCTCACTCAAATCATCAAAATCACTTTAATCATAGTTGCAAGTAGTTGCCTTTTTTGACAAAAATCATTATTATTAATGACTGAAATCGCCCATTTGTGGGGATACTTGATTTAACTTTGTCAATTTGAATGATTATACGGCGAATATGAAAATACTTGTTCCCACAGATTTCTCCAAAATGTCGAATACGGCATCAAACTATGCAGCTAGGATGGCAAATAAGCTCCATGCTGAGGTGGTTTTGATTCATGTCGTTTTCATTAACAGCCCGCCCCGCGCACAGGCAGATTTAAATGTGAATGAAATCGAGGATAAAATGGAAGACAATGCAAAGCAGGATTGCATACAACTTGCCAACGAGCTTCAATCGGAATCTGGCGCTCCGAAAGTTTCGTACAAAATAATCAGGGGTTATCCGGTTGAAGATGTGATTGAAAATTATGCCGTCCACAATGGCATTGATTTGATTGTAATGGGAACGAAGGGCGCAAGCGGCTTAACAAAAGTTTTGATTGGAAGCAATGCCGCCGCTGTTGTCAGCAGCAGTAGTATTCCGGTAATCGTTGTCCCTGAGCACGCAAGGTTCAACGGAATTGGGAAAATTGTCTATGCTTCCGATACAGACAACACAGAAACTGAATTAAACACGCTGATAGCGTTTGCGGAACATTTTGGTGCAGCCATACACATCGTTCATGTGCTTCCTCCTGCATCCGAGCAAAAAATTGATGTAATCAAGATGGAAGCGGATATAAAAGAAAAATTCAAAAATCCCTCCATTTCAATTCAGGTAGTTCTGAATGATGATATTTTATATGGCATCAATGAATATGTTGCCGACGAAAAAGCCGATATGATCGCAATGTTCACACGCAAGCATAGTTTTTTTGAAAAGTTATTTGGGAAGAGTATAACCCGACAAATGGCTTTTCATGCATGGACTCCGATGCTTTCGATTCAAAAAATTCACTGATAAGATTATGAAAATTCTCGTTCCCACTGATTTTTCCAAGACCGCAGATAAAGCGTTTCAATATGCCCTTGAAAGTTTTAACAATGCAGATACAACTTTCATATTGTATCACTCCTTTATGCCTTTTGAAAGCGGGTTTTCCAGCACCCAAAAAAGCCAGGAAGATAATGACCGGGCAGAAGATGAACTGAGCGAAATGCTAAAGAAAAAAGTTGCAAAGTTTACAGCCGCAAATAAAAGTGCCGATGTTGGCATATTTGTTGACCGGGGAATAGGCGAAAGAGGTATTGTCAACTATGCAAAGAACATCAACGCAGACCTTATAGTAATGGGGACTACCGGAGCAACCGGCTTAAAAGAAAAGTTGATTGGTTCCGTTACTGCCAATATCATGAGTAAGTCTGACTGCCCGGTGATTGGGGTTCCTGAAAACTATAAACCCGGCAAGCTGAAGGAAATCGCTTTTTGCAGCAATTACCAGTTGAGGGATATTAGTGCATTAAAATTTCTATTGGAATTAACCAAAAAATTTAAAGCTAATATCCAGATTTGGCATTTTCATAAAATGGAAGTCAATACCGAGCATGAGAATAAATTGGCGGAAGATTATATGACCATGGTCAAAAAAATATTTGGCAGTAAAAAAATCACATTTCATTTTTCACATACAGGCAACATTCAAAATGCGCTGGATAAACTTTCCGAAAGCAAGGATCTGGATATGATTACCTTGATAACACACCGGAGAAAAGGTTTTTTCAGTGCGCTATTGGATAAAAGTTTGACGATGAAAGTGGCTTATCATACAAAAGTTCCGCTGCTGGTGTTTCCTGCAGAGGAGAACTGATTTTAGGTGATGGCACCCTCCCCCTTCCCAAACGCCGGGTCAAAATTCTTCAGCGTCACCAGCATTGCCAGAAACACATTGTAAATCACATTCATCGGCAATTGCAAAATAGCTTCCTGAAAATAGCAGGCCACCGCAAGCATAAACAGCCAGGTGGTAATGCCCGCATAAAGCGATTTGATAAATGGATCGCGACATCGGATGAAATAATACAGTCCCGTGCGCAGCACCACATAATGGAAAAGCGTGTAAAGAATCAAGCTGATCCAGCCCAATTCCACCCCCATGCGCACAAAACTGGAGTCGTGCGGAAAATTGGCGAGCTCCGAATCCGGGTTAAAACGTTTGCCCCAGACCCCACAACTGCCCAGGCCGCCGCCAATCGGGTGACTTTGAATATAAGGTTGTATCTTTTTCTGATTGCTCAGACGCAGGTTCATGGAGTCGTCCTGAGTGGGTTTAAAAGCCGATTGGATGCGGTAAATCACGCCACTACTCGTAGATTTTAACACAAAACCCACCCCCAGCACCGCCAGAATCCCCCCGATGAGCAGCACTCGTCTGCTCAAAATCAGCCCGGCAAAAAACACCGCGCCCACCGGAAGCAATCCAAAAGCCGTTCGGGTACCCGTGTAAGCGGTGGCCCAAAGCGCTGTCAAGCCCAGGATGCTGAGGATGATTTTATGCGATTTTTTGGTCGCCCCGAGCACCATGGCCCCACAGAAAACCGCAAAACACACCATCAAAATTCCGAATGTGGTGGGGTCGTAGCAGAACGAGGGCACCCGCACCATGTTCCACTGGTGATACAATTGATAGCGCTCCTGATCGGCCATCATCCAGATCGTTTCCTGGGCGCTGAAGCCAAAAAAATTCTGCTTCAATCCGTAAAGCGCGCTTACAAAACACATCGCGATGATGAGTTTCAAAATGGCCATAATGCCCGCCCGATTGCGCTGAAAAGCAAAGGCCCCAATGAAAAATACCACCTGCTGAACCGCTACACTCCGCACCGTATAAACCCAGGCAAGCCTTGATTGCGCTTCGGGGTTAAGCACCTGCATCACGTTGAAATACAACCAAATAAGGATCATGTAACTGAGCGGCGACTTCGCAAAAGCCCAATCACGTTCCTTGATCTGGCGCAGCAAAATGCCCACCGTACTCAACAGAATCAACAGATCCAAAAGGGTCCCGAGGGGCGCGTCCGTATACTTCAAAGCGAAGGGCAGCGCCAGGGAAACAAACAACATCAACCCGATGGCGAAGGTGATGTTGAACAGGCAAAAAATGACCAAAGGAATTCCGATCAGCCCAATAAATACGACGATACTCAACTTCAAATCCAGCGTAGCCAACAGATACGACAGGGGCAGCGTGGCCAACAACAACAAGGCCAGCCCCAGCGGACTTTTCAGTGACTGACCCTTGAGTTCCACACTCAATTGAGCCTTTATTTTTCCCCAAATAGACTTGTCGCGTGGCGTAAAAAGTTCTTGCAAAACAGAATGGGAGTTTGGACGACTGCGCGTTATTCAATTAAAAAAACAGCACCTTCAGGCAAATGCCTGCCAGCACCACAATGATGAACAGGTGCATCATATTTTCGATGAATCGTTGGTAGGGCGTAAGTTCAGGGCTGTCGTTCATGGTAAAATTTATTTGAGTGGCCGAGGTGACATCTCCGAGGCACGAGGAGGTGTCACCTCCCAAAGCTGCTTTATCCGCGCCTCCCAAGTATTAGAATTGGCCACTTCACTCCGAATCCGCACCCGTTCGGGATTGTTTTCAGCCAGGGCCACTTCAATTTTTTGTAGAAACGCCTCGTGATCCTCTGCAAGATAGGTGCAGTGTGCGAAAGTACGAATGTCGTCTGAAAAACTGCTGCTTATTACGGGTTTCCCGGCCGCGAGGTATTCGTTGATTTTGAGCGGGTAAATGCTGAATGTCAGGGTGTTACATAAAAACGGAATCAACACACAATCCATGTGCTGCAACAGCGGCGGTAAATCCTCCAGTCGCCGACTGCCCGCAAAAACGACGTTGGGAAGTTTATCCAAACCAATTTCCGCCGGCTCCGGGCTATTCACCGGACCAACCAAAAGCAGGGTTTTTTCCGGAAACCCCTGGGCGATTTTTTTCAACAACGGATAATCAATCCGCAGCTCGTCGAGGTTGCCAATGAACCCGATGACTGGTCCGGCGCGACCCTCCAATATGGCAGGTCGGGGGTATTTTTCAGTCAAAACCTTTTGGAAAACGGACACTTCAGCCGCGTTGAAATAGCGCACAATACGCCGCGCATACGGTGCTTTCAGGCGATCCAGATTGCTGGAAGTGACAAACACAAGATCGGCATTTTGGCAGGCTTCATTTTCCAAACGTTCGCCGTGCCGGGCGGTGTAGGTGTTTTGGGTAATGTCGTCAATGCAATGATAAATACTCGTTCGGGCACCCAAGTTGGGCGGCAGCCAGCCTGCATAAAACGGATTGTAACAATTGATGTAAACGTAATCCTGAAACCCATATTTTCGGGCGGCCCGTCGGATAGCGCGCAGCACAATGGCGTTGTTCAGGCCATGCAAAAAACGATACATCCGGCCCGGCTGTAGCCAGTTGATGGGCAGGATTGGCGGCGGGCTAACGGCCACAAAATTTTCCGGAATGGAATCCAGTAGCTCGTACCGATTGCGAAAAGTAAGCAAATGCCAAAGCCGTTGGCGCAGCATCGGGTCGCCGGATTTTAGGCCAGAAACAATGTCTTTAAAAGAATATGGATGGTTGACGTACAGCACCCGCACGGACTTGGCCAGCTCCTTCGCCATGGAGAGCGAAATGGAGGAGTAGGGGTTATCGGTTCGGAAGAGGGAGAAAAAAATTACGGGCGGTTTCAAGGAGCAGGAGTCATTTTGTAAACCCTGCAAAAGTAGTCAAAATGACCCGAAAAACACGTTTCTGACAGACTCAAATTGTTGGTCCGGCCTGATTCATATAGGAGTCTCGTTTAGGGAAGAGTGTTTTAGTACCAGGCGGTGGACACAGATCTATCCGCGTCATCCGTGTCTCATCCGCGAAATCCGCGTTCCATTACGTTTCATTAGAAGTCCAATCACTCAATCCAATCTTGCGCGCCGCCTTTTTTTCGGAATTTATTTTTTTGCTTTTTAAGCGTTTGGCAATCACCGATGGAGGCACCCGGGTAATCTTGCGCCGCTTCGGTTTGTGCAAGGCTTTTTCAATCAAACGGATCAGTTTTTCTTCCGCCAGGTGTTTGTTCATCAACTGGGAACGCTCGGTTTGGTTGGTAGCGGCGAGGATTCCTTCGGAAGAAATATGGTTGGCGAGTTTTTCAAAAACCAGGGCCTTTTCCGCATCGGACAGCGCCTGCGAGGCTGCTACTTCCAATAATGCTTCCGCTTTGGTTTCCACCTTATTTACATTTTGCCCGCCAGCGCCACCGGAGCGGGCCGTTCGGAAACTGAGTTCGTTTTTGAGGAGTTCAACGTTCATGTCTGTTTTTTTGAACTAAAGCGTTTTTGAGCACCGGAAGTTCCAAAGATCCTGAATTTCGCCACTCCGAGCCAAATATCCAGTCTTAATTCCTAAAGTCAAGTAATGTTCACCATATTTGCTACAAATGTTGGGCGCTCTGTAGCGTTCGGAGTTGTGTCATGACTTTGCGAAATTTACCTTCCCGAAAGTTTCAAACTTTCGGGAAGGTCGGTTTTACAAGAATCTTCCCTCCTACCAAAGCATCAATCTTATTCGACTGTGAGACGGCCACGTCATTTTGGCCTTACACGATGGTTAGTCACTAGCCCAAAAACCGATTTTGATCATAAACACCGCTTTGCCCGACGGGTCAAGGTGCATCCATTTATAAAAATATGAAAAAACAACTTTTTATCAATTTGCCTTCCCAAACCTTGGCAATCCTCGGACTCGCCATCACCATTGCCGCAGCAAGCGCATATTTTTACGCAAACAAACCCGCCGAAAAACGCAAGCAAACCCCTTCCCAAGCCGGCGCAGCCTTTCGCTACTGGGACATGGCCCGAACCTTCCCCGACGGCAAATTTTACACCGAAAAATATTCCGAAGCCCTCGCACAAATGCGTTTGTCGGCGCAACTCCGCGATGATCGCAGCCCAAGCTGGGAAGCCATTGGACCCAAAAACATTGGGGGAAGAACGCTTTGTCTAGCCATTAATCCACTGGATACCAACATTTTATGGCTCGGAAGCGCCTCTGGAGGCATCTGGAAAAGCACCACGGGCGGACGAGGCGCAGAAGCCTGGCAGCATGTGGAAACAGGATTCCCGGTCCTCGGTGTCAGCGCCATCGCAATCAATCCCGACAACCCCCAGATCATGTACGCCGGTACGGGTGAGGTGTACAACCTGGGAAATTCCGCGCCCAATGTCGCCATCCGAACCACCCGAGGCACCTATGGTATTGGCATCCTGAAAAGCACCAACGGCGGGGTTAGTTGGAGCAAAAGTCTCGACTGGAGTTATGGACAGTTGCGCGGTGTGCAAGACATCAAAATCAATCCATTGCGCCCCGAAACGGTGCTTGCCGCTACCACCGAAGGACTCCTGCGCAGTTGGGATGCCGGACAAACCTGGCACAACATCCACGATAAAACCATGGCTGTGGACATTGAAATAGACCCCTCCGATACCAGCCGGATTTTCGTGACCCACGGCTCGCTCAATGATATCGGAGTGAGTGGCGTGTATCGTTCTGTCAACGCCGGGGCAACATTTGTCAAACTCAGCGCTAGTGGATTGCCCAATACTTATTCGGGCAAAACCTTGCTGACCATTTGTCCCACGCAACCCAATGTGCTATACGCCTCGGTCGGGAATGCGTTTGCTCAAAATGGCCTTTTCAAAAGCACCAATGGCGGAAACTCCTGGACCAAAGTAAGTTCTGAAGACGTGAGTAAATACCAGGGTTGGTACTCCCACGACGTGGCGGTGCATCCAACGAACCCGGATACCATCATTTGGGTGGGCATAGATACCTGGAAATCAACCGACGGCGGCAGCACGGTCCAACGAAAAACGGCTTGGAATAGTTGGTATTTTGGATACGTGCCAGCGGGTGCCTCAGAAGGCCCGCCCAACTACGTCCATGCTGACATCCACCGCGCCTACTACGTTCCGGGCGATGAAAACAAGGTTTACCTCGTGACCGATGGCGGCCTGTTTGTCTCCTACGACGGCGGAGAAACCTGGGCCGGACGCAATGGAGGTTACCAAACGCAGCAGTTTTACGCCAATCTCGGCAATTCCAGCACCAATCCATCCATTGCAATTGGTGGCATGCAGGACAATTCAACTGCAATTTACAAGGGCGATCCGTCCTGGACCCGCGTGCTGGGAGGCGATGGAGAAAGCGCAGCCATAAACCCGCAAAATGACCAAATCATGTACGGGTCTTCGCAGTATCTGAATTTGTACAAAAGCGGCAACGGCGGGCAGAGCTGGTACGGCATCGGCAATGAAATTAGCGGAAATGCGGCTTTTAACGGTCCTTTTGAACTGGCGCCCTCCGATCCTGACATAATGTACGCGGGCACCCAAAGTCTCTGGCGTTCAGACGACGGTGGGGAAAATTGGGCCGAAATCACGGGCAGTTTAGCTGGTGGAGATGTGGTTTTGACCATTGTCATTAGCCCGGAAAATCCCAATCTCGTGTATTGCAGCACTGCGCCCAGCACGACCAATCAAGCTCGGGTATTCAAAATTGACGTGGAAAATGGAGTCGTTACACCCATGACGGGCCTGCCCAACCGGGTCTGCATGGATTTGGTTTTTTCGCCCGAGGCGGAAAATACCGTGTACGCCGTTTTTGCAGGGTTCAATACCGAGCACGTCTGGAGAACGGAGGATGCAGGCGCAAGCTGGACGGCCATAGACAACGGTTTACCCGATGTGCCCACCAATTCCATGGCGATTGACCCGAGCACCGGTCACCTCTACATCGGCAACGACCTCGGGGTATGGCACTCGGCCAACGCCGGAATCAGTTGGGAGGTATATTCCGCCGATGCCCCGCAAGCCATGCTCGCCATGCACCTCAGCATTGTGCCGGGCAACAAACTCCGGGTGGCCACTTATGGATTGGGTGTTTGGCAGACGGACTTGGCAGTGGCATCCAAATCCACGGAACCTATGTTGGCTTTTTCGATTCAAAACCTTCGGCCTAATCCTGCTTCAGAGCAAAGTGTAATAGATTTTTCTTTGCTAAAAGAGGAGAAAGTTACGATTAAAGTGCTGGATATCAATGCGAAAACGGTTTGGATAAGCAGTACAGAGCGTTTGCCGGCAGGAGATCACTCGCGGTCAATTCCAGTGGATATTTTACCTGTAGGCACTTATGGGGTAGTGCTGGAAACCGTCAAAGACCGGGTTGGGCGGCTACTTATCGTAATGAGATAAAATTTTGCCGCAGAGCGCAGAGGCGCAGAGCAGGACTATACTCCGCGTCTCTGCGCCTCTGCTGTAAAAAATTACGACCTTTGCATTTTATCGTAATGAGATAAAATTTTACCGCAGAGGCGCAGAGGCGCAGAGCAGGACTATACTCCGCGTCTCTGCGCCTCTGCTGTAAAA
>CAZKBH010000016.1:0-3018 GCA_964550795.1 uncultured Saprospiraceae bacterium
TTATCGGTGTTCCAAAAGGTTTGGTTAAGAACACCGAATTTACCGAGACCGCCGATACCACCGAAAAAATGCGGGCTTCGGTGGTATCAGTGGTGTCAGTATTATCGGTGTTCCAAAACAAAAAAAAGGGTGCGACTTCGAAAAGCCGCACCCCCAATCTCTAAAAAACCAATGACCAATCACCAATGAACCAATCACCACTATGGGAAAATGCCCATTGAGATATAGTCGCCCGCAATTTTTTTCAAAGAGCACACGAACGCTGCCGTACGCATATCCTTGATATCCGGGTGTTGGCGGAAGGTTTCTTTGATTTGGCCATAAGCGGTAATCATGGTGTCTTCCAGGCCGGAATTCACGAGATCTACTTCGGTTCCGCCACGGGTCAGCAATTCGCGGTCGCGGTCGCTGATGGTTTTGCCGGTCATTTCTTCTACTTTATGGACGATGCGGTTGAAGGCATCGTGCTGGAAACGGTTTTCCAAACGACCAAAACGGTGGTGAGAGAGGTTTTTAAGCCACTCGAAGTATGAAACCGTAACCCCACCTGCGTTGATGTAAAAGTCCGGCAGAATGATGGTGCCTTTTGCAATCAAAATCGGATCTGCATCGGCAGTGATTGGACCGTTTGCAGCTTCCGCGATGATTTTTGCTTTGATCCGTGCCGCATTTTCAAGCGTGATTTGGTTTTCCAATGCTGCTGGAACCAGGATGTCACATTCCAATTCAAGGGCTGCGGACGCGTTGCCAATATGCGTAGTACCCGGGAAACCGATGATAGAGCCGGTTTCTTTGCGGAACGCCAGTAGTTTCTCCACGTCAATACCGTCGGGACCGTGGATAGAGCCTTCCCTTTCCGCTATGCCGATGATTTTGACTTTACCTTCATTTTGGCTGATGAGCGCGGTGTTGCTACCCACGTTTCCGAGGCCCTGCACCACCATGGTTTTGCCTTCAATCCCTTTCGTGAGGCCAATTTTCTCCATATCTTCTGCGTAGCGCATGCACTCACGAAGGCCGTAAAACACACCACGACCAGTGGCTTCTGAACGTCCGCGGATACCATTTTGGGTAACAGGTTTGCCCGTCACACAAGCGATGGAGTCCACCTCGCCGTGACGAAGCGCTTGATACGTATCGAGGATCCAGGCCATTTCGCGCGGGCCGGTTCCGTAATCAGGCGCGGGAACGTCAATACCAGGGCCGATAAAATTCTTTTTAACGAGTTCCGAGGTGTATCGGCGCGTGATGTTTTGTAGTTGTTCTTCGGTGAAGCTGGCAGGATTGATTTTGATACCACCTTTTGCGCCACCGAAAGGCACGTCCACGAGGGCACATTTAAAGGTCATCAGGGATGCGAGTGCCATCACCTCGTCTTGGTCAACCGATTCTGCATACCGGATACCGCCTTTGGTAGGCAGACGGTGGTGGCTGTGTTGCACCCGGTAGGCTTCGATGACTTGGTAATCGCTTCCGACACGGATTGGAAAGCGGATTTGAAGGACCAGATTACAGGCTTTGATTTGCTCGATCAGGCCCTTGGGGATGTCGGTAAAGGCCGCAGCCTTGTCCACGTAGTTTTCTACGCTTTTGAAGAAACTAATTTTTCCACTCATTTTTGTCGTCGTTGAGCTGGTGCTCTATTTTGGTTAGTGAACGATCCAGGCGTATAAGCTGCCAGACGATACCAAGGAAGATAAGCAAAATAACGCCTACGACGACGTAGATTTTTCCGGTCTCCCGCATGAAATCGCGGTTGCCCTGCGCCCAGGTGGCGGGCAAAGATATTGCCATGAACAGAATGATTGTTAAAATATGGCGTATTTTAGAAAATTTCATGTTCCGAAAAGGCTAAAAAGTTGTGTTTTCTTGGATATTTGGAAACGATGCAAGGTAGGAGAGTTTTCGATTTGATGGCCTAATGTACCAAGTTTTTTACATCCACAAAACGAAATATTGTGAAATAGAAACCCCGCATGCACCCGAGGTTAAAACCTTCAAAAACCGGACAAATGTCAGCACACGCGGATGATTTTGGAAGCCCTTTGGCGCTTATTTTTCAGTTTGGTCTTTCTCTATTCATCTTTGCCCCGTGTTCATCAATATTCACACCCATTTTCCTACAAGATTGCCCGGCACGGTTGAAATTGAAAGCGTGTATTTCGGGCAGTCAAAAATCCCCAGCGCTGACCAGCGTTCGGTAGGCTTGCACCCCTGGTATTTGAATGCCGGAGACATGGATGCGGCCTTTGATTGGCTGGATGGGCAGGCTGGTGAACCAACAGTAGTAGCGATCGGAGAAGCGGGGCTGGATAAGGTTTGTGCCACGCCTTGGGATTTGCAAGTGCTTGCTTTTCAACGTTGTGTGGAGGTTTCGGAACAGGTGGGCAAGCCGCTTGTGCTGCATTGTGTGCGTGCTTTTTCCGAGATAATTGCTTTCAAAAAGGCCTGGAAGCCACGCCAAACCTGGATTTTTCACGGTTTTGAAAAAAACAAAACCACTGCCGACATGCTGCTTCGAGCGGGCTGCAAACTGTCGTTTGGTGCCGGGCTTTTCCGGGCAAACAGCCCTGCGCCGGAAAGTCTGAGCGCTCTGCCATCAGGGCAGTTTTTTTTGGAAACTGATGATTCCCCGCATACCATCGAGGACGTGTATTTGCGGGCAGCGCAAATAAGGAATATGCCTGTGGAAGATTTGACCCGGGAATTGTCGGAGCAGTTTTTTGAACTGATTAAAAATCCGAGGTAATCAACAAATCCAAATCGGTGCTCCTGATCTGAAAACGCTCGCCCAGGTGCGCATTGGTCAAGGTGCCCCGATAGGCATACACGCCATTTCGAAGACCTGCATGGGAAGTTACCAGCGGCACAATTCCACCCGTTTCACTCATTAAAAGCATGGAAGTGAGGATATTACTGATGGCCTCCGAAGCCGTGCGGGCCACGCGGGAAGGGATATTCGGTACACAATAATGGATCACACCATGCCGCTCGTAGGTAGGGCGGTCGTGCGTAGTG
>CAZKBH010000016.1:3028-32475 GCA_964550795.1 uncultured Saprospiraceae bacterium
TGGCCTCCGAGGTTTCAAAGCAGCCGCCCTGATCTATGCTCACATCCACGATCACCGAGCCGGGTTTCATCCGCATCACAATGTCTTCCGAGACCAACATGGGGGCGTTGGCGTGGGCAGAATGGACGGCCCCGATGGCCACATCCGCGGTAAGTAATTGTTCCCGCAGGTGTTGCGGGTTGATGACGGAGGTGTGCAGCGGACGGCCCACCTGATTCTGTAAATGGATGATTCGTTGAATGTTGTTGTCAAAAATCCGCACCTCAGCGCCCAGCCCTAAGGCCGTTCTGGTTGCAAATTCCGCAATCACACCTGCCCCGAGGATAATGACTTTGGCCGGTGGAACGCCAGCCACGCCTCCGAGCAGCACCCCTTTTCCGCCCTGTGTTGTGGCCAACAAATCCGCAGCAATCAGAATTGCGCTATTCCCGGCGATTTCGCTCATGGCGTGGACAATCGGGAATGCGCCCGATTCATCGTCGTGGATGTATTCCATGGCCAGCGCAATCACCTTTTTTTGCAGCAGGCGACTGATGTATTCGGCATTTAGCAGGGGCAAATGAATGGGAGAAACCACCACCTGTCCGGGCCGCATCAGGTCAATTTCGGGCAGGGTAGGGGGGGCTGATTTTAAAATCACTTCAGCTTTATACACCTCCTCTATGCTGTGGACGATCTGGGCACCTGCTTCGGAGTAATCCAAATCGCTGAACCGTGCTTTTTCACCTGCACCGGATTGTACCAAAACCGCATGACCATGGGCCGCAAGGGTTGATACCGAATTTGGCACCAGCGCAACGCGGTTTTCCTGCAAAGTGGTCTCTTTGGGAATGCCAATGCTGAGTCGTTGAGGACGCTGGCTTACGGCAAGCATTTCGGGGTGTGTACGGGGCGTTGCGAGGGTTTCCATATACAGTTAAGGTGTTGTTTCGGTTTTCAAAGTTGAACGAAACAACCCGCAAATATAGGGAATCCCGGCGCACAAATGAGCCGGAGCGTAGCATACAGGTTCTTTACAAAAGTGTTTACTTTTGCCGCCCTATGCTGCAAAACTGGCTTAAACCGCTCCCCACTTCTTTTTGTAAAACTGCTGTTGACGCGCTGCCGGCGTGGTCTTTGGGCAAAAACATCCTGATCCATCGGGGCGAAATGCCCGACTTGAAAAAAGTCCGCGCCGTCCTCATCGGGGTGGGGGATAAGGAAGCAAATTTGATTCGGGAGCAGTTGTATCGAAGCTCGTTTCCTTTTCCCAAGGGCTCGATTGCGGATTTAGGCAATTTGCGCAAAGCAGATGCAGGCCTGCTGATTCCGGTTATTTACGAGTTGTTGAGCGGGAAAGTCATCCCCATTATCCTGGCAGCAAACAACGAACTCGCCCGCGCACAATTCCTGGCTTATCAGGAAGCCAAAGCGCTGGTGAACATGGCCGTGGTGGATGAGACTTTTCGTGCAGACGGGGTGTACGCTCCACTTTTTCAACCCCGGCACCCGCAATTGTTTCATTTTGGGCTGATTGGTTTTCAAGTACACCAAACCCCGCTCGAGGTGTTGGAATTTTTGACCAAAAATCATTTTGACCAGGTTCGTTTAGGTAAATCCCGGGCAAATATCGAAGAAACCGAACCCGTGCTGCGCGACGCAGATTTGCTGGCATTCCACCTCGGCGCGCTGAAACAATGTGAGGCCCCCGGTGTTTCGACCCCAAGCCCCTCAGGATATTTTGCCGAAGAAGCCTGCCAACTTTGCCGTTACGCGGGCATGAGCGATAAACTCAGTTCTTTCGGGCTCTATGGTTTCAACGCAGAGAACGACCGCGATGGCTTGAGTGCCCAAACAGCCGCCCAAATGCTCTGGTAGCTGCTCGAAGGTTTGTTTAGCCGCAAAGGCGACTATCCGGCCTCTACGAATGGACTGACCGAATACGTGGTGGATTTTCGCAAACTCAATTACCAACTCACCTTCTGGAAAAGTGTCAAAAGTGGTCGCTGGTGGATGCAGGTACCCGTGGCAACCAAACGCAAGCACGAGCGCCATCGTTTGGTTCCCTGTTCGTACCAAGACTACCAGGCCGCCTGCCGCGAGGAATTACCCGAAAGGTTGATGCAGGCCCTGGAGCGATTCTAAACCCTCAACCCCCTCAACCTCTCAACCTCCCCATCATGAAATCTCCCTTTGCAATTGCAGCTTTTGCAGTTCTCTTTTTTTCGGTTTTAGTGTGGCTGTATGTCCGCGAGTTCAGCGTTTTATCCAATACCCTGGAAGCCAGGGCACTTATAGCGGGTTCGATGCTGGTGGTTGGTGCGGTGGTTGGTGCCATTTTATGGCGGATTCGGGCGCGTTTCGTGCCCTATGAAAATCACTTGGCGGAGCTGGCAATGCCCGTGGTTTTTAGTTTGTTGTTTGCACCCTTGTTCGGGAGTTTGTTGAATCGAATGATGGGCAAAAACGAGATGCAGTCCTTTGTTTTTGTATCAGAAACCGCCTTTTATGCTTCTGGATACGGCATTTTGAAGGGAGAAAAAATATCGCCCTCGGGCTGGAAACTCACGATCCGGGATGGCAAAAAAGAGCACCGTTTGCAATATAAAAGTCAGGCCTATTACCCCAATACCAAACCCGGCGAATCTATCCTGCTTCCGATTCGGCGGGGGATTTTTGGCGTCAGGGTGGTGGAGATTAGGTAATTTGTGGTTTGAAACACACTACGGGACAATCTTTAGATTGTGCTCAGACTTTCCAAAACTTGGAAAGTCTCCCTTCGCAAAAAAGTCCAGTAGCGAGGGTTTGAAAATACAGCTTTCATCATATATATCAATCCTCATGCAATTCGACTCACTTACGGTAAAAGAACAGCCCGAAAATCGCAGTACCGCACCGCACGTGCTGCCGATTTATGCCACGTCCTCCTTTGATTTTGAGGACATTGACCAAGGCATCGAAATTTTTAAAAACATCGAAAGTGGCCATGCGTACAGTCGGTACGCCAATCCAACGGTGGATACCGTTGCGGCCAAAATCGCAAAGTTGGAATCATTTGGTTTGGATATCGAGGCTTCGGCGGTTATGACCTCGAGCGGGATGTCGGCCATTGCAACCTTGCTGCTGGGCACCTTGAAAAGTGGCGATAAAGTACTGAGTCAGGGCAATTTATATGGCGGAACCACCGAGCTGCTGAAAAGTATTTTTGGCCAGTTTGGCATCGAAACAGTGTTCACCGATTTGCGCGATTTGGCGCTGGTTAAAAATACGCTTCAGCAGCATCCCGACATCAAGATGTTGTATTGTGAAACCCCCGCCAACCCAACCTTGGCCTGTGTGGACATTGCCGCACTCTCTGAGCTTGCCCACCAACAGGGTGCTTTGTGCGCCATTGACAACACCTTCGCAACGCCGGTTTTGCAACAACCCTTTGCTTTGGGCGTAGATTATGTGATCCATTCTACCACCAAATACCTGAATGGTCACGGCAACTCCATCGCAGGCGTAGTAGTAAGCCGAGATCACGATTCCATGCGGAAAACGGTGTGGAAAGCCATGAAATTGGTGGGGACTAATTGCTCGCCTTTTGAGGCTTGGTTGACCAATAACGGCATAAAAACCCTCTCTCTACGCATGGAACGGCATTGCGCAAATGCATTGGCGCTGGCTCAATACCTCGAAAAACACCCGGCTGTGGCACGTGTCAATTATCCCGGACTTCCCTCACACCCCGACCACGAACTTGCCACCCGACAAATGCGCGGCGGATTTGGCGGGATGTTGAGCTTTGAATTAAGCGGCGGACTCGAAGCGGGCATCGCTTGTATGAACCGAATTCAATTTTGTTCGCTCGCCCCTACCTTGGGCGATGTGGATACACTTATCTTGCACCCGGCCTCCTCCTCTCACCTTGCCGTGCCAAAGGAAATTCGCTTACAAAACGGGATTACAGATGGATTGATTCGAGTATCGGTTGGAATCGAAAATGTAACCGATATTGTGGCCGATTTGGAACAAGCGATTGGGTAAATCATTCAAATCACAGAAATTACAAGAATCACCGTTCAGACAAAAAAATCTGTCTATGAAGCACTTACACATTATTCTGCTCGCCGCGCTATGTTTCATAGCTGGTCTTTCTCCAAACAAACTCACCGCTCAACGCACCGTGACGGACCCTGCCAACAACCTGATTCGTTTTGAATCCGGTGCCTGCAGAGGGAATTGCCCCGTGTATAAACTCACTTTCCAAAAAGATGGAAGCCTGCATTATCTCGGTATCCGCAACGTGGGCAAAATAGGGCTGCACAAAGTGCGCCTAAGCGCCGATGAATACGCGCAGCTGCTCAAAGAAGTCAATAAGGTTGATCTTTGGCAGTATCCCGCAGAATTTCCCAGCACGAAGGCAGATGTTCCCGTGCACACCTATGTAATTTTCGACGGTGAAAAATCGCATACGGTGAAAGGCTCGACGGGTATTCCCCAGCCAATTCAGGAACTTGAAATTTTCATGCGTGAGCTTGCGGACACCCATGGAATACCCGTTGGCAAAAACATGGTGGAACCTTCTAAAATGAAAGGCCAGGTCATCGTAAAATTCAAAATGGACGTAAATGCCCGCGAGTTTTGCAGTCAATTTACGGAACTCACGGTACGTCCTGTCACCCTCCTTTCGGAGGACAATACCTGGGTAGTGGGCTTCGATCCGGCAGAAATGACGGAACAACAATTTGTCGACCTGCTCAATAATTCAAATGAGGTTTTGACCGTGGAGCCAAACAAGCAGCAGCGGAATTGAGTATTATTCTAAATCATTTTCATGTTTGATCTCCTATTCAAATTTTTAAAATTTGGCGTGGTTGGGGTGTCGGGAGTGGTGGTTGACTTTGGGGTGACGTGGTTGTTGAAGGAGCAGTTACGGCTCAACAAGTACATTGCCAACAGTGCGGGATTTGCCTGCGCTGTGGTCAGTAATTATATCCTGAATCGAATTTGGACTTTCCACAGTGCCGATCCGCACGTGGGTATTCAGTTTGCCAAGTTTGCCGTGGTCGCCCTCGTAGGTTTGGGCATGAACAATGCCATCATTTTCTACCTCACGGAGCGTCGCGGCATCAAATTTTATACCGCCAAACTCGTGGCGACGGGCGTAGTGATGCTCTGGAATTTTGGCGCGAACTACTTCTTTACCTTCCGATCATAAAACTCCATTACAAGACCAACAAACCGTACTGGCTTAAAGTCCGGATAGGTTTGCTGTACCAAAATAGCTCAAAATCATCTAATCCTGCGGCTTCGTAATCAGCCTTCAGGTCGTTAAACGTGCGGATTTCCTCGTTTTTTGCCGAAATTTTGGACAATGTCGAGCTGAGCCACGCACCTTTTGCCTGATCCAGTTGAAGTTGGAACGTCTCTTTTTTGTCTTGAAAACGGAGGCTCGCCATTTCCCAATGTTGCCCTTTTTTGCTTTTGGAAAAGGTACTCAGGCTGGGAATGTTGCCCAACCAAACCACTTTTGCCGTGGGTTTAATGGAAAAAACCGGCGATTCCTCTAATGCCTTCGCGATGTAATTTTTTGGAACGCTGCTGCGCGGCACCTTGTGTTCAAACCAGTCCTGCAATGGAAAATCCAGGCCAATGCCGTGCATGTAATTGAGCAGCGATTTTTTTAACCCATAACTGAAGGCTTCGTGGTCCGTGCCGGATGGGTCAATATGGACCAGATCATTGTTGGCAAAACGACCCAGCGCATCCGTTTCTTTTTGCACGCCAAATTGTTCCGGGAACATGCCCACCGGGCTGTGTGCGGTCATGGCAAATTGGTGCCAAAATCCCGATTGGAGAATTTCTGCCTCAAACATTTGCCGCACCATTTCCAGAGAATCAATGGTTTCTTGAGCCGTTTGGGTCGGAAAACCATACATGAGATAGGCGTGTACCATGATGCCGGCCTCCGTAAAATTGCGGGTGACATTGGCAACCTGCGCCACCGTAACCCCTTTTTGGATCAGCTCCAGCAAACGATCCGAGGCCACTTCCAGTCCGCCCGAAACGGCGATGCAGCCTGAAGCCCGGAGTAAGTGGCACAAATCGCGGGTAAAACTTTTTTCAAAACGGATGTTGGTCCACCACGACACGGTCATTTTGCGACGGATGATCTCGAGTGCCAGGGCGCGCATCAAGGCGGGCGGCGCGGCTTCATCCACAAAATGAAAGCCATTTTGCCCTGTTTGGGCAATCATTTCCTCCATCCGATCGCAGAGTAGTTGCGCCGTAAGCGGTTCATACACCTTTATATAATCGAGTGAAATATCGCAAAAGGTGCATTTTCCCCAGTAGCACCCATGTGCCATGGTTAGTTTGTTCCAGCGCCCATCGCTCCACATCCGGTGCATGGGATTGGCGATTTCGAGCACTGAAATGTACTGATCCAGCCACAAATCGCTGTAATCGGGTGTTCCGGTTTCGGCCTGTTTGTAATCGCGGCTCAAGCTGTGGTTGAGGTATTCGACCTGGCCGTTTACCAGCGCAAAAGTGCGTTTCAACAGTTCCAGCGGTCGCTTGCCAGCCACATGTTCGATGAGGTGTTTTACGGGCGCTTCCCCGTCGTCGAGTGTGATGAAATCAAAAAACTCAAACACCCGCGGTTCAGAGAGGGAACGCAATTCGGTGTTGGCAAAACCCCCACCCATCGCCAGCTTTACCGCCGGAAAATGTTGTTTGATCCATTGTGCGCAGCGGAATGCCGCGTATAAATTACCCGGAAATGGCACGGAAATTAACACCAAATCGGGCTGAATATCCGCCACACGCTGCGCAAGCAGGTCAATCAACACACGATCCACAAACGTATAATTTGCCTGAAGTGCTTCGTACAGTTCATCAAACGCGTTGGCAGAGCGCCCCAATCGTTCGGCGTAGCGACTGAACCCAAAATGCGGGTCCACGCATTCCTTGATTAAATCTGAAAGGTCTTCGAGAAAAAGGGTGGCCAGGTGCTTGGCCTTGTCTTGTGTTCCCAGCGATCCAAAGGCCCATTCCAGATCATCCAATTGCTCAAAACGGGCGGCTTCGGGTAAAAAACCATCCTGACAAATCAGGTGCGCTAGGGTTGGGTTTTTGCCCTGCAGGAATAAAATGACCGAATCTATCCGCTGGATGTAGTCGTCTTGCAAGGCAATGATGCGTTGTGCATTGTCAGAAAACGGGCCATCCAAAGTGCCAACTTGGGCAAATAAATGGCGCAGCCCCGACCTGGAGAACAGCGCCAAAATCACTTCAATGCCCAAGTCCGCCTGTTTGGAAGGAATTTGTTTGGTGTTCAAAAAACCTTTCAAATAAGCCGTAGCGGGGTAGGGCGTATTGAGTTGGGTAAATGGCGGCGTGATCAGGAAAACGCTTGGATGCAAGACGGAGAAATTTGGTCGCAAAAATAGCCAATTTTGAACGATGATTTGGGTGGATACATCCTTTTCCGGGTATCTCAGCCTTTTCATCTTGTCGAGACCCGTCCGCATCAAGTGCGCGTACCCCGAGTACTCGCAATTTGAGTGCTCGAATGTGCAAACACCCGTCCAAAGCGCACTTGATGCGGACGGGTCTCGACAAGATGACAAGGCTGGGAGTTAGTGACAGGCCAAACGTATAAATATTTATTCTACGCAGCCACAAATGCCTGATTTTTCTGAAACTTTCCGGCAAAATATGGCACATGAAACACTTGCAAGTACGCTTGATATGGGGCTTTTTACCCCTGATTTTGGCCTTTGGCGCCCAGGCACAATCCCTCAAAATCATGACCTACAACCTCCGGCTCGATGTCGCTTCGGATGCCGAAAACGCCTGGCCAAACCGCCGCGATTATTTGGCCGCACAGATTCGGTTTTATGAGCCGGATATTTTCGGGACGCAGGAAGATTATGGCAGCGAAGGATTGGGACGGGAACCGGGTGGCAAGGGAGAATCCACGCATATTTTTTATCGAAAATCGGAGTTTGCCCTGAAACGCAGCCACACGTTCTGGCTCTCCGCTTCGCCGGACTCCGTTTCAATGGGCTGGGATGCGGCTTGTTTGCGGGTTTGTACGGCAGTTTTGCTGCAAAATAAACGAAACAAGCAGCAGTTTTGGGTTTTTAATGCGCATTTGGATCATGTGGGAGAAATAGCCCGCCAAAACAGCATTGAACTGATTTTGAATAAAATGAAAGCGTTAAATCCTAAAAATCAACCCGTTATTTTCATGGGAGACCTGAATGCGGAGCCTGGAACGCCCATCATCAATCGCTTACAAGCTGAAATGCTCGACACGCGACTGGTTTCGGAGACGCCCGCTTTTGGGCCTGCCGGGACTTTCAACGGTTTCAAGTTTGAGGAACCTGTTTTGCGGCGGATTGACTACATTTTCGTGTCCCCAAACGCGGGTATTCGGGTGAAAAAACACGCCGTTTTGAGTGATTCAAAAGACCTGCGGTATCCTTCGGATCATTTGCCGGTTTGGGTGGAAATTGAGTTTCGGCATTGATACCTGTCCAGACTTGATGCACCGTGGCAGTTTTTTAAAGTTTGACGAATATTGAATTTGTGCAGACATCAATAACAGATGTCCCCCCGTGTGTATCTGTCACCGTGTACGAAAGCGTCAATACCATTGGTGTTTGGTTAGGATCAATAGAGCCACTTCCTTCCACAATAAAGCCGTCAAAATCGGGTTCTTGAGATGTGATGTTAATCGTAGTTCCAGAAAAGGTTGCAACGATGGGACTGATAAATATATCCCAAAAGTTATTTATTTTTACCTCGTTTATAAGATTGCCCGCTACTATAGAAATCTGGTATGTAGATAAAGGAGATGAGGAGCATTGCTCTTCTGTGATATAGTTACCGATAAAATCGCCCCGAGTTTCTACTGTACATAGACCTGCGTCATCCTTTTCGTAGCCTGCATTGCATATACAGGAGTCATTTACTAAATTGCTGTTTGGTCCACAAATAATAACGCGTCTGATCAAGGTGGAACTATCATTGACACTGTTTTTAGTTGTCAATTTAACATCATAGCTACCTGGTTTTCCAAACGGATGATTCGGATTGGATGCCATAGAGGCGTAGTTTTGGCCTGAAATGGTATCCAGATGGCCGAAGTCCCATAAAAAACTAGCAGCATTTTCAGAACAATTGGCGTCAAAGGTTACTTCGTATGGAGCAATCCCGGCGTTCACTTCTGTGAAGGAAAAACATGCAATCGGGGGCAGCGCAGAATTTACCGTGATGTTCATCGTAAAAGTATCCATGCACCCTGTATTTGATGTAACGATCAGCATAACCGGATGGGTGGCAGGGGTTGAAAAAGTATAGGTAGGCGAAATGGAAGTGGAAGTCGCCCCATTTCCAAAGATCCACAGATGGGAGTCCGCACCCGTAGCGTTGGAGACAAAATTAACGGTCAATGGTGCGTCTCCACTAGTCACGTCGGACGTAAACGCTGCCGTTGGCGGATTTGAGCAAATTTCCTCTTCTTGTTCATCAAATTTGCAGCCCGTCCAAAGTAAAATATAGACTAAAAGTAGGATAAAGTAGCGCTTTTTCATGTTTTTAGTATAAGTTTGATGTGTTAAATTTGATTCAAGTGCGTTTCAAAAGCAACAAAGATACGCTTGATTACTTGTAAGTTTGATTGAAGTAGTGTTAGCGAAAATCCTCAGTTATTGAATGGTCTTTCCAACTTTTATCAAATTTTTGGCGGTTGTGATACCAACCAAACGTTTTTGCTCCATGCCCCCGCCGTCTAAAAACAGCAGGGTAGGGTATCCGCTGATACCAAATTCTTTAGCCAGCGCAATCCCGTCTCCTTTTTCGGCATTGACTTTTAGGTTGAGGAATTTTTCGTTAAATCCCAAAAAACAAGTGTTGTAAAATGAGTCACGCTTCACAGCACTTGTTTAACACGATCTCGGTTGCGGCAAAGGCCAATCAGGTGGTGATTTATCCGCTCGTTCCAAAGCTTTCATTAGACTGCGTTTTGACAGCCTTTTTCGACTTGCCAAAAACTATCCAAAACCCGATTTGTGGCACCAGCATGTCGGTGCTCGAACGCCGCCGCTCGAATACAACTTCTGCTTGGGAGAAGTAGGGCTTATCGTTGTAGGCTGTTTTACCGCCTCTGAAATAAGCGCATTTCAGGTCTATGCCAGAGACTTGTTTTTTGCCGAAGGCAATTTTCAGGCCTGCGCTACCGCCGTAATAAATCGCCGCTTTGCCTTTAGTTTCAGGTGTTCTGCCGACGTTGATCGTTTTAGAGCTTCGGTTTTTTCGGCGAAAATTGACGTTAGAATAAAATACGTTAGTACCCACCGCGCCCTCAATATAGGGGCTGACCCGTTTGTTTGAAAGCGGCTCCAGCTTTAGCATTAGTCCAAAATTGCCCACACCATTGTTCGCTCGAACCCGGTAGTCGTCCTCGAACCCGGCGATGTTCAGCCGCACCGTTTCAACCGCGTGACCCCTGCCAAAAATGCCCAGGTCAATACCTACCTGCAGCGGAGCATTCGGCGTGGGGCGAATATAGTACTGGAATCGTGCGCCCGCTCCAAGGTCCGGTTCGCTCGTTTCCCGAAAGTCGCCAAAAGCAATGGGAAGTTGAAAGTTATAATGCCCAAAGACGGTCACTTGTGCCCAGACTTTTAAGGGCAACGATAAGACAAAAAGAAGCAAAATCTTTTTCATGATTTCAAATTTTGAATGTTAAAACTACCTGATTTACAGTAATTATTGAGCGTGGTTCGATTGAAGATTGACTTAAAAGCTGCCCGCCGTTCTTAATGCAATTCCTTGAATAACTGGATTATTTGGTAATTATTTTATGGATTTTCCATACGGTTTAGGCGGCGCTACGCCGTGATTATAAAGGAGAAGTCAGCCTTCATGCCTTGTTAGGGGAGGTGAAAGAAATTCCGCAGCGGAAATAGTAAAGGATGGGAAAAAAAGACGTGCCTTCGTGCTGCCAGAGCAATGGGATGGGTAGAAATGAAAAACCCGCCTTCGCCCTGGCCCTTCGGGCGGCGGGCTATGGCGGGTGAAGCGGAGAGAGAGGGATTCGAACCCCCGGTACCTGTTACAGTACGTCTGATTTCGAATCAGGTGCATTAAACCAACTCTGCCATCTCTCCTTTACCCGACATAGCGCGTAGCCCGAAGGGCAAGCGCGAAGGCGGGTTTATTTTTATCGAAAACTGCTGAATTGAACGGCAGGACTTCAGGTTATTTAAAAAATGCTATCAGACTGCACCAACAAATGTTTTTTCAGAAAAGCCCTTCCCGATCCACTTTTCAGATATTGCTCAAATTCAAAAGCCCTCGTTTTTTCAGGAAATGCGCAGCACCAAGCTAATCTAAAGGGTAGTCTATCTTTTGTAATTGGTACCCAGCCATTTTGGTGCCGGTTGAATCGTTCTTTCAGATTACTCGTGCAACCTGTGTATAATCCGCCATCGTTGCAATGAAGGATATAGACATAGAAGAACTTTGAACCGCCTTCGCCCTTGCCCTTCGGGCGGCGGGCTATGGCGGTTGAAGCGGAGAGACGGGGATTCGAACCCCGGATACACTTTTGGCGTATACACACTTTCCAGGCGTGCTCCTTAAACCACTCGGACATCTCTCCTTTACCCGCCATAGCCCGTCGCCCGAAGGGCAAGGGCGAAGGCGGGTTTCTCTGTTACCCACGAATCGCCACCCATAAGGGCAAGGGCGAAGGCGGGTTCATTTCATATTTCAGACCACCTTTGCTTTTTAAACGCTTGGGCGGGTAAGCTTCAGTTTCAAAACTCGCCGTCGCCCTAAAGGGCTATGGCGAGTAAACGGGGCGCAAAGGTAAAACTCCTTTCGCACAATACCGGTCTAAATTTCCACAGAAATTTTTGGAGGCAAGTGTTTTAAACTTTGGATAAAGAGATTCGAGTGGTTTGAGTGATACAAATGCCTGATTTCTAGATGAATATAATTCTTTTTTGTCCAAAACCACACGGTGTGGGCTATATCTTTGCCCAAGAACTACACCTTAATAATATGAGTCTTCAGAAAAGAGTTGCAAGTTTCCGATTTGCGCTGAATGGCTTGGCAGATCTATTTGGTAGCCAGCCGAATGCACGCATCCACTTGGTGGCAGCGGCAGTTGCGGTCGCCGCAGGGGTTTATTTTGAAATTGGGCGGACGGAATGGATTGCAGTGACGTTCTGCGTCGTGCTGGTGCTTAGTTTGGAGGCTGTAAATACTGCGATTGAGTACCTCACCGATCTGGTTTCCCCAGCGGTACATCCCTTAGCGGGTAAGGCAAAAGATGTAGCAGCGGCGGCGGTTTTGTTGGCAGCAATGGGGGCGGTTGTGGTGGGCGGAATTATTTTTTTACCGAAAATTTTGGCCAGCATATCCGGATAGCAGTTCAGGAGGTTTTGTCCGGATTTGGGATCTTCGCAGTCATTTGATGGACTTTTGTGTATTTTTTTTATGTAATTTTTTTGCGTCGAAAAATCGGAGCAACCTCCCGTTCTTTGGGCTGAAACACCGTTTATCGAATTAAATTTTGCAAAAACGAGACATTTTCAGTGCAAAAATGCACCAAAAGAGAATCTAAATTGAGGAATTTTGAAAACGGCTTGGTTCTAATTGTACGCCTTACACTATTTTCACCCCTCGAAAATTCGCCCTAAGGTTTTGAGCGTGGTATTTTTCTAGCCGGACTAATTTTTTTTTACCCGGATCACACCATTTTTCCTTCGCCTTGCATCTAGGCATTTGAAGGGATTTTTGGTTGCCAGACCAGGAAAATGCCACGGGAGGAATAAGGGTAACTCAAACATAAATCATTCATTCAAAATTTTAAAAACAACATGGCAGCAACAAAACCCTCACCCGCAAAGCAAAATGAAAGTGGCATCAGTTCAATTTTTCCGCTCATAGCCATCCCACTTTGTTTTGTGGCGGCTGTTTTAGTGTACCTCTATGTTTTCGGTGCCGCGCACCACTTCGTTGACAACGACCCAACCAAAGATCCACTACCAGGTGATTACTTCGGTACGATTTACAAAGGCGGATGGGTTGTACCTGTTCTTTTGGGTCAGTTCTTCATCGTCGTCGTATTCGTCATTGAGCGCTTTATCTCTTTGGCTTCCGCTTCTGGCTCTGGCAATTCTGATACTTTCGTACGCAGCATCAAGGGGTTCCTGGATCGTAGCGAAATCAGCAATGCCATCGCTGCTTGCGACAAACAAAAAGGCTCGGTAGCGAACGTCGTACGCGCAGGCTTGACCAAGTACGCTGAAATGGAGCAAACACCAGGTTTGGAGAAAGACCAAAAAGTGCTTGCCATCCAAAAAGAAGTAGAAGAGGCCACTTCATTGGAACTTCCAATGTTGCAAAAAAACCTCAATGTTTTGGCAACCCTTGCATCAGTTGCAACCCTGATCGGTCTGTTCGGTACCGTATTGGGTATGATCCGTGCCTTCGCGGCACTCGCAACGGCGGGCGCACCAGACTCATCGGCACTTGCGGTCGGTATCTCTGAAGCACTTATCAATACCGCATTGGGTATCGGTACATCTGCAGTGGCCATCATCTTCTACAACTACTTCACGGGTCGCATTGACACGATGACGTATAGTATTGATGAAGCTGGTTTCAGCCTCGCACAGACCTACGCTGCGAAAAACCACTAATTTTTGCATCCAACGAATGCCGCGATAACAGGAGTATAAACTCAAAAACCCCTGATTATCAACGTATTTAGTTCGTCACTCTTAATTGAAAAGATATGCCAAAGCACTTGCCGAAACGCGGCACTCCGACTATTGACATGACGGCAATGTGTGACGTAGCGTTCCTGCTGCTCACCTTCTTTATGCTCACCGCAAAAACGAAGCCTCAGGATACTGTCATCATTGATACGCCGTCGTCTATCTCGCAAACAAAGTTGCCCGATGCAGGTACCTTCACCGTTTTGTTGGCACCTGATGGCAGACCTTTTATTGACATGACCGGGCAACACACCCGTAAAAGCCTGATTGATGATATGAATCAGCGCCATGGAATCGGTCTGAATGAAGAAGAGAAGATCAAATTTGCCAATTCCGGCAGCTTCGGAGTCCCTATGAACCGCCTCAAACAATGGTTGGCAATGGACAATGCTGAAAGAGACAAGATCTCCACAGGCATTCCAATTGATACCGCCGACATTAATAAAAGCGAGTTGGCCGAGTGGATCCACAATGCCCGCTTGGCGCAATTCCGGATGAAACAAGACGGAGTCGTAAAGGAGGAATATATTATGGTTGTGAAAGGGGACAAAGACACGCCATATCCCGCCGTCCAAAAAGTAATTAATACGATGGTGGATATCAATGTCAATAAGTTCAACCTCATCACCAACATGGAGGCTGATCCGAACAAGGTAGAAGGGAAAGAGAAGTAGAGACTCGTTGCGATGCGGTGGTTTGAGGAGTAAGAATGCATCGCTTTGAGTGGTCAATGGTCCATTTTTTTGGACACTTTTTCATCATTTTAAAAGCAACAGCACTTATGGCAGAAATGCAAGTCGCCGATAGTGGTGGTGGTAAGAAAGGTGGGAAGCAACGCGCAAAGAAAATGTCAACGCGCGTTGACTTGACGCCCATGGTGGATTTGGGCTTCCTGCTCATCACCTTCTTCATGCTCACCACTACCTTGGCAAAACCGCAGATAATGGCGCTGGTTATGCCCGATAAAGACATTGACAAAGAAGATGTCGAACCTGTAAAAGAATCGAAGGTACTCACCCTATTGTTGGGTGCCAATGATAAAGTTTACTGGTATGAGGGTATTACCGATGCTGTTCTTGATTCTACGGATTACTCCGCTGAGGGCCTTCGCAAGGTCATCTTAAATAAGATGGACAAGGTGAAGGGCGTATTCGGCCAGGAAACGTATAAAAGAAAGAACAAAAAAGGCGAAGAAGAGGAGTTTACAGACGGCTCCTTTGTCAACGTCATCATCAAGCCTACCAAAGAGGCTCGTTACAAAAACCTAGTGGACGCGCTCGACGAAATGGCCATCACGAAGGTTCGCTACTATGTGATCCTTGATGTGTCCGAATTAGAAGAGAAATTCATCAAAAATCCTGTCGGAGGCCTGAATTTCAGTGTCGAAGAGCAGTTTGATGCCGCGACCAATAAGTAAATGAGCGAGCACCTATCTGGTTAACTTTTAAAGGTTCAAAATTTAAAAACTATGGCAGACGAAAAAAGTACAGCGCCTTACAAGGATATGCTGGACATCCTCTTCGCCAATCGGAACAAGGCATACGGGGCTTATCAGCTTCGTCGTGCATACAATAAGTACATGACTCGTGCCTTAGTCATTGGTTTAGGAATGCTTATTTTTGTATTCACGTTGCCGAGTATCCTGAGTGCAGTGAGAGGAATGGTGCCGAAGGAAAAGCCCATAGATGTAATTGCAGAATTGGGCCCACCACCGGATATTGACCCAAACAATCCCCCGCCGCCACCGCCGCCGCCACCACCTACACCGCCACCGCCTACGCGCTCAACGGTTAAATTTGTGCCGCCCGTCATTAAAAAAGACGAAGAGGTACAGGAGGAGGAGCAAAAAGCGATCGAGGAAATCCTCGATAAAAAAGAGGATATTGGCACGGAGGACAAAAAAGGGAATGATGAAGCACCGCCTACGATAGACGAATCGCCCAGTCTCGATCCTGTCATCGAAGCCCCTAAAGTGGTGGAAAAGACCTACGAGATGTTCGACATCCAGAAGGAACCTAGCTTCCCTGGCGGCCAGGCAGAGATGTACAAATGGCTGGCTAAAAACGTAGAATATCCGGAAATGGCCAAAGAAAGTGGTATTTCCGGTCAAGTGGTACTCACCTTTGTTGTTGGCAAAAACGGCGCTATTTCCGATGTTAATATTGTAAAAGATATTGGTGGCGGTTGCGGTAAATCCGTTAAAGCTACCGTAGAAAAAATGCCAAAATGGAGTCCCGGCGAAGCCAATGGACACCCGGTAAAGGTTCGTTATACCCTTCCGTTCAAATTCAAACTCGAGTAGCAGTACAGTTCGAGCTTTGAGTCTTTTTAACATGAGTCATCCCGTTGTTTCGGGGTGACTCATGTGTTTTTTAGGGCCCCGCTGCGCGCTACAAAAACCTGGTGGACGCGCTGGATGAAATGGCCATTTGCCGGGTTCGGCACTATTGTTTGCTCGACATCTCAGACGAAGCGGTACGACGAATTCAATGACAAAAAAATCAAAAAAATATAGCCAAGTCACCCACCAAAACCATCTGCATCAACATCTTCCCACCAAAGGGACGGCCGTCCAAATTATTCACCCTACTTTTTTACACTTAAATTTTATGCCATGACTACGCATGAAAACGTGTCGCCACGCGACGCACTGGACGTCGTATTTGTAAATCGAAACCGGGCTTATGGAGCCTATCAACTCCGCCGGGAATATCCAAATAACTTGTCCCGTGCACTGGGCTTTGGCCTGTTGCTGATGGCGTTTTTATTTGTGTTGCCCCGTATCGTAGCCGCTTTTTCAACTTTAATTCCAGAAAAACCACCCTTGGATGTTATTGCTCGTCCTAAGGAGATCATAATAGAGCCAAAAACCTCACCTCCGCCTCCACGCGTCTTAAACGCGCCCCCTCCAGCTAGGGCTACCATTGCGTTCAAACCTCCTGTGGTTGCGCCAGACCAGGAAGTGCCAGACGAATACCAGACCGACGTGCAGGCTGTCTTGGCCGATACCCGCGAGGTGGGTACTCAGACCGTGGATGGTCCTCCCGAGGGTCCACCAAGGCTCGATCCAACCAGCACTGGTTTGGGCGAAATTGAGGTGCCAAAACAGGAGGAGGATGAACCCATGGATGGTTTTGCGGTGCATAAAATGCCCAGTTTTCCGGGCGGGGATGCCGAGATGTTTAAGTGGATTTACAAACATATTCAATACCCGGACCAAGCGCGAGAAGCAGGCATTTCAGGTCCCGTGGTGCTGCAATTTGTAATAGGCAAAGACGGCAGCATTGGAGATATTGTCATGGTAAAAACACCTGCTGGCGGGGCAATCCTGGGTAAAGAAGCCATCCGGGTCATACAATCCATGCCCAAATGGAGTCCCGGCGAGGCCAATGGTCGGGCTGTCAAGGTGAGATTTACACTTCCCCTGCGTTTTGAGTTGAAGTAAAAACACTTAGGAACTGCACATTTTTGTTTTCCTTCCAGACCTATAAGGTTTCCAAAACCTTATAGGTCTCAATTTATGAAAATGTCCAGTAGTATGGTAAAAAACACATTTGAACAAAAAATACCCAACCGCTTTTCTGAAGTTCCCCAGAAAAGCGGTTTTTTTGTGTGAATGACTACCTTTCGCCCCCACTCCACCCCCTCCTTCGCTTAGGCTTCGGCGGGTAAAAATCACTAATCACCAATCCACCAATCACCACTTCACCAATCACTAATCACCACCATGCCCATTTCTCGTCGCCAACTCTTAAAAACTCTGGGTGCTGCTGCCGGAGCATCCGTGCTGTCTGGCTTTATGGAACAGCAAGATGTCTTTCAAATCCCATCCTTGCTGGAGGAAAATCCGCTTTATCGGAAACCGGACAAACCCATCACCATCGTCACCATCGGAGCTGGCAATCGGGGGAATGTGTATGGCAACTACGCACTTTCCCATCCGGATGAGATGGATGTAATTGGGGTGGCTGAGCCGATTCCGGTTCGCAACCAACGTTATACAGATAAGCATAAAATTGCGGCTGCCAATCGTTTTACAACCTGGGAACACGTCTTTCAACGCCCCAAATTTGCCGATGCGGTGCTGATCACAACCCCCGACAACTTGCATTACGGCCCCTGCATGGCCGCACTCAAGGCAGGGTATGACGTGCTGCTGGAAAAACCCATTTCGCCCTCCGAAAAGGAATGCCGCGACATCCTGGCATTGGCCAAAAAAACAGGTCGAATTGTGGCGGTCTGTCACGTGTTGCGTTACGCGCCTTATTTTGAAAAATTGCACGAATTGATGCACAGCGGTGCAATCGGTGAAGTCGTCAGCATTCAGCATTTCGAGCCGATCGAGCATATCCACATGAGCCACAGCTTTGTGCGCGGCAACTGGCACGACCGCCATGCGACCACACCGATTATTTTGGCCAAAAGTTGTCACGACCTCGATATGCTGCGCTGGCTGGTGGGCAAACCCTGCAAAAAAATCGTCGCGATGGGCGGAATCAAATGGTTTAAAAAAGAAAACGCCCCCGCTGGCAGCACGCCCCGTTGTATGGACGGTTGTGCCGTGGAGAGCACTTGCCCCTATTCTGCCATGAAAATTTATTACCGAAAACGGGGCTGGACCTACGTTTTTGATATGCCAGAGGACAAAAGCAAACATGGCGAATTCATTCTGGAGCAACTGCGCACCACCAATTACGGCCGTTGTGTGTATAAAATGGAGAACAATCAGGAGGATCACTACATCGCCAGCATGGAATTTGAAGGCGGAACAACCGCCGCATTTTCAATGGAGGCGTTTACTTCCTATGCCGGGCGCCGCACCCGGGTCATGGGCAGCATGGGCGATATTGTAGGCGATATGGAGGCTTTCACGCTCACCGATTTCCGTAGCGGGAAAAGTACCGTGTATGATAATTCCAGCAATGACGGCCACGGCGGCGGTGACTGGCGTTTGGTACGCAACTGGCTGCAAGCGGTCTCGCAACGCAAACCCGAGCTACTCACGTCCACGATTGACGCCTCCATCGAAAGTCATGTAATGGGCTTTATGGCGGAAAAAAGTCGGAAAACAGGCAAAATTGAGGCAATTCGGGTCTAAAATCAGCTTGTTACTGCCAGCAAAAGCGACATTTAGGTGCTGGGCCGAACGATCGGCGGTGTTTTAAAGGCTCGCAGGAGTCTGCGGACTAAACATCGTTTGTTCGATATATTGGCAAAGGATGTGGCCGAGCAAAATATGGGCTTCCTGAATGCGGGGGGTATCGTTGGAAGGCACGTTGAGCAAAACGTCGCAATGCGCGGCCATTTTTCCGCCGGTGGCGCCCGTAAATCCGAGGATCAACATACCCTTGCTTTTGCCCATTTCAATGGCATTCAGGATGTTTTGCGAATTGCCGGAAGTGCTTAGGGCAACCAGGACATCTCCTGGCTTCCCGGCAGCCTGTACCATTCGGGCAAAGACCGCATCGTAACCATAGTCGTTGGCCACGGCGGTGACGTAGGAGGAGTTCACGTGGAGTGCCTCGGCATAGAGCGGCGGCCGATCCAGGTAAAACCGCCCGGAAAGTTCCGCCGCAATGTGTTGGGCATCCGCCGCGCTTCCACCATTACCGCAGAAAAGGGATTTGCCACCTTTTTGGAAGGATTCGCAGAGTAATTGCCCGGCTTTTGCTATTTTTTCCAAAAACGCCGCATCAGCCAGCATGGCTTGTTTGACGGCAATGCTCTCGCGGATGGAATTTTGAACTAGTGTATGCATCGTGATTGAAAAAACTTCCTGAATCTTGTCCGATCATGTTACAAACCGAACGACTTTTTTTGATACCCGCCAATTTGCCCATGTTGGAGGCGATTGCATCCGAAGATTGGGCCGCCCTTTCTGCGTTGTTGGGCGGGGTTGATTTTGCGGATCACTGGCTTCATTTCCCGGAGGCAATGATCTGGATGCGCGATTTTTTGCGAGAGCACGAAACCGACCTGGGTTGGTGGAATTACCTCATCGTGCACCGTCGCGATGTCCGGCTCATTGGCACTTGCGGCTACAAAGGTACGCCGAGCCTCGCAGGAGAGGTTGAAATTGGGTATGAGATTGCAGAGGCCTATCAAGGACAAGGCCTGGCCACAGAGGCGGCACGGGCTTTAACGGAATATGCCTTCCAACATGAGTCTGTAAAATTGGTAATGGCCCACACGCTCGCCGAAAAAAATGCGTCGAATCATTTGCTCCAAAAGCTTGGTTTTCAGTTCATTGGGGAGCATGTGGACATAGAGGACGGGACGATATGGGAGTGGAGGATTGAAAGAACGGGGCATGGTTCGTAATCTTTTTGGTTATTTTGCAGGGCGAAACCACAACTTTACTTTTTGCAGCGAGACATTTAGATTCAATTAAATGAATATCAACGACATAACCTCCACCGGCTTAAAGGCCACCCGCGATGGCTTCGGCCAGGGCTTGCTCGAAGCAGGTCGCCAAAACCCAAACATCGTCGGGCTTACCGCCGATTTGATGGAAAGTCTGCAAATGCAGCATTTTCAAAAGGAATTCCCCGAGCGTTTTTTCCAAATCGGTATTGCCGAGGCCAATATGATTGGCATTGCGGCCGGTTTGGCTACGGCAGGGAAAATCCCTTTCACGGGTACATTTGCCAATTTCTCCACGGGGCGTGTGTACGACCAAATTCGACAAAGCGTAGCTTATTCGGATAAAAACGTGAAAATATGCGCCTCCCACGCAGGTGTTACCCTCGGGGAAGACGGCGCCACCCACCAAATCCTCGAAGACATCGGCATGATGCGCATGCTGCCCGGTATGACGGTGATCAATCCCTGCGACTTCCACCAGACCAAGGCGGCCACCTTGGCCATCGCAGCACATCACGGACCTGTTTACCTGCGTTTCGGTCGTCCGGCATGGCCCATGTTTACTGAAAATCTGAAGTTTGAGATTGGAAAAGCCCTGTTGTTGGCTACTGGAACCGATCTGACCATTTTTGCCACCGGGCACCTGGTCTGGACCGCCGTGGAAGCAGCACAAGAACTGGCCGCCCAAGGCATCTCCTGCGAGGTCATCAACATCCATACCATCAAACCCTTAGACACGGAAGCCATTCTGGATTCCGTCAGCAAAACCCGCGCCGTGGTGGTGGCCGAAGAGCATCAGCGCAACGGCGGTCTGGGCGATGCCATTGCCAATCTGCTGGCGCACAAAATGCCAACGCCTATGGAATATGTAGGAGTAAACGATTCCTTCGGAGAAAGTGGAAAACCCGCTGAATTGCTGGACAAATACGGGCTGGGCAAGAAGGACGTGCTTTGGGCGGTGAAGGATTTGTTGGATCGCAAAAAATAATACAGGGCCGAATGGGGTTTCCCCGTAAATAGCTTTAAAACAGCCCACCAGAATAAAATCTGGTTGGCTGTTTTTTATTTCTGTTTGAAAGGGGACACTTTTAGTCGAATCAGCGTTTATGCCTAAAGACCTCGGAGAGGTCAACGTTTGTATCACCCTCATCTTCCAATCATCATGAAAAAGAAAATATCCCTTTTGGTCTACGGATTCACTTTAATTTTGATCTGGGGTATTTGTTTTTTAGGTGCTGGAATGGCAGACGCCAATACGGCTGCAATGGGCTTAATCTTTACTCCTTTAAGCGTATATTTCCTACAAAAAGAATATGATTTTAAATTAAGCCTGTCGGATAAATGGGCCATCATGATTCTTCCAACCCTGTATCTGTGTAGCCTTTATTATATACTATACGACCAAAATTATTTTAGAATGCGTTCTTATAATTTTGTAGCATTTTATCAGGTGTTATTCTATCTACACATCATCAATCCCATTACGATTGCCTTTATCGTGTTGGTCCTGGGATTAACCAAACTTAAAGATTTGACCAACCCCAGAAACATCTTCATTTTTGCCTCCATTGCCATCTTTTATGCCTATTTCTTCATGTTTACCTGGAAAAATAGCTGGACGGGGGGACGGCAGGTCAGTTTTGACACCGAAAAGCCTAAAAAAGCAGGCGTACAGAATCAGGCCGATTCGACCTTATATTCAGCTATTAACCTGGCCGATTTTTCATTCATCAACCCAAGCCTAGATACGGTGACCTTGCTGGATGATTCAGGCAAATATATTCTCCTGGAAACTTGGGCAGAAACCTGCCCTCCTTGTATAAAGGCCATGAATGAACTGCCCAGTTTTTATCGTTCTGTTGAAGATAAACTAAGGGTTTATTATGTCTATGAACACCGAAAAGCGAGCGTCAGGCGGAATTTTGAAAAAATATTTTCCTTCAAGGAAATTAAAGACAAATCTAAAATGCTCGTTGACATTGACCAGGAATTATACCATGCCCTCAATATGAAGGGTTATCCCTATTTCTTACTCTTTGACTCCAAGGGTAAACTGGTACATACCATTTACGGATATGGAGATAAAGACAGATTTATTGCTCAAATCTCAGCATACATACAGACGGGGCAAAGTGGTGGCCCCCAACGGTAAGCGTACATTTAATGCCACATTCAGTCACCCCCATCTTCTAATCTTTATGAAAAAGAAAATTTCCTTTCTAATCTACGGATTCGTTTTGGTCACGATATGGAGCAGCTGTTTTTTAATATTTGGAATGGCAGACTCCTATACGGCTGCAATGGGCTTAATCTTTACTCCTTTAAGCGTATATTTCCTGCAGAAGGAATATGATTTTAAATTAAGCCTGTCGGATAAATGGGCCATCCTGATTCTTCCAACCCTGTATCTTTGTAGCTTCTATTATATACTATACGACCAAAATTATTTTAGAATGCGTTCTTATAATTTTGTAGCATTTTATCAGGTCTTATTCTATCTACAAATCATCAATCCCTTAACTATTGCCTTTATCGTATTGGTCCTGGGATTAACCAAACTTAAGGACTTGACCAACCCCAGAAACATCTTCATTTTCGCCTCTATTGCCATCTTTTATGCCTATTTTTTCATGTTTACCTGGAAAAACAGCTGGATTGGGGGACGGCAAGTCAGTTTTGATACTGAAACACCTAAAAAAGCAGGCGTACAAAATCAGGCCGATTCGACCCTATATTCTGATATTAACCTGGCCGAATTTTCTTTCATCAACACAAGCCTGGATACAGTGACCTTGCTGGATGATTCAGGCAAATATATTCTCCTGGAAACTTGGGCAGAAACCTGCCCTCCTTGTATAAAGGCCATGAATGAACTGCCCAGTTTTTATCGTTCTGTTGAAGATAAACTAAGGGTTTATTATGTCTATGAACACCGAAAAGCGAGCGTCAGGCGGAATTTTGAAAAAATATTTTCCTTCAAGGAAATTAAAGACAAATCTAAAATGCTCGTTGACATTGACCAGGAATTATACCATGCCCTCAATATGAAGGGTTATCCCTATTTCTTACTCTTTGACTCCAAGGGTAAACTGGTACATACCATTTACGGATATGGAGATAAAGACAGATTTATTGCTCAAATCTCAGCATACATACAGACGGGGCAGGGTAGTGGCCCGCAGCAGTAAGCGCTCCAAAAAAAAACGGGCACATAGAAAACACCGCGATACTTTACGGTGTAGTCTATGTGCCCTATTTTATTCAGGACAGTCCTGATATTCAGCAGGATCTATTCCATCCTATTCCTCTTCTGTTTTTAATTTTCCCTCTTTGGCCAAATACTCTTTCACCCAGGCGGTTGTGACCGATTTTGGGCGTTCAAGTGGAAGGTTGAGTGCGCGTGCCCAGCATTGTGCGGCCAAAACACCCAGAGAGCGGCTCACGCCGAAGAGTACCGTGTAGAAGTTGTACTGTGTGAGGCCGTAGTGGATGAGTACGGCGCCGGAGTGCGCATCCACATTCGGCCAGGGGTTTTTGACCTTGCCCAGGCTGCTGAGGATGGGCGGTACCACATCAAAAATTTTCCAAACGACCTTTACGAGATCATCTTCTGGCACATTGTCCTCGCAGAATTGGCGCTGTGCCATGTAGCGCGGGTCCGGTTTGCGCAGCACGGCGTGTCCGTAACCCGGGATGACCCGACCGCTGGCAAGGGTACTTTTTACGTATTCACCAATCTGTTCGCGGGTCGGTTTGCTGGTGCCCAGGGTGTCCACCATCTTCTGAATCCAGCGGATAACTTCCTGATTCGCAAGGCCGTGGAGCGGACCTGCCAGGGCATTCATGGCCGCAGAAAGCGAAAGATAAGGGTCGCTGAGGGTAGAACCCACCAGGTGCGTGGTGTGTGCAGATGCATTCCCACCCTCGTGATCGGCGTGGATCGTGAGGAACAAACGCATGTATTCTTTCAGTCCATCATCGTCGTATCCGAGCATGTGCGCGAAATTCGCTCCCCAGTCCAGGGAGATATCGGGCAGCAGGTGGTCACCTTTGTGATACACGCGACGGAAAATATACGCTGCCAACCGAGGGAGCCGCGCGATGAGGTTCATGGTGTCCTCATAGGTTGCGTCCCAGTATTCGGAGCGCGTCATGCCCATGGTATAACGTTGGGCAAACACACTGGTGTTCTGCATGGCGAGGATACCCACGGAAAGTTGGGTCATCGGGTGTGCGTCCACAGGCAGGGAGTCCACGGCACGGAACACGTGTTCTGGTACATTGGCGCGGCGGACCCAGTTTTCGGTGAGCCATTTAACTTGCTCAGGCGTTGGGATCTCACCCACCAGCATCAGCCAGAAAAGGCCTTCCGGGAGTGGTTCTTTGCCATTTTTGGCGCGTGGAAGTTTTTCGCGGAGTTCAGGAATGGAATAACCACGGAAACGGATGCCTTCTTCCGGATCAAGCAGGGAAGGCTCCCAGATCATGCTTGTGATGTCGCGCATTCCACCATACGCTTGTTCCAGTGCAACGTCGTCAATTTTGACGTTACCGTGCTCTTTGAGCAGTTCTTTGACCTCTTTGGAGAGGGCTTGTGCTTTTTCAGCAAAAAGTTGCTTTAGTAAATCCATAGAGAGGAAGTCGTAAAATATAGGTTAGGGCGTGGCTTGAGAGGCTTTTTGAAAGTTTTGGCAAAGTTAGAACAAGTGAACTGCCTTATTTTCCTAAAGTTCAAAAGTTTGGAAAGTTTTGTGCTTTCAAAAAGCCAAACGACTTTCGCAACCGGAATTATTCTTCACTCAAAATAAAACAACCAACCATGATCGGACGAAATCAAAGGGGCGGGCTTCGCATCTCACCTACTATCCTAGTTGCCGCCGTGATGGCGAGTTTTGCGCTCTGCAAATATTATGGCCAAAGCTCTGTGAATGAACTCACGGGTGAAAAACAACACATTTCCATAACTCCAGCACAGGAAATCGCCATGGGGCTGGAAAGTGCGCCGCAAATGGCGCAGGAAATGGGTGGTTTGAGTCGAAATCAACAGGCGGCGGCCATTGTCAAACAAGTAGGACAAAAAGTGGTGCAAAACTCCGCTGCATCCCGCACGCCTTACCGATACGATTTTCACCTGCTCGCCGATGCGCAGACCATCAATGCATTTGCACTGCCCGGCGGACAAGTTTTTATTACCGAAGGATTGCTGTTTCGACTGACGAAAGACGGAAAAAACCTCCATGAAGATATGCTTGCCGGGGTTTTGGGGCACGAGGTAGCCCACGTGGTGGCCCGGCACAGCGCCGAAAGGCTCGCACAAATGGAACTGGCACAAGGGCTGACGGGCGCAGCTACCATGGCCACCTATGATCCTTCCAACCCCAATTCAGGCTATATCGCGCAGTCTGTGGCCAATATGATTCAAATGAAATACGGTCGAGACCAGGAACTTCAGAGCGATTATCTGGGGGTTCGGTTTATGTTGGAAGCTGGTTATGATCCCGAGAATCTGGTGGATGTGATGGAAATTCTCAAACAAGCCGGAGGTCCGAACAGAACCCCGGAGTTCCAAAGCACACACCCGGATCCGGAGAATAGGAAGGAAGCCATTCAGGCCGCCATTCAGGAGTGGCGGGGTAAATTGGGGCGTTGATCTATGGCGCACTCCTCGCGGAAGTGAATACTTTTGCGCCGCCGAAGCAAGACATCGGCAGGCAACCTAACAACAGATAAAATCATGCAGCACATCACCGTAATTGGAAGTGGAACCATGGGCAACGGCATTGCCCACGTATTTGCCCAAAATGGGTTTAACGTAACCCTCGTGGACGTATCCGCCCCGGCACTGGAGCGGGCACTGGTCACCATTGGTAAAAATCTCGACCGACAAGTCGCAAAAGGAACCCTGACGGAAACGCAGAAGGCCGATACTTTGGGTCGTATCCACCCGATGACGGATGTCCGGGCGGGAGTGGCCAACGCGGATTTGGTGGTCGAAGCGGCCACGGAAAACGTCTCCCTGAAACTCAAAATATTCACGGATGTTGACCAACATGCGCCGCCAGCCGCCATTTTGGCAACCAACACTTCCAGCATCAGCATTACCCAAATCGCGGCAGCTACACAGCGCCCGACGCAGGTAATCGGAATGCACTTCATGAACCCGGTGCCGGTGATGAAACTGGTGGAGGTGATTCGTGGTTACGCTACCTCGGATGAGGTTTGTGAACAAGTGATGTCATTGTCCAAACAACTCGGCAAGGTGCCCGTGGAAGTGAATGACTATCCGGGTTTTGTGGCCAACCGAATCCTGATGCCGATGATCAACGAAGCCATTTACACCCTTTATGAGGGCGTGAGCGGGGTGGAAGAAATTGATACGGTCATGAAACTGGGCATGGCACACCCGATGGGGCCGCTGCAATTGGCTGATTTTATCGGCTTGGACGTTTGTTTGTCCATTTTACGCGTGCTTCAGGACGGTTTTGGAAATCCCAAATACGCGCCTTGCCCATTGCTTGTAAATATGGTGACCGCCGGAAAACTCGGTGCTAAAAGCGGCGAAGGGTTTTACACCCATACGCCCGGCTCGAAAGATTTGGTGGTTTCGGCGCGTTTTAAATAGTGCAAGTCGGAAAACCATGCTGAATTTTCATGGAAACACTTGATAATAAGGTAATTGTGTACGATGATGCTTGTCCCATGTGTCAGGCATATACGGCCGGTTTTGTAAAAGCCGGCTGGCTGAAAGAGCGTCGGGGTTTCGCGCATGTTAGCCCCGAACTTCTGGCCAAGATTGATTTTGATCGCGCCCGGCATGAGATTCCCTTACTAGATACCAAAACGGGGGAGGTTACTTACGGCTTAAGTGCGCTTTTCCTCATTATTGGCGAGCAGATGCCGGTGTTCAAACCTTTGTTTCGGAGCCGCTGGTTTCGCGCTTTGTTGTATCCTTTGTACCAGATTATTACCTACAATCGTCGCATCATTGCAGGCAGTGGCGCTCCCAAAACAGGTTGCGATTGCGCCCCGGACGTGAATTTGTTTTACCGCTGGTTGTACATTGGGTTGGCGGTCTGCGGAGCTGCATCGCTTTCCTTACCATTTTTTACGGGCGACCAATTGTTGGGTAAAGTATTCATAATGAGCCAGATAGCGCTTTTGGGACTTGCCTCCTTTGTGCCCAAACGGCTTGATTTTGTGGGGCATTGGGCCACTGTTTGGCTGGCGAGTGCGCTTGTGGCGGCGATTTTGCCGGTGCCGATCGCGTATAAAGCTGCTGTGGGGTTAGTTTTGGTGGTATGGATGTGGTGGCGGAGATGGGGTAAGGTGGGTTGAAACGGTGACTTACTATGACCACCAACGTTTTGGCGCCTGGCGAAGAAGCGGATTTCGAAGCACTAAACTGTATGCCAGCACTCAACTTGATACGAGGCAGAAAAGCTTCATTTAAGCACTGAACCCGCTTTTTTTGCCAAACGCCTGTTATCGGATCGGCCTTCTTGTCGACTGTATGTTTTTCTTTTTTCTAAAACAGTCGCTGCAAATTTATTCGTTTACTCCAAACCGATCCAATCAATTAACAATTCGAAGTCTTCTTCTTGCTTGTTGGCAATCAAAAAACTCAACTGTTCGATGTTTTTAAAGTTGAAATTTGGGATGTTCAATTTGCGCCCTCGAAACTGAGGGTAAAATTCACTGATGGCTAACTTGAGGTTTTCCCATTCTCCTGAAGTAGTGAATTGGTGCACATAAGACTCAGACTGCGAAATATCGCCCTTCAGACGAAATTCATAGCGTTTGCCATCTCCTTTTATGCGCAAAACAATGTACTTCTTTTCTTCCGCTAGTTTTATCGCTGTGTTTAATTGTATCGAGGCAAATCCTCCATTGTTCGCCAATGAAACGTGACCTGAAAATTGTCCATGTCCGGCATCGGTAAGCACCAAGGAACTTTTGGATATACCACCCATCACGCCATCGTTGACAATTCGCCATTCCTTGAGGTTCGTTTGAGTTGAGAAGGTATAAATCTTATCCATTTTTGATTTAGTGGGTAAGCTGAGTGCCAGTAAAATTAATACGTATTTTATCATTTTTATTTTTTAAACCGTTAGAGGCTTTCCATGAGACTGTTTATAAAGTCGTTCTGATTTTTTAGTTTTATCGATGTTCCCATTGTCTTTCCTGCGTCTTTTTTTGGGGCTGACTGATAACGGTTTTGGGCTTGGCGAAGGTGGGGAATTAGAAGTACAAATGTTCATGTTAGCACAAATGTTGATTAGAATCCCCAGTGCTCAAATATAGCACAAAAGCCCCACTTTTGCCCAACCCATGTTAGCAGTATGTTGTTCTATTCTGTCAGCCATTTAAACCATATTTTCTGGTCAATTATTGGGATTTTATTTTGTTCGCAAATATTCATAGTGTGTCCCGTTCCACCTGACATTGGGTTGTCTAAATCGTCATAAAATATACCAAATGTTGATGGCTTAATTTTGTCTGTACCAACTGCTTTTATTGTATCACGAATTATATAAGCCGCTTTTATAGAAAATCGATTTTTATCACCTGAGACAAATTGATCAATAAGTTTCTCCATTTTCTTATTGCTTTTGGACTGATACACCACTTCTGGTTCAGCAGCAATGTTTATGTCGTCTAAGGAAATTGTTTCATATGCTTGATTGCTTTTTTGTCTATGTCCAGCATAAGGTGTAATAACCTGCAATCTTTTATTGTCGACTGAAGTAACACCATTAGAAAATAATTGGTCTGAGCCGTCAGCATTACCACTTCTAAATGTCATTTTTACTGTCTTAGATACTAACAACCTTCCAAGTGCTGTCAACTTTTCTTTGTCTGCCTCTAAAACATTTCTTTTGCCTTCAAGCAGAACAATAGAATTGTCTTTATCAAACTGTTTTATGAATTCTTTCAATGTCATTGTCGTGTCGTTTTACAATTACTGCTAACTCATTAATATACGAACATTTCAGTATCGCGGCACCAAGATAAACCAAATCTCCTAATCACGCAAATTTTAGGAATATATTTATAAGTACTTGATAATGAGTGTCTTAAACGCATGATTGACTCGTCAGTGCTTCCCAAACAATACAAAATGCGCTCCGGTAATGCGTCTGTCCATGTTCATCCCTCTACGTCTCAGAAGTAACAAAAATCCCCCGCAACCCAAATCAATGGGCGCGGGGGATTTTTTATTTTACGTCAGATGATCGGCGGGTAAATCGTCCACCCTCCTTCGCCAAGCCCACGGCGGGAAACCGTCTCCCATCCACCGTCTCCCGTCTCCCGTCC
>CAZKBH010000016.1:32575-40934 GCA_964550795.1 uncultured Saprospiraceae bacterium
ACCGTCTCCCGTCCACCGTCTCCCGTCCACCGTCTCCCGTCCACCGTCTCCCGTCCACCGTCTCCCGTCTCCCGTCCACCGTCTCCCGTCCACCGTCTCCCGTCTCCCGTCCTACTTATTCTCCAACTGCTCGCGCAATTGAGCCAGAATCGAAAGATCGCCGAGGGTTTCTTTCTCCACTTTCTTCTGAACATCTACGATGGCGGCTTGATTTTCACCATCTTCCTTAACGCGTTCAGCTTTCACGGCTGCTTCGGCTTTGTACTTCAAATCCTCGAGGTAGCGGGTGTGCGACACGAGTAAGCGACGGTCATCTTTGTTGAATTCGATGACTTTCACTGTTACGGTCTCTTCCGGATCAAGTACTGAACCGTCGTCCTTGCGGATGTGCTTGGCTGGTGCAAATGCTTCGATGCCTTGTGGCATTTGGAAGGTTGCGCCTTTGTCGTCGCGTTTCAACACTGTAGCCTCGTGGTAAGAACCAACCGGGAATACGTCGTCGAATGCGTCCCAAGGATTTTCCTGAATTTGCTTGTGGCCAAGGCTGATTTGACGCTTTTCATTGTCAATGTTGAGCACCACCACTTCGAGTGGGCTGCCAGGCTTGGTGAATTCGCTTGGGTGCGCGTAACGCTTCGTCCAGGACAGATCGCTGATGTGCACCATACCGCCCACGCCATCGCCGAATTCAACGAAGATACCGTAGTTGGTGATGTTTTTCACGACTCCATCATGGCGGCTGCCCACTGGGAAGCGGCTTTCGATATCGCTCCAGGGATCGTTGGTCAACTGCTTCACAGAGAGGGACATCTTGCGGTCGCCACGGTCAATGCTGACCACTTTGGCTTCCACTTCCTGACCCATTTTGAAGAATTCCTTGGCGTGTACCGTCTGGTTGCCCCAAGTGATTTCGCTGACGTGGATAAGCCCTTCGACACCGGGTTGAATTTCCACAAATGCGCCGTAGTCTTCGATGTTGACCACCTTGCCGGTGACCGTGGAACCTTCGCCCACTTCCGAAGACAACACTTCCCAAGGATGTGGGGTGAGTTGTTTGAGGCCGAGGCTGATACGTTTCTTTTGTTCGTCGAAATCAAGCACTACCACGTTGATACGCTGGTTGAGCGCAAGTACGTCGGTTGGGTGGTTGATACGGCCCCAGGAAATATCGGTGATGTAGAGCAGACCGTCTACGCCGCCAAGGTCGAGGAACGCACCGAAATCGGTGATGTTCTTCACGATACCTTCCAGTACCTGACCTTTTTCAAGGCTGCCGAGGATTTGTTCGCGCTGTTCAGCCAGGTCGCTTTCAATCAAGGCCTTGTGGCTTACCACGGCGTTCTTGATTTGCTCGTTGACTTTAACAACTTTGAACTCCATCATTTTACCTACGTATTGGTCGTAGTCCAACACAGGTTTGATGTCAATTTGTGAACCAGGAAGGAAGGTTTCGAGACCGTTGCAATCCACGATCAAACCACCTTTGGTTTTGCTGATAACCGAACCGCGGATGATGGTGCCGTTTTTGAACGAATCCACGATGCTTTCCCAAGCGCGGAGGATTTTTGCTTTGCGGCGCGAAAGTCCGAGCTGGCCTTGGCTGTCTTCCTGGCTTTCCACGAATACTTCCACATCGTCGCCGGGAGCGAGATTTGGCGTATCGCGGAATTCGCTCAAGGCGATCAGACCGTCACTTTTGTAGTTGATGTCGAGGACCACATCGCCACCGCTGATGGAACTTACGCGGCCTTTGATGACTTGGTTCTCTTCAATTTGGTGCAATGCGGTGTCATACGACTTGAGCATGGAAATACGCTCCTCTTGCGTGTAAACAATTGCACCACGCTTGTCCAGATTCCAGTTGAAATCATCGAAAGCAGTAGCAGCAAGTGCCTCAACTTCAGGAATTACTTCGTCCTCATCTTCGTCTTCGTCTGCTGCAGGGCGTTTGCCGTATGCACCAGCCGTTGGCATTACATCTTCAGAAGCGCTCACTTTAGTGCTGCGCGTTCTTTTTGGAGCAGCATCTTCGGTTTCAACCGGAGCAGCAACTTCAGCAACGACTTCAGAGATTTCTTCTACAGCCGGAGCAGCAACTTCCGCAACGACTTCAGGGATTTCTTCTGCAGCCGGAGCAGCAACTTCTGCAATAACTTCAGGGATTTCTTCTGCAACCGGAGCAGCAACTTCCGCAACGACTTCAGAGATTTCTTCTGCAGCCGGAGCAGCAACTTCTGCAACGACCTCAGGGATTTCTTCTACCGCCGGAGCGGCAACTTCCGCAACGACTTCAGAGATTTCTTCTGCAGCCGGAGCAGCAACTTCTGCCTCCGTGGATAAATTGGCGGCAGTTTCAGTCGTTTCCGTGGATTCCTGGATAGGATCTTTTTCTTCTTCTAGCATAGCAAAATGTTTGGTTTTCAACCGCTTGGAGGGCGGAATGGGGGCGTTTTTTTGGCGTGAACCGTTTGTTCGACTTCACTTTGGGACGAAGCCGTTGCCCCTCGCTTTTTCAAAAGCGGGCGCGAAGGTAGCATTATTTATGGAATGAAAAAGGAATTGTGCGAAAAACTCAATCCCGGGGCAGGTTTTCTCCAAATTTTCCCCCAACCGGCAAACGGTATTTCAAAAAAGGCATTTTCAATAATTCCCAAACATTAGAATGCTCCTTTGGATCGGGATGTGTGTCAATGCCAAACACCAGTTGGTCGTTGTCCACTTTGGCATAAGTACCAAACAGGCGATCCCAAACGGAGAAAATATTGCCAAAATTCGTGTCGGTGTAGGGCAATACATAATGATGGTGCACCCGGTGCATCGAAGGGGTAACGATGAGCCAACTCAGCCCGGTGTCGAGCCATTTTGGGAACTGGATATTGGCATGGCTGAACTGGGTAAACACCACGGAAAGCGATTGATACATGAGTACCAAGCCAATCGGTGCGCCCACCAAAATGATACCCAGGACGGTGAACACGAAGCGGAAAACACTCTCCCCCGGATGGTGGCGATTGGCCGTGCTGGTATCCACATTCGTGTCGGTGTGGTGAACCAGATGGAAGCGCCACATCCAGCGTACGCGGTGTTCCATCCAATGGATGAAATAGGCGCCAACTAAATCCAGGAGCATAAGTCCAAGCAGAAAAAAGGCCCACATAGGCATTTCCGGCAACCATTGGAGTAGGCCTATTTGCTCCGTCACCACCCAGTCTGCAGTACGCAGGAGCAGGAAAGCCATGAGGAAATTGACCAACACGGTGGTGAGGGTAAAAAACAGGTTGATGCCGAGGTGCGCCGCTTTTTTGTAAGGCTTACGGTAATAGGGCAGACCGCTTTCAAGCAGCAAAAAAAACGTCAATCCACCGAGCAAAATCACGCTGCGGTGTGAAGACGGGATATTGGCAAAATAGTCGGCGATGGCTTCCATGATAGGAGATAGTAGTGCGTTTGGTCATACTACTGGACATTTTCTGAAATCGAGACCTATAAGGTTTTCAAAACCTTACAGGTCTGGTAGCAAAACAAAAAGGTCCAGTAGTAAGGCGTTGTGTTTACGCGGCACGAAAGTAATACATCGGCGGAAATCAAGAATCATTCGATTGATTCGATTGGCTAGCGAATTAAAAAATTGAACAAAGCGCGCAAAAAAGGCAACTTAGGGAAACCTACGATGATCCGAAGATCATCCAACAAACCACTTTCATCATCCAGGAATTCAAAAATCTGCTGAATGCTGTTTTTTTGATACATGGTGTAAAACAGGCTAGGCCCCAGTCCATTTCGGCGGTTCAATACATCCAGAAAAATGGTATCGTATAGCCGGAATTTAGAGGAAATCATGTTCTGATTGGCGGGGCGGCCGGCTTTCAGGTTGTTGACAATGCGTTGCGCATTGCGTTCACAATTTTTAAACGAATAACCAGTCGAGGGTTTTACCCACCCGCCCCCGGTTCCGATGTGTACGTGATTGCCCTCGGAGTATTTTTCAAACGGAAAATCAGTCATGGGAATGACTCCTTGCTCCATTTCAATAATTTCAAATTCCTTGATATTCAGTGTATTATCGCAATATTGTTGCAGCAACTGGTCGTATTCACCTTCTTTTAGAAGACTGGGTGAAAACAAGGTGAATTCCACCAATGCTTCGCGGCGGTTCAAGGGCAGCACATAGGTGAAACTGGTGGTATTTTCCCAGCGAAGCCGGTAATCCATCATCGTGAATCGTTCGGGGTCGAAGCGGTCTTCCGGGGTGCGGATCACCCAGCCTTTGAAATGTTGGAGCAGGCGGGTATAAGGGTCGTCATTTTCAAAAAAAGCCTCTGGAATTCGGCTATCGAAGACATATTCGGCGGAATAGCTGCCTTGTTCGCCCTGAATTTGAATGGGTTCACCATTGGTAACGGACAAAATATGGTCTGTTTGCCAGGTAAATTGTCCAGATTGGTTTAGTTCCTGTTTGGCAAACGTGTAAAAATCCAAGCCCCGGAGCATTTTGTACCGATAGGGTAGTAAATCGAGCGGACGGGTGTAATCCTTGTAATAAAAGTCGCCTTTTGCCCAGCTTTGACGCAGCAACGCGTCCCATTTGCCTTCGCCTTTTTCCCAAAAGCACCAGGTTCGGTCGTTTTGATCCTTGGCACCCTTTTCGAGGAGCAGAATTTTCTTTTCAGCAAAAAACGGATCCCTGTGCATGGCTAACGCCAATTGCAACCCTGCGGCTCCCGCTCCGATAATGGCGATGTCGTACATGATGTAGTCGAATGATTCGATTGATTCGATTTTTACGATTGATTCGATTAACAGCCAAGCATTGGTCGCCAAGTTTTCAGCATGGTTGGTGGGGAAATACGTTTACTAAACTTTTGAAGTTTAGTAAACGTTCTACGAGCAAATGCTGAAAACTGTGGCGATGCGAGATCTAAATCTGGACGGGGCCCCATTAAAATACCGAAAGTATAGAAATGGTTTGGGCACAGAGGAATAAATTACTAAACCAATTTGCAAAGATAGAAAGAGCAAGGCTTGTAACCGTAATTTCAAGTACCTTTGCGCCCGTTTTGATGATGGGATGGGGTAATAAAGTTTACCGCCGCCATCTGCACGCGCCCATTACCCTGTACCTTACCATCCATCAGTGCATCACTCCATGAAGAAAATTCGCAATTTTTGCATCATTGCACACATTGACCACGGTAAAAGCACCCTTGCTGACCGTTTATTGGAATATACCAACACCATCAGCAAGCGCGACATGCAAGATCAGGCGCTTGATAATATGGACCTCGAAAGAGAGCGTGGTATTACCATTAAGAGCCATGCAATCCAGATGCGTTACGTGCATCCGGCCAACGGCGAGGAATACATTTTTAACCTCATTGACACACCCGGCCACGTGGATTTTTCCTACGAGGTAAGCCGTTCCATCGCCGCTTGCGAGGGTGCACTGCTGCTCGTGGATGCTTCACAAGGTATTCAGGCTCAGACCATTAGCAATCTTTATCTAGCCGTTGATCACAACCTGGAAATTATCCCAATTGTGAACAAAGTAGATATGGAAAGTGCGATGGTGGAGGAAGTGCAAGACCAAATCATGGACTTGATCGGCTGCAAACGCGAGGAAATTATTTCTGCTTCCGGCCGAACAGGGATTGGCATCCCGGAAATCCTGTCGGCAGTGGTGGATCGGGTGCCAGCGCCCAGCGGCGACCCCAATGCGCCGCTGCAAACCATGATTTTCGACTCGGTGTTCAACTCCTACCGGGGCATCATCGCCTACGTTCGGGTCATGAACGGCTCGATGAAAAAAGGCGACAAACTCAAGTTTTTCAACACGGGCAAAGAGGTGACCGCTGAAGAAGTGGGTGTGTTGCGCATGGGACAATTTGAGGCCACCGAAATCAGCACCGGCGATGTCGGGTATGTCATCACGGGCATCAAAGTCAGCAAGGAGATTAAAGTCGGTGATACCATTACGCATGTCGCAAGACCTTGTACAGAGGGCGTAAAAGGTTTTGAGGAAGTAAAACCGATGGTATTTGCGGGCGTTTATCCGCTTGACAACGACGATTTTGAAGATCTGCGCGATGCCCTGGAAAAACTGCAACTCAATGACGCCTCCCTCGTTTGGGAACCCGAAACCTCCGCAGCGCTCGGCTTTGGCTTCCGTTGTGGATTTTTGGGCATGTTGCACCTGGAAATTGTGCAAGAGCGGCTTTACCGCGAATTTGACCAGGATATTATCACGACCGTGCCCAACGTGCCCTATTTCGCCACAGACATGAAGGGCAATAAATTCACGGTACACCAACCCACCGAACTCCCCGAGCCGAATCACCTGCAAAGTGTAGAAGAGCCTTACATCTACGCGCAGGTCATCACAAAGCCGGAATACATCGGTAATATCATGACGCTATGCCTCGAAAAACGCGGCATCCTCATCAAACAACATTACCTGACCCCAACCCGTCTGGAAATCATTTTTCACTTGCCCCTGGCCGAAATCGTGTTTGATTTCTACGACAAACTGAAATCCATGACCCGCGGCTACGCATCGTTCGATTATCATTTGCTCGATTACCGCCCGACGGATCTGGTCAAACTTGACATCAAACTCAACGGCGAACCCGTGGATGCCCTTTCTGCCCTCGTACACCGCACCAAAGCGGAATACATGGGCCGCAGGATGTGCGAAAAATTGAAGGAATTACTGCCTAAAAAGCAATTCCAAATTGCCATTCAAGCTGCCATTGGCCAAAAAGTTATTGCACGCGAAACCATTTCGGCGCTTCGCAAGGACGTGACGGCCAAATGTTATGGCGGGGATATTTCGCGTAAACGCAAGCTTTTGGAAAAGCAAAAAGAAGGCAAAAAACGCATGAAACAGTTTGGGGATGTGGAAGTGCCGCAAGAGGCGTTTCTGAAAGTCCTCAAGTTGAACGATTAGGAATCACTGTTTCAAAAGCTTTTTCCACCAAATTTTTCCTGCCTTCAAATCCTGAACCCGGAGCAGGTACGTTCCCGCCGGGAGTTTCGGCAAATGCAGCCGCCCGTTGCTGCTCTGGTCTTCAAATACCGTGCGACCCATCGTGTCGTGCAGGGTAATTTGAAGTCGCGGGTGCCCGGTTTCGGTGTCTAAAACCAAAAATAATTCCTCCGCGAAAGGATTGGGAAATACCCACAATGCATCGGTTTGAGCCGGAAAATCCGTGCTCGAAAGTCCACTTTCCACGGCACCTCTGGATCGTGGAGATAGAAACGTATTCCCCTCATAATCCAGCATCGGCGCGGCTACAGCGAGGCCACTCCCAATGGCCGGACTGCCTGCCAGCAAAGAAAAATCTTCATCATCGGCGTTTACAAAAAGCGGGTCGGCGTTCACAATCTGATTCGGGTCTGGCGTTGGAATATCTGGCCCGCTCCAGTTGGGCAGGGTGTTGTTGTACCATAAATTATGGGAAAACAAAAAGGTCTCTGGCCGGGTGTTTGAACCAATATTGGTCTCGGTATTGAGGTTTTTATCCAGATAAATGATGTTGTTAATAAAGGAGTTATCGCCACATTCTAAAAAGCGATCTGGATCTACGGTTTCTTGCAAGATGCGTATAACCCAGTTTTCAGGCTTGTAAAAAGTGTTGTTAACCACCTGAACATCCACCGATCCGACGTAAGCAATGGGCGCCCAAGACCCGATAAACAGGTTGGAATACACCTGCAAATGCGCGGCTTCATACCGGGCCGTATCGGGACGAAAAAATGGTAGGCCCGTGCTGCCGCCCAGGTTGAGCGTACGTAATCCGCCGTCCTTAAACACGTTTCCCTCTATCCGTATCCAGGCCGTGCCGCCCTTGGCCTGAATGGAATTAGAGCCTAAGTTTTCAAAATAGTTGTTTTTAATCACCCCATGATGGCAGCCCACCATATCCACGCCGCTGCCGTTGGGCGAACCGTTTAGAAACTGGCAGTTGCGGATTTCAAAAGAGTCGAGGCCGGAAAGTTTTAATAAATCGTTGTTGCCTGTGACACTGATGTCGCGAAAAACGCAGGACTCAAACACGATATGGTGTGCCGGGGAATCGTAGGTGCCGCCGTCGTCAGTGTTAAACCCATTGCCTGTTTGCTGTCGAAACGTCAGTCCGCTGAAGTGCAGGTATGCCGGGTCTGACAGTTGAATGGCATTGTTGCCGCCTTCAAAAACGGGGCTTGCTCCCGGTGCGTTTTTAATGGTAATCCATTGATTTGCAGTGCCTTGTAGATTGTTCAAAAAAACACCCCCGGGATATATCCCGGCGTGAATCAGGATGGTATCTCCGGGTTGCACGTCATTTACAGCCTGGGCAAGGTTGAGATAAGGCTGACCCGG
>CAZKBH010000016.1:40944-43304 GCA_964550795.1 uncultured Saprospiraceae bacterium
GAAGAACTTGCGCCAATAGACAGGTTTGGAGAAATTGGAGCAGCGCGACGGAGAAAACTCTATAAATCATGGTGTGAAATTTAGGAACATAAAGGTGCTGCGATCAATTCATTTTTTCAAATAGAATTGTAAACTTGGAAAAGCCTACTTTTGCGCGTTCCAAGGGGAAACGTCTCCCCAACGTTTGCCTTGGAGCGCATTGAAAATGGTCCACCTCACACCCTCTTTCGTACTGGTTATTCTTTTCCTTTACTTCGCCATGCTGGTAGGTGTGGCTTGGTTTACCGGGCGTAACACCAGCAACGAAGGATTTTTTCTGGCCAACCGAAAAGTGCCCTGGTATGTGGTGGCTTACGCCATGATTGGAACGAGCATCAGTGGGGTGACCTTCATCAGCATCCCTGGAGCGGTGGGCGGCACGGGCATCAATATGGCATTTTCGTACATGCAAGTGGTGCTGGGCTATTTGCTGGGCTACTTGTTCATCGCTACGGTACTGATGCCCATGTATTATCGGCTGAATTTGACGAGCATTTATGGGTATCTGGAACAACGATTCGGGTGGTGGTCGTACAAAACTGGGGCAGGCTACTTTTTGCTCTCGCGCACCCTGGGTTCGGCGGCGCGGATGTTCCTGGCAGCTACGGTGCTACAATTTTTTGTGTTTGGTCCCTTGGGCGTGCCGTTTTTTGTCACCGTAACCTTGATGTTGGCCTTGATCTACGGTTATACCTTCAAAGGTGGCTTAAAAACCATCATTTGGACGGACTCGATCATGACCACGTTTTTCCTCGCGGCATTGGTTTTCACCGTGTGGACCATTGGAAAATCCTTGAATTTAAGCGGCCTTGACTTGTTTTCCAGTGTAATGGACAGCAAATACGGGCAGGTATTTTTCTTCGACAATTTCCTTTCAGACCCGAATCACTTTGTGAAGCAATTTGTGAGCGGCGCATTGGTTGCAATTGCTATGACGGGCCTTGATCAGGATTTGATGCAGAAGAACCTGGCCTGCAAAAATATCCGCGAAGCGCAGAAAAACATGTTCGTTTTCTGCATTTATCTCGTGGTCATCAATTTCCTTTTCCTCGTTTTGGGGGCTTTGCTTTACCTCTACGCGGGATCTATCGGACTTGAAATTCCGGCGCGAACCGACCAGCTTTATCCAAAAATCGCCTTCGGGCACCTGGATGCAGTCGCGGGTGTATTCTTTATTCTTGGACTTATTGGCAGTACCTACGCCAGCAGTGATTCGGCCCTGACCGCCCTTACCACCAGCTTTTGCGTGGACTTTTTGAACTTTCAAAAGCCCAAAGCAGGCGAACCCCAAACCTTTGCTTACGAGGAAGAACGCATTGCGTACGAACAAGCGGAAGAAGCCAAACAGCGCAAAACGCGCACCCTGGTGCACTTAGGCTTTTCGATTTTGTTCGTGTTTATCATCTTGATTCTCAACATGGTAAGCAACTCGGCGGTCATTTCCCTCATTTTTAAAATTGCTGGCTACACGTACGGGCCACTGCTGGGATTGTTCCTCTTTGGACTGTTCACAGACTTGAAAATCCGCGACCGACTGGTACTGTATGTCTGTCTGGCCGCGCCTGCGCTGACCTACTTCTTTGAGCTTGCCTCCAAAAACTGGATCGGGTTTGATGCCGGGTTTTTGACCATTTTGATCAATGGTTTGTTCACTGTGTTGGGGCTTTGGGCTATTTCTTATCGGGAAACGGAAGTCGTTTAATAAATGGCCTTAAAACATGCTGTGAATTTTCACCCCCAAAAGCAAACTGGCGAAACAGACCAGCAGACTTCCCAACACATTCAAGGCCGCCAAGCTCGGCTGACCCCCTTGCCAGAGTTGCAAGGTCTCTGCACTGAAGGTTGAAAAGGTGCTAAACCCACCACAGAACCCAACCGAGAGCAGCAGCCGCCGCTGTTCGATGACCCCCGTACTCATTTGTTGCGCAAGCACCAGGCCCATGATAAAACAGGCCAAGCCGTTGGCGGTCAAGGTTGCCCAGGGGAAACGTGGAAGCAGGGGTTGCAGGGCCAAACTTAGCCCCCAGCGGCTCACACTGCCGAGTCCACCACCTACAAATACGAGCAAAAAGTGAAGCATAATCGAAATAAAAAACCCCGACTAATTACAGCCGGGGCAACAACTAAAAAATTAAGCTATGAAAACAAAAACTTCTTTATTCACATATCCGCCGTAGCGCGCGGCGCTTCGGCGGGTAAAGATAAAAAAGAAAATGCCGCTTGTACAAGCGGCATTTTCGAGAAAAGTTATTTTATGCGGTCTGGTCGCGGCCTCCAGTAAGTTCATCCTGGTAGGCTTTTAGCTCATCCCACTTGCCTTC
>CAZKBH010000016.1:43314-53873 GCA_964550795.1 uncultured Saprospiraceae bacterium
AAGTTTTGCCTGTGCAGGCCAAGTGCTTGGGTCGTGGATTTGGTAGCGAGGACCGGCAGCGTCCAAAATTTCTTTCAGACGGTCGGTTGAAGCTTCTGCGAGTTCAGCCCAGGTAGAAATACCACCTTCTTTCAGCAGTGTTTCGATTTTTGGACCAACGCCTTCAACGATTTTCAGGTCGTCGAGTTTTGGACCTTTATCTTTTTTAGGAGCTGCAGCTTTTTTCTCAGCGGGTGCTTCGATTTCAGCAACTACTTCATTTTCAGCAACTTCTACCGCTTCAACGGGTGCCGCTTCTTTTTTAGCAGGTTTTTCTGCTGGCGTAGCAACGGTCTCGTTTTTAGGGTTGGTTGGCTTTTTAACCGGCTTTACTGGAGCAACGGGTACTTCTTGTACTGGCAGGATGCTCACGAAACGACGGTCTTTGAAGCTGCGTTTGAACACAACCACGCCGTCAATTGCAGCGTGCAGTGTATGGTCGCGGCCCATGTAAACATTGTCGCCAGGGTGAAACTGCGTACCGCGCTGGCGAACCAACACGTTGCCGGCCACTGCGCGTTGGCCGCCGTATAATTTTACGCCGAGGCGTTTGCTTTTACTGTCGCGGCCGTTATCGGAACTACCCGCACCTTTTTTGTGTGCCATTTTTCAATGATTGAGTTTGCAATGAATGAATGAGGGAATTAGTGTAGGGTTTAAGGTTTAGGGTTTTAAACACCCAACCAGAAACCATGCTCCAATTAACCCTTGATAGATTCGATTTTGATTTTGGAGAACTGTTGGCGGTGGCCGTTTTTCTTGCGGTAGCCCTTGCGGCGCTTCTTTTTGAAAACGATCACTTTGTCGCCTTTCAGGTGAGTGATGACGCTGGCGCTAACATTAGCACCTTTGATGTTGGGCACGCCGATGGTTACTTGGCCGTCGTTGTCAATAAGATGAACGGTATCGAAACTTACAGCGTCGCCTTCGTTGGCTGCCAGCCGGTGGACGAAGATCTGTTGACCTTCCTCAACTTTGAATTGTTGACCGGCGATGGAAACAATTGCGAACATTGTTGTGAATCAAATATTTAGATGAAATTATACTCCTTTCCTTAAAAAGGCGGGCAAAGGTACTTCAACTGCTGTGAAAATCCAAATGTGGCTCCATCTTCTTTTTTGCAGCAAAAAGGACGGCCATAGCGCCCCATACCAGCGCTGCTACCCGACCATCGTGAAGCAGGTCGTTGACCATAACCTGTACAAAAAAAGTCAGCAAAGACAAGCGCAGGAAAAGATTGTTTGAAAAACGAACATTTCTGAATGGGCTGCCCGTCCCCGTTTGTGAATCGAATCGGTTTGCCGACTTGATACCATCCCAAACCAGCAGCCCCAATAATCCCATCCAGAGCAGCAAGCCCACAAGGCCCATTTCGGTCAAAACCCGCAGGTATTCTGAATGCACGCCCCCGCCGCGCCCTTGCGGATGCGGCAGACCGTTGGCAAACGGCACTTCTACACTGATGCGGGTCATTTCCGCAGGCCTCTGATAATCAAGGTATTGGAATTGAAAAGTACCGGGTCCGAAGCCTGCTAAAGGTCTTTCCTGAATCATTCGGAGGGCGCAACTCCAGCGGTTCAGCCGTTCCATGGAAGAGACATCCTGTTGCAATGCCGCCACTGTTTTGCTCGCGCCCCAATATCCAATCGCACTTATACAAACCAGCAATACCACCCGCCCATAAATTTTTAGCGACCAAAACAGCCAGAGTGTTCCCACAAGCATCGCGCTCCCCCAAGCAGCACGAGCGGTGGACAACGCAAGGGCAAGCAGCAGCAGCCCTGTCAACCAGGTTTTTTTTACACCCCAATCATGTTTCTGCAATAGGAACAATGCCATCAAAACCACCGCCGCCCACATGGTATGATCCGGAAAAAAGGGTCGAGGACTAAGGATTGCCTGATCGGCGCGAAAATGGTAAAAACTGTGGTGTGCCAGGGTGTAAACGGCCACGCCGCCCATGGAAATTATGAAATAGGGCAATGCGCGCTTCCAGAGCATCGGCCAGGTGAAAAGCCCCAGCGCAAAAACTCCCCAATGCCCCCATTCCACGAGCCAATATTTCCAGGAAACCCAGGGAATGGTCGAAAAACAGGCGCTGATGGCCATCCAGAGGATATAAGCGAGACTGATTTGCAGAAAAATAGAGTTTGTCAGAAGCCTGCGTAAGTCTTTGGGGTGTTGCCAAAAATGAATGGCTAAACCCAGCCCCAGACCAGCAAGCAGCGGCTCGCTGGGTACCCTCAAGTTCCAAGTTCCAAATGCAAGGTCAACAGACCAAGGCATGGTTGCAAAAAGCAGGCAATAGGCAAGTACGAAGCCTTTGGGCGGGGGTGACATCATTAGACTTGTTGCGATAGGGTACTGTTCGAGCGGTTTTGTACCTTGTGGCATTCAAAATTATTCCTGCGTGCCCAAGTTTCAAAACCCGACAAAAGGGCAAATTTTATCTGTTTCTGATCCGATTCAACCTCAATTCACAGCTACATAATCATGAAGCCAGACATTTCAACGCCCGCCGATATCCGCGCCCTGATTGATACCTTCTACGAGAAAGTACAGGTGGACGAGATGATTGGATTTATTTTCAACGACATCGCCCAGGTAAATTGGGCACATCACCTGCCCATCATGTATGCCTTCTGGGAATTTCTGTTGCTTGGAACTCCAGATGCGTACCGTGGGAACCCGATTCAAAAACATTTTGATTTGCACCAAAAAATCCCGCTAAAGGCGGTCTATTTCGACCGTTGGCTCAGTTTGTTTCAGGGAACCATAGACGAACTTTTTGAAGGCCCAGGGGCAGAAAACGCCAAATTCCGGGCTTTTGCAATCAGTGAGACCTGGAAACCCAAGTTTGAGGGGCCTTTTGCCGTTTAAGTAAGACTTAGGGTTCAAAAAAACCTACACTCGCGCCCACCCAGTCTTTGCCTTTGTTGTATCGTACGCCCACCATTTCGCCCTTGCTCATGCGCACGAGGTTGTTGACCAAACGGGGTGCCGGCCAGGCTTTATCCCAAAGCAACATCATCCGGATTTCACATTTGGACGGCTCGGCAGGGTCCAGTGTTTGTACGCCTGGAATATACTCCACTTTGCGTTGCAGGATAAAATTAGAAGGGTCGTCCACGGATTCCACGTCCTCGCGGGTGATGTTGATTTTTACGCCTTGGCCTGAAAAGGAAAAAAGTGGCTTGAGTACCCAGTTTTCAAGATCGTCTGGAATAGCTTTTAATTCGTTGACAAACAGGGTTTTAGGAACAAAATCACTTTGAATAAACGGGAGAGAGTGTTTCGAAATTCTGAAAAACCAGTTTGGGTGACCTACCCATTCGGCATTGACTTCGGTGGTCATATCCCATTCCCGGGGAAGATCGGCCCGGCGTTCCAGTTCGTCAAAAATGATGCGGTTATAGATGCGTTCTACGGCTACGCGTCGTCCATTTTCATCGAGATAAAAAAGGTCTTTGCCTTCGCGTTTGAGTTTGGAGAGGCATAAAACTTTGATTCCCAGGTGTTTGGCGCTGCCCCAGAAGTCAATGCGGGTGTTTTGTTTTTCAGGCTCCACTTCGAGCAGGATGGTATTTTCCGGTTTTGAATCGCCCACAATCACTTCCCGAAGCAGCTCGATGTACCCATTTTCATCTATTCCGCCAAAAAGATGGTGATAGGCTTCCGGAATTTCAAAATGCTTTCGATAGCCCTCAGCGAGCAGGTGCTGAAAAAAGTACAGCGAGGGGAAACCTTGCATTTCGATGAGTTGCGGAGTCAGTTCGCCCTGAGCATCTCGGCAAATGCCAAAGTCCAATTGGAGAAACTGAGTGTGTGCATCCTCGCCGGGCACGCGCAAATGGGTGGGTAGAGCAGCTTCACTTCGGCCCATAAAATCAGGGGCAGTAATGACGGAACAAATGTCCTCAACGCCTTTCAACAACTTGTTTTTAAGTCTTTTAGGCACAAAAATGGGCGTCTCTGCAATTCGAAACGTACAAGGCTCACCGTAAGCGGTATTGACCGTTTGAAGGAATGCCTCGTATTTTTCTGGGGTAAATGCGGCGTTGAACCGCGCTCGAGCTGCTGTATGCATTATGGAAAGAATTAGAACGTGGAAGGATTTTGGTGTATCATAGAAACTGCTGTGCAAACATCCCGAAAGTTTTGAACTTTTAGGACAATGAAAGCAGAAATTGAATGAATGGTGAGTTTTAAGCACCTGGTAAGTAGCTCGACTCCGCTTAACTCGTGACTTGGCTTTCAGTTTGGCTAAGCAACACGCTCAAAATCAAGCCTGAAACGTACCTTTGTCGGCCTTTCAAAAAAGAGGATCAAAATGTCAGACCTAAAATCACAGATTAACCTCGAAAAAGTACCGCAGCACATCGCGATCATTATGGATGGCAATGGGCGTTGGGCCAAGGAAAAAGGGATGCCTCGCGTCCTTGGTCACCGAAGTGGCGTAAAAAGTGTGCGCGAAGTGACGGAAGCTGCAGGTCAAATTGGGGTGAAATTTCTCACACTATATGCCTTCAGCACCGAAAACTGGAACCGTCCACCCGCAGAGGTGACGGCCCTGATGTCGCTTTTGGTCGAGACAATCAAAAGTGAAATCCGAGATCTGGACAAAAACGGTGTGCGGCTCACTGCTATTGGCGACATTGAGGCGCTGCCGCCCGCAACTTTAAAAACGCTCCGGGAGGGCATCGAACATACCAAACACAACGATCGGGTCACGCTGGTACTCGCCCTCAACTATTCCGCCAAGTGGGAGATTCTGCGGGCAACCAGACAATTGGCCGAGGCAGTGGAAGCAGGCACATTGCGTCCGGACGAGATCAATGAGGCCAGGTTTGAGCAAGCACTCAGTACCCAGGGCATTCCAGATCCCGAACTGCTTATCCGCACCAGCGGAGAAGCGCGGTTGTCCAATTTTTTACTCTGGCAAGTCGCGTATGCAGAACTGTATTTTACGCCCGTTTTTTGGCCTGATTTTGATCGGGACGAATTGTTCAAAGCCATTCTGAGTTACCAGAATCGGGAACGCAGGTTTGGTTTGACCAGTGAACAGCTCAGTACCGGGTAGATTTACCGGCCTTCGAAGGGCAAAATATCCACCCGCCCGATTTTTTTCGCTTTTAAAACCTCCGGAAGTACTTTGTAATGAATCTGTAGCGTGAAGGGACGTGTCTCTTTTGGTTTAAATGGCTCCAGTCCTTGCATTTGGAAAATTGAGCTGTTGGCAGGGTCTAAGGTGTTCAGTACGGTGCTGAACCACAGGAGGTTATCTTTTCCATAGACCAGAATTTCCAGCATTGGCTTGGACGCTACCAGATCCAGCGGATTCATCAGGGTACCGCTGAGTTGCCAGGAGGATTCTTCCGGTACGACCTGTTCCGCGGAGTTCGGAACGTACATCCGCATGCTGTTGGTCATCGGAACACTCAGAATTGGGCCAGCTTCTTGTTTGACCGCCCCGGCCACCTTTACATTGAGCGAAGAAGGCGTTTCTGAAAAACTGCTTACTGGCCAGGAAATGTAAAACGAGGTGCGGCCCACAGGTGGCACGGCATCCGAAAATGTCTTGATAATCACTGATTTATGATTCGAAATCGTGATGGATTTGCCTGCAGCATTGATGGGCTCTGCTTCCAGCCAGAATTTTTGCCAATCGGCAGAACCATTGGAGCAGATGCCCGTGGCAATGAACCGATCATTTTCAATCCAACAGTTTACATTGTTGATATGCCCTTCGGCAGGCACTGCATTGGGCGGTAGCAGTTGGGCATCCAAGGGGCCAACAAGCACTTTGGCCGGGGTATTTTCAACACAATTTTGAAAAATTAAAAAAATGGACGCAAGGAGAAGGAAACGAACGGTTGTCATGCGGTATGTAAAATTGAAATTGTCCTAAATTTGAGCGCAATACGCAAAGGTAGAGTGAGCCATCCCATTACCCATACAAAAACGGCCTCCGAGATTCAAAAAGAACCCCGGAGGCCGTAAATTATGCTATTGAAAGGAAAATAATGTGGTTTAGCGCACCACCGTTACATCTCCTTTCATCAAAATCTTCTGACCGTCAATTAACTCAACCTCAGCCCACCAAACAAACACGCCTGGGTTCACAAAATCTCCTCTATAATCGCCCTTCCAGCCAATGCTGGGATCATCAGGGAAGAAGTTACGGTTCACGAACAATTGCTCGCCCCAACGGTCGTACACCTGCAGGCTCAAAATCTGTCTAACAGATCCCTCGCGGGTAAAGAGGGTGAAGGCACTGTTTTGGGAATCCGGATCATCCGTCCAAATCACATTTGGCGCGTAGATATCAATATCGCGATCCACCCGAATAATCGTCCGTGCTTCGGCTTTGCAGCCCTCTTTGGTCACAAGAGTCAAAATGTACTCTGTCGTCACAAAGGGCATTGCCACCGGATTGAGGAGTTGAGACGTGCTGGTTCCTTCAAAGGTCAGGCCAACTGTCGGAGTCCAAATAACCTGGTCAATCAATGCCAGCGGGTAAGCAGGAGGCACGATGGCTTGAAGCTCCTGATCCTCACCGAGTTGGATACTGAAAGAGGGTGGCAAGTCAACCGCAGGCGATGGCGGTGTTGGCACCGGAATTACTTGGGTGATCTCGCAACCGTTTGCATCCTGAATAACCAAATCGTAAGAGCCTGGCTGAAGATTATCAATGTCTTGGGCCGTGAAGAAAGTAGATCCTCCATTGATCGAATACAAGAATGGACCTACGCCGCCGATGATTTGGGTTACCTCCAAGTACCCAAGGGTTCCATTACACAGGGGCGGATCCAATTCAAAAGCAAGCCCGGTTGGTACGTTCATCTCTTGCAAAACATTTACCGAAGCAACATTGGTACAGCCGTTGAGCGGCAAAGTAGCCGTCACCGAGTAGGTTCCAGGCTCATTCACCACTGGGTTCGCCGAATTGGCGCCCGAAACGATGTTGCCGTTCTGGGTTGTCCATTGCAACAGGGCTTGTGCAGGAGCAGTGGCCGTGAGGGTTTGCTGGAGCACCGTACAAGTAAGTGGTGGAACAGGCTGGGTATTGACCGGCGGAGGAGCGATGTCTTGCGTAACTACTACCGGTACCGAGTTCGTACAACCATTGATTGTATTCACAACCGTGAGCGTATAAGTACCAGGGGCATTCACATTCGCTGTCAGGGAGTTTCCGCCGCTGACGATGTTACCGTTGTTTGTGGCCCAGCTAAAGGTTGGCGCATTGCCAAAAGCCGTACCAGAAGCCGGAAGGTTGGTCGAAGTCGTCACGCAGGTCAGCAACTGTGGTGTACCGATGACAAAACTTGGAAGTGTCACGTCTTCTGTGACCAACACGTTATCTACGGAGATACAACCATTCAGGGTGTTTTCGATGGTGAGGGTATAGGTACCTGGATCACCGATCTGCGGGGTCAGGGTATTTGCGCCCGAGATAATCTGCCCGTTAGTGGTTGTCCAGGTGTACTGGAACTCCGTTCCCTGGCTGGATGCATTGGCATCCAAAGCATTGGTTTGTGTATCGCAATCAAGTCCAACGGTGTTGCCAGCCTCTGCATTGGGGTAATCCACGTCTTCTGGAACCACGATGGAGGCAGTGGTGGTACAACCGTTCACAATATTGGTAATCAACAGGTTATACGTGCCGGGATCATCCACGGTTGGCAGGTTTGTGGTGCCGCCATTGACGATGTTACCATTAGCAGTGGTCCAGACATATTCGAAGTTAGTCCCAGGACTGGAAGCAGTGGCGTTGATCTGCGTTTGCAGCAGCACACAGGTCAGGGTTGCTGGCTGTGCGATGCTTGCTACGGGTGGAACGATATCATTTACAATCTGTACGTTGTCGGTGTGTGTGCAGCCGTTGATGGCATCTGTCACCACCACGGTATAAGTGCCGATGGAGCCAATGGTAGGGCTAGGGGTGTTGCCACCGCTTACAATGGTACCGTTGGTTGTGGACCAAACGTAACTGATGTTTGGCGAAGACGAGGACAGAATCGTGGCGCCCAAAGGCAGGGTCAAAACATCACAAGTGAGCAAGCCGGGGTTTCCAGCTTCCACCACCGGGTTTTCGATATTTTGTGGAACCGTCACCGAGGCCACCGAAGTACAGTTGTTCGAAGCATCGGTCAGTTGCAGGGTGTAAACCCCAGGCGCACTGATGGTTGGTGTAAGCGAGGTTCCACCGTTGGTGATGTTTCCGCCATTGCTGGCCGTCCAGGCGTAAGTGATGGTCGGGCTGACGCTGGAAGCGGTTGCATTCAGGTTAAAACTGGTTACGATACAAGTTAGCAAATTAGGGGTTGCGATGGCTGTTACAGGTACATCAGCACTCTGCGTAATAATCACTTGGTCTGTACTGGTACAACCGTTTTGCATGTTAGTAATCAACAAGTTGTAGGTTCCACTTGCGTTTACCGTAGGCGTCAGCGTGGTTCCTCCAGAAACAATATTGCCCCCCAAAACAGTGGTCCACAGATAAGAAAAGTTACCTCCCAGGCTGCCAGTTCCCTGAAGCGTGGTAGCGGTCTCTATACAATTAAGTTCAAAGGTTGGGCCGGCATCCACTGCTGGTGGCGCAAAGTCGTCTGTGACTTCCACGACATCCGTGTCAGTACATCCATTGGTAGTATTGGTGATGAGCAAGGTGTAGGTACCTGCTGCATCAATATCCGCCGTAGGGCCGTTGGTAGGAGAAATGAAATTACCACCTACCGTAGTCCATTGCAACGTAAAGTTCGAGCCAGTAGGGTTGGCAGTGCTGCCGACCGTGCCGGTTGGTGTGGAACAGTTGATCAAACCATCATTGCCGGCCAGTGCGACAGGGGTCAGAATATCCTGTGGAACCGAAATGGTCGCAGAATCCGTACAACCGTTGTTGGTATTGACAATGCTCAAGGTGTAAACCCCGGGCAAATTTACGGTTGGTTGCAAAGTGCTGTCTCCGCTCACGATGCCAGGCCCTGTCCAGGAGTACTGGAAAGATGGACCCTGGCTCGATGCCAGCGCATTGATCACGGTTTGCAGGGTAAGACAGTTCAGTGTAGCTGGATTGGCGATCCCGGCATTGGGTGCGTTGGCATCTTCCTGCACCAAAACAGCAGAAGCAGCAGTACAACCGTTGGAGGTGTTGGTTACCAACAAGTTATAGGTGCCCGCCATACTTACCGTTGGGCTTAAACCATTTGCACCTGACACAATCACACCATTAGCGGTAGTCCATTGGTAGGTAAAGTTTGCGCCTGTGGAAGAAGCCGTTCCATCCAACACAAGGGTTGGAATAACACAGTTCAGGGTAGAAAGTGGGCCGGCATTTGCCACCGGGGGCACAATGTCCTGCGGTACGAGTACCGAAAGCGTTGCCGTACAGTTGTTCGCGTTGTTTATGAGCAGGAGCGAGTAGGTACCAGGCGCATTAACCGTAGGTTGTAAAGTTCCCTGTCCAGCAACAATGCTACCGGGACTTGGGCCAGTCCAGGTGTAGTTAAACGAAGGTCCAGTGCTGGAGCCCGTCGCGTTTATGGTAATTTCGGTTATGTTACAAGTGAGCGTTGCAGCAGGATCAGCGGCCGTATTTGGAATGTTGATATCCGCAGTGACTGTCACAGAAGTTGTGTGGGTACAACCGTTTAAGGTGTTTGTTACCAGCAACGTATAAGTGCCAACCGAAGCGGCCGTGGTAGAAGCGGTAGTCGTACTTCCCGAGATGGTACCATCTGTGGTAGTCCAGAGATAAGTGAAATTTGGGCCGCTACTACTTCCTGAGCCATTGAGGTTTGTGGTGCTCATGGTACAGGTAAGTTCGCTGGGCTGTGCGATTACGGAAGATGGCAACGTGGTGTTCTCACTGATAATTACTGTAGCGGTGGAGGTACAACTATTGGCCGGGTTGGTCACCGTCAGGATGTAAGTCCCCGGTGCGTCCACGTTAGGATTCCAGGAGTTTTGGCCGGAAACAATATTGCCTCCACCTGAAGCGACCCAGGTTGGCAACAACGTTGTGTCACTCGGTGGCAACGGAGCGCCGATGTTAACATCCGTGAGTGTGCAGGTTAAGGTTACAGGGCCACCGACCGGGGCTGGGGGTGGTTGGAAATTCGAGGTAACCACGACGGTAGAACTCGCCGTACAACCAGTTAAATTATTGGTAACCAACAGGGTATAGGTTCCTGCTGCATCCACGGTCGGATTGAGGGTGCCTTGCCCGCCAATGATATTCCCGCCGACGGTCGTCCAAAGCAAGGTAAAGTCAGGTCCGGAGGAAGAGCCGCTGCCGTTTAAGTTTGTATTCGGTGCGACACAGTTTAGCTGCGCGGGGGGCGCTACTACTACTGTCGGTGCAGGCGATTGAACTACCGCTACACTGGTGTTGGTGGGACAAATGGTTGAGCCACTAACTATAACGGTGTAAGTACCCGGTGTCGTGACGTTTATCGGGTTTCCGGATTGTCCGTTTGACCAGGTATAGAGGGGGAAATTCCCACCGGATACGGTTAACA
>CAZKBH010000016.1:53883-61789 GCA_964550795.1 uncultured Saprospiraceae bacterium
CACCGAGGTGTCACCTGGACAGAATGGGGTACTCGTGAGTCCGATGGTTGGGGTTGGTTTTAGACCCACCGTGACACTTCCGGTTCCTGTACACCCATGTATGTTTGTAACCGTCACAGAATAGGTGCCCGGCTGGTTCACAATGTTGGTGATGCCGAATGCACCGTTCGACCATGAATAATTGGAAAAACCGCCGACTACCCGCAGGGTGTCTAAATCTCCGGGGCAAATGGCTGGCGCAGTCATACTAATGGAGAAAATATCCACATCACCGGTTTGGACGCCGAAAAAACCGTTGCCGGTACAGCCGAACTGGTTGGTAACCACCACTTCATAGATACCAGGGCCATAGACTTCGATGGAATTGGTCGTTTGACCTTGATCCGCCCATTCATACGCGTCCCAGGGCTGGTTGACCTGAATGGTGGCGGTGTCGCCTTCAGAACACAGGAAGGTTGGACCAGAAAGGGTGGGTACTACAGGCGGGCTGAGCGGTACTATGAACTGGTCTGTAAATGAACAACCGAGCGCATCCGTAACCGTCAACCTATACAAACCAGGCTGATTTACCTCGTAGGGGGTAAGTTGGTTGTTTGGATTTGGAGGACTCCAGGTGTAATTTGTGAAATTATAACCATCCGTATCTACGTCGAGGTTAACAAATCCGTTGTCGCAAAGGGGGGGGCCAGAGATGTCTAATACACCGTCAAAAAAAGACCCAGGCTGATTGTAGGTATTTGCCCAGTGGTTGGGCTCGCAACCTGAAAAGGAGGGGTCCCAGCTCCATGCGCCAGGAGGAACGACCGTGATTCTGTGTGCTTCTTCCCCGGTATTCCAGACGGCAGTTACGGGATCCAATTGGCCTGTGAAAAGGTATTGAATAAAAGCCGACAGTTCGATGGTTTGAGTGTTGCAGTTCACAACAGCCACGGTAACCGGGTTACAGTGACCCATGAGCATGGCTAGAGAATCTGCGCTTCCCAATTTGAAGTTCCAAGGTTGGGCGGTGGGAGTGCCGTTGAGGGGCCCGCTATTCAATATAACACCGTTAGAAGGAACCCCGTTCAATGGGCCACCGTTCGCACGTAGTAGGTGCGGGATGACAAAAAGCGCGAGAAGAAGGATTATTCGAAAAAAAGAGTAGCGTTTTGCCATAAACTTTAAGTGTTTGAAAAAGGAGGAGTAGTTTGAGCATCTATAAGATGCAGCCAAGGTTCAAAACGCTTGCTGCGCCTGCAAGAAAATTTCGTCCGCCAAAAATAATAAATCTTTTTTTAACCGTCCCTCAAAATTAAGTTTCCGAAAAATCATCTGCATCGTTCAACATGTTGTAATTTAGACACTAATGTAAAATGTAAGCGAATTTAATTTTAGGTAAACCAGGCTTTGCAGTCAAAAATGCATAATTAGGCAACAAAATTAGCCTGATATAAAATAAAATTTGCCCACAGGAGTCAAGTGGTGTCCCAAAAAACGAGCGCGTTCAGAAAAAAGTGGCATACCAAAATTACAGCCTCAGCCCTCCAAAAAATTGACAGGGCGATTAATCGGCTCCTCCAGAGAAATAAAAGTCTCCGTACGCTGCACGCCCTCTATTTTCTGGATTTTATCTTGCAACACATCGCGAAGGTGATTCGTATCTTTGCACACAATTTGGCACAAAAGACCATAAGTCCCGGTGGTATAATTGGCACTAACCACCTCCGGAATCTGCTTCAATTGTTCAACAACCGCATCATAAAACGCACTTTTGTCGAGATAAATCCCTAAAAAAGCTCTGACGTCGTAACCGAGTTTATGGTAGTCAAGCGTCAGACTGGAGCCCAGTACAATGCCCAGCTCCTCCATTTTTTTCATGCGGACGTGGATGGTGCCGCTCGAGACAAAAAGTAGTTTCGCAATATCGGTGTAGGGCATCTTGCCGTCTTCAACGAGTTTGGCGAGAATTTGATGGTCCAACTTGTCTAGTCGGGGAAGTTCAGAATTTTGCATAAAGGCGGAGAATCAAGGAGATTAATAAAAAATTACGAACAAATATACAAACTTTTTGAAAATTCGGCAGTTAAACTGTGCTTTTAATCCATTCCCCAAACCCCTGCCAGCGCGTACGTAAAAAGATACCATGACAAACAACGAACAAAGTCCCAAACTCCAAACCCGTCTCCCCCTGCTGCTCGCGGCCGCACTCGCCGTCGGTATGTTCATCGGTCAGCAACTGCCGCATTACGATCGAAATTTTAGACTCGAATCGAAAAGGGCCTTCAATTCAGGCACCCTGGAAGAAATCCTCCGATACGTAGAAGCTAAATATGTGGACACCGTGGACGTAGAAAGTCTCCGTACACGGGCAATCGAACAACTGCTCGATGAGCTGGATCCACACTCCGTCTATATCAGCCCCGACGAGCTGAAAGCGGTTGAAGATGACATGAATGGCGAGTTTGAGGGCGTAGGCATCGAATTCATTGTATTGGATGATACGATCCAGGTAGTAGCGCCCCTTTCCGGCGGGCCATCCGAGGTGGCGGGTATCCTCGCAGGGGATAAAATTGTGCGCATCAACGATTCAATCATCGCCGGAATCAAGATCGAAACCGGAAAAATTTACAACAAACTCCGCGGCCCAAAAGGCTCCAAAGTTAAAATAGGAATCCTGCGTGGAAAAGAAACCACCCTGCGCAATTTCGACGTCGAACGCGATGTGATTCCGGTAAAAAGCCTCGAAGTGGCCTATATGCTGGACGAACACACGGGCTACTTCAAAATTTCCCGTTTCAACAGCAATACCTACCAGGAATTTATGCAAAGCCTCACGCCCATGGTGGAAGAACAAGGCCTTCAAAAGCTGGTTCTGGACCTGCGTGGTAACCCGGGAGGCTATCTGGAAGAGGCTACAGAAATGCTCAGCCAGTTTTTTCCCGACGGAAAACTGCTGGTATATACCCAGGGCAGATCGGGCCAACGCAAAGACTACGAAAGCAATGGACGTGCGCGCTTTGATATTCATAACGTGGCCGTACTGATTGACGAAGGTTCGGCCTCCGCAAGCGAAATTGTAGCGGGCGCTGTGCAAGATTGGGATCGTGGCTGGGTCATTGGCCGACGCTCTTTTGGCAAGGGACTCGTGCAAGAACAATACCCACTCTCCAACGGCGGTGCCATGCGGCTCACGGTTTCCAGGTACTTTACCCCAAGCGGTCGCTGCATTCAGCGGGACTATAAAAACGGACAGGAGTACGATAAGGAGTCCGAACGCCGACTCAAAAATGGCGAACTGGGCGATGAATCCAAAATCCAACAAGGCGACACCACGAAGTACTACACGGGGCAGGGTCGGGTCGTATTTGGCGGCGGTGGCATCACACCAGATGTTTTTATCCCGGTGGATACTACTTTTTCAAGCAAGTATTTTTCGGATGTCCGGCAAGAAATTCCGCAGTTCATATCCCGTTGGCGGGAAACCCACGATCGGGCTACTTTGCCCGCTACTTTGGCTGAATTTGTCCAGAAATACACCATTTCAGACCAAATGCTGGAGGAATTGGCCACGTATGCGGAAAATCATGGTACCCCGAAAAACCCAGGCGATTTGGCCAAAAGCCGCGCAGAACTCAAACTTCAACTCAAAGCCAGACTCGCCAAAACGCTCTTCGGCGATGAGGGACTTTTCCGCGTTTTAAACGACGACGACCCGGCGGTGGACAAAGCAATTCAAGTTTTAAAAAGTGGGCAACCCGTAGCGAAGCGTTAATTGGCCAACACCTTTTCTTTTTCGCGGCTTGGCACCTGCACTGGTTTGGGGGCAGGTACTTTGGGCGGAGCTTGGTCGTCCTCACCCCTCCGGCGCTGCTCGTCTTCGTTCATTTCTGTTTTAACCTCCTGGAATACAACTTGGACTTTGTAATTCCGGTTGATTGACTTTGCAATAGGACCAAACATCAGTTGCATCACGGAATCGGCCCGCATCTTGGCCTTGTCCAGCACACGCTCATTTTCAAGGGCATCTTGCCGGAACTGGCGGCGCAACTCATTAAACCGCTCGTTCATATCTGTTTCGTTGATGCCCGCCAAATAACCCACATCCAGTTTGTCCACCCGAGGATAAACCTCATGCGAAAGGATGGTCGGTTCGGGCAGTTTAATGTTCAAAGTGCCACGATTTGGACTGAGCGTCACGTCGAAATACTGGTCGAGTTTAAAACCCGCCTTAATCACACTGATGGCTTCCACCCGGATATCTGTTTCGGAAACCGAGAACCCAAAAATCTTGTATTGCAAAGTTTTATCTATCCCCATTCGGCTCCGCAGCTCGTAAGTGGCCAATTCGGCAATGCCTTTGCGCACCTTGTCTTTGAGCAATCCACGGGATGCGCTAAAATCCATGATTTCGGCTTTTTTCTTCAGACGTTCGGCCATGGGGTGCAGGCCTTCGTGAATCGCAATGTCGCAGGGCGTGCCGACATCCTTGCCTTTGGCGAAAAATTTACCCCCGTTCACCCGCAACAAGGTGGTCATCACCTGGGTCACAAAAAAGCAGGTGTATTTGCCCGCCACCTCGTTGAAAAGTTCCACCGCCTGGTTGGTATTGTCGCTGTACCAGATTTCATAAAGATTGGCCGTGGTGTCTTTTAAGGTCACGAAGTCGTTGAAATACAGGGAGTTGAGATAAACGTGGTGTTTTTTGTACTCAGGTTCCAGGCGGCGTTTCAGGCTGTCAGGCAGGGCCATTCGGTTGGCCACGTGGTAGAGTAGGGCGAGGTTGAAATCGTACACCAGGCGGTCAAATTCCGCGCGGTATTCCTCTGGTTGGGATAGGATTCGCAGTGTTTTTTCCTCATCCAGATTTGGGTTAAAATCGGAGGGGACGTAGGTCATGCGCACCTCTTGTGGGGATTGGAAAAGGTTCGAAAAACCGCCGCCGCCACTAAAAAACGCTTTATAGCCGACAATGATGGCAATAGTAATGAGTGCAATGAGCAGTAATTGCTTGCCGAGTCCACCGCCGTCGCCTGATTCGGGCGGGGTGTAGGCTCCGTCTGTTTGGTGGGTTGCCATGAGAGGAGAAGATTAGGTTAGGGAGTAAAAAATGCAGCGACCTCGGTAGGTTACTTGCCGGCAAGATAGGCACGAACCACGGCTTGTGCTGATTTGGCGGCTTCTTCGTTGTAACGCGGGCTACTCGGGTTGGCAAAAGCGTGGTTGGCATCGAAGCGGTGAACACTTAAAGTTTTATCGGCAGCTTTCATGTTTTTTTCAAATTCAGCTACCACCTCGTCGTTGATCCATTGATCCTGCGAAGCGTGGATGAACAGCGCATCCGAAGCAAGTCCTTTCAATTTTTCCAGGTCTTTTTCGGGCATCCCGTAAAACATAACGCAACCCTTGGTTTTGTCTTTCAGCAATAAAGCCGCCTGCAGCGACCAGCCCCCGCCGAAGCACCAACCCATGGTGCGGAAATCGGCCTTTTCACCCAGCACCTTGGCTGCGCCGAGAATAATGGCCGAGGAGCGTTCGGGGTCGTTGGCTTTCATCAAATTGCCGGCTTCTTCTGCGGTCGTGGCTACCTGTCCGTCGTATAAATCTACGGCTAAAACGTTGATTCCCAGGGCATGACTCCACACCGATACTTCTTTTTTGATGTAATCATTCAAGCCCCACCATTCATGGAAAAGCAAGAGGTATTTGTCGCTATTGCCGTGTGCTTTCATGAAATAACCACGTCCGTTGGGGCCTCCTTCTACTGGAAATTCCACCATGGAACCCTGGTGATCCAGCTCGATGGGAGTAGGGGAGGGGTGTGCGGCCTGAAAAGCGGGATCGTTGGCAAAAGCCGCGAATTCGTCCACGCTATGACACATGGGCATGGTGGCAGCGGTTTTGACCGGCCGGGCAGCAAAAAGCAGGAGTGTTCCTGCGGTGGCTATGGCGAGGATGGCCAAAGCGGGGAGGAGGGAACGTTTTTTCATGGTCTGAACTATGATTTGTGGTGATTTCTAAACGTGGGGCTAAGAACGCATTTTTAACCGCATGGTTTTCAATCTTTTAAAAGAAAAGATTTTCAAATGTTCCATTTTACAGGAAAAACGAGGTTTAGATACTGCAATTGATGCTGCGCGATACCTTGTGCGCTAAATCAACAGGGTATGAAAAAATTGTTTTACATCTCGGTGCTGCTGCTTTGTAGTAGTCCCATTTTCGCTCAAAGTACCTGGCAATACCTCCCGAGCGCACCGAGTAGTGGTGGCCGGATTGATGATGTTTTTTTCCTGAACAGTCAGCTGGGTTGGGCGGCCTCTGGCGGCGGAAAAATTTTTAAAACCACCGACGGAGGAGAAAACTGGAATACAGTGTACTCCAGCAATGTTTATTTCCGATGCATCGAGTTTTTCAATGAAAACATCGGCTATGCGGGCACGCTTGACAACCGTTTTCTGCGCAGCACGGATGGCGGCAATACCTGGGTCAATCTTTCGCCGGGTATTTCACCCAGCCCCAAGGCGGTGTGCGGAATTTCGATTGTGGATAGTTTGTACGCCTATGCCGTTGGGGAATGGGACAGCCCGGCTTTTTTCCTGAAAACCACCAATGGCGGCACGGAATGGACCAGCCACGACATGTCGGCGCATGCCAAGGCGCTGGTAGATGTGCATTTTCTCAACCGGGACACCGGGTTTGTATCGGGGCAAAGTCCGGGCGGTTTGGCCATTATTTTGTACACCAGCGATGGGGGCGAAACCTGGGAGCAAAAATTTGAATCTTCTTCCACCGGAAAATACGTTTGGAAACTCCAACAGGTGACGCAGGACAACTGGGTGGGCGCAATTCAGACCTTTAATGGCGGTTTGTTCACTAAATCCTCGGACGGCGGACAAACCTGGACGGAGCAGACGGCCCCCATTCCGGATATGCAGGGGATCGGATTTGCCACGCCTTTGTTGGGCTGGGTAGGCGGCTATGTGAATGGTTTTTATGAAACCACCGACGGGGGAGAAAGCTGGGAATACAAGAATTTTGGCGGCAATTACAACCGTTTTTACTTCCTCGACTCCACCCTGGCCTTTGCTTCGGGTGGTTCGATTTACAAGTACGCCGATACAACTTCCACGAGTTCCAGTTTCCAGCCAAACCCTGTTTTGATCAGCGATGATTTTGAAATCAGTCTTTCGCCGAACCCGACGGGGGATTATCTGGATGTGCGTTTCTTTTTGCCTGTTCGCGACAACCTGCGCATGGGCATTTATCGTACCGATGGCAGGTTGATGCAGGATGTGTACCATGAGCGGCAGCTTCCAGCAGGCGAGTACCAGTTCCGCAGCAATTGCACGAATCTGCCGCCGGGCGCCTATTTTCTGGGCGTGCAGCGCAATCACGGGCTGTATTCCAAGCCTTTTGTGAAATTGTAAGGGGGAGGTCAGCGTTTAAAAAACGTAATTCACCGACAGATTAAACCGGTACCCTGGCAGCACGGCTCCCGGGGTGTGCACCCGGATTCGGTCGCCGTCAATGGCGGCAGAGAGTCTGGAGCCGATGATTGGAATATCTTCCACGGCTTCTTGCACCTCATCTCGGAAAGCAGCTACGTCGTTGGCGGGGTCGTTGGAAGAATAGGTGAGTGTACCGCGCATCCATTTAAGATCCAGTCCAACAAAGGTGGCATCCATGGTAAAATGGTCGCCGAGGCGAAACTGAACCCCCATGGCGCCCCCAAATCCGATGCCGTTGATGGCGCCTTTAAACGTGGTGGAATATTGATTGTCAGCGTTTTGGGTGGTACGAGCCAGGGAAAAGTGGTTGTAACGGGCATACGGCGCGAGATAAAAACCGCGGGGTGCACGGCCGCCGAGGTAAAAGCGGTTTTCAAGGGTTGCGCCGAAGGAATTGTAGCGGTTTTTCACGGTTTTGCCTT
>CAZKBH010000016.1:61799-63532 GCA_964550795.1 uncultured Saprospiraceae bacterium
TATTTTCCAGCAGATTGGGCATTTTGGTGGAACGTGGAATGCCCACGAGCAGCGAAAGGGATTTGTTGGAAGCGTAGGCCCATTCTCCGCGGACGTTCACTTTGCCACTTGGCAACAACAGGCTAAAAGGAGCGATACCGACGGACCAGCTTTGGGTCGGTTCGTCGTCGTAGTAAGATCGGTTTCGGTTGTTTTGGGCAAACAGTTGGGTGGATGCAAGGGCGCAGAGCGCGAAACTGAGCAGAAAGGGTCGGATGTTCATGTTGTAGTTATTTGGGGGCTAAACGCGGGGTAGGCGTTAGGAATTGGTGAAGGGCTGTTAAGGGCGACACAATGATTGGGGGGCACAAAATGATCACAAACAGTAAAGGAAGTGGATGTGAAGAGAAGGCGTGGACAGATTTTCGCTATAAAAAACGAAACCCGATAGTTTGAGTTGCCTCAGGGACTACCGGGAATAAGTTGATGCAAAGATAGGCAATTATGAACATATCAATCGGGTCAAAATGCTAACTCTCTGCTCGCCAGGGGCATATTTTATGTTGTCAAAGTCATTCGGCAAAAGCGCTGTCGAAATGCAAGTGTAATGGTCAAGTTGAATGGTAGCACTTGTTTCAGTCAGCACTAAAATGTCTGCGTCAATTTCAATGAGCCTGTCAAGTATTTGTTGGTTTTTTCTTTTTTTAAGCCGTTCTAGGTTCCAAGTTGCTATTTTCATTTTTGGTTGGTAGTTGGTCTAAGTAGTCTAAATCTCTTTTATGATGTTTAAAAAGTCTTCCAACTTATATGCTCCTTCAACTGTCCTTCTTTCGTAAACCATGAAGTAGCGATAATTATTACCTGCTTTATTTGCCCAGAGTCTGCTGAGTCTTATTTTTTGTTCTGCATCCAGGTGGTCGCCCTTGGTTTCAAGTAAAATTATTTTTCCACTTTTTGTTTGTATAATAAAGTCGGGATAATGATTTATAAAACCATTTATTCTAAATCCTTTGCGTTCTATGTTCCTTGTCCAAAAAGCAATATTTGACATATTGCCAATTTCATTGATTACACGCTCTTCGAAACCGTTCATACTTCCTTCTTTCTCATAAAGCGATTTTGAAATGTCTTTAGCTGTGTCGCCAGGAGAAATGCTCTGAGGCAAGGTGAATGAAGGTTTAATAATCACTTTGTCGGTGTCTAGAAAGTCTCTGAATTTCTGCTCTGCAAACTGTTCTGAAAGTGCGATAATTTTATACTTGATTTTGTCCTTGTAGGTGTATTCGTTCGCGCCCAAGTCGTTAAACTGTTCATCTCTAAAATCCTCTAAAATTCGGTTAATGTATCGTTCAATTTCCCTGTCAGGAATTGGAAACATATTGCCGATTAAGTCCATTAGACGTTTTGTGAAATTCTTCACTCTGCTGTCTTTTCGCGCTGGGTCAAGAATGTATGTCATTATACTTTCTTTGACTTCTCCGTCAAGCCTTACAAATGTTGGCGTATGCTCTTTTTTGGTCTCGTCTAAATCAACTTTGTAAAGTTCAGAAGTGATGCTGTCAAAAGCTATGTTGGTGTCGGCTTTACTCAATGCAAATCCTTCCAGAAGATTTTCCTTTTCCAAAGGCAATTCTTGTTCTTTCTTTCCAAATAAGTCATTAGCAGGAACTTTCAAATAGAATTGTGGCAGATTGATCTGTCCAGCCTGTTCCTGGAAAATGTCTTTAATGTTATATGTCTTCACAAGCTTTTGA
>CAZKBH010000016.1:63542-65068 GCA_964550795.1 uncultured Saprospiraceae bacterium
TGTATTGTTGGCTTCCATTTCTGAGACTGTTTTTTCAAATGCTTCATTTTGTTGTATAGCTGTTTGTTCAATTTCGGAAACGGTTGTGTTTGGCAATCCAGTTTCCGAAGGAACCGATATTCTTGAGGTATCAATATCAAAAGTAATATCTTCTGTTGTTGTATCGCTGCTCGTTGGGAAAACAAGAAGTTGTTGTAACGGATCCTGTTTCTTGGTTTCTTCTAGCATTGCAGGGTCAGCCAATTTGTAATCCTTGTCGCTGAATCCTGCTTTGTTCAAGCCTTTGACAATGTTGTCTAATGTGTCAAGAAATTTCGAGGATGCCGTTAAAACATAACTCAAATTGAGTAAAGGGAAGTTGTGTTTCACTACATAAGGCTGGCGTAAAACTCTGCCCAATATTTGTTCAACATCAACTGCCGAACTTTTGTCTGCCAAGGAGGCCAAGATATATGCAAACGGACAGTCCCACCCTTCTTTTAAGGCATTAATTGTAATGATGTAGCGGACTTCACAGTCTTTGCTCATTAAGTCAATACCCTTGATTTCGTTGATGTTTGCCGTTTTGATTTTGATTTGTCCGGCGGGGATTTTTAATTCTAGGAGTTTTTCTTTCAGTTTCTGAACATTGGATTTTTCTTCTTCTTCGTTCAAAAAGTCTTTGCCGTTTTTAGGTTGTGCCTGAAACAACACAATAGGACGAATGTATTTGCCGCCTTTTTTTTCTTCTTCAATAGCTTGCAGTTCGAGGCGTTTTTGCAGTTGCAAAGCTGAATTGATTACTTCTGTTTTGTCCTGATGATTGTAAACAATAACAGGAAGTTTCACCATGTTTTCCTTTTTCAGCTCCAAAGCATCAATGAAACTGATGATATTGCTGTTTTTCCTCGGAGTTGCCGTAAGGTCAAGAATGAAACAGGGATTAAATTCTTTGAGCATATCCACACTTAATTCCGTTTCTGCATTGTGGCTTTCGTCCACAACTACCATAGGATTTAAGTATTGCATCACTTTCATCAGCGATATTTCTTCGTCTTTCCCTAGGAGCGATTCAAATGATTGCAACGAACCGTTTTGCTCAAATACTTTTCTGCCTTCTTTGTTTGCTGTTCTGATGCTGTCAAAACTTAACACAAAAATGTTCAACTGTTCTTTGACCGAAGTAGCGTTAAACCCGCTTCCTTGCAATAAAGCCGCTTTGTCAAACACTTCAACTTTATTTCCAAAATGAGAATTTATTTTTTGCCGGTAAGGATGATTGGTGTCTTTAAGGTTTTTAATGGTTTGGTCTAAAATGGTAATGGACGGAACCAACCAAACTACCGCTTTGGGCTTATCGTAAGCAAAGGCATCAAAAATGGTCTTGATTGCGTTGCAAGCGATAAAAGTTTTACCGCCTGCGGTTGGCACCTTTACACAAATGTGTGGCACCCGTGCCACATTATTTTTATAGGGTTCTATGGCTGTGCCCGCAAACGGAAACAAGGGTGTTTTAGGGTGCGTTGCCCAGAAGTTATAAAAAGCGC
>CAZKBH010000016.1:65078-69904 GCA_964550795.1 uncultured Saprospiraceae bacterium
AAACAGTCCAAGATCGTTGATAACTTGTTGTTGATATGGTTTTAATTCCATTGCTTAAAATCTTGTTATGTCTCTTGGTATTTTTTTGAAAATGATATGATGCTTCGCCATGAAATCCTTTGTTAGCAAACAGTTGTCCGCGTAGATCACATACTGCTCGGCCTTGGTATGCATAGTTGATAAAAAAGCATGGTCTAGAGTGGTTATTTGTTCTTGCTCATAGTTAAAGTAATAAGCTGTATCGTTATGCTTGCCCAAAAAATGTCTATTGTCCTCATTTCTGATTTCAATCAGGTGCGTTTTTGTCTCGGTGTAGAAAACATATTGCCGAATTTTTTCTACGCCCACTGTTTCATTCAAATTGCCATTTTCTAAAAATAGGGATTGGCCCAATTCATAAAAATCAAAACTTCCACCTGTGCCCTCGGTTGTTCCGTAACCTTTGATTACTCGTTTAACTCTTTCGGATGTAATGGTTTCTGCATAGTCTTCCATTTCTATACAGATGAATTTTCGATTGCCATTATCTTGCTTATTGATAGTTAAAACGGCGTGAGCTGTAGTTCCTGAACCTGCAAAGGAATCAAGAATAATATCATTTTTATTTGAAGATATTTGTATTACTCGAGCTACTAAAGATAGTGGTTTTGGCGTTGAGAAATCATCACTAACATCACCAAATATTTCCCTTAACAACCTCCTGCCTTCTTGGTTATCTCCTGCAAATTCTCGGTTCCACCAAGTTGATGGTACAACACCATCAGCAACATCACTCAGAAATAATTTAAGTCTAGGAAAGCTCTTGCCTTCCCTCCCAAAGTAAACTCTTTGCTCTGCGAGTAATTTGTCAAAAGTTGACTTTTCAAATCTCCAAACCCTTGATTCAGAGGGGTAAATTTCTTCATTTGTAATTGGATTAATAATCGGAAAATACAAGTTTGGTCTTTCATATCGAGTTTTATTACTTGAACAATCTCCTGAAGCCCAGTTTCCTCTTGGATCATTGTCAGGATTTTTATACCTAGAATTCTGCTCTTCCGTTTTTGGAACTAAGTTTCTATTAAATCCATTTTTATCATTTCTATTGGTTTTTTTCTTTTTGGAATAAACAACTACAAAATCATGCATATCTGAAAAATTTATTGCATCATTTTGTGGAGATTGTTTTTTTTGCCAACATATATTACCCAAAAAATTTCCACCGCCAAATATCTCATCACAAATCAGCTTTAAATTGGCTTGCTCATTATCATCAATAGAAATAAATATTGCACCATCGTCGGAAAGTAATTTGTGCAATAATTTCAAACGCGGATACATCATACAAAGCCATTTGTCGTGCCTTGTCAAGTCTTCCGCTTCTTTGCCAACCACTTGTCCAAGCCATTTTTTGATTTTTGGGTCGTTCACATTGTCGTTATACACCCAACTTTCGTTACCAGTGTTGTAAGGCGGGTCAATGTAGATACACTTTACTTTTCCTTCGTATTCTGGCAATAAGGCTTTTAAGGCTTCAAGGTTGTCGCCATGTATTATTTTATTTCCGCTGTTGGTTTCTTGTTCGGTTTGAATTCCATTATCAAATCCGTAGGAGTGTTCCAATACTTTAAATGGAACATCCATGTGATGATTGATAACTTTATCTTTTCCTATCCAGTGTAGTGTTGGCATATCTTAAATTAAACGCACCTCTCATGCGCGGCCAAAGATATTTAAAAAATCAGATTTCAAAAATAACGCGACATTTTAAAATATAAAGCATTGAAAATGAATTGTTTAAAAACAATAACCCATTTTTTACGCAACCCCACCATCCCCCCCCTCACGGCAAACACAACTTCCTCAATTCCAAACTATCCCCATTAAACACATTAAAATCCACTTTTTCGTTGATGCCGTTTACATTGCCCCGGTCGCTGTGTTGCCAGAAGTGCCAGTCTTCGTCGCCGGGCATGTCAAAATCAGCCACGTGGTAGTGCGCAATCCAGAACCGGTAGCCTTTAAACGCTTCCTGATCGGCAAAATAGTTTTTGTAAAAATCGCGGTTGGTATAAAGAATCGGGCGGATTTTATAGTGTTTTTCGAGTAAAACAAGGCATTCTTTGGTGTATTTTTGGATTTGCGCCTTGTTCATGCCCCGCGTTTCTTCCACATCCACCACCGGGGGCAAATCGCCGGATTTCAACTTAACCGCCCGGGTAAACTGCAAGACCTGATCTTTTACGTTGGCATTGGGCAGGAAATAAAGATAGGCCCCGCGCAGGATCCCGGCTTCTTTGGCGCCCTTCCAATTCCGTTCAAACTCCGGGTCTTTCATCCAGGTGCCTTCCGTCGCCTTGATGAAGGCAAAATGGACCCGCACATTGCCCACTTTCATCTTTTTCACCCGCGCCCAGTCCACCCGGCTCTGCCAGCGGCTCACGTCTATCCCGTGGGTTTTGTAGCCGCCGGGAATGCGGATGCCAAATTGTTTGTATTCCTTGTAATGAATCGGGTATTCAATCAACGAACGCAGCCGATAGCGCAGTTCGGGGCTAAATATCAACAGCACCAGGGACACCACTACCAGTAGGGTCCAAAATTTCCGTGCATCGCCTTTGTTGCGTGCATAATCGGGCGGAAGGATGCTGAATTTATTGAATAAGGGCACAACTACAGGATTACTCCCCTTTAAATACCGGTTTCCGTTTCTCCATAAACGCAGCCACCCCCTCGCGGTAATCATGGGTTTGGCCTGCGGCGGTTTGGAGTTTGTCTTCTACCTCCGCTTGCGCCGCAAAATCGTTGGAAAAACTTTGATTCAGGGCTTGTTTCGTCAGTGCGAGGCCGCGGGTAGGCATTTGGGCCAATGTTTCGGCCAATTTCAGGCTCTCTGCCTCAAAACTTTCATTGGAAAAAACCTTCCAGATCATGCCCATGGCGGCGGCTTCCGTGGCAGAAACTTTGTCGGAAAGCATCATCAGGGCCGTTGCGCGCTGGAAACCCACGAGCCGGGGCAGCGTCCAGGTGCCCCCCGAATCCGGTATCAGCCCGATTTTGGAAAATGCCTGTGTAAACGAAGCCGACTCCGTGGCCACCACAATATCACATGCCAGGGCAATGTTCGCGCCCGCGCCCGCAGCCACGCCATTCACGGCAGCTACCACGGGTTTTGCTAAATTCCTGATTTTCAACACCATTGGGTTGTATCCGGTGGAAATAATCTCGGTCAGGGAGGGGCCGTTTGGGTCGGTTACCTCCTGCAAATCCTCGCCCGCACAAAATGCTTTGCCGGTCCCGGTGATATACACGGCACGGATTTCCGGGTTGTTTTCGCAGGTATCCAGGGCCTCCAAAATCTCCATCCGCATGGCATGGTGCATGGAATTGAACACCTGCGGCCGGTTGAACGTGATCCGCCCAACGGCGTTTTCAATATCGAAAAGGATGTGTTGCATGGGTTGCGTTTGAAGTATGGTGATTTGCAGAAGCGGCTACAAAGGTATTTTAAGTTTGGCTCTTCGTGTTTTCTTGAGGAAGTTCGGGGGTTACAAGATGGTAGATGTGATTGGTGCTTTTTTGGAAGCAAAAAAGTGACAAACCCCAGCTAAAGTAAAGACTTTGCACCTGAACAAAAATCTTTTTACAGAAGTGACACTTTTTAAAAAGTGTCACTTCTACGCACGGGAGCCCGTTTTTGCTCGGTTGTAGAAATCCGAATTTGCCACACTTTCTTAAAGCCTCTCCTTCACCAATTCCAAAATTTCCCGCTCCATCACATCAGCTTGTTCCGCCATCTTTTGACCTTCCGAAAGCACGTGTTCCGCAAAATCCTTGTCGTCAAACCCGGAGGCATTCACTTGAATATTCATGAAAGCCCCGCGAACAGCTGCCCGCGCACAAAGCGCCCCCACACCTGCATCGGTCACGGAATTCGGGTTGCCGGTTTCCACCATCTGCTTGATAAGCGGGAACGACTCGAAAGCCAATTGCATCACTTTGTAAGGCACTTCAATGGCTTTGCGGGTGCCCGCCTGAATGGCCGCTTTGCGGGCAGCTTTTTCAGTCGGGGTAGTCTTGGGCATACCGAAGGCCGCCATGATCAGTTTGAACGCGTCCGTGTCTTCATCCACTGTACGCAGCAGGGCATCTTTGATGCGTTGACCCCGTTCGGCGGCATCTGAAAATTCCTCCCAACGCTCGTCCCAGCCGCGTTTGTGGCTGCTGAGATTGGCCACCATGACGGCGAGAGAAGCGCCCAGAGCACCCACGTAGGCACTGATGGAGCCGCCACCCGGCGCAGGACTTTCGCTGGCGGTTTCGTCCGCAAAGGCGACCAGATCCTTGTGAATCAGCTTGTTAGCATTTTCGGCACTCCCTTTTTCGAGGTTGTACTCGATGATTTTTTGTTGTGGATCAAAAGGCGCGAGTTCGTCCAAACCCATGCTTTTGACTGCAATTTTGATCAATTCGGCTTCACTTACACCGACGCTGCGTTGTTGTTTTTTCAAAAAATATCGTCCTGCTTCGAGCATGGCGCTGAGCGGCACCAAACCCACGAGTTCAGAACCCGTTACGCGCATTCCGCGGCGGTCGGCACTTTTGTGGCATTCCTCAAAAGCCAGGTGCAGGGGCGTGGCCTTTGCGTCCGTGATGTTCATCGAAATTTGCGCGATGCCGTATTCTTCGATGAACCAACCGATGGCTTTTACCCCTTTTAAAACGCCGGGTTGGCGGACCGGTTCGCCGGTGACATCCAGCATAGGTTTGCCGGTGGCAGGGTCGTTGAGCACCCGGCCTTTTTCGCGTACGTCGAACGCGACGGAGTTGGCGCGGCGTACAGAAGT
>CAZKBH010000016.1:69934-84308 GCA_964550795.1 uncultured Saprospiraceae bacterium
CGTTGTAGGCAATGAGAAAATCGCGTGCGCCGATGACCGTGGCCCCGCTTTTGGCATTGAATTGAGCGGGACCAAAATCTGGTTTCCAATCAGGATTGGCCAGTTTTTCGGGTAATGCTTCATATTCACCGGCTCGGATATCGGCCAGATTTTGGCGTTCCGGGCTGCTGGCGGCGGCTTCGTAGAGGTAAATGGGCAAATCCAGTTCACGACCCACCCGTTCCCCGAGGCGACGTGCCCATTCGGCGGTTTCTTCCATTGAGATGTTGGCAATGGGGATGAGTGGACAAACGTCGGTTGCGCCCATGCGCGGGTGTTCGCCGCTGTGTTTGCGCATGTCAATGACCTCGCAGGCTTTTTTAATGGCCTGAAATGCGGCTTCGACGACAGCTTCCGGCTCGCCCACGAAGGTGACCACCGTGCGGTTGGTGGCAGCACCGGGGTCCACGTCGAGCAGTTTGACACCGGCTACGGCTTCAATGGTATCGGTGATTTGTTTGAGAATGGCAGGGTCGCGTCCCTCAGAGAAGTTGGGGACACATTCGATGAGTTGTTTCATGGCGCGAAGGTAGTGGCTTGGGCATTTTTTGGAAGTTCGGCGAGCAAGATTTTCAATTTTCACCATGAAAAGGCCTCCCCCCAACCCCCTCCAAAGGGGGACAGGCTCCGCGCATAAGCATTAGACCTTGAAAGTGCAGGTAAATACGTGTTCGGCTGGTCGGTACACCCGGCGCGGAGCTTATCCCCCTTTGGAGGGGGGCAGGGGGGAGGAAAACTCGGAGCCGAGGGTAGGGCAGCGAAATTGTCACAACTCGGTATCTTGCCGCCAACAAATTTCCCTGTTCATATTTTTCACGAAAAAACTGACAACTTTATGTTCACGAAAAGATCACTCTTTTTCACGCTTGCATTCTTGGCATGCACCCTTGCTGCCTCGGCACAACAGACGGCAAAACTTCCCCGTCTTTTTCTGGATGTCCCAGTCGTTCACCTGGCTGCGCCTGATGTGACCTTGATTGGCAACCGTATCGGCCTTGGAGCTGCCGCTGCGATGAATTTTGCGACCCACTGGAGCACGGCCCGTATTGGCGGTGGTGCCATCTTCAGCATGGATCCACAGTCCAGAAATGTGGAAGAAACCTTTGTGACCACGCCTTACACGATGTTCGAGGTGGGTGCGGGTAAATACCGAACCAATGGCAATCAATGTTCCAAAACCAAGTCGAAAGCCTACACGGCGATGGCCAAGGCGGGTGTCCGTTACGCATTTATCAGCGACGCCTTGGAGCCAGATGGCGTTGCGCCGGAGAAATTTGATGTTACGGCTGGGGTAGAATTTGGGTACTTTTTTATCCGCGATGTGTTTAGAAATACAGAGGTGTTTCTGGATGCCAACTACTTCGTCAATTCAAAAATCATCGCCGTCAATTTTGGCTTTAAGATGTTCCTGAACCTCCGCGCGAGCGCAAGAGACCGGTAGGTTTTTTGTTGAACGAGGTGGGCTGCCCGTACCCCGGAACGCTGTTCCGTGCACATGTATCCCGGAACGCTGTTCCGGTTTCATGGTTGGCTGCCCGTACCCCGGAACGCTGTTCCGGGCCAGATATGTGCACGTTCTTGGGGGCGTTTTGCACCAAACGCCCCCGGAACAGCGTTCCGGGATACACTCGCGGCCTAATATTCCGTGTCTTGTGACAAAGTGGTTCCGAACGATTGGTAGTCAATCGTATCAATCGTATCAATCGTATCAATCGGCTCAATTTGAATCTCAGGCGCCAATAACTCCCGGTGCCTTCCGTTTCCAGCGGCCCTTTAGCTCGCCTTCCAGCAGCCAGAATCCAAGCAACGTGATGAGGGCGAGGATGGCCACCAGGCTCCAAAGCACCGGGTAGCCCCAGGAACCGATGATTTGAGTGCCCAGAAACGGCGCGATGATATTGGCTACCGAATACGCCATGGTGTAAAGCGCCATATACTGCCCTTGTTTCGAGCCTTCTGAACGGCCAAAAACAAAGTTGCTGCTAAAGGGCATCACAAACATTTCCCCGAAAGAAATCACCACGGTAAACACCAGCGCTGCGGCCATTCCCCCCGGCAAAAGGCAGGCTGCAAAAGCTATGGCGTACAGGATCAACCCGAGTCGCACATACCCAAGGTTTGCTGCGCGGCCTTCCAGGCGGTGAACCAGCGGCATTTCCACCAAAAAGACCAACAAGCCATTCAGGGCCAACACCCGCCCGATTTTCGCTTCTGACCATCCGTAACTTTTTTCCCAAAATAGTGGAATGGTCCACAGAATTTGCATAAAAACGATGGCGCCCAGCATGGTGAGCAGGGCAAAAAGCACAAAATGCTTGTCGCGGTAAGGCGATTGGCTATTTTGCTTGGTAAGCGCGACTTCCGTGGCAATTTCTGTTTCAGGAACTACTTTGGGTTTGAGCGGCATCAACCAAGCCAGTGTCAGGGCGGCTGCCATGCAGGTCAATCCATCCACCCAGAAAAGCCATTCCCAGCCAAAAGCGACCAACATGCCCCCCAAGGCCGGCGCAAGCGTCCAACCCAGGTTCACGGCCATTCGGTACAAGGAAATAGAGCGGGTACGGGTTTCTGGCTCGCAGTGCTGGGCCATAGCCACGGAATTGGCAGGTCGAAACACCTCAGAGCTGAAACTCATGGCAAAAACGGCGACGCCCATCATCCAGATGTCGCGCACGAGCACCATGAGCAGGAGCACCACGCCACTGAGCAGCAGACTCCAAAACTGCACGGGACGATAGCCCAGTTGGTCGGTCAGTTTACCACCCGCAAATGCTCCGCACAACGCACCCACTCCGAAACAGGTCAATACATACCCGGTTTCTTCCAGTGGGAAACCCAATTCCTTGGTCATGTAGAGTGCCAAAAAGGAGATGACAAAGGCGCCGCAGCGGTTTACCAGACTCACAATCGAGATGTACCAGATGATGCGCGGGATGCCTCGGTACGAATTGAGCCAATGGGTGTAGAGTTTTTGTAGCATAGGGGTGGGTTTATTTGTTGCCGACCATCAGTAGTCTCCAGCAGCCAACGTTTTTTAGGTCGTGTGCTTGCTTTGACATCGAATAATTGGATTTGGGCAAAAAAGGTTTCCGCTTCCGCAATATTATTTTGCGCTCCCGCAAAAAAAAGCGCCGACCACCTTACGGCAGCCGGCGCTTGTTCATACAATAGAATGGATTGCTAATTTTGATTGGTCAATCGTCCCGACGTATCGGGAATAAATCTTGGGGCGAAAGTCGATACTTCGTTTGAGAGTGCAAACTTTTTTGGTACAATTTCTATCTTTTTCGATGAAATAGATACCCGGCGCTTTGCAATCAATGTTTCCTTTTTGCTATATCGACACCTAAATGATTGTATCAACCAATCACGGAGCGGTCTTTGGATAGGTGTTGGGCATACATCATGGCTGCGCCTGCCAGGGCGAGGTCTTTAAACAGCAGAAACTGCGCGCTGATGCTGCCCGACATGGCCCCGGGCAGGTGAACCATCAAAACCATGGACAACAGGTAAATGGCCAGGAGTGTGCAAGCCAGTTTGTCGTATTTTCCAATGAGCATGCTCAGGGATGCTGCCACCAGACCGATGCCGCCCACGATGACCCATACCATCGGCGCAGGCATGTAGTTTGGCACGAAAGCCTCGATCATGGATTTGGTACTTAGCAGGTTCATGAGGCCTAAAATGGCGAAAGGAATGGCAAAAACCCAACGGCCAAGCGATAGAAATGCATTCATGCGGTAGTTACGTTTTGAATTGAAATAGAAGTTGGTTGACAAGGCTATTTTTGGGCGGAGCCAAAAGCATGGGCGAATGTAGTTGAGAAGCGTTTCTCAACAGCTTTTTTGGGGATAATTTTGACGATTCTGAAGTTGAATTCGGGTTTCGACTTGAAGTCGCACCCCGAATAATGCCGTTGGTGGGATCATACGTTTACTAAACTTTAAAAGTTTAGTAAACGTGTTCCAAGCTGATGCTGAACACTTTGCGACGCGAATTCATGTGGTTTAAAGGGTAATTCGGGGTGCGACTTCAAGTCGCACCCCGAATAATGCCGTCGAACACGCACCAATACCCCCCCCCAAAAAAAGCCCCCTGCTCGTTGGAACGGCAGGGGGCTTTGAAGTCGTATTTATACTAAAAGGCTAGGCCTTTTCTTTTTTGACTTTGGCTGTTTTTTCTGCAGCAGTCGCCTGAACCGCTTTGCCACTAAGGATATCTTCTTTTGTGAAATCAACCACCAGTGCGGAGGCGATGAAAATAGAAGAATAGGTACCGAAGATGACACCGAGCAACATACCGAAGGCAAAACCTTTGATGGCACTTCCGCCAAACACAAACAGCAGCAGTACTACCACGAAGATCGTACCCGAAGTAATCAAAGTACGGCTCAGGGTCGTGTTAATGGCAAGGTTAAACACCTCTTCTTTTTTACGGCCAGCATAGGTGCCAATAAATTCCCGCACCCGGTCATATACGATGATCGTATCGTTCACCGAGAAACCAATTACCGTCAGCACGCAGGCAATGATTGCCTGGTCAATCTCCAGGGAGAAGGGAACCAAACCGTGCAGCAGGGTGAAGAAGGTAAGCATTATCAAGGCATCGTGCAGCAATGAAATTACCGCACCGAGCGAGAATTGCCAGCGACGGAAACGAATCAGCAAGAACAAGAAGATCAAGCTCAAGGCCCAGATACCTGCCGAGAAGGACGAATCCCGAATATCATCGGCAACCGTGGCACTTACCTGGCTTGAAGAAACGATGTGTGTACCGGTGCTGCTGGTATTGGTAAATGATTTCAAATCAACCGCAACACCTGCTTTGGTGATGCCCTCATGGAGCTTGGCAGAAACACGCTCCATAACATCTGCTTCCTGGTCATCAATGAGATAGGAAGTGGTGATGTTGTAGGTATTTGCAGTGTTCACCGCTTTGATGATCGGGTTGCCACCAAAGGCTTCGCCGAGCGGTCCGCGGAGTTGTTCGATTTCTACGGCCTTATCGAAGGCAACGTTGAAGGAGTAACCGCCTTTAAAATCCACACCAAGTTCAAATCCGCGCATGAAGAACGACGCAATCCCGATAGCGATGATAGCCGCAGAGAACATGTACGCCTTTTTGCGATTGCCAATGAAATCATAGTGGAAACCCACGAGCCAGTTTTCAGACCAAGGACGGCTGTAGTTGATCTCGCGGCCTTTAGTGATCCACCACTCCGTGATGAAACGACCCACCAGAACAGCGGTGAACATAGAGCATACGATACCAATCAACAGTACTGTACCAAAACCTTTAATCGGGCCGAGACCGAAGTAGATGAGTACGAACGCCGTCATAATCATCGTAAAGTTGGCATCAATAATGGCGGGCAATGCGCGGGCAAAACCGGTCGAAACGGCTTTCGCCATCGCTAGTCCATTGCGCAACTCTTCTCGAATTCGTTCGTAAATTATAACGTTTGCATCCACCGCAGCCGCAAGGGTCAACACGATACCGGCGATGCCAGGCAGGGTCAATACCGTACCCATGGAGGCCAATGTGCCGAGGATGAAGAAAATATTCGCAAGCAATGCAATGACGCTGATCCAGCCACCGCGATTGTAGTAGAGCACCATGAATGCGCACAAGAAAAGTACGCTCAACACCATGGTAGTCAGCGACTTATTGATATTGTCCGCACCAAGGGAAGGACCCACCTGGCTTTCTTGAACGATTCGGGTACCTGCCGGGAGTTTACCAACTTGCAGGATTTGCGCCAAATCTTGTGCTTCTTCCAGCGCAAAACCACCTGTGATGGAGGTGCTGCCGCCTGTGATTGGGTTGATTACACGCGGCGCAGATACTACTTCATCGTCGAGCAGGATCGCTACTTCGCGGTTGCCGTTGTTGGCGGCTTTGGTGGTCATATCGGCCCATACTTTGGCACCGTCGTTGTTCATTTGCAGGCTTACCTGAATGTCACCGCTGGTCGGGTCAGGATCGGCGCGGGCCATAGTGACCACGGATCCATCGAGTGGCGCGGTTTCAGTGCCAGGGCGTTTTTTTACGGCGTAAAGCTCGTATTTGCCATTTAGAGTTTCAGTGGTGCCTTCCGCGTCATCCACAGGCTTGCGCCCCCAGCGGAAGGAAAAATCCGCCGGGAATTTGGCCATCACTTCAGGATTGGCAAAATAACCGTTGAGGGCATTCATCTGGCTTTTGTCCACCCAAGCCAGCACGGAGCCGCCTTGACCGTTCAGGCTCATGCGCGAGATCATTGGTCCGGCTACGGAGTCTGTATTCAAACGGTCTTTAATGACCGAAATCATTTCTTTGGTAGAATCTGGTTGGCCATTTGCTCCTTTCGGATATTCAAGGACCGTATCCTTTTCAATCACCTGACCGCTCACCGCAGCCTGATTGATTTTCAGGAGGTCGTCGGCACCCGTGAAACCCTGGATAACGCCCTCATCCTGGATGCGGTAGGTTTCCCAAAATTCGAGTTTAGCCTGGCCTGTGAGCATTTCGCGGGCACGGGCGGGGTTGTCAATGCCGGGCAATTCGACCTGAATAAGGTCGCGGGAAGCATCCAGGCTGACATTAGGTTGCACCACACCGAGCTTGTCAATACGTTGCTTGAGACGCTTGTAGGTTTCGTCCACCGTGCCATTGGCGAGGGTACGGATGGAGTTGAGTGCATCCGCGTCGGGGGCATCAAACTTGATGCCGCTGGCTTCGTTGCGGGCAAACAGGGATGCAAGGCTGCGGCCTTCACCCAGTTCTTTCCAGGCCTGCGCAAACAAAGTGATGTAGTCACCTTGCGTAGTTCTTTGCAGTTCGTTTGCGCGGGTGAGTGCTTTGGCGAAGGCAGGGTCAGAACTGTTGCCGGACAGACTTCTGAGGAATTCGCTCAAATCTACCTGGAGCAGAACGCTCATGCCGCCCTTGAGGTCAAGACCCATGGCCAACTGGCTTTTTTTCAGGTCGGCGTAGGTGAATTTTTTAATGAGCGGAATCTCAAAAACCGTTTCGGTAGAGAGAGAATCCAGGTAACGGGCGTAGCAAGCTTGCCAGCCGAGTGATGGATTTTTACCAGAACATTCGTCCGCGTAGGCTCGCGCATCGGATTCGATGCTGTTAGTCGGGATAATGAGCAGATACTGGTACAGGCACACGATAGTGAGTGCAATCAGGAAAAAACGTACTACGCCTTTGCTTTGCATACCTCTTGAAAATGAGTGAGTTATTGAGTGAGCGGGTGTTTTATAATTCGGTTGTTTGGGTCGTTTTTGGGTGGGCTTTGGTTTCCACAATGGGTTGAAAAAGGGAAATAAAAGCTTCCAAAAAAGACAAAAACGTGCGTCAGGTCATGAGACCCTTCCGAAAAAAGTCCGCAAATGTACAGAACACGGGGGAAATCAAATGTAGAGAATGAAAAATCGTCATTTTGGGAGCAATTTCTTTAGCTCCCCAACGATGTCTGCGTAGGCGGCATCTGCATTCGGGAAGTCCGAAACAGCCTTCCCCATCGAGGGCAGGGATTTGAGTTTTTCAAGTCCTGTGCCTTCAAAATCGGCCTTTTCGATGCGCAGTGGAATCATTCGGCGGCCTTCACCGAGGGCGTTGTACACGAGCTCGAACCAGTCGGGTGCATTGAAAAGATTCACAGTAATCAGTACCAATAGATAATCTGCATCCTCCATTTCGGTCTTGGCTTGTGCCATTAAATCTGCGCCAAGGGTGTCGTGCACGTTGTACACGCGAATTTTTTTCATGATTTTCAGCACGTTCAGATGCCGATTCAGCATTTTCGCTTGCGCTTCATCTTCCAAGGCGTAAATAATGACAAATTTAGGGACGGCTGCGGGCGTTTTTTGTCCCGAACTGGCTGATTTGGCTTCAAAATCACTTTCTGCCAGACCGTTGACCATATCGAGCAGTGCGGCGTTGACGTTGGCCACGACCATTTGCTGTTCTTTAAAATCAATCTGCCCGGTCTGATGGGCCTTGTTTGCCTGCCCCAGGCGACTCTCGAGCAGGATGGTTTGGGTGCGTTTATCGGAGCCTTCGGGCAGTGAATTTTGCAGGTGTTTGAGTGCTTTGGCAGATTCCGAAAGCTGCAAGAGTTCTTCTACGATATTTTTTATTTCTGAAACTAGCATACGCTGGATTTGGCTTGTTTTGGAAGGTTATTTCCCAATAAATGCAAAAATATCCCGAATAAGAACGCCACGGTTGGCTCCTGCCGCAGTTCCTTGCTCGTTGATAACCAGACCACCATTGTCTAATCTCTTGCCAGCATGATGGATAGCGACTACTTTCCAGTTGTTGTTGAAAACAGGAGAGCCGCTGCTGCCTTTTTTGGTGTCGGTTTCATAAAAAAGATATTGTTTCATTTGGCTAATCACCTTGTTGGCTGTCAGCGCAATCTGCTTTTCTTGGCCTTCAGGATGTTGGATGATGGTGACAGCTTCCCCGGCAATAGGTAAGGTTTCCTGCTCAAACTCTACAAAGCCCCATTTGCTCAGGGGAGCATCAGGGCGATCTACTACTTTGATTCTTGCAAAATCGTATTCCGTATGGGGGCTGGTTCTAAAATCCGAAACATCCAGTTGATAGGATTTCGCGGCTCGACCTTCTTCGTAGTCAAATTCGACACGAGCGGTTTTTGCTTCTGCTTCTGAGCCGATTACATGGTTGTTTGTAAAAACATAACCCTCTTTAGTCAGAAAGCCAGTACCTACTTTCCCGCCGTCGCAAACCACTCGGCATACGGCATTGGCCGCTGCACGGGCTTTGTCGAGCCAGCCGATTTTGAGCAGATGGCTTGTCTGGCCTAGCACGGCTTCGAGCGTTTGGTTATCAGGAATCTGGATACTAAGCGAAGCCCCTCCCTTAATGCGTGCGTTGAGTTCTAGTCGTCGCGGAAGGTCGCCGGTCAAATTCACAAGTGCATTGCGGGTTCGCGCCTTGAAACGGCCAAATTCCTCAAAGCCGATCATTTGGTCGTCATACTGCTTCTTAGCTTCTCTGTAATTCGCCGAAGCTAAAATGACATCACTGTTTATACCAGCCCCGGTACTTTTATCCAGCTGAGCCAAGACTTCTATCGCATCCTCGACTTGATTTCCTTTAAGCAGGTCATTAATGATTTGAATCCAGAAATCCTGAGCGCTTTGAGTTTGCATCGTTGTGTAAGATTTAGTGGTGATAGGATAATTGCTATATTTAAAAGTCAGAAAACTTTGCTTTGGAGAATCAAATCACCACTCAATTCCTTACATCCTCTCCCCATCCCAACTTCGCCCGGATGGTATTCAGAAAGGTGGCGTCTTGCAATTGGACGAGTTTGGTGGTAAAATCATTTTTTCGCACGGCCAATTGGTGGTGGTTTCCAACCAACTCGAAACGGGAATCGAGGGAACAGATAAAATTATCCGCGCGGCCTTCAATTTCAAACGAGATGACCGATTCGTCGGAAAGCACGAGCGGACGAACGTTCAGGTTGTGTGGCGCAACGGGCGTAATCACAAAATTGCCAGAGTTTGGAAAAATAATTGGCCCCCCACAACTGAGCGAGTACCCGGTACTGCCTGTTGGCGTAGCAATGATGATGCCATCTGCCCAGTAGGAGCTTAAAAAGTCGCCATTTAAAAAAACATGGATGGTAATCATCGAAGAAGTGTCGCGTTTGAGTAGCGTACAATCGTTGAGCGCAAAAGGCATATTGGCGAAAATATGCGGGTTGCTTTCGAGGTAAATCATTGTACGTTCCTCAATCGTGTACTGTCCCCGAGCGAGCATCCGAACGCTTTGGCGAATATGCGATTTTTCAATACTGGCCAAAAATCCGAGTCGCCCCAAATTGATGCCAAGCATGGGTACCCCTTGGTCGCGAACGAGGGTAGTGGCGGATAGCATGGTGCCATCTCCTCCCAGAACCATCATGCAGTCAATGTTTTGTGTATTAAAATCTTTATGGCTTGTAAAGGGCGTACAACCTGCCGGAAGCTGCACGTGATGATACAAGTCGTTTAGATAAGGTTCAAACACACTGATTCCGATTCCCTCCGAATGGAGTGCGTCGAATGCCTCCTGTATTTGAGGCAGGTCTTTTTCTTTATACTGTTTTCCAAAAACTAGGACGCGCATGAGGGGGGGAGAGGGGTTGAGAATGTTGAGGGTGTTGAGGGGTTGAGACTGTTGAGGGGTTGAGACTGTTGAGGGGTTGAGAATGTTGAGGGTGTTGAGAAGGTTGAGAGGGGTGAGGGATAGATATTTGGGTAATATTGATTTTTCTTTTCAAATTTGCCGCAAGATAGGCAGCCGCTGGAATTTTCCTCAACAGTCTCAACCTTATCAACAGTCTCAACCCCTCAACAGTCTCAACCCCTCAACAGTCTCAACCCCTCAACAGTCTCAACCTTCTCAACAATCTCAACAATCTCAACAATGAAATCAATCTCTTGCGAAGAAGTCATCCAGAAAGAAAAGGAGCACCTGCGCATCCGCCGCCAAAAACTCAACATGGAGCACGGCACAGAAGCTGAGCCCAACTGGTTTGGCATTGCACTTTCAGGCGGGGGCATCCGCTCTGCCACCATCAATATGGGCTTTCTCAAAACCCTCAACAAATACGGTATCCTGCAAAAAGCCGACTACCTAAGCTCGGTATCTGGCGGCGGCTACACCCACGCTTATGTGCAGTCCACAGCGAAAGAGACCCTGGATTTTAGCAAATTGTTTAGCACAGACCATATTAATGCCATGCGTGAGCAGGGAGAATATATGGTGCCCCGCACGGGCATTTTGGGTAAAAATGGCAATATGCTCCTGCTCATTATCGCGTTCGTAGTGAGCTGGATCATGAGCCTGGTAGGACCTGCCATTCTATTGGGCATGGGGTATTATTTGTACCTGATTCTGGTCGGTTTTTTGGATGCCAAGCCATTTATCTCCTTCAATTTTTTGGAAGGATATCCTTTCCACGACTGGGTAGCTTACGGGTTGGTGGCGCTGCTTTCCGCCCACTTTTTGGCCAATATTGTGCTGAATTTCAACCTGGGAATTTCTAAAATATTCAACCGCGTGGAATCGGTGGTGATCGTGGTGGTGCTGTTATTATTCGCCTGGATGGAGATTGTGGAGTTCAACGGGACTGGCCCCATTTCATTTGACACACAATTGGACTATGCTACCAATCTGGTTTTACTCCTTATACTCGGTTTTTTTACAAACCCCAACGCGCTGAGTTTTCACCGTTTTTATCGCAAACAACTGGCCGATTTGTTTCTCCGTTTCTCTGGAACACACCAGAATCTGTCCATGGGGAAAGTTTTTGACGCAAAATCAGATCAGCTCAAAGACTACATCAGCCCTTACCCGCTCATCAATACTTGCCTGAATCTGCTCAGCCCGGATAAAAAAGACGACTCGTTCCAAGGTTCCAAGACCAATGATTATTTTTTGCTGAGTCCGTTTTATTGTGGGGCAAAATTAGTCGGATATGTGCCCACCGACCGCTACCTTGATTACCAGCGCATGACCCTGCCAGCGGCGGTCACGATTTCTGCTGCGGCGGTAAATCCCGGGATGGGTATGTATTCCAACCGATTTTTGAGCCTGATGATGACGCTTTTTAATGCCAGGCTCGGCTTCTGGATTTCTAATCCCAAAATTTTAATCAAAGCCAGGGCGATAGTCTGGTGGCCCTTCTATTTTTTCTATGAGTTGCTGGGGCGCATTGGATCGGACAAAAAAATGATCAACATCTCGGACGGAGGCCACATTGAAAACCTCGCAGCGTACGAACTCCTGCGCCGTGGCTGCCGACTCATTTTTGCAGTGGATGCGGGCGAGGACAAAGTTTATACCTTTTTTGATCTCAACAACTTGATTATTCGGGCCAGAAATGAACTCGGGCTTGAAATCAGGTTTCGGTCCGGCGATCAACCGGAAGAGCTTATTCGGCCAAGACCCTCGCAGGTTTATTCCGCCAAACGATATGCCGTAGCGGACGTGTACAAATGCTGGGAAGAAGTGGCAGATCCCACTGAAAAGGACGGCACACGCATCCTCAATTATTCCAAAGAAGAGCGCGATAAAGCGGGGCCGGTGAGCACTTTTGTGTACATCAAATCCTCTGTGCGCGCGCCCGAGGGCAAACCTGATCTTGACCGCCGTGAAAAGCTTAAATACGGCACCTACAAGTATAAAATTTACCACCCAGACTTCCCGCACGAGCCTACCAGCGATCAGTTTTTTGATGAAATCCAATGGGAGGCTTACTTTCAATTGGGGCGATTTATTGGCGCAGATGTGTTGGGGGTCAAGGATTTAGAAGTTGCTGCGGGCGACAAACCAAGCGTAGAAGATCTGTTGTGCTGGTTTGACGAAGGCATCAATTTCTTTGAAAAGCCGGAAGTCTCGGGCGAATATGAAAGTTTCAAACTGCCCACCAGAGATGCGGCTCCGCCAGAGGAATCGGTGAAATACCAGATGTAGCCGCTAGATCATATCGGAAATGTTTTCCCCGCGGAGATTGTATTTCTTTTTCAGCCGGTAACGCCCTTTTTTGATTGCGTCAATGCTGGTACCGAGGATTGCGGATGTTTCTTTAAGGCTAAGCCCCATTTTATCCATTAGCACAAGTCTGATTTCGGAGGGAGTCAGGTTGGGGTACCTGGTGCGAAGGTCAGAGATATAGCCAGGGTACATATTATTGAAGTGAAATTGGAAATTGTCCCAATCTGATTCGGTTAGGATTACCTGCTCATACAGGTTCACGATTTCGCTGTGCTGGTTTGGCTCCTTTTGGCCCCGACCCAATTCGATTTGGAGCGCCAACTCATTGAGTTGTTCATTTCGGCCAATGAGCATTTGTGCATAATTTTCTAATCTGGTTTGGTTTGCGGCCAGTTTAATTTTTTGGTTCTGAAGTTCTTCTTGCAGTTTCAAGGACTGCGCTTCGGTTTTTGCTTTTTCTGCTTCCAGGCGTTGATGTTCGCGTGCTGTATTTAACCGAAACCCATAAAAAACAACGGAGAATAGTAGCGTTAGTAAGCCGAAAATCCACCAGTTGCTTTGCGCTGCGAGGCTTTTTTCGCGTTCGAGTGTTGTAATTTTCAGCTCCTTCTCATGGGCTTTGTACGCTGCAACGGCAAGGTATTTCATCGCCATCGCTTCATCGTGTCGGCCTTGCGTGGTGAGATTTCCGGAGCTGGCGTCCAGAATATTAGCCAAAAATCGCAGGTCGCCCAGTTGCTCGCAGGTGGCGATGGCTCGAGCGTACTCGTGCTGCGCGGAGTCGAATTTTCCGGCGTATTGCAAGCGTACCGCTTGAAAAAAATGATCATTACAGTCGGAAAGTAAGCCAGGCTTCCATTTTTTGTAAAAATCTAGTGTCCGCCTGAGCGCATCGTACTGCCCGAGTGTTTGCAAGTGGGAAATTCGCTTTATGAAAAAGGAGTCTTGATACGCTGCAGGGAGCAAAGAAAATTGAGGCGGCAAAGCCTCCTCAGCGATTGAGTCGGAACGAATCAACAGTGCCGCCAAAAGCTGGTCGGTGTCCGGGCTGTTCGGTTGACTTTGATCTTTACAACCAAAAATGCCCAAACTGACTAAAGCAAAAATGAGCTTCAGTTGAGTTAAGTTTAAAAGATTGTACATGGTTTTTTCGAAAAAAATGATGCAAAAGCGCATCAAAACCATTCGTTTTGCAAATGTCCACTTTTTTGTCCTAACAATCTATGCGCAGCACCCTATAAAATTTTGGTTCTTTGTGGGCCGTAAAAAAGTAGGGCTTTGTCCTACTTGATTTTGGCACTACTCTGTCCTAATAATTTAATCTATCTCACATGAAAAGTTTTTACTTATCGTGCCAACGAAATGTTGGTGCGCTGCTCTTGGGTATTTTCCTGCTCTTGCAGTATTCCACACTTTCCGCCCAGATGTTGATCAACCCCGCACAGGAAGGCGGTTTCCAGGTTGGAACCACCTTCGCCAGCAATGGTTGGACTGTGGTAAACGGTGTCCGCAACACTCGATGGTTTGTTGGCACCGCTGCAACTGGGTTTACGGATCGTTCTGCCTACATCTCCAACAATGGGGGGGCGAACAACCAATACACCAACGACTCTACTTCGGTGGTGCACTTTTACCGGGATGTGACCTTCCCTGCAGGAGTAGCTACGTTCACACTTTCCTTTAACTGGAAAGGCGACGGAGAAACAGCCTCTTTTGATGCAATCATCGTCAGTCTGGCTCCTACCTCTTATACGCCCACCGCTTCAACCGTTTCCTTGGGGACAGGCGTACTCCCTGCCCCGGCAAATATGTTGGGAGGGATGCCAGC
>CAZKBH010000016.1:84318-85735 GCA_964550795.1 uncultured Saprospiraceae bacterium
CCTTGAAAAGCGCCGATTTGGGCAACTGTTCCGGCCCGGTTACTCGCCGCTTGATTTTTACTTGGAAAAATGATGGTTCTCTGGGGGCTAACCCAGCAGGTGCCATTGACAATATTTCGTTGGTGGGCAATCCACTGACCATCACCAGACCTGCAGATCGTTGCACCGATGGTGCCGACATCGTTTATAATGCTACGCCAGTACCAGTTGCCGGCGAAACAGGCAATTTCTCCATTATTCAGAATACCCCAGCCTTCGTAAACAATGCGAACGGGACCGCCAACTGGGATGTATCGAATACTTTGCCTGGAACCCGTGAAATCACCTACACGTTTGTGGATGCCGCTTCTTGTGTTTTCCGCATCCGCGATTCTGTTACTTTGTTTGGAGCTCCCGTAGCCCAACTGAAGGATCAGATTTTTGATTGTGTCAATCCGGGGGATGTCATCAGCCTCAAACTCATGTTTGATGAAAATGTGAGCAACACCCCCGGAGGTACTTGGAGCGTAGCTCCAGGCGGCATTTTTACTCCGGGAGATAGTACTATTACAGTACCTGCTTCCGGTGGCTGTTACAGCGTTACCTATTCCATGTTACCCGATCCCAACGGTTGTGGAGGTGTATATACCAGTACCAGAAGTTTGCTCATCACGACTGACCCAGCCCCGGCCTTTACGATGGGTGGCAGTACCAGCAACAGTATCATTCGTTGTTCTGGCACGGACGTGTCGTATAATATGGTGCGGACCAGTACTGGGGCAAACGGTATGTTCACCAGAGATGGTGCTGCGGCGGCCTTTGGCAACCAAGTGCTCACAGCTCCGGCACCGGGCCAAAGCATAACGTACGAATTCTGCCTGACAGAAACCAATAATACGCCCGCCGCTTGTGGTGCATTCCCCGGCGGAGGCTACGAAAATTGCACCTCCACGATTTGTAAGACGATTACGCTTTACAACGATGGCGTGTGTGGCACAGGGCTTGCGGCTTTCGACAGTGAGTGCCCTCCAGGTGCTAGTGGCCTGGCAGTCTGCAACGTTACAACGACTCCCTTTGTAACAGTCGGCTGTGCCTTTATCAGCATTCCAATTCCATACAAAATTGTTGAGGCACAATTAAATGCACCCAGTGTCATTTTTTGCACAGACGAATCTTTTGACATTACGTCTAGAGGTTTTGGTGGACTGGCCGATATTCCCGGCTTTAATACCGTGCTGGGTACGCTTGATGGTGCAGATGCCATTTGTGCGGTAGCTACCTGGTGTCTTGATTATGGCTTCGGCTCCTGGTGTCCTTTTGGGTGGCTCAATCCTGGCGGATGGTGTACCAAAACTTTGGCACAATTCATCAGTGACGCTATTGCAACCTTGGTTGGCTCTAGTGGCACGGGTGGTCAAGTAGTCGCAGATACAGATGG
>CAZKBH010000017.1:0-15650 GCA_964550795.1 uncultured Saprospiraceae bacterium
GTCTCGGTAAATTCGGTGTTCTAAATTCAGTGTTCTAATTCGGTGGTCTCGGTGGTCTCGGTAAATTCGGTGTTCTAAATTCGGCGGTCTAGGGCGGTCCCAGCAAATTCGGTGTTCTAAACTGCCACCAAACCCGCTTTTTCCGAAATTTCCAACATGCGGTCAATAGAGGCCCGGCCTTTTTCAATCACCCAATCTTCGAGGATGATTTCAGGCAACTCGTACTTCATACAGAGGTAGAGTTTTTCCAGGGTGTTGCGCTTCATGTGGGGACACTCATTGCAGGCGCAATGGTTGTTGGGTGGCGCAGGAATGAAGGTTTTGTGCGGACTGGACTTTTGCATCTGGTGCAAAATGCCAGCCTCCGTGGCTACGATAAACTCCGTAGCCGCATCGTTGATGGTGTATTTTAACAAGCCCGTGGTGCTGCCGATATAGTCCGCCATGTCGAGGATATGGGCCTCGCATTCAGGGTGGGCAATAAACTTGGCATTGGGATACTGCTGCTGAAGTTTGAAAATGCGCTCCTGGCTAAAAATCTCGTGCACCATACAGGCACCGTTCCAGAGCACCATGTCGCGCCCCGTCTTTTTGATGAGGTACGCACCGAGGTTTTTATCGGGCGCAAAAATGATCGGCTGGTCTTTCGGAATGCTCTCGATGACCGCCACGGCATTGGTACTGGTGCAACAAATATCAGTGAGGGTTTTAAGTTCGGCAGTGCAGTTGATGTAACTGACCACGATGTGATCGGGATATTTTTCCTTAAACTTTTTGAACAACGCGGGTGGGCAGGAATCTGCCAGGGAACATCCTGCTTTCAGGTCGGGTAACAAAACTTTTTTGGTAGGGCTGAGCATTTTAGCCGTCTCCGCCATAAAGTGAACCCCGGCAAAAACAATGATATCCGCCTCCGTGGACGCCGCTTTTTGCGAAAGCCCCAGAGAATCACCGATGTAGTCGGCAATGTCCTGGATTTCAGATTCCTGGTAATAATGCGCCAGGATAATGGCGTTTTTTTCGCGTTTGAGGCGCGTAATTTCAGCCATCAGATCCATGGTGGGATCTATTTCGAGATCAAGGAATCCGTTGCGGTGGAGTTGTGCGGTAGCGGCGGAGAGGGACATGGAGCGTTGAGGGGGTTGATGGTTTAGAGTTTAGGGGTGCAGAGCACATCTACGATTGTTTTTAAAGCAATGAAGATAGGCTCGCGGGCTTCTTTGGTAACGAGGGAATCGGGGTCGTCTTCGCTTTCGAGCACAGCTTCTTCGGCGAATGCGAGGAGGTCTTCCTGGGCGGAGCCTTCAAAAAACGGATCGAGGCGATCGCGGAATTTTTTTCCTTCGGAAGCCTCGAGTAATTCGTAGTTATTTTCTTCGGCCTCGCCAATTTCGTCCTCCGAAACAGCAGGTAGTGGACCGTTTACGGTTTCAATGGATTTCCAGGCAATGAGTGACAGATATTGCAGGTAGCCGTTTTCGTCCTCGTTGAGGAGTTCAAATTCTTCACTGAAAAGCCAGGCAAAAATGACAGGTTGGGCCTCCGCAAAGACTTCCATCTGCTTTTCGTACTGCTCATCGGAAAATGATTCCAGCGCATCTATTGTGGCGTCAATGACTTCTTCGGAGACAAATTTCATAGGTTTGAAAAAATTAAAAATGAGGTGATTGTGCCAAAACAGCGAGCAAAACTACGATTTTTTAGGGAATTGGACCATGTTTTCATAAACGAGGACGGATTAGAACGAACTACCATTGACAAGAAATTGTTTTTGCCTACAATTGCCAAAACCGATAAAAAACAGACGAGCCGTTGGGAGCGGTTTAATTTTGCCCAAAATATCTAACTCAACATGAAATATTTCGTTCTGTCCCTGCTCATCATTCTGTGTAGCAGCCCCGTTTTTGCCCAAAATCCCACTAAATATGTCCGCGTAGAAATCAATCTTGAAGGAAAAGACATCCATGTCCTGACCCGCCTTGGCATTGAAACCGACCACGGATTGCACGCACCGGGACATTCTCTGGTAACCGAAATATCGGACCTTGAGCTTAAACTGGTCCAGGATGCTGGTTTTCAGACTAAAATCTGGATCGCCGATCTCAAAAAAGATTACCTCGAACGCCTGCAAAATCCAAGTGCCTCTCCCCGCGATGAATCCTGCGGCGAATCGTCCGTAACCCCCTACCCTACCCCCGCCAACTATACTTACGGCAGCATGGGCGGCTACCATACCCTTTCTGAAATGATGGCCGTTTTAGATGATATGCGGGCAAAATTCCCCAACCTCATCACTGCCCGTGCCGACGCCAGCGACACCATCAGCACCTGGGAGGGCCGCAAAATTCAGTTCGTCAAAATTTCTAAAAACCCGGAGCTGGAGGAGAACGAACCCGAAGTTCTATACACCGCCTTACACCATTCCCGGGAACCCAATGGCGCGAGTCAGTTGCTGTTTTTTATGTGGCATTTGCTTGAAAATTATGACACTGACCCCGAGGTCCGTTACATTCTGGACCATTCCGAACTCTACTTTGTGCCTTGTATCAATCCCGACGGATATGTGTTCAACGAAACTACGGACCCACAGGGGGGAGGCTTTTGGCGCAAAAACCGCCGGGACAATAACAATGGCTCTTTCGGGGTGGACCTGAACCGGAATTATGGTTATTTCTGGGGCAATGACAACAACGGCTCCTCGCCCAACCCTTCCAGTGATACCTACCGTGGCCCTGCCGCTTTTTCGGAGCCGGAAACCCGCACGATGCGTGATTTTGCACTGGCGCATGATTTTGTTTTTGCGCAGAACTATCACACCTTCAGCAACTTATTGATTTACCCCTGGGCGTATAATAACTTACTGGCAGATACCTCGCTTGCCATTTTTGGCGAACTTTTTACCCGTGAAAACAACTATAAAGCCGGGACCGCCATCGAAACCGTGGGCTATAACGTGAATGGAAACTCTGACGACTGGTTTTATGCGGTGGCCGGCGCAAACTCCTTTACCCCGGAAGTGGGAACAACCGGCTTTTGGCCAATGCCCAGCGAAATTGACGACCTGAACCGCGAAAACGTGTGGCAAAACCTCAGTACGGCCCTCTGTGCGCTTCGTTTTGGCGAAATTCAAGATAAAAGCCCACAGTTCTTTTCCACACTCACGCCCGAGATCGAAGTTGCGCTGACCCGTTACGGGTATCAGGATGGGGCATTTTTGATTGGCTTGACCCCGCTTTCAGGCAATATTGTCAGCGTTGGGCCAGCTAACCAACTCGTTGAATTAGAGCAGTTTGAAACGAAAACGCTACGCTTCGATGTCGGTCTTCAACCCAACATACAGCTCGGGGAGGAATTCAGCTTTTTGCTGACCTACTCCAACGGTTTACTTGAAAAAACAGATACCCTGCGCAAATATTTCGGGGGCGTACTCACCGAAGCTTTTTTTGAAAACGGCAACAGTATCTCTGATTGGAGCGGATCCTGGGGAATTACTCAAAGCACCTTTTACAGTGCTCCATTAAGCATTACCGATTCGCCCGTAGGCGATTACGAGACCAATGTTTACTCCGACTTACAACTTTCGAACCCCATCACAATCCCCGCAGGTTCGGTCAGCCCAAGGGTATATTTTTGGGCAAAATGGGAAATCGAATCCAGGTACGATTATGTTCAGTTGCGGGCCTCCTCCATGAGCAACAATATGGCCCTCTGTGGCCGGTACACCAAACCCGGCTCGGGCATGGGTGCGCAGCCGGAAAACGAGCCAGTTTTTGAAGGATTTCAGGAAGAATGGGTGGAAGAATCCATGGATTTGTCAGATTTCATTGGCCAAAACATCCAGTTACAATTCATCCTCGGCTCGGATAATTTAGAGGAAGGGGACGGTTTTTACTTCGACGACCTGCGGGTGGAATACACCGACCCAACTTTGCTGAATACCGTGCGCATCCCCTTGAAGGATTTCCAGTTGCGCCAAAGTGAACCCAATCCCGCCAACGAGTTCGCTTTAATTCGTTGGGAAAACAACAAGCAGTTTTCAGGCGATGCCAATCTATTGGTATTCAATGTGTTGGGTCAAAATTTTCTAAACCAAAACATTCAACTTTCAACCCAAAGCGAGGTTAAAATTGACACTCGGACTTGGCCAACAGGGCTTTACACGTATGTGTTGCAAACGCCTCAGGGTCAAAGCCAGGCCATGAAAATGACGGATGTTCGGTAAATCATGGGCTATGATTTTACAGCCAATGCTAAGTGTGGCACACCTACAAGGTGTGCCACACTTTCAAAAAAATCACCACTCAACTAAGCAAATATGACCAACATAACGACCTATATCGCCCTCATTGTAGGATTGCTGGCATCCCAGCCTTTGTTCGCACAATCGCCGCAAATGTTCGAGCGCCTCAGCGCGCCGGTTCGGATCAATGGCGTGGATCTAAACGCCCCATTTGCGGGCGGACTCAATGCCCCACAATTCTCGGAAGCAGATCTGGATCGAGACGGTGTGCCCGATTTGGTCATTTTTGATCGCGTGGGCGGCGTGGTACTCACGTACCTCAACAAGGGTGCCGCCAACGCACCTAATTACGTTTTTCGCCCGGAATATGCCTGCAATTTCCCTGTGGGGATGTCGGATTGGATGCTCATGCGCGACTTCGATCAGGATGGCGCGGCGGATATTTTTTGTGCAGCCATTTCCCCCGCGAGTCAGGAAATCCAGGTGTTCAAAGGTTACTTTGATGGCAACGAACTGAAATTCCAACCTTACACTTTTGATTACCCCGCCAGTTGCGGCTATTGCAATGAGCTGTACGTCTTTTACCCGGACGACAATCCGGCATTTTGGAACAATTTCCCCATCAATCGGGGGGATATTCCGAGCATAGACGACATTGATGGCGACGGCGATTTGGATATAGTGGCCTTTGGTGCCGGTACTTCTACCAGTTTAACAATGCTCCGAAATATGTCGGTAGAAAGAGGAAACGGATTGAGCAAACCAGAATACGAGCTTTACGACAACTGTTGGGGCGATTTTTTTGAAAACGGTCTCACCCGTTGCAGCGCACAACTGAGCTGTCACCCGGACACCTGTTTCCTCAATTGCGCAGGGCTACGCCCGGAGGTGGCGGAAGACCGCGATGGCCTGCACCCCGGAGCGACCGTGCTGACCCTTGACTACGACAATGACGGTGACCGCGACGTTATTTTGGGCAATGTTTCCTACTCCTGCGTCAACCTCATGATTAATGGTGGCACTAACCAAAACGCCTGGATGACCGCTCAGGACACGGCGTTTCCTTCCTACAACGTACCCGTGGCGCTCAATTCATTCCCCGCAACTTTCTATTTTGATTACGATCAGGACGGGAAAAAAGACCTCATTGCGGCACTCAACAATGCGACCAGTGGGGAAGACCGGGACGCCATCTGGTTCTATAAAAACACCTCAAATGTACCTGGGCAGCACTTTTTTGAGCTACAAACCAAGAACATTTTTTCGGTGGACATGATTGATATGGGCACCTCCGCGCACCCGGCAATTGTGGATGTGAACGCCGACGGGCTGCTCGATCTCGTGGTTGGAAATTACGGTTACTTCAGCTTTATCAATGGAAATTCCGTGTTTACCAATTCGAGGTTGGTTCTGTTCCTCAATGTTGGAACCCCCACCGAACCTGCTTTCGATCTTGCGGACGATGATTTTGCCGGACTGTCCCAGTTTGCTCCTGGCGACTTCGATTTTTCGCCCACTTTTGGCGATATTGACGGCGATGGCGACCTTGATCTGTTGGTCGGAAACAACATTGGCGGGATCTATTGCTACCGAAACATTGCCGGACCAAACCAGCCCTTTATCCTTCAATACGATACCAACCCAATGTGGCTGGATTTGGATGTAATTGGTTCAATATCAACCCCCATCGTATATGATTTGGATCAGGACGGCCTGCAAGACCTGGTTCTTGGAGAACGCGCTGGCGATATCAATTTTTTCAAAAACATGGGCACGCTCAGTGATCCGTTCTATGAAGTTGCTCCAACCGTGCAAAAAATTGGGCAGATTAATACTCGGACTCCCCCGGAGGTAGTTGGCATGAGCACACCCGTTATTATCACAACGCCCGATGGGCCTATTCTCGTTACCGGTGCTCAACGCGGCCATCTGGAGGCGTATGAACTGTTAGGCGCAACGCAGGATACTTTCCCGATTATCTCCAAACGCTGGGGCAATATTGACGAGGGCAATCGCTCGCACCCCGCCTTTGCGGATCTGGACAACGATGGCAAACTGGAAATGATCATCGGCAATCAGCGCGGTGGTTTGGCCATGTACCGAACGGAACTGGTGGACTGCGCTGTGTCCGTAAGCACCATCGCACCGAATGCACCTGAAATGCATATTCACCCGAATCCGGCGCGTGCATGGGCAAGGGTGGAATGGCCCATTTATACCAATGTGCGTTGGCAGGTTTTTAACGCCTTGGGGCAATTGGCCGCCGAAGGGGAGTCTGCCAGTGGCTCGTTCAATATTGAAGTAAAAAACTGGAAATCAGGCATTTATATCCTGAAAGTGGAAGGCGAGGGTTTGCAGGCGACGGGGAGATTGGTGGTGGTGAGGTAAGTGCTCTGGTTTTCTCACACCGCTACCGGAGCCTTAATCCCCGGCCAGGGGTCGTAGCCTACAAGTTCAAAATCCTCATATTTAAAACCGAAAATATCCCGCACGGCCGGGTTGATTTTCATCGTCGGCAGTGGCCGGAAGGAACGGGAAAGCTGGAGGTCAACCTGTTCCAAGTGATTGATATACAAGTGTGTATCGCCACCCGTCCAAATAAAATCGCCGGGTTGGAGGTCACAAACCTGGGCCATCATCATGGTCAGCAAAGCGTAGGAAGCGATGTTAAATGGCACGCCGAGGAACACGTCAGCGCTGCGCTGGTAAAGTTGGCAACTGAGCTTCCCATCAGCAACGTAGAATTGGAACAGACAATGACAGGGCGCCAGTGCCATTTCGGGTAAATCGGCGGGATTCCAGGCCGAAACGATGATTCTGCGACTGTCAGGGTTGGTTTTCAGGGTATTGACCACCTCCCTGATTTGGTCAATGGTTCGGCCATCGGGCGCAGCCCAGGAACGCCACTGTTTACCGTACACCGGGCCAAGGTTTCCGGACACATCGGCCCACTCGTCCCAAATGCTGACCCCGTTTTCCTTGAGGTATCGGATATTGGTATCGCCCTGCAGGAACCAGAGCAGCTCATGGATGATACTTTTGGTATGCACTTTTTTGGTGCTCAGGAGCGGAAACCCTTCGGCTAGATCAAAGCGCATCTGGTACCCGAAAACCGCGATGGTTCCGGTGCCCGTGCGGTCCGTTTTTCGGGTGCCTTGTTGGAGAATATGGCGGAGCAGATCGTGGTAGGCTTGCATGGTTTATTGTAATTAATACCGATGAAACAGGCACCTGTCAAACACTTTTGAAAGTTTTGACGGTACTTTTGCATCCTTTTCAACTTTTTAGCGTTGGCGAAGGTAAAGCAAAGTTCGTTCGCCAAAACCTTCGCACTTTTGCAATCTGATTCAGTGCGCCAAAGCGGGCTGGTTTGTGAGATTTGTTACCCCGTCGGAGCCTTGAGGGGCGGGTATTCTTCATCGTTTATCGTCATAGTACCGTGCAATTTTTATTCCCAGCATTTTTATCCGCCCTTGCGGTCATATCTATACCCATCATCATCCACCTGTTCTATTTCAGACGGTTCAAACGGGTATATTTTACCAATGTCCGTTTCCTGAAAGAAGTAAAAGAGGAAACCAGCAACCGCCAGAAACTGCGCAACCTGCTCGTGTTGCTCATGCGCTGTCTGGCCATTGCAGCCATGGTTTTGGCTTTTGCACAGCCTTTTATCCCGCTTAGTTCAGGGGCAAAAAAAGGCGAACAGGCTGTCTCTGTTTTTGTGGATAATTCATTCAGTATGAATGCTTTATCGCAAGACGCACCCTTGCTCGAACTGGCCAAACAACGCGCCCGTGACATCGTGTCGGCTTACAACGTGACCGACCGTTTTCAAATTCTGACCAATGATTTTGAAGGCCGCGACCAACGTCTCGTGAGCAAAGAGGATGCCCTCTCGCGCATCGAAGAGATTCGGACCAGCCCGGCCTCCCGCGACTTATCCAAGGTGCTTATTCGCCAACAACAATGCCTCAACACGGGCAAACAAGAAAACAGAACGGCCTACCTGGTCAGTGATTTCCAGACCAATATTGCCGATTTAAGCAGCTTCCGCGACACCCTGCTCGACATCAATCTGGTGCCGATGCGGGCCGTTCAAGCGCGTAACGTTTCCATTGATAGCGCCTGGTTTGAAAATCCCGTGCAAATACTCAACCAGCCCGCTAATCTCCTGGTAAAAATCAGCAATCGAAGTGATGAAGCGGCCACCGATATCCGCCTCAGCCTGTTGCACGACGGCCAAACCAAACCCGTGGGCGCAGTGAATATCCCCGCCAATGGTAGTCTGCTCGACACCGTGAGTTTCACCATCTTGCACCCAGGCTGGCACGAATCCCGGCTTTCGCTGACGGATTATCCGGTGCAATTTGACGACGATTATTTCCTCACGTTTTACGTCGCAGAACGCATTAATGTGCTGACGGTCAATGCCTCCGGTGCAAACAAATTTTTGGACAACGCTTTTCTTGGTGCCAAATATTTCCAACAGGACAACGCCGATGTGCGTTCGCTCGATTATTCCAAGTTTGGAGATTACCAACTCATTATCCTGAACGAACTGCCTTCTATTTCCTCCGGCCTGGCCAATGAGTTAAAAACTTTTGCCCAAAATGGGGGCAATGTGCTGGCATTCCCCAGCCAAAATGCGGACTTGAGTTCGTACGACGCATTCCTGCAAAATTTTGCCGCCGGAAACCTCGGCGCCTTCGACCCGACTCCACGACAGGCCAGTCAACTCAACACGGAGGAATTTATATTTCGCGACGTTTTTTTGAACAAAAGTGCCAATCTTCGGCTGCCTTCCACGCAGGGAAATTTTAGACTCGCACCCGCCCGCGGCGAACAAATTCTGACGTATCGGGACGGTTCAGCGTATTTGGCCAAGTTCCCTCAAGGCGACGGCGCGCTCTATTGCTGCGCGGCACCGCTGAATGAACAAGTGAATGATTTGGTCCGTAACGGAGAAATTTTTGTGCCGATGTTGTTCAAAATGGCCATTGCGGGCACCAAGGGTCAGCAAATAGCCTACACCATTGGTCGGGACGAGGTGTTGGAAGCTAAACACCGTGTATCTGCTCGAGGAGAGACCAATTACAAACTCCGTATGGTGACGGCAAACAGCGCTGTAAAAGGAGATGAGGCTAACAGCCCTGCGGGCAACAACCAGGAATTCATCCCCGAACAACGCATTTTCGGCTCAAAAGTATTGCTCACCCCTGGCACCCAAATTCGCGATGCCGGTTGGTATCAGCTTCATTTACAAGGAGATAGCACCCTGGCCGAGTTTGCTTTCAATTACGACCGTCGGGAAAGTGATCTCCGTTTCAAAACCGACGAAGCCCTTGCAGAAGGCCTGCTTCCCAACATGAAAGTATTGGCCACCAATGCGGAGGCTAACTTCAGTCAAGTGGTGGATGAGCAGGAACGCGGTATCGTTTTATGGCGTTGGTGCGTGATTTTTGCGTTGCTGTTTTTGGCCTTGGAAGTGTTGTTTTTGCGTTTGTGGAAGCTGTGATTTTGTTCGCCCTTTGCTATTCTTGGTGTCACCATTGGATTGGCACGAATGCTAGCGATACCTGGGTTGTCGGGGAGGACAACTCAACCAAAGCTTCCTCCCCGCGGCGGCTTGGCTTTTGTTTTAAGCAAAAACTTTATTCGAGCTGGAGACAAAAAGCACCCAAAATAAAAAGGCTGTTTGCATGTGATTCCTCAGGAACCACAGTCAAACAGCCTTTTATATTTTTATGAATCAAAAACGCCCCGCTTACACGGCAAAACTTTCACCACAACCACAAGTCCTGGAGGCATTGGGGTTGTTAAAAGAAAAACCTTTGCCGTCCAGTCCACCCGAAAATTCGAGCGTGGTATTGAACAGGTAGAGGAAACTTTTCAAGTCGGTTACGACTTTCACGCCGTTGTTTTCAAACACCTGATCGTTGGGTTTTGACTCGTTGTCAAAATCCAGTTTATACGACAATCCGGAGCAGCCCCCCGAGGTCACACTGACCCGGACGAAGTAGTCGTCTGCCATCTTGGAGGATTGGCGGACTTCCTGGATTTTTTGTTTGGCACTGTCTGCTACGAAAATCATGGTTTGGGTGTGTTTTTCAACGTTTATGCCACCACATTTTTCTGTTGGTAATCAGCAATTGCGGCCTTGATTGCGTCTTCTGCAAGTACGGAACAGTGGATTTTCACGGGTGGCAACGCCAATTCTTCCACGATATCCATGTTGTCAATGCGCATGGCGTCGTCCAGGCTTTTGCCTTTGAGCCATTCGGTGGCGAGGGAAGAGGATGCAATGGCCGAGCCGCAACCGAAAGTTTTGAACTTTGCGTCGCGGATAAGCCCGGTGGCGTCATCTACTTCGATTTGCAGTCGCATCACGTCGCCGCATTCAGGTGCTCCAACGAGACCTGTTCCGACGTTTTTTGCGTCTTTATTGAGCGAGCCGACATTTCGTGGGCTTTTGAAGTGGTCGAGTACTTTTTCTGAATATGCCATGATGTGTATAGTGTTGAGAGGGTTGAGAGGGTTGAGAGGGTTGAGAGTTTAGGGTTTGGGCTTCTGTTTGAAAATCGAGTAATAAAGTCCCTTGATGCCGTAATAGATGCGGTACATCAACCGGGTAAAAGGATCTGGAGGACTCTGAATTGGACTCATGATGGGGAATGTGGTCAATGGAAAAAATGTGGTCAATGTGTTTAATGGGGACAATGGGGGTAATGTGATTAATGTGGTCAATTATTTGAATGTGGTCAATATTTAAATTGGCTAACTTGGATTTTTGAATTGAGCAGGTCAATCCCATTCCACACATTAATCACATTGACCACATTAATCACATTATTTAAATTGTCCACATTCCTCAATGCGCGGCCCACTCAATTTTCGTCAAATCCACGCCGTCTTGGTACATTTCCCAGATTGGGCTGAGATCGCGCATGTGGTTCACGCCATTGCGAACGAGTTCGATGGCCTGGTCCACTTCTTCTTTGGTGGTGAAACGTCCGAGTGAAAAACGGATGCTGGAATGCGCCAGATCATCGCCCAGACCCATGCCTACCAATACGTAGGAAGGTTCCAGCGAAGCTGAGGTGCAGGCCGAGCCGGAGGACACTGCGATGTTCTGGTTGAACGTCATCATAAGTCCTTCGCCTTCAACGTGTTTGAAGGAAATATTAGATACGTGTGGCATACGGCTTTGCTCGTTGCCATTCACTTTTGTTTCTTCCAGTTTGGTCAACTCTGCTTGCAAATAATCGCGCAGTTTGCTGACTCGTTCGGCATCCTGGTGCATTTCTTCGCGTGCAATTTCGGCAGCTTTGCCAAAGCCCACGATACCGGGAACGTTCAGGGTGCCGGAACGCATACCACGTTCGTGGCCACCGCCGTCCATCTGTGCGGTTACTTTTACCCGTGGATTTTTACGGCTCACATACAATGCACCAACACCTTTGGGACCGTACATTTTGTGGGCGGTAAAAGACATCAGGTGTACGCCGATTTCCCGTGGGTGGGTGGTGATTTTGCCTACCGCTTGCGTCGCATCGGAGTGGAAAAGCACCCCGTGTTTTTCACAAATTTGGCCAATTTCCCGCATCGGCTGTATCACGCCCGTTTCATTGTTGGCCCACATGATGGAGACCAAGATGGTATTGGGTTTGATGGCTGCTTCCAAATCTGCCAGGTTGACCAAGCCGTCTTCCTGCACCTTGAGGTAGGTGATTTCGGCGCCGGCTTTTTCCAGGTGACCACAAGTGTCCAAAATGGCTTTGTGTTCTGTTTCTGCCGTGATGATGTGGTTGCCTTTTTTGGCGTACATTTCAAACACGCCTTTAAGTGCGAGGTTGTTGCTCTCGGTTGCGCCGGAGGTGAAGATTACTTCTTTATCCTCCACGTCCAGGAGTTTGGCGATTTGCTCGCGGGCGTAGTCAACGGCATCTTCGGCTTCCCAGCCAAATTGGTGGCTGCGGCTGGCAGCATTGCCGTGCTTTTCGTAGAAATAAGGTACCATTTTGTCCACAACGCGAGGGTCGCAGGGCGTGGTAGCGTTATTGTCGAGGTATATTAGTTTGCGCTGGATCATTACTTATTTAGATTGAATCGCAAAGGTAAACAGGCTTGTTCAGAAAAAGTTGGGGATTGTGGGATCAATTTTTTGGGGTGGGGAGGGGGGGAATGTTGAGAATGTTGAGAATGTTGAGAATGTTGAGAATGTTGAGATTGTTGAGGGTTGGACGAAACACGACGGATGAACTACTTTTGCACAAAATTCAAATTGCCGGCTTTTCAGGTGGCTAAAAATTAACGCAATGACCAATACCGACCTCTTTTCTGATTTCCCTCCCGTGAGCAAGGCCGATTGGCTGCAGCAGATTGCCAAAGATTTGAAAGGAAAACCGCTGGAAGAGCTGCAATGGCAAGCACCGGATGGCCAAATCATGTCGCCGTGGGTACATGCCGATGATTTTGAAACGCCTGTAGCCCCAATTTCCAACCAAGCCAATACTTGGGAAATTTGTGAAGATGTGCACGTTGCCGACCTGGCGCTTGCCAATCGGAGCGCTATGGAGGCCTTGGAGGGCGGTGCCGAGGGGCTGTGTTTTTGGCTCGAAAGACCCTTGGAACAGGCAGATTTTGAGCAATTGCTCCAGGGAATCCACCTCGACTTTATCGGCTTACATTTTGCGGGAAAAGCCGTGGCTGAAAATCCGGGCATAATCCTGGGTTTTCTCGACAGAATTGCCCAAAAACGCGGGCTGAGCAGCACACAACTGCGCGGTTCTCTGGCCTACGACCCCGTTCCGGTTTCTAAAACGGTAGATTGGCGTTATCTGGCCGAGTTGGTGGAATATGCGCAGGAAAAATTTCCGCTGTTTAAGGTGATCCAAGTGAGTGACCCGGAAAACAACTCTGGAGAAGTTGCTGCGCTGCTCCACAACGCCCATATTTATCTCCAGAAACTATCCGAGCGCGGCATTTCAGCCCACACTACGGCCAATGCCCTGCTATTTTCCATCGAAATCGGCAAAAGTTATTTCTTTGAAATTGCCAGGTTACGCGCCCTTAAACTCTTGTGGTTCAATGTATTAAAAGCCTGGGGTGCAGCGCCACAAAACCCGATGGTCGAGACGCGTTTTCTGCCCGAAACATACGCGGACGATTTGTACACCAATATGATTCGGGGTACCACCATGGCTATGGCAGCGGTACAGGGCGGCAGCAGTCGGCTCATCGTAAAGCCCTACGATGCCGGTCGGGAAACAAGAGCGGATTACCCGCAAGCCTTCAGCCGCCGCATTGCCCGAAATGTGCAACATCTGCTCAAGATGGAAAGTGCCCTGGATGAGGTGCCTGACCCAGCAGCGGGCAGTTATTACATTGAAACTTTGACGCAACAGATTGCGGTTAAAGCTTGGGAGGAATTTCAGGCAGAGCGGATTTTGCTCATTCCCAGTTAGGTTTTTTCCAATTTAAGCGGAAAATCAAATTGCCCGAATCGCCACAATTGATCTCCAAAGTTTCTCCGTTTATGCTGTATGATTGACTTTTTTCCAATTGTTGCAGGTACATACTTTCCCATTTCATGGCATCTTCGCAGAACATTTTGGTGCTCAAAAGCTGCGAAATGCTCAGGTTTTTGCCTTTTTTGACGTACGTTCCGCCGATGTTGTTGCAGCCGCCGCGCCCCGTGACGTTGCCCGCTTCCAGCTTCAGGGTAATGGAGATGTTTTCTGGCACTTGTTGCGGTTCAGGCGAGACCGCGAAAGTGCTCAGTTGCCAAACCACCCCTTCCAACTGAAGCACGGCATCCTTGGGACATTCCCCTTTTTTATAGGTTGTAATGCCCGCACATGCCGCCATGCAGGCATTGCCATAGGTTTTGTTGTTGCAGCCGCAGACGGGATCGTATTGCCTGGTGCACATACAATCTGGCTGGATATTTTCGACACATTTTTTGCTCGGATTGCATGCAGAAAGCATGGCAGCGAGCAGCAAACAGGAAAGGACGGTGTTTTTCATAATTAGGATGGATTGAATATGAGACCATTGCGAATCCTTGCAAAGGTACACGCGCAGTTACTTTTCAGCATGCTACTGGATATTCTCCGAAATCGAGACCTGTGAGGTTTCAAAAAAACTCACAGGTCTGGTAGCAAAACAAAAATATCCAGTATTATTATTTTTCAAACAGTGGATGTTCAAATTCGTTACAAAAATGAATTTGGATCCTTTCAGCGATTCTCAGTTTATAAAAAGTTGCAATCAGGGATTGTGTCAAAAGTCACTCCGAAAATTTATTGTAAAACAAAATGTGGCGTTTTGCGCAAATAAAACCTATAAGGTTTTAAAAACCTTATAGGTTTTCGGCAAAATCAAAATAAAAATCTGTGTGAAAACTTCAAGATTTACTTTTGACACAACACCAGATTGGCAATTTCAACAAACCGGGAACCGCTGGATGGCTTTTAAAAAAGTTTGTACTTTTACCGTCCCTTAACGGTTCAGACAATACCGCATTACTTCCTATAACAACAGTACGAATGATAAATTTGGAAAAAAACGTCCAGGATAGGGTCGCCCAATGGCTCAACGGAAATTATGACACCGCTACCAAAGCAGCACTTCAAGCATTGCTCGACAGCGGGAATACCGAGGCCATCACCGATGCATTTTACCGGGACCTCGATTTTGGTACTGGCGGGCTACGAGGAATCATGGGCGTCGGCTCCAACCGGGTGAACCAATACACCATCGGCGCTGCCACGCAAGGGCTGAGCAACTACCTGAAAAATCAGTTCCCCAACCAGCCAATCAAGGTGGCTATCGCCCACGATAACCGCAACAATGCGGTTTCTTTTGCAAAAATTACCGCCGATGTGTTTGCCGCCAACGGCATCCACGTCTATTTTTTCGATGGCCTGCGTCCCACACCAGAGCTGTCCTTTGCCATCCGCCAACTGGGCTGCCAGAGTGGTGTTATGCTCACCGCCTCGCACAACCCCAAAGAGTACAGCGGCTACAAAGCGTACTGGACCGATGGCGGCCAAATCATCGCCCCGCACGACAAAAATATCATCAGAGAGGTGCAGGCCATCACTTCTGTTGACCAAATCAACTTCCAGTCGAAACCGGAAAACATAGAGGTCATTGGCGAAGAAATGGACCGTTTGTTCCTGGAGCAGGTCGCCGCCGTCTGCCTCAACCCCGAGATTGTTCGGGAGCAACATGACCTAAAAATCGTCTTTTCCCCTATTCATGGCACGGGTGTTACGATGGTGCCGCAGGCATTGCGGGCCATCGGCTTCACCAACGTCAGCCTTGTGGAGGAGCAGTGTGTAGTGGATGGCAACTTCCCTACCGTCGTTTACCCAAACCCGGAAGAACACGAAGCCATGACCATGGC
>CAZKBH010000017.1:15660-22289 GCA_964550795.1 uncultured Saprospiraceae bacterium
GACGCTGACCTGGTCATGGCCACTGACCCCGACGCCGACCGGGTGGGCATTGGCGTAAAAAACGACCAGGGCGAGTTTGTGCTGCTGAATGGTAACCAGACTGGCTCGCTTCTTTTCTATTATTTACTCAGCCAATGGTCCGAAAAAGGGCTGCTCAAGGGGAAGGAATACATCGTCAAGACCATTGTCACCACTTATTTGATTGACAAAATCGCGGAAGCCAACGGCATAAAATGCTATAATGTACTGACTGGATTCAAATACATCGGCGCCCTGATGACGGAGCTGGAAGACGAGGCCACCTTCATCGCTGGTGCCGAGGAAAGCTACGGTTATCTCGTGGGCAGCCATGTGCGCGATAAGGATGCGGTGGTAGCCTGCAACGTCATTGCTGAAATGTGCGCCTACTACAAAAGCAAGGGCCGCAGCCTTTTTGAAACACTCCAAGATATTTATCTGGAATACGGTTTTTACCAGGAAAAACTCATTTCTCTAACCAAAGCCGGGAAAAAAGGCGCCGAGGAAATCGCTGCCATGATGACCTCCTTCCGGGAAAACCCACCGAAAAGCATTGGCGGCCAACGGGTGGTGACCGTTAAGGACTATGAACTTTCATCTGAAACAGACCTGCTTACTGGCATCAAGACGCCTATTGACCTGCCTAAGTCCAATGTCATCCAACTGCTGACCGAAGGCGACTACATCATCTCGGCACGTCCATCAGGCACTGAACCAAAAATAAAGTTTTACATCAGCGTGAACAGGCCTCTGGGGAGCTTAGAGGAGTTTGATGCCACATCGGCGGTATTAGACCGGTTGATTGAAGACATTGAGCGGGATTTGCAGGGATAAAATGGGGCATTTGCCTCGTTGGATGCAGCGTTATGACAAAAAACTGCCTGATTTGAATGACTCAAATCAGGCAGTTTTTTTAAATCTATTGAGGCGGTGACTTCAAGCTCAATGCCGTCAATTTAGCGATGAGGTGACATCTTCGAGGTACGAGAAGGAGTCACCTCATCGCTAAATACCATTTTATTTTACAGTTCAAATTTTTCATTGGATGCCCATATCTTTTGTTTTAACTCAAACTTATCCCATGCAGAATATTTGGAGGCCATTCGAAACTTTGGCAATAATGTTGACCCAAACCTGCGATCCAATTTCAGCAATTATCAGGATGAGGTAAAAGCATTAGAAAAAATCGGGATAGTAGTTTTTTTCAGGGCAGAAGGAAGTTGTTGAATGCTTCTAACAACTGCTCCCTTTACATGCTTGTTGACAGACAGTTAGGGTGCATCCGTCCGCAGGACTCAGCTTTGGTTTTGGCAGATTGCCCGCGTGGCATCGAATATAAAATATTGGTTATCACAATCTTTTGACGGACATTGGACAGATTACTCACCTTTTCTACTAGAAAGAGAATGGTTCTTTATTGATTATCAACCCTTTAATGTGCATACTATTTTTTTACGCTTGACGCTTGGATAAACAGCCCTTCCATGTTACCTTTCGACCTGACAATCTAACAGCTACAAATACTACCCACCTTTAAATTCGATAATAAATGCATTTTTTTATGAAAAAAAGCTGTTTTTTTATCTTGTTTTTGGCTTTGGCGTATGCAGCATCAGCCCAACATCCACACCCACACGAAGCGCAAATCACGGTCTTCCGAATACCGGATAGTGAGAAAGACAACTACCTGCAGGTCGGCTATTATTACAATTTCAGTCAAAGCAATGCTATTGGGGCTCGTGTGAGCTATCATGCGGAGCAGAAAACGAAATTTTATCGGAGCCAAACCCGACATTTTGAGGTCAGCCATCGCCTGCGCTTCCAAAAACCGGAGAAGAAATTTGCTTGGACGCTATCATCCGGGCCTTTGTTGCAGATTCATACTGGTCAACACCGGGGCATTTATGACAGTGATAGTCTACACGGCGGTATCGGATTAGTGACCAGCGGGGGCTTGAACTACTATATCGTTCCACGCTTTAGCGTCGGGATCGTTGGGCTTACGATGCTAGACGTATTCACATGGGAACTGGGGAAAGCCCCGGCGTTTTACCCACTGATTACGCCTGGGATTGGTGTTCAGTTGGCTTATGCTTGGTAGGGTTTGGAAGGGCGTTTGATTGGAATTGAAAAACAGATTATCATGGAATAAATACATTAAAGCAATCATACCCACTCACACGCAAAATTTACTCAACGATGAAACGAATCATTTGCATGTTTTTTCTTCTGACCACATTTGCCACGCTCAATGCTCAGAATGGAGTTTTAGACCCTTCCTTTGGTACCAATGGAATTGTGGTGCTGGATGTTGGCAATTCAAACAACACGACCAGAGCCATTGCGATTCAGCCAGATGGGAAAATTTTGATGGCGGGTTTTTCTTCAACCTCCATCAATCTTTTTAATGTGGTTCGATTAAATCCGGACGGTTCGCTTGACAATTCTTTTGGTACCAATGGCGTCGCCAGCACAACTTTGGCATTTACGAGCATCGCGTCCAGTATAGCTTTACAGCAAGACGGAAAAATTATCGCAGGAGGGCACACCTGGGGTGGTGAATCCAATGGATTTGCGCTGATTAGATATAATAGTGATGGAAGTATTGATAACAGTTTTGGTAATTCAGGGATTACAACCACCCATTTCTTTGGCAAAGATGCGATTGGGAAAAGTTTGGCCATTCAAGCGGATGGAAAAATTATTTTAGCTGGCTATTCCTATACCATTTTTAACGATGACGATGATTTTGCGGTTGCACGCTACAATCCAGATGGGAGTATTGACCAGACCTTTGGTACAAACGGAGCTGTTTTTACAACTTTTGGAGTGAATGAAAGGGACTGGATCAATTCCATAGCAGTCCAAGCAGACGGAAAAATCCTTGCAGGCGGGTTTTCCTCTAATAGAATGGCATTGGCCAGATATCTGACTGACGGTAGTCTCGACCCTACCTTTGGTACAAATGGTTTGGCCGTAAATATTATCCCACCTGCATCTCAAGCATTTATCAATGGGTTGGCATTAAGCCCGGACGGGATCTATGCCTGCGGATTCAGTACGGATACCTTCAATAATTCTACGCTCGTAAAGTATGATTATGCTGGAAATATAAGCCCGGACTTTGGTGTTGACGGCATTTTAATCAACAACATCGCTCAACAGGACCTATATAAAGACATCAAAATTATAGGTGATAAAATTGTTGTTGGTGGAACAGCAGGTAACAATGACAACAGTATGTTTAGTTTTACCCTGAGTCAATTCGATCTGAGCGGAAATCCTGTAACGTCGTTTGGGACAAATGGCGTATTCATGGTGTCTCCTACGAGTTCATTCAATCAACTCGAAGCCATTGCAGTTCAAGCAGATGGGAAAATTTTGGCTGCGGGTTTATGCCAGGAATTCCCGTATGATATCGGGATCGTCAGGGTTATATCCAACACATTAGTCTCTGTGGAGGATGTTCTTCCAGAAAGCACAACCATTGTTTATCCCAATCCAGCGGCTGATTTCGTTTTGCTTAAAAATTTATCGTCTGAAGTTTTTACCGACCTGACGCTATCAGATGCCACAGGGAAAGTGTTGAAACTAATAAACAACGCGTCTTTTGATTCCAACGAAGCTGAACTAAGAATAGACATGCATCAATACCCCAGTGGCATTTATTTTCTCACCACCCAAAACGGAAAATCTACGATGATGCATAAAATAGTGAAGCAATAAGTTGATTGATTGATTCGATTGTAACGATTGGTTCGATTGATTCGATTGATCACCAAAGCTTTGAATGATCATTTCGTTCATAACCATCTTGCATTGACTCTATACTATGGCCTGAAAAGGTGTATTCCAATGCAAGATTTAAAGAGGTTCGCGTAGCACAAATCGGCAATCACAAATTTCGTATCCATGGTAAAGGACAAATTTTTGAGGCCAGTTTTAATTGGGTGGTAGAGGATGGCCATGATGAGCTTAAAAACGGATTTCAGATGACCGATGCCGGGGCGCCGGAATGGGGGAATTTTGACTTTACAATCGACGTTTCAAAAGAAAGGCCCAACTCCACCCTTCACCTGATCCTGTTCGAGTCCAGCGCCAAGGATGGCAGTCGTCAATATGAATTGCCCCTTTACCTTAATTAATCAAACATGGCTAGAATTAAAAAGCTCACAATAATACTCCAGTATTTATTGATTGCACTTTCACTCAATGCACAGCAGAAATATAAACCAGAAGTACTGGAAAGCAATAACATCAAACAGATTGAAGGGTATATATTTGAAGGGAAGCATACCTGAACGGCAATTTGATCGCTACGAAAAAATATAAATACAGATCATGAGTCTGTACTCGCCACCACACTACTGGACAATCTCAAAAGCACACGGATGACACAGATGCAAGCAGCACAGATCAATAGGATTTTTGAGTGAAAATCTGTGAAATCCGTGCTGCTTGCATCTGTGTCATCTGTGTGCAGAAAAAATTTTCAGTTGACCATTGTCCTGGAACGCAGCAGCGATTTGCCGTCCTGATATACCTACTCCTCCAACTCCATCTCCACCTGCCGTTTGGCCAAATCTACCGCCGCAACCCGCACCTTTACCCGATCGCCCATTTTGAACGAACGTTTGCTGCGGCGACCCGTGACGCGCAAATTGCCCTCTTCCAGCGTGTAGGTATCATCCATGTATTTGAAATCCACCAGCCCCTCCGCTTTGGAGCCTGCCAATTCCACAAAAAAGCCCCGCTCAATGATGCCGCTGATGATCCCTTCAAAGGTTTCGCCAATGCGGGTGGAAAGATATTCGGCTTGTTTGTATTTCGTGCTTTCGCGCTCGGCCTCGGCGGCTTTGCGCTCCTGGTTGCTGATGTGTTTGCACTGTTCCTCGAGTTTGGAAGGATCCACCCGATAGGTTTTTCCGTCCAGGTTTCGTTCCAAAATCCGGTGCGCCAACACGTCGGAATAGCGACGAATGGGAGAAGTAAAATGCGAATAATGCGTAAAGCCCAGGCCATAGTGACCAATGTTGTTGGAACTGTACACCGCCTTAGCCATCGTGCGGATCGCGAGGGGTTCGAGTACTTTGAGGCGGTCGTCCGTGCGGGCTTTTTTCATCAGCTCGTTGAACGATTGCGCGATTTGTTTAGGCGTATCTACCTTCATTTGGACCCCTAATTCCAGGGCAAAACGTGCAAAATCTGCAATTTTGGACATATCCGGCAAATCGTGTATCCGGAAAATGAACGGGATAACAGCGCCCGTTTTTGCCTCAGCTTCAGGAGTTTCCGTTTTTTTGCCTTTCAGTGGCGGCTGCATAAACAGCGCGACTTCTTTGTTGGCCAACAACATGAAATCTTCGATCAGCATGTGCACTTCTTTGCGTTCCTTCACATAAGCCTCCAGCGGCGTACCATCGGGAGCCAAACGGAAACGCACCTCGTCGGTTTCGAAGCCAATGGCCCCGTTTTTCTCACGTTCCTTCCGCATTTTACTGGCGATCCGTTGCATGTTTTGAAGCGCCCATTCCAAATCATTAAAACGAGGATGGTTTTTCAAATCCTCCGATGGATTTTTGTCCATAATCGTTTGGGCCTCTTCGTAAACGAATCGCTTGGCCGAGTGGATAACGGTTTTGCCAAACCAGCGCGACACAATTTTATCCTTTGCATCGAATACAAACACCGCCGAAAAGGTCAGTCGGTCTTGTTCCGGCACGAGTGAACAAAGATTGTTCGAGAGTTTTTCGGGCAACATCGGGTTGCAACGATCCACCAGATACACCGAGGTACTGCGTTCAAACGCCTCGCGGTCGAGGGCAGAATCGGGTTTCAGGTAATGCGTCACATCGGCAATATGCACCCCAATTTCCAGGTTGCCATTCTCCAAAGTCCTGATACTCAAGGCATCGTCGAAGTCCTTGGCGTCTTCCGGGTCAATGGTGAACGTGAGGATGTCGCGGAAATCGCGGCGACGTTCAATTTCCTGTGGAGAAATGGTGTCGGGAATTCGAGCGGCCTCCTGTTCAGCCTCGGGGGAATGCGAAAGTTGGAAGCCTGCATTGATCAGAATTTTGTTCATCTCAAACTCGTGGCCACCAATTTTGCCCAGCGACTGGGTGACTTTCCCAACGGGCACACGGCCTTTCCCTTCCTGCCAATCGGTGACTTTTACCACCACTTTATCGCCATCTTTTGCTTCGCCGATGGCTTCCAGGGGCACAAAAATGTCCGTGGGCACATTGGGATTGTCGGGCAGAAAAAGCGCGTATTTGCGACTCAGGCGCAGGGTTCCGATGAAAAAATCATTGGCCCGTTTGATTACTTCCAACACCTCACCTTCCGGCTTGCGCTGTGCCTGTGAAACGCCGCGGCGGCCACCGCGATAAGGGGCTGGCGCAAACAGCAGCACCCGTACGATATCGCCGTTCAAGGCGCTGTTGACGTATTTTGGGGGGACGTACACATCGGTGTCCATCATTTCGGTCACGATATAGGCCGCACCAGTCCGGGTCATATCCACCCGACCTTCGATGATTTTGCGGCCACTTGAGCCTCGGGGCGCAGAAGTATTTGGGGATTGATCCGATTGCCGGGGCGCTTTGGTA
>CAZKBH010000017.1:22299-36095 GCA_964550795.1 uncultured Saprospiraceae bacterium
GGTATGCGCTGCTTTGGGGGGCGACTTCTCTGCGTTTTTTGGCCCGGAACTGGGTGCTTTGTGGTCCTCGTCTGCACTGAATCGATCGAGTGCAACGCCAAACTTACCGTCGGCGGATTCGGCAACCATGCCGTTTTGCACCAGCTGTTGCAGGGCATGTTCGGTGGAATCCCGGTTATTATCAACACGAAGTAAATCAGTGATTTGGCGCGGCGCGAAGGTCTTTTTGGGATGGCCGAGCAGGAATTTAAGGATTTCGATTTGGAGTTGTTGGGCGGACAGCTTTTTGCTGCCGTTTTTCTTTTTTTTGGTCATCGTCTTGGAAAACCTCCAACTTATTCGGAGGCATTTACTGGATTAAATAATTGGATGGTGGAGGTACTTGAATGAGGTGATTTAGGTGATTGATGCCTGATTCTACACGTACTTCCTTAATTTAAACACAAAAATAAGGGGAAAGTTAGGATATGGGAAAAAAAAGTTGGGGACGGGGGGTGGACACTTTTGGTTAGACATAGACAGCAGGTCATTCGTAGTAGTACCAAGTGTTCCAAATCCCGATACCGCCGAGCCTCGTCTGCGCATATTAAGCCATGTATTGCTTCAATCCCGAAGGGATTATATGTTTATAGCAGAATCGCCACGATACGTTCAAAATCCCGAAGGGATTGTATGTCAATACGTTCACATAACATATAATCCCTTCGGGATTAAAATCTGTATGCTGCCAGTTGCTATAAACATGCAATCCCTTCGGGATTTTTGGGTTTGGTTATGCGTAGCCTGGGCTCGGCGGTAAAGGGATTATATATTTATAGCCCAGTCGTAGAAAAGGTACGAAATCCCGAAGGGATTGTATGTAAAATAGGTCTAGGTCGTGAGCAGAACAAAAAATCGCATTGAGTTTAGTGCAAAAACTCATCCTCTGGCTGTAAACACACAATCCTTTAAGTTATTAAGATTATAGCACCTCAGACTCTTCTGAAATCCACTCAAAAAGGTATTCTTCTTTGTAGTCAATCTCACAACGTTTCAGAATTTCCAGATATTCCTGGCGAAACGACCTTTTTTTGTGATGTTCTTTTTGATTAAAGACATATCTCACCACAGTATCCAATTCGTTGTGGCTGTGCGAAAAATATCCATAACCTTCTTGCCAATTAAACCTCCCTGCGATCCATTTTTTCTCATTGATAAAATTGGTGGATTCTTTTTTAAGTACTTGCACCAGGTCGGAAAGTGCCATATAGGGCTTCAAACCAATCAGTACATGAACATGATCCGGCATACAGTAAATTGCCAACAACTTGTGTCTTTTATCCTGAATAATGCCTGTCATGTACTTCTGGAGTTCCTCCCGGAACGATTCGCGGATAACATTTGCACGATTTTGTGGTGTGAACACCACGTGTGCGTAAAATTGACCGAATGTGCCAGCCATAATAGAGATCATTTAGCGTGTTAAGAGAAAAGAGTTCTTCAAAAGTAATCCATTTCTGGAAACAAAACAACACCCCAAATCCCTTCACCGCCGAGTGCTGCCTCTGCATACCAATCCAAAGCCCTGAAGGGGTTGCAGGTTTACAGCACTGGGTAGAACATAATAATAATCCCGAAGGAATTATATGTTATGCACAACGTTTTGACATACAATCCCTTCGGGATTTTGAATGTTTAGGTGTGATCGTGCTATAAACATATAATCCCTTCGGGATTAGAGCAATGCCTGCGCGAAATTATCGCAAAATCGGCATTGTATCACTCCCCCCTTAATCATGCCAACATTTCCCTACCCCTTGTGCCCAAACCAGCCAAACCGGAAATTCAGCCCAAATATCGGGGCATTCAGGTCATTTTTGTTCAATTCTGGAATCCCCCGGAACCCATTTACCACTCGGTAGCCAGCAGTGGCAGACATCCGCATCCAGTGCGTGACGTTCAATTCTAACCCTACCTCTGGCAGGATCACGAAAATGGCGTCGCCAAAATCCTCCTCTTCAAGTTCCCAATCCCAATCGTGATGCCGCCGGGCCATACCAACTCCACCGCCGCCAATTTTCAAGGAACCCATCAGATGCAGGGCTTTTTTGGTTGGATAGGAGTAACCCAGATACAGTCCACCGTGGCCCATTGTGAAGGCATAATTTCGGTTGTCGCGCTGAAAACCATCGAAACTTTCACCCTGCCCGTACAGACCAACCGAAAAGCTGTTAAAAACCAGCCCGAGACTGCCGCCCGCACCGTATCCGTTGTAATCACCCACCTTGGAGTTCGAAAAAGAGCTGCCGATCCAGCCGCCGCGCAGCTTGGCACGGGTAAAAAGGGTTTGCTCCTGCTGAGCAGGGGTTACGGGGCTCTGCGCAGGCGATGCAGGCATCTCCTCTTGCGCAAACATTGGAATCACGGTGCTTAAAAAGCAGACAAAAAGGAAGTAGAATTTCATGTTGTAAAACGTTTAGTGTGCCCTGAGACACGCACAACTACCCGACACCCTGACGTGACCGAAAAAAAATTGAATCGATTTTGACGATTGAAACGATTGATTCGATTGTTTCGATTGACAATACCTGCCTTCCACTGCTAACCAAGCAGAATCTCCAGCCATGAGTCAACCGGAACACCAGGCCGCGTGCAAATGGCCTTAGAAAAATCTCCATTTTGAGGCCTCCCGAGGCGGATTAAGCAAAAAACTGTTTGAGCAGATCTGTTCCCTTCCGCCCGGCTTGACCACTTTAGCTCGGCATCTGTACTTTCTTTTGCTTGCCCAAAAGAAAGTACCAAAGAAAAAGGCAGTCTTCCCGGCGGCGCCAACGACCTGCGGGGATTGCGCTGTTTTTGACAGGTATGCGTGCGTTTTTTGGAACATTCCGTCGTTTTTCGTCCTGTCAAAAAAGGCGCTCCCTCCTGCGTCGGGACCATCCCCTTCGGTCGGGCGCGCCTCGCAGACCGCGCGCCAGAGCCAAGGGTAGGTTTGTGTAGGGCTTGGGCTGACCACATTTTCCCAAAATCAACTGATTTGCTCAGGAATCAATACCCGGCCGCGTGCAAATGGCCTTAGAAAAATCTCCATTTTGAGGCCTCCCGAGGACTAAAGCATGCCACTTATCCCTACATGACCCTACCCCAAATTAACAACTAAAAAAAACAACATAAGCAATTTAAAATACTAAAACACGCCCACAAACCATAATTTACATAAATTTAATTTTGCGAAAAAAAACGATTTTCTTTCCGATGCCCCTTTTCTTTACCCCCAATAATGACAGCAATACCCACTGACCTCCCGTTTTCAACATGGAACAAACATTTTTCAAAGTCGTCATAGCCACCGAGGCACACCATGATTTTGCGGCCTTGATTTGTACGGAAATGGAAGCCTCCGCAAAAGCGCGTGGCACCGGCATCGCCAAACGTTCGCCGGAATACCTGCAACAAAAAATGACCGAGGGCAAAGCCGTCATCGCCTTCTCCGACCGCGGAGAATGGGCCGGATTCTGCTACATCGAAACCTGGGGAGACGGCCAGCATGTGGCCAATTCGGGTCTGATCGTGTCGCCCATGTTCCGCAAGGGCGGGGTGGCCAAACAAATCAAACGCCGCATTTTTGAGCTGAGCCGCAGCAAATACCCGGAAGCAAAAATTTTCGGACTCACCACCGGACTAGCGGTCATGAAAATCAATTCTGAACTCGGCTACGAACCCGTCACCTACTCCGAACTCACCGACGATGATGCGTTCTGGGCCGGGTGCCAAAGCTGCATCAACTACGATATACTACTAAGCAAAGAGCGCAAAGTTTGCCTTTGCACCGCCATGCTGTACCAACCGGAGAAAGAAACAGCCACCAATTCTAAACCCTCCAAAAACAGAAAAATGGCAGGGTTTGCGGTCGCTAGAAGCTTGCGCCGCCGCTGGAAATCTTTTGCGCGCCCACAAATGCAAAAAATGCAGTAGACTTGTTGCGATGGGGGCGTTCGAGCGGAATGGGTACAAATTTTATTTTAGACAAGGCAAATTTTGCAGTCGAATGCGGGCGATTCGGCGAAAAATTTAACGTAGTATAAAATAAAATTTTCCCATTCCGCTCGAACAGTACCCCATCGCAACAAGTCTAGTATTAAAGGTGGTAGGAAGTGTTTGAAATTTGGAAAAAAGTCGTTTTTTGTCGGCCAATTCAAAATTTCTACACTTATGGTTGCTCGTTTTACACTCTCCTTCGCTTTTATATGCCTGTTTTTCAACTTCTTACAAGGACAAAGCGCCAAAGATGTCACCCTGCCACTATCGGCGGAGCTTGCATTGAACCCTGCCAGCATCACGCTTAATTGGCCCAACGCCGGAACAGCCAACGTCGTCGTTCGGCGGCGAAAAAAAGGGCAGAGTGTTAGCGCCTGGCAGCAGCTCTTCAATCAGGCCAACACCAATGTCAACACCCTGACCGACGAGAACGTGGAGGAGGGAGAAGTTTATGAATACGCCGTGCAACAAACCACCAACGGTCTGGCCGCATTTGGATACGCCTACGTGGCCGTCCACGCGGAATGGATAGATAGCCGTGGAAAGGTCCTGATATTTGTAGATTCAACCACCGCAGCCGGGGTTCGTATGGAACTCGACCGCCTGAAAAATGATCTCCGGGGCGATGGCTGGTGGCCGGTTGAATTTCAGGTTGGGCCTTCCGCAAGTGTACAATCCATTAAAAATCAAATACTTGCGGCCCACGGCGCTGAACCAACCCTGGTAAAATCGGTGCTGCTGCTGGGTGCCATTCCCGTTCCCTACTCCGGCAACAATGCCTGGGATAGCCACACCCCCGATCACACAGGCGCCTGGCCCTGCGATGCATATTATGCAGAGCTAAACGGTGCATGGACCGATGTAACCGTCAACAATTCCGTACCAAATCGGGATGCCAACAAGAACATTCCCGGGGATGGGAAATTTGACCAAAATTTTCTGCCCAGCCTGGTAGAATTGCAAATCGGGCGGGTGGATTTCAGCCGAATAAATCCGATTTCGTTCGGGGCGGCCGACCATGTTGGACTGATGAAACGTTATCTGGATAAAAACCACCATTGGCGCGTCGGGAACTACACCGTAGAAAACAAAGCCCTGGTGGACGATAACTTTGGCTACTTCAGCGGAGAGGCGTTTGCCTCCAACGGCTACCGGAATGCCTACCCGCTGATGGATGCCGCCAATGTGATCAATGCAGATTTTTTTGATGGCACCGAAACACAATCCTATCTGCTCGGATACGGTTGCGGCGGCGGCAATTACAACGGAGCCAATGGCGTTGGATCAAGCGCAAACTTTGCCACAGATTCTGTAAACATTGTTTTTTCCACTCTTTTTGGCTCCTATTTTGGAGACTGGGATTTTGAAACCAACCCGTTTATGCCCTCGGCTTTGGCTTCTCGCGGCGGCATCCTCACCTGCGTTTGGGCTGGGCGACCACATTGGTTCACCCATGCGATGGCTTCCGGCGAAACCATCGGTTTTTGTGCAAGAGAGACCATGAACGCACAGTTTAACACTGCTTTTCAAAATGCTTTCGGAAAAGGGGGCGCACACGTGGCCCTGCTCGGCGATCCAACCTTACGTGCCCATGTGCTCAAACCCGCTACCAATTTGCAACTTACCAATGTGAATTGCCAACAAGTTGAACTTAGCTGGACTGCCTCCGAAGATTCCGTGACGGGTTATCATGTTTACCGAGCACCTGCTGAGGATGGCCCGTACACCCGCCTTACTACCGATGTGTTGCAAGGCAATACTTACACCGACGACAGCGCCATGCCCGGCACCTTGTTTTATCAGGTCCGAGCCATCCGGGAAGTCTCTTCACCCGGCGGCGGGATCTATTTCAACAATGCCACTGGCCCGATACAGTCCATTGAATTTGCCCTGCCACCTTCGGTAAACGCGAGCGTAGATGGTCTGGTCATGAATTGCAACAATACGCCCGTGCTAGTTCAAAGCGGCAACAGCAACCCAGATGCCATCTTTAGCTGGTTAGGTCCAAATAATTTTGCATCCACCTTATCCAATCCAATTGTTTCATTACCAGGCGTTTATGTCGTGAGCATCCAGATTGGTGTTTGTACTTCCACGGATTCCGTCGAAGTGCTGGCGGCCAGTATCCCTGTGCTAGCCACGGTAGTAGAAAACGAGACCACCCCCAATGCAAAAGATGGAGCTATTGACCTCGACATTGATCACAACAGCGCTGCGCTTATTTTACTTTGGAGTAATGGCGCTACCACAGAGAACCTCTCTGGCCTGTCAGCTGGCACCTACACCGTCACCGTGACCGATGAGGCCACTGGCTGCACGGCAGTGGCCAATGCAACGGTCGGCATCGCCTCCGGCACCGGGGAAGCTGGGTATTTTGAGCAATTCCTGCTTTCGCCCAATCCGAGCAAAGGCAGCGCCATGCTTGCCTTAAAACTGCACAAATCCGCCACTTTCAAGGTCGAAATTCAGGACATGAGCGGGCGTCTCGTTTGGGAAAGCCCGAGCTACGAAACCGACGCCATCCAGCTTCCAATAGATTTAAAAAATCGTCCAGCTGGCCTGTACAATGTTACAATTCGTATTGGGAATCAATTGTTTATGCGCCAATTGACCTTGGTGCGATAAAGCAATTTGCCCAAAAGAACATTCTATAGCGATTAAACGATTTTAGAGAAGTGACACTTTTTAAAAAAGTGTCACTTCTAAGCTCGGAATCCCGTTGTTGCAGTATTGCAAAATTTGGGTTGACTCGTGTATGAAAATATTCGCAACAGGTTAGTACCCCTACCTATCAATAATGGATTCCCAAACTGGGGTTTGTCACATTATTGAGCCAAAAAATGTATAGCCTTCTAACACCTTTGCCCCAAGAAGCAGCATTGCGCTAATTTTCTTCACCACTAACCGCTTTTACATGAGGCAATTTTTCACTTTCCTGATCCTTTTGCTAGGAAGCCTGACACTTCAGGCACAAACCTCCAAAGACTTTACCGTTCCTATAACGGCCACCCTAAACGCCAATCCAACGGGCATAACGCTCAATTGGGTAAACCCAGGCAATGCAAACCTGCTCATCCTGCGCCGCACCAAGGGCCAAGGGGGTAATTCATGGGGGTTGGTACTCAACGTAGCCAACTCAAACTTCAACAGCCTCATTGACAACGGAGTAGCGAACGGACAAACCTACGAATACGTAATCCAACGCTCTGTGAATGGTTTCTTTGCTTTTGGCTACGCCCACGTGGCCGTCAATGCACCGGCGATCAACACCCGAGGCAAAATCCTCATTTTTGCGGATTCCACGAATGCCGATGCGCTTGAGGTTGAACTGGATCAATTGAAAAATGATATGCGCGGCGACGGCTGGTGGCCCATTACCTTCAAAACAGGCCCTTCCTCCACCGTGCAATCCGTTAAAAGCCAAATCGTGGATGCCTACAATGCCGACCCGGTCAATGTAAAATCAGTGCTGCTTATTGGTGATGTGCCTATCCCTTATTCCGGGAATGAAGCCTGGGATGCTCACGTACCCGACCACGAAGGTGCCTGGCCTGCGGATGCATTTTACGCCGATGTAAACGGGGTATGGACGGATAATTCCGTGAACAACATCGTCCCCACCCGCGCTGCTAACCGAAATGTGCCAGGGGATGGGAAATTTGACCAGGATACCCTACCCTCTCCCGCAGAACTTCAGGTAGGCCGCATAGATTTTCGCCGCCTCGACCCAATCGCTTTTGGCGCCGCAAACCATGTGGAACTTTATAAACGTTACCTGGCCAAAAATCACAGATGGCGCACGGGGGAATATGAAGTGGGCAACAGAGCGCTCGTGGACGATAATTTCGGGTTCTCCGGCGGCGAGGCCTTTGCGGCCAATGGCTATCGGAATGCATACCCACTCGTGGGCGACGCCAATATCGTGCAGGCCGATTTTTTTGATGCGACCGAAAACCAATCCTTCCTGATGGGATATGGCTGCGGTCCAGGTTCTTACACCAGTGCGGCTGGTGTGGGCAACAGCGCCAACTTCGCCACCGATTCTGTAAACATCGTTTTTACCAACCTTTTCGGTTCCTATTTCGGCGATTGGGACTTTGAATCCAATCCGTTCATGCCCTCCGCATTGGCGTCTCGTGGAGGAATTTTGAATTGCTCCTGGGCGGGCAGGCCGCACCATTTTTACCAGGCACTCGCCTCCGGCGAAACCATTGGCTACGTCATGTGGGAAACTATGAACGCCAAATACAACAATGGTTTTTATGGAACTTACGGCGAGTCCGGCGCCCACGTGTCCTTGTTGGGCGACCCAACCATCCGCGCCAATGTGGTCAAACCGGCCACAAATTTGCTCGTCACCGCTCCTTCCTGCAACAGCGTCGAACTGAATTGGACGGCCTCTGCAGAAACAGTTATTGGTTACCACGTTTATCGGGCCCTTTCTCAGGATGGCCCCTACACGCGTTTGACGATCAATCCAATTGCCAGCACGACTTACACTGACAACAGCCCAGTGCTCGACACCCTGTACTATCAGGTTCGGGCCATCAAAAATGTAAGCAACCCGGGTGGCGGCACTTATGCCAACAATGCAACGGGGCCGATCAAACAGTTCGTCTTCACGGGAGCCGGAGGGCCTGCGGTAACGGCCACTGGCGGCACGCTCAATTGCGCAACCTCCAATCTTTCGCTCACTGCAGATGCCGGAGCCACCCCGATCACTTTTTGGGATTGGTCTGGTCCCGGAAATTTCAGCAGCACCCTGCAAAACCCGACGGTTACCAACCCAGGTTCTTACACCGTTACCGCCACAGATGCCAACGGCTGCAGCAGCTCTGCTTCCGCGACCGTGGTAGGCGATTATACTGCGCCGAGTATTTCCGTCAGCGTGAGCAACGATATTACCTGTGTCAATACTTCGGCCACCATCACGGTGTCCAACGCGGGACTTTCTGACTGCATTATTTCGGGTCCAAACGGCTTTTTTGTGCAGGCCTTTGAGGCAACTGCTACGCAGGCTGGAACTTATTCCATTACGGCAACCTCTGCCAGCAACGGCTGCATCGGCAATGCCCCGGTGGCGGTTAATTTGAACGTTACAACCCCGAGCATTGCCGCAAGCAATGCCGGTGCGATCACTTGTGCTGAACCTAGCACCGAGCTGATTGCCACGAGCAATGCACCCAATGCCAGTTTTGTATGGTCTGGACCTTGCGTAAACGGCACGACCGCAACTTGTGCGGGGATTTACACCGTAATTGTTACCAATGTCATGAATGGCTGCACCAGTTCTGCCGGGACCATCGTGGAAGCGAATCTGGCGACACCCACCATCAGTGCCCAAAATGCAGTCATCACTTGCGACAACCCAGAAGTAGCCCTCGTGGCCACCTGGATGCCAGCGGATGCTACTGTACAATGGACAGGCCCCTGTGTTACGCCTGGAATGCCAGCAATGGCTGCTTGTGCGGGCCAATACACCGTGGTGGCCACCCGCGCAGACAATGGTTGCACGGCTTCTGCCACTGCTTTGATTACCGAGGATACGCAGGCACCGCTGTTTTTCCTGCCACCTGTTCCGCCGCTTACTTGTGCCAATCCGTGCTATACGCTGCTGGTACCTAGTCTGCCCGGGCTTGAAATTTACATTGGTGGACAATTGATACCACCTGGCACATCTGTGGAGATTTGTCAGCCAGGCCTATTCGTCGCGACGATCAAATCACTTGCCAATGGCTGCACCCGGGATGTGGAGGTAGATGTTGTACAAGACATTACAACACCAGTTGCCAATGCAGGACCTGATAGGATGGTTTCTTGTGGCAGCCCTTCCACTATACTGGACGGCAGCGGCAGTAGTTCCGCAGCAACGTATTCCTGGAACGGACCTGCCGGATTTACCTCCACCCAACAAAACCCAACGGTTACCGCACCTGGGCTTTACGTATTGACTGTCAATAGCTTATCCAATGGCTGCACCTCAACCGACCAGGTTGAAGTGACCGATGATGGCAGTCTGCCGCAGGTGGATGCCAGTGTCAGCGGCGAACTCAACTGCGACAACCTTTTTGTTGAATTAATGAGTGGCAACAACGATCCAAATGCAACTTTTGCATGGGTCGGCCCGAACGGATTTACCTCCAATTTGGCAAATCCACCCGCGATAGCCCCGGGAACTTACACGGTTGTCGTTATGGTAGGTGCTTGTACCGCCACGGATGCCGTGCAGGTCATTGCAGCACCAGCACTTGCGGCTACTCAGGTAGTCGGCGCCTTCAACTGTGATGGAGCGGTGGAATCTTGCGCGATGGTGAGCGGTGGTACGGCCCCGTATCAATACCTATGGTCCAACGGAAACACCAACGCCTGCGCAACGTATAACGGCGGCGGCACGCTCACGGTAACGGTGACCGATGCGGGTGGTTGTTCGGTTGAAAATCAAACCCCTGCAGTTGAGCCGCCCGTTTTTGCCGTTTCATTGAATCCTGTAATTGCTAATTGCATCAATCCGCTCACGGAAGTATGTGTGATAAGCACAGGAGGCACACCCCCTTACACGTACGAATGGTCTGATGGCAGTACTGCAAGTTGTGCTTTGACTGCTATATTCGGCCCGATTGCGGTGACGGTAACCGACGCGGCGGGTTGTAGCGAAACCGCGAACACACTGGTGCAAGCACCTGCGAGCATTGTGACCACCAGTGTTCAAACGAACGAATCTGCACCCAATGCAAATGACGGCTCCATTGATTTGAGCGTAAGTGGCGGCATGGGACAGTTTGTCTATTTGTGGAGCAATGGTGCCACTACCCAAGACATTGTCGGTTTATCAGGCGGCGTTTATACGGTAACGGTTACGGATGTGGTAAGTGGTTGTACCTCAACGGCTTCTGCAACGATTACAACCACGGTTAGTACTTCAGAAGCTGCTGTTTTTGAACATTTCCAGTTATCGCCCAATCCGACCCAGGGGCCTGCGATACTTGTTGTAAAACTTTTTGAATCGGCTGTACTTCGGGTTGAAATTCGGGATGTTGCCGGACGATTGATTTGGGAACAGGCAAGTGTAGACACAGATGCCCTGAATCTTACCCTGGATTTGAGCAACAACCCTGCGGGGATGTACACCATCTCTGTTTGGGCTGAAAACCAGGTTTTTGTGCGCAAATTGGCGGTGATTCGCTGAATATAGCGGTTTAATGCTTAAGTATAGACCCGCTCGGCGACTTTTAAGGTTGCTGAGCGGGTTTAGTTTTTAAGTTTGGCGTAGTTTTGGCTGCGTTACGCGAACCCTACCTCTCCAGTGCATCCCATTTTGCTTTAAAACCGAGCATACCGATACTATGGCCAAGCTTCCCACACTCCTGATTTTTATTTCCCTTTTCAGTTTTGCCTGTGGGCAAAAAAACCTGCCCAAACGGGATCGGCTCGCGGAAAAAAGTGAGCCTTATGACTTCTTTTCGTTTCAACGGTCGTACCCCGATATTGAATTCGATTGGAAGGGCTGGCGCAGGCTCGTGCAACAAACCCGCGTAGCAGAATCGGCCCAAAGTCGGGGCGCCAATTGTGGATCCAATCTCACGGAATGGACGCAGCAAGGCCCCATGAATGTCGGTGGGCGTTGCAATACTTTGGCAATGAAGCCTGATAATGAGGAGGTTGTATTGGCCGGTTTTGCCGGCGGTGGGATTTTTAAAACCCTGGATGGCGCTATTAACTGGCATCCGGTATTCGATGATAATCCCGAACTTGCGATTGGCGACATCACCTTCGATCCTTCCAACCCCAACGTCGTGTATGCCGGCACCGGCGATCCCAACATGCCTTCCATCGTGTTTAATGGCGATGGTATTTTTAAAAGCACCGATGTAGGAGAAACCTGGCAGCGCCTCGACAACAGTCCTGAAGGCATTATTTCCAAAATCGTGGTGCACCCGAGTAATTCAAATATTTTGTGGGCGGCCTCCATGGGCAATCCATACATCCGGGACAACCATCGGGGTATCCATAAAAGCACCGATGGCGGCAATACCTGGCAACAAGTGCTTTTTGTGAGCAATCAAGCGGGTGCCAGTGATTTGGTACAATCGCCCGCAGATCCTCAGATTTTATATGCCTCTTTCTGGGATCGCTTGCGCAACAACAAGGAGTCGGTGGTATTTGGTCCACATGCTCGGGTGTACAAAAGTGTGGACGGCGGCGATACCTGGACGCAGTTGGGCGGAGGTTTACCAACGGGTGTGATGGGCCGCACAGGGCTTGCGGTTTCGCACACCAACCCCAATAAAGTATATGTCGTTTACATTGATTCGCTGCAAACACCCGGTGGATTGTACAAAAGTGTGGACGGCGGCATGAGTTGGACACCAATCAATATCAATCAATTAGAAGATGCCTGCGCGGATTTTGGCTGGTTTTTTGGGAAAATTCACCTGAACCCGACCAACGATGAGGATATCTATTTCCACGCTATTCTGTTATGGCGCAAAGCTCCCGGAAGCAACAGCTGGCTCAATGCTTCGGGCGGCCATGCGGATAGTCACGATTTGGTTTTTTCACCCAGCGGGCGGAGGTACTGGTCGAACGACGGTGGTGTGTACCGCAACAATCCGGGACAGCAACAATGGCCGAAATCCAAGAATTTGCCTGTAACTCAATTCTACCGTACAAACTTTAACCTGCACGAACCCAACAATTACTGGGCGGGTGCGCAGGACAATGGAATCCAGAAGGGCAATGGGCAGAACCCGAATAACTGGACCCCCATTTTTTCAGCAGATGGATTTCATTGCGCGTTCGACCCCAACGATCCCAATCATTTCTGGGTAGAAACGCAGTTTGGATCCGTGCATGAAACCACCAACGGCGGGAGTCCGTGGCAATTTGGCAGTCGTGCCCTTGGTACCAGCGACCGTACCAACTGGGACACCCCGTTTTTCATGAGCAAACATGAACCCAACCGTTTGTACGCCGCCACTTTTCGTGCTTATACGAAAGCCGGTGGCGGGGGCTGGGGCAGTATTTCCGGCGATCTCACCGATGGCAATATTTTGGGAGCCGCATTTCATACAGTATCCTGCCTCAATGAATCTCCTGTAAGCGCGGGGAAATTGATTGCAGGCACATCCGATGGTAATGTCTGGGTGCGTACGACTGCGGGGGCATGGAGCAATGTAACTGCCGGATTGCCAGACCGTTATGTTACTTCGGTACACTATTCGCCCACCAGCTCCAATCGCGTGTTTGTCACCCATTCCGGGTTTCGGGACAATGACAACCTTTCCCACCTTCACCGTTCCGACGATAACGGTGCCACATGGCAGGATATATCTTCAGACTTACCGACAGTGCCACTCAACGACCTATTTGTGCTGCCCGGTTTCAACGATCAGGTATTGATTGTGGCTGCTGATTTGGGCGTGTATTTCAGCCTAAATGGCGGCGCGTCCTGGAACAGATTGGGCGGAAACATGCCCTATATTCCGGTTTTTGACTTTGAACACAATCCGGTGCGCAAGGAATTGGTGGCCGCAACCTTTGCACGCGGCATTTGGACCTTCCCCTTGGATTCTATTTTTGTACAGCAAAACCCCGTATCGGTCAGCCTCTCGGGCCATGTTCGCAATGAAGCGGGTGAAGGCGTGTTGGAAGTGGATTTGGACGGGATTTTGAGCAATTCCGACGGGGCGTTCAGCATTCCGAACGTACCCGGTTGCGCGCCTTACACCCTCGCGCCTTCGCGCAATGACAACCCGTTGAATGGGGTGACCACGTTCGAT
>CAZKBH010000017.1:36105-61290 GCA_964550795.1 uncultured Saprospiraceae bacterium
ATTTGGTGTTGATTTCCAAACATATTCTTGGCCTGGAACCTTTTGAATCGCCCTTTAAAATGATTGCCGCGGATGCCAACCGCTCTGGCAGCATCACCACTTTTGATATTGTACAGTTGCGGAAACTCATTTTAGGCATTGATACTGCGCTTGTGAGCAATACTTCCTGGCGCTTTGTGCCGGCAGGACATGTGTTCAACAACCCGCTCAACCCATTCCAGACGCCATTCCCGGAAACGCTGGCCGTGCAGGTACTTTCAGACCCCTTGGCCAACCTCCATTTTACAGGCATCAAAATTGGCGACGTGAATGCATCTGCAATACCCAATGTACAGGGCCTGGCCGATGAAAGAACCCGGGGAGAATGGCCTTTGCTGGTGGATTGGGAAACGGCAGGCGAATTGACCCAAAATAGTAGAAATCAAGAAATTAACGTCATGGTATCCTGTGTAGGATTAACCCCGCTGGCCACACAATTTACCCTTCAATTTGACCCAACGCAATTGATTTTTGACCGCGTAGAACCCCTCTTGCCCGGCATGACGATGGAGCATTTTGGTTTGAATCGGACGGCACAAGGCTTGGTCACGTTTTCGTATTCGATGGAAGGCGGTTCCATTTTGGATAAGAATCAGTTGTTGTTCAAACTTATCTTTCGCAACAAAGAAAAAACCTGGAATCAAACCCTTCATATCGTGGATTGGCCTACCCAGGCGCTGGTGTATCGGGCGGATGGCACGGCGTTGAAGCCGATGTTGCTTGCCAAAAATGAGCTGACAAACACCCTGGTCATGCCCAATCCATTTGGATCGGGTGGTACTTGGATAAAAAATCTGCAAGGCGGCACGCTCGACATTTTTGATGCGCAGGGGCGGCTTTTGTTGTCCCAAAAGGTGGAGCCAAAAGCCGAAATTCGCCTCGAATCAGGGCTTTTTTCCACTCCAGGCGTATATTTTTGGCGCAATGGGGCGCAAACTGGAAAGCTGTTGTTTGTTCCGTAACAGCCCTTTTTATTTGTCAGTTCAAAGACGAATTTTAAGTCAATTTTCAACTTTAACACCAAAGGGGTATTATATCTGGGATGTACTTTAGAGATTTGCAATCCATTTTAGCATACACTTTAATCGGTCAAAGCGGCCAAATCCAAAATTTGGGTTCCAGAAAATAAAACCGATTTACTGGCGTTCACCCGCTTCTATTTTTCCTGCTCAACCAAATTATTGTCATTCAATTTTCGGGGAATTCCCCTGAAAGAGGCTTTTTTTTATCAAAAATCCTCGCCTAAATCGCACACAGTTAGACGTTGAACAAAACCATGCAGTTGAAAAAATCCGTTTGCTACTTGATAGCACTCCTCCTTGTCTCCCTCGCCACCACCCCCATTTCAGCCCAAGTTGAAGCCGCACAAGAACCTTCCGATCTGGAAGAACCTGTGGAACCATCCGAAGACCTCGTAGTCAAAGGCGCAAAAACCGTCACCGATGCAGAGCTTCTCGAGCGTTTTGCTACCCTGAACAGTTGCCTCGAATTGAGGATTACGCCTGTAGTGAAAAGTTATATTAAAACATATGTGCAGGTGCAAACCGAAAAATCGCGCAATATGTTGGGCAAACAACTCACGTATTTCCCGCTTTACGAAGCGAAAATGAAAGAATACGGGGTTCCTGAAGATTTAAAGTTCCTTTCCGTGGTTGAATCGGCCCTTAATCCAAAGGCTGTTTCGCGCGTGGGCGCTACCGGACTTTGGCAGTTCATGCCAAGTACTGGAAGTGAGTACGGCCTCCGCACCAATTCTGCCGTGGAAGACCGCAGCAATCCGGTTAAAAGCACCGATGCCGCCGCCCGCCACCTCCGCGATCTTTACAAACAATTTGATGATTGGGCGCTTGCACTCGCAGCCTACAACAGCGGCGCAGGCCGGGTAAATGGCGCGATCCGACGCGCGGGAAGTCGCAATTTCTGGAAGATCATGCCTTATTTGCCCCAGGAAACCCGCAACTATGTGCCTGCATTTATTGCTGCTACCTATGTCTGCAATTATTTCCAACTCCATGGTTTAATGCCTAATATACCGGATTTGGATCAGCAATTGACGGATTATGTGAACGTGTATGAAGGAATTTCATTCCGGGATATTTCTGACGCCACGGGGATTCCATACCAGATGGTCAAAGAACTCAACCCTGGTTTCAAACGCGATTACGTACCCGCATCCAATGATGGACACTTTGTCATCGTGCCAGAACGCGTGATGCCCGCATTCATTCGCTACCTCAATTCTGTGAGCAGTGCGCGCAAATACAAACTGGAAAGCATCGAAAAATATACCAGCGCAGATAACGGCGATGGTCGCTACTGGATCAGCAAAGCAAAACCGCAGGAAGTAGAACATATCGACAAATTCGCGGCACGTCTGGGTATCTCGGGGGTTCAACTGAAATCCTGGAATGATCTGGAAACCAACTTTGTACAACCCGGCCAGATGCTGAAGCTCTACCGCCCGGTGTATGTACAAAAACACTCCGGCCTCCGCATTGAAGCGCCCACATCTGGTTCAAAACCCGCAGTAGCTCCACAAAAAAGCAACAGCCCGACCGGTAGTACAAAACCCGGCAGTGGCAAACAAACCGCCGCAGTGCAGGAAGAACAGGCGCCCCGTATCAAACAATACCAGTACCACACGGTGCGCCGCAATGAGTCGCTCGAAGATATCGCCCGGCAGTACTCTACCTCGGTGGAAAGTTTGCGCAAAATGAATGCGTTGGACTCGGTAAAATTTGGCACACGGCTGAAAATCAGGGAATTCTAAACCATACCTTTTTTTTAAATTTGCAAGCCCCCCGAAGTTTCTACAAACTTCGGGGGGCTTTTTAAATTAAAAAAACGGATTTTTGCGCAGCACCTGCAAACAGTGCCATACCATTTTCCAATCAACATTTTAACCATACCGCCATGCTTACCCGTGCACTTATCATCGAAGACGAACCAGAAGGGCTTGAAAATCTCAAAAATCTGCTCAGAATGTGCTGCCCAGAGGTAGATGTTGTCGCTGAAGGTGGTTCAAACGCTGATCTCCTGCGTTTGGCCGACGACCGCAACAACCGCTTCGAGGTCGCATTTCTCGACATAAGTCTTCCCGATGGCTTGGTATTTCAGGCCCTGCAACAACTCGAAGACGTTCCTTTCGATATTATTTTTGTCACGGCCTTTGATAAATATGCCATTCGCGCATTTGAGTTCGCAGCCATTGACTACGTCACAAAACCGATTGAACGCGAGGAACTTATCCGTGCCGTGAGCCGTATCAAACCCCGCAACACAGAAACCAAGGCGCGACTGGAAGTGCTGCAACAAACCTACAACCCCAACGCCCCCAATGCTTTCAATAAGATTGGCATTTCTGCCATGGATGGGGTACATTTTGTGCGCCTCACAGATATCACACGCCTCGAAGCCGAGAATAATTACACGCATTTTTTGCTCAATGGCGGAAGCAAAATCACGGCCAGTCGCACGATAAAAGCCTATGAAGATGCCCTCACGGGGTTCAATTTTGTGCGGGTCCATAAAAAGCATATCGTGAACATGAATTTTATGAAAACTTATATCAAAGGTGAGGGCGGCTATCTCATCATGGAAAACGGCGACAGTATTGAAGTCTCGCGGCGGCAAAAAGTAAACCTCATGGATGCCTTGAAGCGGACGCATGGGGAAACCTGGAAGTAAATTTCAACTATTCAAACCATACAACCCCTAAACAATGGGCTTTTTTGACAAATTTTTTAACAAAGAGAAGAAGGAAGACCTCGACAAGGGGCTTGAAAAAACCAAAGAAGGGCTGTTCGGAAAATTAGGCAGGGCCATTTCTGGTAAAAGCACCGTGGATGTGGAGGTGCTCGACGAAGTAGAAAACATCCTGATTTCCAGTGATGTTGGCTTGGATACCGCCGTTAAAATCATTGACCGAATCGAAGCCCGGGTGCGCCGCGACAAGTATGTGAACACGGCGGAGTTGAACGATATCCTGCGCGATGAAATCGTGAGTATGTTGGCCGAAAACAACACCGAAGATGCCGAAGATTTCGAGATTCCTAGCGACAAGAAACCGTATGTGCTGCTTGTCATCGGCGTAAACGGGGTGGGCAAAACAACCACCATCGGGAAACTCGCCTGGCAACTCAAACAACGCGGCCATAAAGTGGTGCTCGGTGCTGCGGATACCTTCCGTGCGGCTGCCGTGGATCAGTTGAAAATCTGGGCCGACCGGGTAGGCTGCGATTTTTATTCCAAAGGCATGAATGCCGATCCTGCAGCGGTCGCCTACGAAACCACCAAATATGCCCTTGATAATCAATGCGATGTGGCGATTATTGATACCGCTGGTCGCTTGCACAACAAGAGCCATCTGATGTTGGAACTGGGGAAAATCCACCGTAGTATTGAAAAAAATCTGCCCGGTGCGCCCCACGATGTGTTGTTGGTGCTCGACGCCAGTACGGGTCAAAATGCCCAGGAACAAGCCAAACAATTCACCGAAGTGGCCCCGATTACCTGTCTGGCGCTCACCAAACTCGACGGAACCGCAAAGGGCGGTGTGGCCATCAGCATCAGCGACCAGTTCAAAATCCCCATCCGTTATATCGGTGTGGGGGAAAGCATTGATAAATTGCAGATTTTCAATAAAAGTGCGTTCGTGGAATCAATTTTTGGAGGTAAGCAGCTGGGTTGAGTTTAGGGTTATACATTTCCAAACCCAAGCTTTTTACCTACCCCTAAACCCTCCACAATCTCAACTTCCCTCCCATGATTCAAGTCCTACACATCTCCGCAGAATGTTATCCAGCTGCCAAAACGGGCGGTTTGGGCGACGTAGTTGGTTCTTTGCCCAAATATATGACCCAGGCGGGCGTGCTTTCAGCGGCCGTTATCCCGAAATATTCGCTAAAATGGATTCATGGTCGTGAATGGGTGAGCGTGTACCACGGGGCCATCCGCTCGGATTGGCGAACGATTCATTTTTCGGTACAGCAGGAAAAAAGCAATGCACTCGGATTTCCTCTTTTTGTGGTGGATATTCCGGGCTTATATGATCGCCCGGGCATTTACAACGACCCGGACGGGAACGGGTACGGAGATGAAGTAGAACGCTATTTAGTGTTTCAACAGGCTGTTTTACAATGGGTTATATCTTTCCCGGAAGCGGAACGTCCGCGAGTGTTACATTGCCACGACCACCACACGGGATTGATTCCCTTCATGGCTAAACACTCCCCTGATTTCAGGCAATTGGCTAACACGCCCACCGTATTTACCATCCATAACGGTCAGTATCAAGGTGCATTCAGCTGGAAAAACCACCATTTGTTGCCCTATTACGATGCCTGGGCGCGGGGCTATCTCGATTGGAACGGCGCGGTGAATCCCATGGCTTCGGCGATCAAATGCGCCTGGGCGATTACCACTGTTTCCGAGAGCTATCTTTTTGAATTGCATGAAAGCAGTCTGGGATTGGAGCCGCTTTTCCGTCAGGAATGGCACAAACAATGGGGCATCATCAACGGCATTGACGCCCAGGTCTGGGATCCGGCCACCGATACCGCCATTCAGCACCGATTGGATGCAGGGACCCGGGGAACGGCGCAGGAAATGAGTGCTATTCAGGCGTTTAAACAAAAAAACAAAAAGGTCTTGTGTGAGTGGTTTGGTTTGCCGGAGCATCAGCCTATGGTGAGTTTCATCGGGCGGATGGTGAGCGAAAAAGGGTCGGATTTGTTGCCCGACGCTTACAAGACCTACCTCCATGCAGGCGGTTCGGGCACATTTTTGGTGCTTGGAACGGGCGAAAGCTGGACTCAAAATGAGTTCCGTTCCATGTCGCATCAATACATGGGGCGGGTGAACGCGGTGATTGATTACAACGAAGCCCTCGCGCACCAGATTTATGCGGGTTCTGATTTCCTCATCATGCCATCGCGGGTAGAACCTTGCGGCTTGAACCAAATGTACGCCATGCGCTACGGGACTATCCCGATTGTGCGCAGTATTGGAGGTTTAAAAGACACCGTTCCAGACATTGCCGAGCCAAACAATACGGGTCGCGGCATCCGGTTCGACGAGCCTACTTTGAGCGATATTGGCCATGCAATCCACCGGGGCGCGGCCATGTGGCACAACGAACCGGGCATCGTGGCCGCTTTGCGCCAACGCATTATGTCCATTGATTTTTCCTGGGAAAATACGGTGGATCGTTATTTTAAGGTGTATTGGCGGATTGGAGGCCGGGTGGAGCGCGTAGTTGCGCCGGAACCGGTGGTTGTGGAGAACAGGGAAGCTCCGGTGGTTGTGGCGCCTAAAACCAAGGCAAAAGTGGCTGAAAAAACCGTAGCAAAGCCGGCAAAAACGGAAGCTCCCGTAGTGGTGACGCCTAAAACCAAGGCAAAAGTGGCTGAAAAAGCCATAGAAAAACCGGCAAAAAAGGCTGGACGGGCGAAGAAATAGGGCTTCTGGAGCGTGTTTAAGAAAGTTCGGCACACTTCAATTACATGGTTGATCTCCCTGTGTTGGCAACAACATGTAGATTTATATTGAAGAAAAGAAAAAATAATTTGGCAAACACGCACAGTGCTGTACGTTTGCTCTGCAAGACGTAATAAAAACAACACACCTGCCATGATAAAAATGATTTGCCTCATTCTCGGCGGTGGAGCCGGGAGCCGACTTTACCCACTCACCGAAAAACGCTCTAAACCAGCGGTGCCCATCGGGGGGAAATACCGGTTGATTGACATCCCGATTTCAAATTGCATCAATTCCGGGGTGAAACGTATGTTCGTCGTGACGCAGTACAACTCTGCCTCGCTCAACGCACACATCAAAAACGCTTACAATTTCGACCATTTTACCCAGGGTTTTGTAGATATTCTTGCTGCAGAGCAAACTCCCGGCAATTCCGGCTGGTTTCAGGGCACTTCCGACGCCGTGCGTCAAAGCCGCAAACACTACGACCGCCACGAATTCGACTACATCCTGATTCTCTCCGGCGACCAACTATATCAGATGGATTTTGAGCTGATGGTCAAGCACCACATCGCCCAAAATGCGGACGTGACCATTGCCTGCCTGCCCGTGGATGCGCGGGATGCCACCGGATTCGGAATTATGAAAGTGGACAACGATGGCTATATCCCACGGTTTATTGAAAAACCGAGTACGGATTTGCTGCCAGATTGGGCCAGCGAAGTAAGTCCGAACAACAAAAAACGCGGGCGTAATTACCTGGCCTCCATGGGCATCTATATTTTTAATCGCAAAGCCCTCGATGACCTGTTTGATGATTACCCTGATGCAACGGATTTTGGCAAGGAAATTATCCCCAACGCCATTGCAGAAGGCAGAAAAGTAGCCGCATACCAATACGAAGGCTATTGGACCGACATCGGGACCATTCGCTCTTTTTTTGAAGCCAACATTGAACTCACGGATCATATTCCCCCGTTCAATCTTTTTGATTCTCAAAAGGTGGTGTACACCCGCGGTCGGATGTTGCCGCCAGCCAAATTTTACGGCGGCACACAGCTGAACCGCGCCCTCATCGCCGAAGGCTCCATCATCCACGCTCGGGTGATTGAAGGTTCCGTTATTGGGTTGCGCTCCAGAATAGGCGAAAACACCGTCATCAAGGATTCCATCGTGATGGGTAATGATGTGTACCAGACTTTGCAGGAAATAGCCACTTCGCAGCAAGATATTCCATTGGGCGTGGGACATTATTGCCACATCGAACACGCGATTTTGGACAAAGACTGCCGCATTGGCAACAACGTGGTGATCAAAGGGGGGCCACACCTGCCCGATACAGACACCGAAGAATACGTCATCCGCGACGGCGTAATCGTGATCAAAAAAGGCGCGATTATTCCTGAAGGAACTCGAATTATGTAGGCGTATCAATCCGAAAAAGCATGAATTCCCCCAAACGTATACTCGGCATTGACCCCGGCACCAACGTGCTGGGGTTTGCCATTATTAGTGCCGACAAAAAAGCAATTCAGGTGATTGAAATGGGGGTTGTGACGTTTTCCCACATCAGCAGCGATGACCATACGATCAAACTTCGCTATATTTTTGAGCAGGTACAAGACCTTATTCGGATACATTTGCCCACAGAAATGGCCATTGAAGCGCCGTTTTTTGGCAAAAATGTACAATCTATGCTCAAACTTGGTCGCGCACAGGGCGTGGCCATCGCAGCAGGCATGGTCAATGGGCTGCTGATTACGGAGTATATGCCCAAAAAAATCAAAAGCGCCGTGACCGGTAATGGCAACGCCTCCAAAGAACAGGTAGCCGGGATGCTCGAGAACATCCTACACACCAAATTTACCGAAAAATACTTCGACGCGACGGACGCTTTGGCCACGGCGGTTTGTCATTGGTACCAGTCCAACAGCCCGGGACTGGCGGGCCAAAAATCCTACTCGGGCTGGAAAAGTTTTGTAAAAGACAACCCCGAAAAACTGCGATAAGTAGCAATTTATGACCATTTTAGGCAATATTCTGCTCGCGCTTGCGACCCTGCTTTTTTGCCTGCTCTTCAGTCTGATTTACCTCAAACAAAGCCCTCGAGGGGGCGATGCAGCGATGGGGCATGTCTGGAGCATCATGCTGCTAAATCTCGCATTTTTGATCCTGATGATTCTGGTTGCCCTGATTATCGGCTCAAAAGGTGGTTTTGGCTGGGTATCATCGGGCAAAACAGCGCGGTTCCTGCTCGTAACGCTTGGACTGCTTGCTTCGGTAACCACCGTGGCAGCGGGTGCACTTTTTTATGGAGAACCAGGACCGTTTGCGGCTTTTATCAATCGTTTTTTGGGTTTTACGCCTGCTTTGGTGCCCGTTCTCCTGATTTTGGGCAGCGCAATTTTGCTCAATGACGGTCTCCGCAATTCTTTTCCTGCATCCGCCTTCAAAATTCCGCTGATTACCGCATTTGGACTGGGAGTATTGGGAGCCTCCGCACTGCTGCTGGGTTTGATCAGTGAATCCAATCAAAATACCCGTCGCAGCATCGAGCAGATGTATAGCGATCAGGATCAGAATCACGCGCGTCAATTGGCCGATATAGACTCCTGCGATGTATCAAAGGACCTGGTTTTTATCCTCGTCTTTACCGATGCGAACCAGGACGATGATATTCGGGAGCGCGCCCTGGCCAAGATCAAGTCGCGCCCGGACTGGCAGGAGGAGTTGATCCGCAGGCTGGATAGCGGCTGGGCACGGGAACCCTTCACTTTTTTGGCTTCCAATGCGGTGGACAACCCCGAATTGTTCCTGGAGCCCGTTCGTTTGGGCATTTTGAATGTGGCAAAGTCTATTCGCGAGGATATTCGACGCAGCGATCACGCATCGAATTTTTACCCAGAACGGTTTTCCTGGGAGGTAGCGCGAATCCTCCGCACGGTGGAGAAGTTTGAAGGAAAAGGGGTGGATTACCTCCCGGCTGTGCGCGAACTCCGGGCAGCCCTGGACGAACCAAGCTCGGTCGAAAAATCAAGCATGGAATGTAGCAAAATCTTGGACAAGTGGATTCTTAAACGTCAGTAAATTATGTCTTTATCCTACAAAATTGCGCTTGCCGTAGACTGTATTGCTGTGTTGGTGGCCCTCTATTTCACCGTCATGGACAGCATCCGGCAAACCAGTTCCGACAATGGACTGCTGACAATCGTCACTTTGGTATTTTGTGCATGGATAGGGATTAGTTACTACCTGTACCATCATGGTCAGCCCAAAATCGCCTCCATGATGGCTTGGATTCCGGCAATCCCCTTTCTCGGGTATGGGCTGATTGTTTTACTGTTTGTGGTGTTTAAACCAGACATGAAATAATACAGTGTTTGCCCTTGTGGCGGGGACGATTTTTGTAAAAATAAAGTTCTAACATGCAGGAAAAAGACGAAAAGTCCCGGATGGAGGCGGCCGTTCAGGAGCGTTTGGCTGAAATAATGGCCGCGCAACAGGCACAATTTTCCAAAATGATGGAAAAGTCCATGAAAGATGCGCTCAAAGGCATAGAAAAAGCGAACGCCGCACTCCAAAAAGAGCAAAAAGCCGTTATAAAAGAACTCGATGCTGCCAAAAAAGCCCGTGCTAAAGCCGAAAAAGAGGGCGCTAAAATGGCCCAAATCTATTTTGAAGGCCGCCAAAATCAGTTCAAAGAAGCCGCACAAACAGAACTTTTGCGTGATCTGACACGAATGCATCTACTGGACGGCAAAACACCCCAAACAATCGCAACCTGGCTCAACGTGCCCATCAGTTTTATAACCCATCTCCAACAAATGCTCGAACGGCTCACCGAGCACGGAGGCAGTACATCCAAACGCAGCGAATACAGCTCGAGCCAACATCTGCGCTATTCCGACTACGGACGCGGCGGCACCGTTTATTACGAAAGCCCGGAAGGCAAGTTCGATATGTGGTGGGAATTCGGAGGCGGGAAAGCGGTGGTTATTCTGGACATCCCCTCGGAAGAACATTGGGAAGCTCGTACGCAAATACCGCTGTCCAAACGCATGGATGTGCTCAGGTTTTTAGGCGAACAAATAATGAAAGACAAAATGAGCAGCAGCAACGCGTCCTTCGTGGTTGGGGATAACGTGATGACGTTTTATGCGGATTGAAAGAGTGAAATAACGCGTCCAGCCTGCTCCCAAGCCCGGAGCCTATCCCCCTCCTGAGGGGGGCAGGGGGGAGGCCACCGCAGCGACCAATTTCCAGAAAAAGGCACTAAATTCGTTTTATTTGGAAAAGCACTGTTTTATTTAAAAACATTTTGTTTTTTATTTCTAAGCATTTTACCTTCGCCAACATATTTCACATTCAAACAAAACGGTTATGAAAAAACAACTGATCGCAACACTCGTCGCAGGTTTGATCCTGTTTATTTGGCAGTTCCTTTCTTGGTCCTTACTGCCAGTACACCAATCAGAGTTTCAGTACACCCCGAATCAGGACAAAATCATGGAAGTCCTGAATCAAAACCTGACAGAAGACGGTACCTATATGATTCCGGGCGTAGCTCCCGGCAGCACACAGGAACAAACGCAAGCGGTCATGGAAGCCGCTTCCGGCAAACCCTGGGCGAGTATAAGTTATCATAAGTCGTTTAATACGGCCATGGGCATGAACATGGTGCGTGGTTTTGCCGTAGATCTGTTAGCGGCTTATTTACTGATTTGGCTGCTCTTGAAAATGCCGAATCTAAACCTGACGATGGCTTTCCAGGCCTCCATAGCCGTGGGGATCATCGGTTACCTAACTATCCCATACCTCAATAGCGTCTGGTTTGAAGGTAGTTCAATGGGGTATCTGGTGGACGCACTGGTACAATGGGGCTTGGTGGGTGCCTGGTTGGGCTGGTGGCTTCCAAAAAAATAAGAATTTTGGACGATAGCACGGTATTCCCATAGCCTTGGCTTTCCAGGAATGCCGTGCTATATTAATCCTGCTTAAAAAGGCGATTAATCCCTTTCAATCAATCTCCATTTCATAAAACCCCAACAAAATGCCCGAATAATGGCTCGGGAGTGCGCTGGGATCCGCAGGAGCGGCATTGAATAAAAATCGAAAGCCATTGCGGAGGTATATTTCCTTTAGCTTCTGGTTCGCTGCCCAGGTGTCGAGGCGGACGAATTTTTTCTGCAGGGATTTACCGTGTTGTTTAGCCCAATCCACCACCCTTGCAAGAAGGTTCTGGCCTCTGAATTTTGAATTCGTCACAATGCGGTGCAGGTAAACAGCGGGGGCATGATCTTGGTCGCCCCAAATAGCAGGGTCGGAATAGGCCGTTACAAACACACCCGCTACCTGACCGTCCTCGGCCAGGATTTTCCACTGTCGCCCTTCCGCGATTTCGATCTCCACGAGCTGCCGGTCGAAAGGCAACCAGTACAGATCAGAGACAGATTTTTGATGCACAATGGCATCATCGTACAGTTGAAAAATGGTTTCGAGGTCGTCGAGTGTACTTTGAAGGATATGCATGCGCAAGTCGAATATGCTAACGCTGGTAATCTTGCAAATAGGCTGGAATAGGCAGGCCCAGTTTGCCGTTTTCATCGGTTTCCGGGTCAAATGCGCTGTGTTTCATAGGCAAAACCCCGGCCCAAACCTCCAGGGCTAAGTCTTCCGCCTCGTCCATCACGCCATGCGCCCGGAATTTAACGGAGGCTTCCTCAATTTCGACGGCGATGAACATCGTCTTTTTCATTTCACTCGCACTCGGTTTGCGGGCTTCTTCCCAGCGACCAGGCAGCACATGCTCTACAAAACGTTCGGTTGCCAGCCAACGTTCCGCATCTGTTTCCACGAGCCGTGTTTTACCAAAAGCCACCACCGAGCGGTAGTTCATCGAATGATTGAAGGCAGAGCGCGCCAATACCAGCCCATCGAGCAAGGTCACACTCACACAAACAGGGACTCCCTTGGCCATTTGCATGAAAAAATGGCTGCCCACGGAACCGTGCAAGTAAAGGGTATTTTCTACCCGGCAGTACCCCGTTGGAATGATAAAAGGTTGATTTTCAAGATTGAATGCGACGTGGCAGACCAAGCCTTCATCCAAAATTTCGTCGCGGCTGGCGGGATTTTGGTCGTAGCGTTTAGGGAAATAACGACTCCCTTCAGTGCGTGTTTTTTTTGTCTTCATAGCCGAGTGGATTGATTCGATTGATTCGATTGGACGATTAGCCGATTGATTCGATTGATAACCAATGCCTGGAAGGCAAATCATTTAAAACCTTTCTGCGTTTACTTTAATCAGCAGCAAAATTAGCGTCGAAAAGGAAAATTGGGCCACCAATTTCATATTTGTATGCCGGATGCGGCACAGGTATAAGAAAAAAGCGCAACTATCTGATTGCCAGATAATTGCGCTTTAAAATTTGTTGGGTCACAAGGACTCGAACCCTGAATAACAGAACCAAAATCTGCTGTGTTACCGATTACACCATGACCCAATTCCCACAGCTTTAAAAAAGCATTGCAAGTCAAAAGAACCAGCCTGCTTTCTAAAAGCGGGTGCAAAAGTACTCTTACTTTTTTTTGTGTGCAAGATGCGCCCGAAAAAAATTTTGAAATTTTAATTTTTAACCCGGTACCCATCCTGCGTTCGGTAGAACGGACCGTTCCTAAAAGAAAAGCCTTGCTCGGCAGTGTTTGCTACGAGCAAGGCTTTGAGTTTAGGCTGCAGTTTTTTTGTGTGCAGCCCGGTTTTTGCGCGGATTGGGGCGGCTTTTGCCATTGGTACCCCGGCGGATTTTACCGCGTTTGGATCTGAAATCTCCTTTGCCCATGAATGGTGGTGCGTTATTTTTTGTGAAAATGAGGGGCAAAGGTACGCATCATCGTGGAACTTCCAACTTGAATTCCACCTTACCTTTGGGCATCCGAACAGGATTCAACTTTGTTCCTACGCACATGAAATCGTTCTTACCCATTTTTTTACGCTCACTTTTAACTTTCGCGGTCGCCTTTGGACTGCAATTTTTTATCCCCTGGTACCTGCTGGCAATCGGTGGCGTGTTCGCAGGGTTTTTCATGTTCAAAACCAGCGATGACCGCCTTTCGGCCGATGACCGCCTTTCGGCTTTGGGATTGCTGATTGGAAGCATCACTTTTGCCATTTTTGCTTACTTGATGGCACAAATTTTCCCGGTAACGGGTTGAATATGCCCCTCGAAATCGAAAAAATACACACCTGCACAGGGCACAATGCCGCGCTTTATGCCTTGGCACCCGGGCATAATTCCCGTCATTTTCTGACCGCTGGTGGCGACGGCTGGGTGGTAGAATGGGATTTGGATGCGCCTGATTTGGGCAAACTCGTGGCCTCTGTGGAAACGCAAATTTTTGCGCTCTGCGCGCTGCCAGATCCCAACCGAATCGTGGCGGGCAATATGAACGGGGGCCTGCATTGGATTGACCGACAACATCCCGAACAGACGCGCAACGTTCAGCATCACAAACGCGGGGTGTACGCGCTGCAAACCATCGGACCTTGGCTTTTCAGTGCAGGCGGCGATGGCTTTCTGACACGCTGGGATGCAGCTGAAGCCCGTACGGTGGAAAGCCTGCAACTTTCCCATCAATCTTTGCGGAGCATCGCTTTTTCGGAAAAAAGAGGGGAAATCGCCGTGGGGGCGAGTGATTGTTCCATTTATGTACTGGATGTGGAAACGCTCGAGATCAAACAGGTATTTAGAGATGCCCACAGCAATTCGGTATTTACCCTCGCGTATGCTTCCAACGAAAACTACCTGCTCAGCGGCGGCCGCGATGCCATGCTCCGCGTCTGGAACCTGGAACAGGCAGGTGCCCTGATTTCCGAACAACCCGCGCACCTGTTCACCCTCAACCACCTGGTTTTTTCGCCCGATGGGGCACTATTTGCCACCGCGAGCCGCGACCGGACCCTCAAAATCTGGGACGCGCAGACCTTTGAATTGCTAAAAGTGTTGGATACCTTGCGCTTTGGCAGTCACCCGCGCTCCGTGAACCGGCTGCTCTGGCTACCCGATTCGCTCATTTCCTGCGGTGATGACCGCGCTGCAATGTGTTGGAAAATTACTGTACGATAAAAAAACCGTCGGAGCCTTTTGCCTGATATAAAGGCATGAGAATCAATCCTCTTTCGGGCGAAAGTATAGGGCCATTTACATCGTCGGCTAAATGTTCGCCTTTCAGAATAGGCTGGAAATTGGCGTAGCCGGGCCGCATCTTGAATTGATCCTCCGCTTTGATGTGGTGTGCATACTTGAAACGCACGATTGGCGGAACCCCTGTCATGATCGGCAATGCAAGGCTTTCTGCAAATTCAAGCAAAACATGGTTTTCAACATTCCCCATAACCCGCAAACACCGCACCATGGCAATGGCCGCGCGCGAAACGGAGCGCTGGGACTCATGCTGGCCAGCCTCAAAGGCGATACAAATTGGGCTGCTGGTGGGGAGCGCAAAACCGCCCGCTTTTGCAAAGCCCAACAAACTGCCATTGATGCTGGAATGAAGTCCCAAAATGGCGGGCGCGCCCAAATGCTGAGCCAATTCCAAACTTTCGCCCTCATCGGTCGGGATGCAAAAAACGCCGCCATCTGCTGAGGTGGTGTGCAGATCGAGCAAAACCGTTTGGACTGCTGGATTGGCCTGTAATGCGTTGGAAATCAAGTCAAAAAGCTGCACCACTTCTAAATTTTCAGCTTTTAAATCCGCATCCGAAGTAGCTCTGCTGGTCTGCAGAAATGCTTCCGTCCATACGCGGTTGAGGTCCTGTTCAATAAATCGGTGTCGAATACGAAATGCTTGCAAGTTCCCAATCATTCCCAACAAGGTTCCTTTGAATTGAAACTCCGGATCATCGCGCCGTGCCTGTTCCAGTGCTTCAAAAACCAATTCCAGGGCCTTAACTCCAGCTGGCTCATTGCCATGCAAAGCCGCAACGACCAGGATGAGGGGTCCGGGCGTTTCACCTTTAAAATGACCGATAATACGGGTAGAATGAATAGAAAACGGCATGGAACGATAAACTAAAAGGTACTGAAAACAGCGCTACAAGGCTGTTTTATTTTGGAGAGGAGCTAAAAAGTGGGCAAAAGTAGTGTAAAGAAACCGGACACGCGCCGGTGCGGGAAAACCCCTATATCATGGTATAAAAAGCCAGTGTAAAATCATTGCATTGTCTGTTATTTCGGGTCAAATTTTCGGCCTTGCCTGTTATCTTCGCGCTCCATAATCTTTTCAACTATGAATAAACTGCAATCCCTCGCCCTCCTACTCCTTTTATTGGGCTGCGCTCAAAAACCGTCTCAATCCCCTGAGCTTAAACCAGTTATCCCGGTAACAATGCCCAAAAGTGGCAACGAAGCCCTGCGGAATGGCCCCATGGTGGGCTATGTAGAAATGCGAGAGGCGCTTATATGGGTTCAAACCCAAACGTTCGCCTCCGTGCTGGTAGAATATTGGGTGGCTGGAAAAGCCGAGCAAAGATGGCGCACGGATCAAGTGCACACATATAGACAGAGCGCATTCACGGCCAAGTGCATCCTGGGAGAACTGGAGCCTGGCACCCGCTACGAGTATCGGGTGGAGATCAACGGCGATTCGGTTCGGCTTTCTGTTCCAACCACTTTTAGCACCCAACCACTCTGGCAATATCGCGGCGACCCACCTGAATTCACCCTTGCAACGGGCAGTTGCGCCTACGTCAACGAAGCGCAATATGATCGTCCTGGGAAACCGTACGGCGGTAACTATCAGGCATTTGTGCAAATTGCAAACCAAAAACCCGATCTCATGCTTTGGCTCGGCGACAATGTCTATTTCCGGGAGGTGGACTGGTACACGCGCTCCGGGATGCAGCACCGCTATACCCACGACCGGTCTATCCCTGAGCTTCAGCCGCTCCTGGCCTCTACGCCCAATTATGCCATTTGGGACGACCATGATTTTGGTCCAAATGATTCTGACGGCAGCTTTATTCACAAAGAAACCGCTTGGGAAGTTTTCCGGGATTTCTGGGGAAATCCAACGTTTGGGGTCCACGGGCAAAAAGGGTGTACGACACAATTCCAGTTCGTAGATGTAGATTTTTTCTTGCTCGACAATCGCTATTTCCGCACGCCCAATTATTGCAAAACCTGTCCAGATCGCACTCTTTTGGGCAAAGAACAATTGAATTGGTTCCTCGCTGCATTATCCGCAAGCCGTGCGCCCTTCAAAATTGTGGCCATTGGCGGGCAAATGGTGAGCACCAGCCCCAACTATGAAACCGCCATTAACCTGTTTCCCGAAGAACGCGAAACCATTCTCAAATTTATCGAACAGGAAAAAATCAAAGGGGTGGTCTTTTTGACCGGCGATCGCCATTTTTCCGAACTCAGTGCGATGAAAAACGGGGCGGGAAACTGGGTATATGACCTCACGGCTTCCCCACTTAGCTCGGGCGTGTATTCCGATGCGCCCACCAAGGAACCGAACGATTTTCGGGTGCCTGGCACCGCCGTGGCAGAACATAGTTTCGGGTTGCTGCGGTTTTCTGGTCCGCGTACCAAGCGTGCTTTGGAGGTAAAAATCATCAATAACGAGGGAAAGGAGCTGTGGACACGTATGCTAACGGAAGATGGAGCGAAGTAGCGAGCAAAATGGCCGAACCGGCGTCTTTGAGGAACGTTTGGGTAGCACATGACCAATATCAGTGCTGATCTTAACCGCCGTCATCTCTTGAAAGACGCCGCTTCTGCCAACTTGCAGCCGAATTCAAACATCTTACTTTATGATAAAAGAAGTTAGCGGCGACATTATGTTGTCCAAGGCACAAGCCATTGCACACGGTGTTGCACCCCACGATCATTTTGAAAACGGGCTGGCACTGAGCCTCCGGCAAGATTACCCTTCCATGGTCAAAGATTTTCGGCACTGGTGCCATCAAACCAACCCCAAACCGGGCGGCGCCTGGATTTGGTCGGGCGCGGAAGGCGTTCGGGTCATTAATCTGCTTACCCAAGAGCCTTCTACGGCACACAACCATAGCGGACATCCTGGCCCGGCCACTTTACAGCACGTCAACCACGCCCTGCGTGAGCTGAAGCAAATTATTGAAAAGGAAGAACTGAAAAGTGTGGCAATTCCGCGTCTGGCAACGGGCGTTGGTGGATTGGATTGGAAGGATGTAAAACCGCTGATCCAGAATACTTTTGGGGATTCTAATACGACGGTGTATGTCTATGCTACCTTCGTGAAGGGGCAGGCAGCAGAGGAGTAATCCTAAAGTTTTGACAAACGTAAAATCGCTGGATGACTCATTTAAATACAGCCGTGTTAGCCAACTCCACACGCTTGTTGCGTTGGGCAATTGGAGTCAATTATTTTTGGTTTGGCATGTTGAAGTTTTTTCACGGACTTAGCCCGGCGGAGAATCTAGCCAGAGATACCACGCGAATCCTGACCTTTGGATTGATACCCGATCATATTAACCTGATATTGTTGGCGATCTGGGAGGTTGGGATTGGCGTGATCTTTTTGAGCGGGCGTTTCACTAAATTTGGGGCACAGGCGGCAGTTTTGCACATGATTTTGACATTTATGCCCCTGTTTTTCTTTCCTGAGGTTTCGTTTTCGCACGCCCCCTACGGATTTACACTGGTAGGGCAGTACATCGTCAAAAATTTGGTTTTCCTTGCCGCACTGTTGGTAATTTTGAAAGCCGAAAAAGAATAACCACCCAAACAGCCGACTTCCAACAAACACATGCTCCTACTCATCGCCGGACTACCAGGCACTGGTAAAACGACCGTCGCCCGCACATTGGCCGCGCGCATGGGAGCACTGCACCTCAACAGCGACGTGCTGCGCCGGGAGCTGGGTTTGATGGGGCATTACAGCCCGGAAGATAAGCAGCAAGTGTATGCTGCCCTGCTGCAACGGGCCCGAGAAGCATTGTCGGATGGGCAGGTGGTTGTGGTGGACAGCACCTTTTACAAAGAAACCCTGCGCGCGCCTTTTCAGGCATTGGCTCGGGCTTGTGGGGTGGAATATCATTGGGTGGAAATACAGGCCAGTGAACAAACCCTGCGCGATCGGTTGAGTCGCCCGAGACCTGATAGTGAGGCCGATTTTGCAGTATATGAAAGCATCCGCGATCAGTTTGAGCCACTTCCCGCGCATCGGCTTTTGGTGAGTACAGACGAAAAATCGCCCGACGAAGCAGCCCAAATGATCCAACAATATCTACAATGAATGAAGCGCAAATCCATCAAATCGTGTCGGAGGGCTTATTCCCGGGAGCTAAAACTGGCGTTTCGTTGCACGAGACCCATATTTCATGGGTGATTCTGACGGACGAATTTGCCTTCAAAATCAAAAAGCCAGTTCGCTTTGATTTTCTTGATTTTAGCACCCTGGAATTGCGCAAACATTTCTGCGAAGAAGAACTGAGGCTGAACCGCCGACTCGCCCCGCAGATGTATCTGGGGGTATTGCCCATAAGTGAACAGGGAATCGGCGATGAACAATTGCCTGTACTGGATTACGCCCTGCAGATGCATCGGATGGACAATGCCCGCGAGATGGATCGTTTGCTGTTGGAAGGAGGCGTGGAACACCAAGACCTGGAACGTTTGGCTGATTTACTAGCCCATTTTCACCTGCAACACCGGCTACCGCCCGAGCACCTGTACCTTGCAGCAGACGACATACAGGATTTTGCAGATCTTTTTGGTTTCGAGGCGGATTTGTCGGCGATTCAGGCGCCGGATTCAGAGTTGTTGCGGGCATGGGCCAAGGCCATTCCCACCATTTTGAATGCTTATGCCAGTTATATGCAGACGCGGGTTCGCAGTGGTTTTTGGGTGGAGGGACACGGAGATTTGCATTCGAGGAATATTTTTTTGCCCAAAAACGCCGAGCCAGTGGTGTTCGATTGCCTGGAGTTTTCTGAACATTTCCGCCAGACAGATGTGCTAAATGAGCTGGCGTTTCTCTGTATGGATTTGGAATATCATGGTCGAAATGACCTCGCGAGCGTTTTTTTGGAAGCTTATGCATCCCATTGGCCCTGTTTTGAACAAGCAGAAGATGGATTGTTGTTTAGTTATTTCAAAGCCTACCGCGCCAATGTTCGCCTAAAAGTCGCGCTCCTCGAACTCCGCCAACATCCCTCCGATAAACTCGTAAAAACCGCCCTTTCTTATTGGTCGCTTTTAAAACATTACATGCTCGACCTCACTGGTTTTTAGCCCACCCTAAACCTCTCAACCATCTCAACTATCCTCCCATGCGCAATCTCCTCCTCCTCCTCCCCCTCTTACTGACCGAAGTAGCTCAGGCACAATTTATCTGCTACTCAGATTCCAGTGCAATCTACACCCTGGCCGGAACCAAAATCCCACCCATGGTTGGGGAAGCCTCTTTTTATTCCGGGCAATACCGAGTCATCGTCGGGGGCAAATTCTTGGATGAAAATAACCCCGAGGCGGAGGCGGTGTATAATTGCGACATGTTGTTGCTGGACTTGCAAGCACAAAAGACGTATATCCTTCCCTTGAGTTATTTCCCGCCGTTCGTGGACGATCAATTTGCGGGTGTCCATCATTGTTACACGTTGCATCAGGACACCGCTTATATTATGGGTGGCTTCGGGTACGACCTGGCTCAAGGCTTCGAAACTACCTTCCCTACCCTGACCATTTTTCCACTTAAAACGCTGATTGACAGCGTAATACAGCAAAAAGACTATCTTGGATTGTTTCAGGTGGTGGAAAGTGATTCCAGGCTTGCAGTGATGGAGGGAAACCTGGTACGCATCGGGGCAGATTTTTTGGTGTACAATGGCCGGAAAGTTACCCCCATGGTGGAAGAATTTACCGACTGCCTTACGGTCAGCGAATGGGATTATCGCGGGCAGTTGCGCAAGTTTACGCTGAAGCGCAGCGCGGGATTTTTGGAAGTGGATGTGTTTCAGATTTGCCCAACAGCCAAGGTTTTTCACCAATGTATGTCAGACGAATGGAAGGCGGAGCCAACCCGCGTGTATGAGCAAGATCGGCAGTAACGGTTTTCACATTGAAACCCTACCTTTGGGCTTCAACACCTTTCGATATATTATGAACAATAACATCAAACTTTTGCTTTTGCTCTGCCTGGGAGCAGCCATGACTTCCTGCGTGACCAAAAAGAAATATTTGGCCACCAAGCAGGATCTCGATTATAAACAACAAGAACTGGACAACGCCAACAAGGATTTGGCAAGCTGCGACGTTCGGATCAAAAGCATGCTGGATCAGATTTCGGGTTGTCAAAGAGAAAATGAACTCCTGAAAAGTGACTTGCGGAGCATCCAAGCGGCCTTGAAACTCCGTGAAGAGCAAATTGCAGACCTCAAATCCCAGCGCGACCAACAATCCAGCCAAGTGGGCAATCTGACTGTGCTTTCTCAATCAGCCAGCGACAATATCAGAGAAACTTTGGCGCAGTTGGAACGCAAAGACAAGTACATTCACCTGCTCCAGGCGGCCAAAACCAGAGCCGATTCAATCAATCTCGCCTTGGCCGTGAACCTCAAAAGCGTGCTGAAAGACGGTATTGACGATCAGGATGTGGACGTAAAAGTGGACAAAACGGTCGTTTTTGTCAATTTGTCTGACAAAATGTTGTTCCAAAGCGGAAGTTCCACCCTGACCCCCAGAGCCAACGAGGTATTGGGCAAAATTGCCAGAATCATTGAATCCCGCCCTGAAGTGGAGGTGTTAGTAGAAGGTTATACCGACAATGTGCCAATCAAAAATGCCTGTATAGATGACAACTGGGATCTCAGCGTAAAACGTTCGACCGCAGTGGTACGCGTGCTGCAGAACAACTTCAAAGTAAACCCTAACCGCTTGATCGCAGCCGGTCGTGGTGAATACAACGCCTTAGCTAGCAACACCACTGCGGAGGGCCGCTCTACCAACCGCCGTACCCGGATCATCATTCTGCCGAAATTGGATCAGTTTTATGATCTGTTAAACCCGAATAACGCCCCGAAGTAGGCTTTTGGGTAAATTTCAGGTTATACCAATGTACAGCGCCCCCTTTTCTGCATTCGCGAAAAGGGGGCGCTGTGTTTATTTTTCGCGGAGCTTGCCCCCATCCTAGCAGGTAAAGCGTAGCCGCACACCTACTCCCCTCTGGGAAGCCGCCGCATTTTCCGGATGATCTCTTGGTTCTGCTCGGGCCTTTTATCCAAAATCTTTTCAAATTTATCTCGTCGGACTGGCTCTGGGAACTTCTCCAAAAACTGCTCAGATTGTATTTTGCTGGGGCTTTGTTCCATTTTTTTCAAATACGCATCCTCCAGTATTGGTTGTACTTTGCTGAATACTTCGGGTTTCGTTCGGGCCGCTTGTTCAATTTCCTGGAGGCGCGCGGGTTGGGGGAAATCCCGAAGATACTCCGTCACTTTTTGCTCGGTTGGACGCGTTTGAACAGCAACTAAGTATGCTTCTTCCACCTCAGCCATTAATTTTTCCCGATTTTCGGGGCGGGATTCAACCACTCTTTTTAGCTCCGGGAGTCGCTTGGTTTCTGGGAAATCAAGCACAAATTGCCGAATTTTGGCAGGATCCGGCTTGGTTCGTATGTTTTCAAAAGATTTGATTTCAAGCGCCACAATTTTATCCTGCACCTTTGCCTGGTATTTCCCGCTGGCCTCGTAACGTTTCTCATAGGCCCGCAAATCTGCCAAACGCCCACTGGTTTCAGCCTTGTAAAAAAACGCTTGCTCGAGCCTCGCACTTTCTGGATGTGCTTCGATGAACCCTGCATAGGCCTCCGGAGTCTTTTGAATATAATGTGCGTTCACCCATGCGGGCAAATCCGGCGCAAATGCCCAGGTAGCCGCCGGAACGATCACCAAAAAAGCCAAAAACAGGGCCAATGCACGCAGGTTTCGGGATACTGACCCTTGCTCCTTCCTCGACACTGAGGGAGAAGGCATCGGCGGCGGCGGTGAAAAAATCGGAGCAGGTGGAGCCACCGGGGGCGGTGCAGGGGGCGGCGGTGCTGCGGCAGCTTTTGGAACCGATATCGCAAGGGCCGCCGCGCTTTGAAAGGCAAATTGCTGCCCGCTGGATTTGAAGCCCACAGACGACGTAGCAACGGCAGACTCCGAAGCGCTAACTTCCTCATATTCAGGCGCTTTTTCCTCTGCCACTACCCGTTCGGCGGCGATAATTGTGACTGTTTCCAGCAGGGATACCTCCCGGGGAATTGGCTCATCAAAACCAGGCACCACTTCCATGATAGAAACCTTCACCAGCAACTGATGAACACCCTCCATTAGCGGCGTAACATTAAAATTCCATTCCGTGAAACCCGTATCTCGAATGAGTTGGGTACGGGAATTAAGCGCTGTAATCTGGAACGTACCGCCTTGAGCATCCACCAGTTCCGCGCTCATCACATCGGAAATTTCGACCTTGGATTTAATTTCCACGTGTTGATCCAGCAGGATGTTTTCCAAAATCGCATCTTCATTCACGGCCACACGGATGGTGCAACGGGTGGCAATTTTTAACTGCATCACATCCGGCACCCGATAGAGCACGGAGCCAGTTTTTGCGGATTTCCCCTCTTTGGGCGCAGCCACCGGGGTCGAAAAATCTGCTTCCGTCAAGCCTGCCAATAAATCAAAAAAGTCAGCCGAAACCTGATCAACCCGCCGCTGATATTCCTCAAAAGAAATGGTATTTCGGAACCGCTCTTTGTTCGCAGCGTTCAAACGGGCAATGAGCGCCGACACAATTCGGTAGCATTCCCCGCCTTCTGGCAGTTTACTCAAAAGTGCCTGAAGCGCCTCGGGAAGTTGCCCCTCCCGGATTTGTGCCTCCAGATTGCGACGAAGTTCAGCGAGATTCATGGCGTTTGGATGATGGTGATTGGTTGAAAGAGGTTTAATCAGGGAATAACAAGGCAAATTTACCCGCCTCCAATGCGCCCCCGCAATTCCTTGAGGCGCGTGCGCTGCATCACGAATTCGGTTTTGTCATCGTTGAGGCGGAGTATGTATTTGTCGTTTTCCCAGAAGGAATAGTTTTTTAAATGCGCCAGGTTGATAATGACCGCGCGATTCACGCGAAAAAACTTGTCCGGATCAAGTTCAGCTTCCAATTCAGCCAGGGTTTTTCGGATGTTGTACGTTTTGCCTCGGGTGAAAGCGCGGTAATTTTTCTCCTCCACTTCAAACCACAACACCTCCTGTACCGGAAGCAGAGTTTCGCCAATTTCATCGCGGGCTTCTACGGTTTTTAGAAAATTGTTGGCCACCGTTTGGGTCTGCGCCAATCGGGCGAAACGAGTTCCTTGCCAATCGTTGTAATCCAGAAACAGGTTGATATTCAAGATTGAATACCCAAAAATTAGAAACGGCAAAAGATAGTTGACATACATCCTGGCGGTGAAAAAATACTCCGGGAAATAGCTTGTCCAGGTATAATCCGGGTAAAAAACCACCAGATAACGCAGCGCATTGGTAATGGGTCCAAAAATCAAAATCACCCCCAAAACAAAGGGCAAAAACTTCAACTGATGCATCAGTACCCCAGCAAAAGTAGGCGGCAAACGATCCATCCCCACCAAATGCACATACCGGATCGCAAGGCGCATGAAAATAAACACCGATACCAGTTCAAACAACACATAATAGCCCAGCAATGCCCGCAAATAGGCCCAAATTTCTCCTTTGAACAAGGTGCCAAATTCCCCAAAACCAGGCCTTTGAAGTGTAAAAAACTGATAAAGTAGCACCCCAAGCAGGGTAAACCACAGCCATCGCCAGCCCCGCGCGAGTCGGAACGTGAGCGGGATGTATTCGGTGTTGTGTAGCGCCTGTTCTTGCATTTTCAAAGGCGAAGGTAGCATGGGATGCACCGTATTTCACGCTTCCAAAACCGTATTTCAGGCAAAACACCCAGTTTCTCACCCCTGTTTCGGCCCTGAAAAACCCTGCCTCAGCCCCTGCCCCTTGCAGCGCTGTTTCCGCTCCCCCACCTTTGTCCCAACATAACCCCCTAAACGCTAAACACCTAAACATTCTCAACCGCTCAACATTCTCAACGCCCAACCGCTCCACATCATGAGTCTTTTCAAATTCATCTTCATCATACTCGCAGCCCTTTTGTTGTCCAGCATTTTTTTCCCCCTCGCCGCTCAAAGCCCCGCTGAAGCCTTGAGTGGCACTTGGGACGTGACCCTTCGGCACGGAAGCATCGGCGAAATGCGCAGCACCCTCGATTTCCGATTTTCGAGCGATTCAAAATTTAAAGCCAGTTCGCACCGCAAAGCTGTCAAAAACATGATAGGCGGTTTCAAAGCGGGTTCTGCCAAAATGTTCTCCAAAAAAACCATGCTCCGCAGCGGGGCCTTTCTCAACCTCAGCCAAGGCGAAGCCAGCCTGCAAGCGGACAAAGTGGTATTCAATGCGATGCTCGATATGGTGGTCGTTGCCGCTTTCCCATGTCAGGGAACTTTGGAAAACGGTCAACTCCGCATTCCACTTCAAAACGCCAAAGGACAAAACGTCGGCATCCTTGAAGGCACCCGAAGCACTGCTGTTGGGCCAAAAGATGATTACCCCGCTTTGGTAAACGAACTGAT
>CAZKBH010000017.1:61300-62628 GCA_964550795.1 uncultured Saprospiraceae bacterium
CGCGTGCTGGAAACTCCGGAAGGGAAGGCTGTTGCCCGAAAAATGCCCGCTGTGGGCCAAAAAGCCCAGGACGACCTGGATCTCGTGTTCTGCTTTTCCACATTCGCCAAAAAATTGCCCTTCTCGCACAAAATGCTCTTTCGCACAGAAACCCCTAACGCCGGGGCAGCACAAATCCAAAAGCAGTTTTCGTTCCGGGCCAATCAAGTTTCGCTCGAAGAAAAAACGCCCCAAACGGTAGTGCTGCGCATCAAATCTTTCCGTTGTCCGGGCCGCGATGTGGACAGTGTGATGCAGATTGTGTTGGCCAAAAACTATCAAAACCTCATCGTGGATATTCGCGGGAACGGCGGCGGTGCGCTCGAAGGTGGTCTTACACTCGCGCAATATTTGGTGGAAAAAGAAACCGAAACGGGCGTTTATCTCACCCAAAAATGGTTCAACGAGCACCCCGCGCCGCCCACTGCCGCCGAACTGGCCCAGATGCCCGCGTTCAGTCAGCCCGATGTGCTGGCGTTCTTGCAGGATTTGGACGACAAAGGATTTGTGGTGTTAAAAGCCAAGCCCGGACCACAACGTTTCCAAGGCAAGATATTCCTGCTCACGGATCGCCGCTCGGCCAGTGCCTGCGAACCCCTGGCCTGGAACTTGAAAAATTCAGGCCATGTGACCCTCGTGGGCGAAGCTACGGCCGGCGCCATGCTCAGCGCCTCCAGTTACCCGTTGCGCAGTGGCTTCACCGCCGTGATTCCCAACGGCGACTACTACACCCCCGACGGCACACGCCTGGACCTGGTGGGTGTTCAGCCGCATATTCAGGTGAAAAGCGAAGCGGCGCTGACGTATGTGCTGGAAAATTTGATCCGATAAAAATGATGAAATAAACTCGTCTCGGAGTGCCCGAATCTCGGGACTTGAGCAAAATCCGCTTCAATACTGACGCATATCATTCTCTTCGGCGGTGAAAATGTGCACCTTTGCTCAAACAAGTGATTTTTTATAGCCTACACCGCGTGGTTTGAATACAATAATGATTATAATCATGTTAAAATCAGGCATTTGTCACTCAAATCATTGAAATCACACCAAATCATCGTTTAAAGTCCGCGCATTATGAAGACCATCATCGTTTGTACCGATTTTTCTCCGAGTGCTACCCATGCGGTACTTTATGCCGCAGCATTGGCAAAAGCAACCGAAGCACGGCTGATTCTGTTCCACTATTTCAACTATCCAATTCCGGCAACAGACCTTCCGGCAGTGTTTCCAAATGTTTTTGCAGACGAAATGGCGACCAGTTCTGAGCATAAACTCAATGAACTGAAAGA
>CAZKBH010000017.1:62645-83456 GCA_964550795.1 uncultured Saprospiraceae bacterium
TTTGGTTCAGAGCTATTCGATTGATATTGAATGCGTTGTGCGGTCCTGGGACCTACAAAGTGATTTGGAGGAAGTTTTCCAGGCAGAACAGGCCAATCTGGTCGTGATGGGTATGCACGGACAGTCGGCTTTGGCCAATGCCTTGTATGGCAGTGTGAGTTCTACCGCCATCAGGCGTGGCAAATTGCCTTTACTCGTGATACCGCGCGGCGTGGTTTTCCATCCCCTGAAAAAAATCCTGTTCCCATTCGACGATCACGCCATTGCAAACCCCGAAACCGTCCAAGCGCTTCGGGATTTGGCTACTGCTTTTGAGTCATACATCGAAGTGTTCACCTTGTTTGATTTGAAAAAAACACCGGAATTGGTGCCGCAGGGTGGTCTGTCACCCGCAAAACGTAATCTCCAGACTTTGCTCAAGGGCATTCAACACGGTTACTCTTACGAAAATGAGGACGCGGTGGACAAAGGCATTCTCTACGAAGCTGCCCGCAGCAGTGCTAATCTGGTAGCCATGATTCCGCACCAACATTCTTTTTTGTCCAACCTGTTTAATCAGAGTGAAACGCAGCGGGTAGCAGCCACTATAACCCTTCCATTATTGGTCATGGGAGAAATGGTTCAGCAAAGCGAGGGGTAATCCTTACTACTGGACATTTTTGGTTTTGCTTACAGAGCTGTAACCCGCCTCGGGAGGCCTCAAAATGGAGATTTTTCTAAGGCCATTTGCACGCGGCCTGGGATTCATTCCTGAGCAAATCAGCTGATTTTGGGCAAGCAGAAAAAAGTACGAATCCCAAGTTCTTGAAACCAAATCTCCACCTACACTCGTATATCCGAAACAACCCTAAAGGCTGCGCACAGCTCAATTTTGGCCCCGGGCAGGACAAATTCGACTCATTTAGCGTCCGTTTGGCGCGCGATGCCAAGTTCCTCGCCCGGAACGTCCCAAAGTTGTCCTACATTTCGCGCTCCTTTTAATCAAGGTTTAACAATACGATGTCCGCAGGTTCTGGTCAATCAGCCGTTTTAATTTTTACCCGAACTGCTTCCGAGGAGGCAGCAAACAAGGTGTTTGTACAACGCGCGGGAAAAAACAGTAACCGCAACATCGCGGCACAACTGATCCGCCAAACGATTGCCACAGCCAAGCAGAGCAAACTCCCCGTATTCGTCCACGACTCCGACGCCCAACACGCCCAGACATTTGGTGAAAAACTGACCGATGCGCTGGAATCTGTTTTCGCTCGTGGATACGAACGGGTTATGGTAATTGGCAACGATTCCCCGGGGCTGAAGACCTCCACGCTCCTCGAATCCAACAAACTACTTACGCGAAATCCGTTGGTGCTCGGGCCTTGTACCGACGGCGGCGTGTACCTCATCGGAATACAACAAGCCTCCTACCAGCGCCAGGCTTTTTTGGAACTCCCCTGGGAAACCGCCAGGTTACAGGGCGCTTTTGAGCAGTATTTGTCCCAACATGCCATCCAGTGGCTAGAACCCCTCCATGATCTCGACCATGCCGCCGATTTTAAGGCGTTTTTGAGTAAAATATCCTACTGGAACCCGCTTAAAAACTGGTTTCAGAGCATCCTCGCATCCCTGCGCCCACTCCTTGTTTTTGAACTTCGGAATCCACTTTCGGGGGCATTTCAAGGCGCTACCCAGCTCCGGGGTCCGCCCGTATAGCCCTATTCAACTGGACATTCGCAATTTACATAGACCGATTGGAACGGACCAACGGAAAGCTACTCATCCTTGGGGGCGTGTTTAACACATGCCCGCACTGCTCACTTCTTAATCTTAAATCGAAGCAAAAATGAAGCAAGCATACTTGCTAATGCTCTGTTGTCTATGCCTGAATGGACTCATGGCACAAACCACACGCATCAGCGGAACCGTGCGCGACCAACAAGCCAACGAGGTTATGCCCGGCGTGAGTGTCCTCGAAAAAGGCACCACCAATGGCACCGTGACGGATGCAAACGGCCAATACACGCTCTCGGTAGCCAATGCATCGGCGACACTGGTGTTCAACTTTATTAGTTATGAAACTCAGGAAATTGTGCTTGCCGGGCGCGATTTGGTGGACGTTTCGATGATGCAACAGGCGAACAGCCTGAGTGAAATCGTGGTGACCGCGCTTGGGGTACAACGACAAAGCAGAGACCTCGGCTACGCGGTGCAAAAATTGGATGCCCGGCAAATTTCGGAGGTTAAATCCGTCAATTTTTTGGACAATCTTTCCGGGAAACTCGCGGGCGTGACGGTCAGCCACGGTTCTACGGGCGTCGGCTCCACTTCCAAAATTACCATCCGGGGTGAGCGTTCCTTCTCCAACAACAATCCCTTGTTCGTGGTGGACGGCATCCCAATCAACAACAATTCCATCGTCAATTTCACCAATGACGACGCTGCGGGATTCCAGGAAGTGGATTTTGGAAACGGCGCTATGGAAGTCAGCTCTGACGACATCGCTTCGTTGACCGTGTTGAAAGGGCCTGCCGCCGCTGCGCTGTATGGCACCCGCGCCTCCAATGGCGTAATCCTGATTTCGACCAAAGACGGTTCCCAAAGCAAGGGTCTGGGCATTAGTTTTAACTCGACAACTTTTCTGGATAAACCTTTTCAGTTGCCGCAATTTCAGAACCGATACGGACAGGGTAACTCTGGTAAATTTGAATTTAAAGACGGCCTGGGAGCGGGTGTAAACGACAATATTTCTTACAGTTGGGGGCCAGCATTTGACCAAAACCTGCTCATTCCGCAGTACGACAGCCCTGTAACCGCCCCCGATGGCCGGGTGGTGCGCGGCGGCGATGTGGCAGTACACGGCGGAGCGCCCATCACGCCCACCCCGTTTGTCAACCACCCCGACAACCTGAAAAACTTCTACGAAACCGGGGTCACCACGATGAACAACATTGCAATTTCATCGGGTTTTGACAAGGGGAACCTGCGTTTTTCCCTGAGCGATTTGCGCAGCGAATCCATCATTCCCGGGGTGAACCTTGACCGAAAAACGGCTGCCGTTCGCCTGGCATTTAAACCGATTTCGCGGCTCCAGATTGGTTCCAGCATCCAGTATGTCAACTCCCAAAGCGACAACCGGCCCGGGAACGGCTATGGTTCTGAAAACATCAATTACGCCCTTGTGGCCTGGGGGCCACGTTCCCTGAACATAGAAAACATGCAGGATTATTGGCAGCCCGGTTTGGAAAATCTGCAACATTACTCCTACAACTACACTTTTTTTGACAATCCGTATTTCACCTTGTTGGAAAACCGGAACTCGTTCAACCGCGACCGCCTGTTTGGCAACGTTTCGGCAGCCTACGAATTGACCGATTACCTCAGCCTGACGCTGCGGACGGGCATGGATTACTCCAACGAGCTGCGCAAGTTTCGGCGGGCTTTCAGTTCAAACCGTTTTAAAACGGGGGCTTATGCCGAACAAACGGCCTTTTTCCGGGAGAACAACACGGATCTTTTGTTGAATTACAAGCGAAAACTTGGCAAAATTGGCCTGGATTTCTCCGTCGGTGGAAACCGCATGGATCAGCAAGCCTCCAATGTGCAAACCCAAACTTTATCGCTGGCACAGGCGGGCGTGTTCAACTTGTCGAATGCCGCCTCCCCGCTGGAAATCCTTTCTTACGAGGCCCGAAAACGCATCAACAGCGTGTATGGGGTAGCCAAATTCAGTTACCAAAACTTTCTTTTTCTGGATCTGACGGCCCGCAACGACTGGTCGAGCGCCCTGGCCACGCCGATTTCGACGACTAATACCTCGTTTTTTTATCCATCGGCCTCAACGAGTTTCGTGCTGTCGAACGTGCTAGAGCTGCCCGAAGTCATTTCTTTTGCCAAAATACGGGCCAGCGTGGCGCAGGTCGGTAATGACACCGATCCTTACCAGACGGCCGGGGTATTCCTGGCGGGCGTGCCGTATGCCAGCCAACCTACTTTGAGCGAACAGGGCATTTTGGCCAATGCCAATCTCCTGCCCGAACGCAGCACCTCCTACGAAATCAGTGCGGATCTGCGGTTTTTCCGGGATCGTTTCCGGTTTGACATCACTTATTACGACGGTTTGACCGAAAATCAGATTATTTCCCTGCCCATCGCCATTTCATCGGGATATCGGGAGCAGGTGGTCAATGGCGGGGCTGTTCGCGCGCGGGGACTTGAAATTGTGGCCGGAATTACCCCGTTCCGAAACGAAGATTTCCGCTGGAACGCAATGTTCAATTTCAGCCGAAACGTCTCCACCGTGGAGTCTTTGCCCGAAGGCAGTGGCCGTTTGACTTTGGCCTATTCGCGGGTGTATGATATTGTTAATCAGACGGTTTGGGTGCAAGTAGAGGAAGGTGGCAGGATCGGGGATCTGTACGGAACGGGTTACAAAAAGAATGAAAACGGGGATTTCCTGCTGACCGAAACGGGGAATTACATCGTAGACAATACCCTGAAAAAATTGGGCAATTACAATCCCGACTTCATTCTGGGTTTCCACAACGAATTCCAGTACAAAAATTGGAACCTCAGTTTTCTGTTGGACTGGCGGCATGGCGGGATTTTGGTATCCCGAACGCTGGCGCTGGCTGCGGTGGGTGGCCAACTCATCGAAACCGAAAATCGCCCGGCAGAAGGCATCGTTGCACAGGGCGTGGTCAATACCGGCACTGCCGAAAATCCCGTGTATGTGCCCAATACCGTTGCGCTGCCCGCCGAAACCTATTACCGCCAATTCTACGACCGCAACCACGAGGAGAACAACACCTACAATGCTTCTTACCTTAAATTGCGCGAATTTTCCCTCGGCTACACCTTCAAAACCGGCGATCAGGGACGCGGCCTCCTGCGAAAATCACACCATCTTTCCATCGCGCTGATTGGTCGTAACTTATTCGCTTTCAGCCACATGCCGCATATCGATCCCGAACAACTGGCCCTCCAAGGACAGCAATTCCTCAGCGGCGTAGAAAATATGTCCTACGCCTCCACCCGCAGTTTCGGCCTGAAAATCGGTTTTGATTTCTAGTCCCCCTAACCCCTAAACGCTCAACCCTAAACATTCTCAACCATCTCAACATCCTCAACCCCTCAACCTCCTCGACCTCTTCCTCCATGCCTAAATATCCACTCCAGCTCCTAATCCTCGCGGCAACCCTATTAACCCACGCTTGCACCAAGGATTTGGACCGCATCAATACCAACCCCAACGCACCCATTCAAGCCAACCCCGACCTCCTGCTCCGAAAGGTCATTTACGACTACGGCGAACAAATGTCGTACGAGGGTTTTGTGGCCGGCAATCTGCTGGGGCAATACTTCACCAGCGTAGATTTCAACCTCTTCGACCGGCACAGTTTGACCGAACCACAACTCGGTGGCAATCCCTGGCCAGTGATTTACAATAACCTGCGAGACAATGAAATTATCCTGAGCCAATCCCGCGCGAACCCATCGTTTGCCGTGTACGAAGGTCCGGCCCTGATCCTGAAAGCCTACATGAGTGCTGCCCTGACTGATCTGTACGGCGACGTACCCTACAGCAAGGCCCTGCAAGGCAAATCCGGCAACGTGACCCCGAAATACGACCGCCAGGAGGATATTTACCTGGCTCCCGGCGGCATTTTGGACAATCTGAACCAAGGCATCGCGGCCATCGAAAATTACGCGGGCGCGCAACCCTTGAACGGCGATATCCTGTTTAATAAAAATCTGGATGCCTGGGTGGCTTTTGCTAATTCCCTGAAAATCAAACATTTGATGCGTATTTCTTACAAATTGGATGTTCGCGCAGATTTGCAAGCGGTGTACGATTCGGGTAAATACTTGAAAACCAACGCGCAAAATGCCCGGTTTGATTTCACGGACGGGCCACCCAATAACTTCCGACTGGCCACGCTGCGCGCCGGGGATTTTAACCTGTTCATCATGTCCTTGACCATCGAGGAAATCCTGAAAGGCCTGAACGATCCGCGCATGGCTGTCTTCTTCCGGCCTATTGGCAATGACCCGACCCAAACGGAATTCAAGGGTTTACTCAACGGCCCAAATGCTTCGGCAACCTCCATCACGGTGGCGGATTATTCCCTCACGGGCACCATTTTCCGGGAACGTACCGGCAGTTTGGACGCGAATTTTATGACTGCCTGGGAAACCCATTTCTTCCTCGCGGAGGCTGCAGAACGTGGCTTAATTACGGCCAATGCGCAAACCCTGTACGAAACAGGCGTTCAACTGGCCTTTGAGTACTGGCAAACACCACTTCCTAGCGATTACCTAAGTTCAGGCCCGGCTGCGTTCGGCAACCATGGTGCGGATAAATTGGAACAGATTCTCACCCAAAAATGGTTGGCCAACACGGTGAACGGCTACGAAGGCTGGATTGAATATCGGCGGACGGGCTTCCCTGCGCTCAAGACCATCTCGGCGAGTTTGAACAACGATCTTATTCCGGTCCGAATGCCCTACCCTACCGACGAGGATGCCCTCAACAATGTCAATTTCAGCGCGGCCGAAGCAGCCACTTTGAATAACAGTGTGAACGTGGGAGTTTGGTGGGACGCTAATTGAAAAACTACAATATGCAAGACGTACAATTTTGGCAATGGGTCATCGTGATTGGATCAAGCCTATTAATGTTTGCCATTTCCCCATTCGCCAAATCGAATGATACATTTTTTCGGGCAAAATCGGCGCAAAACACGGCCCCGGGCATGTGGTTATTGACCAGCAGCATGGTTATTTCCTGGATTTTTGCTAAGTCTATTACCAATGCCGCGAACCTCGGCATGGCGTATGGATTTGTCGGCGGCGTGGCTTATGCCTGTTATTACCTGTCGTTTTTGGTGGCGGGCATCGTCATTTATCGGATGCGCACCAAGGGCGGTTTCAACAGCATTCACCATTTTATCGGCAGTAAATTTGGTCGCCGGGCCATTGCCATTTTTTCCATACTCATCGCGTTCCGGCTGTTCAACGAGGTGTGGTCGAACACCATGGTGATCGGTGCGTATTTTGGCGAAAAAGGCAGCGGCGCGTATTATGCCTCGGTGCTTGTGTTCACGGCCATGACCCTGGCATACACGCTGAAAGGTGGGATGCGCACCGCGCTCCTGACCGACTTAATTCAGATGGGTTTGTTTAGCATCCTGTTGGTCGTGATTCTCGGCATCCTGTTGCCCCGAGAGCAGGGCGACCTCAGCAAGTTCGTGCAATCCGGCGAGTGGAAATTATCGCAGGGTTTGAACCTGATGTTTGTGGCCCTGATCCAGGTGTTCAGTTATCCGTTCCACGACCCGGTGTTGACGGACCGCGGTTTTATCAGTTCGCCGAAGACAACCTTGCGGAGTTATGCCTTGGCCACGGTTATCGGGTTCATTTGCATCCTTTTGTTCAGTTTTGTGGGCATTTACGCCAGTTTCAACCATTTGGAGGGCGATGCGCCGGTGGCGGTGAGCCGTTCGCTGGGCGCGGGCATGATGTTGATGATGAATTTCATCATGGTCACTTCGGCTTCTGCCTGCATTGATTCGGCGTTTACCAGTTTTTCCAAACTGACCGTGGTGGATTTGGGCGACCCTGAAAAAGTGAGCGTGCATCGGGGCCGAATCGCGATGATTATAGTGGCCGTGGCTGGCACCTTGCCCGTGTTTTTGGGACCGGAAATCCTCTCCGCCACCACCATAAGTGGCACGATGGTGATTGGTTTTGCCCCTGTTTTTTTGTGTTGGAATGTAAAAGTCCCTCCCCTCTCTTTTTACCTTTCGGTGGGCGCGGGGGTCTGTATTGGCTTATTGTTTGCTACTGGAATTTTCCCTTCCGGGTTGGTATTGTTCCCCGGCAAATACGGCGATTTGTTGTCGGTAAATCTTTTAGGAACAATGCTGTGTTTTTTCCTGTTTTTTGCGGCAAAATTTTTTAAAAAATGAGCGCAGCCTCCACCGTACAAAACCTCGGAACGCTATCTGGAAAACTGTTGATCTTCGGTGGCGTGTACAGTAACCTCCCCGCCCTCGAACGTTTAATGGATCTTGCAGACGACCTGCAAATCCCCCCGCACAACATTATCTGCACGGGCGACATGGTGGGCTACTGCGCTGAGCCGGAGGACAGTGTGCGACAAATCCGTTTGTGGGGGGTGCATTGTATTGCAGGCAATGTTGAAATTCAGTTGCGAAACCGCGAGGAGGATTGTGGCTGCAACTTTAATGAAGGCTCCCGCTGCGATTTGCTTGCTCAGAAATGGTACCCCTTTGCGCAAAAGCGCCTGAGCGAGGCCAACCTTCGATGGATGGGCTATTTGCCCATGCACCTGCGTTTTGAATACGGCGGAAAACAGGTTTACGTTTTGCATGGCTCCTATTTCAACCCCTCCGAGTTTATTTTTCGTTCCACTCCCTGGGAAGTAAAAGCCGCCAATTTTCAAGCGACTGAAGCAGATATCATCCTCGCCGGGCACTGCGGACTGCCTTTTCGACACGAACACCAGGGGCTACACTGGCTGAATGCCGGCGTGATTGGAATGCCCGCCAACGACGGGACCCCAAGGGTCTGGTTTATGACCATAGATATGGACGAACAAGGCTTGCAAATTGAACATCATGCCTACGAGTACGACCATGAACGCGCCGCCAGCCTGATGGAACGTGCCCAGCTCCCACGCGAATATTCCGAAACCCTGCGGACGGGAGTTTGGGACAATTGTGAGATTTTGCCGGAAGAGGAAAGAAAACTACAGGGTTCTGATGTCTTTTATCGTTAACACATATCGTAACAAGGTGATCTTGTATAGCATTGGCTGTTAAATCAATCGGCTGAATCGTCAAAAATCGAATCAATTACTCCATCTCCAAAGTATGATCTTCAATAAACTTGCTATAATCACTTTCGCTGCCACGCTGACCCTGGCAGCTTGCAGCGAAACCCGCGAATCCGCTGATAAACGGCTGGGGATTCATCGCGTAAAACCTGTCATCATCACGCAGCCCACGCTGCGGGACACCGATGATCCGGCCATTTGGATTCATCCCACAGATCCATCGCAAAGCCTCATCATTGGAACGGATAAAGATGCCGATGGAGCGCTTTATGTTTATCGTCTGAACGGCGAAATTGTCGAAGAAAAAGTAGTGCGCGACCTCAAACGGCCCAACAACGTGGATGTGGAATATGGCCTGATGCTGGGTGGGAAACCAGTTGATATTGCAGTGACGACCGAACGTTTTACCTCCAAACTTCGTGTGTTCAGTTTGCCCGATATGAAGCCGGTGGACGGCGGTGGTATCGAAGTGTTTTTGGGAGAAACGGGCGAGGAATTCCGCGATCTCATGGGTATTGCCCTGTACAAACGCCCTGCTGACAGCACCATTTTTGCCATCGTAGGCCGCAAAACAGGCCCCACCGATGGCAATTATCTCTGGCAATATCGCCTGCACGACGACGGCAAGGGCCAGGTGACCGGGACCCTGGTGCGTAAATTTGGACAATACAGCGGCAAAAAGGAAATTGAGGCCATTGCCAGCGACGACCGCATGGGCTTCATTTATTACTCCGACGAAATGCACGGCGTCCGAAAATACTACGCTGACCCGGAAAAAGGAAATACGGAACTGGTGGTATTTGGTCAAACTGGTTTTGCCAGAGATCACGAAGGCGTTTCGATTTATGAAGCCAGCGATAGCACCGGATACATTCTCGTGTCAGATCAAGAAGCTGACCGCTTCCAGATTTTTACCCGCGAAGGCAGCGCAACCAACCCGCACGATCACCGTCATGTAGCAACCGTCTATGTCAGTACCAAAAACAGCGATGGCTCCGATGTGACCTGGCTACCACTAAATGACACGTTTTCGAAAGGCCTTTTTATGGCAATGTCGGCAGACAAGACCTTTCATTTTTACCGCTGGGAGGACATAGCGGGAGATAGTTTGAAGGTTCGTGCAGCAGGGCAATAAGCAACACAATAGTGTTCAAGAAAGTGTGGCACACCTATGTAATTATAGGTGTGCCACGCTTTCTTAAACACGCTCTTAAACAGGCTTTATGATGATAGATTCTCCCTACATCATAGAAGCAGACTTGAATATTCTGTCCCAATTGATGCCTTCCCGGGCGTTGCCGTTTTTAGTGGAAAACCAGATGAAAAGGGGTTTGCCCACGATATGGTCGGCGGGGACATAGCCCCAGAAGCGGGAATCTTCGGAATTGTGGCGGTTATCGCCTTGCATCCAGAAATAATCTTGTTGGAAGGTGTAGGAAGTAGCTTCTTGCCCGTTGATGAAGATTTTACCCTCGCGCACAGCCAGCTCGTTGTGTTCATAGACCTGAATTACCCGGCGATAGAAGGGCAAACTATTGAGGTCCAAGGCCACCGTGGCACCTTTTTTGGGAATCCAGATGGGGCCAAAATCGTCCACAGACCAATTGCTGAATCGGCGGGCATCATTGGGGAAGATATTGCCGGGGTCCGAGCCGCGTTTCAAACGCTCTACTTTTAGGCCCAAACCACGTACTTTTTCCAGTTGGGAGCGATCCAGGAACGCACAAACACGCCCTTTTTCGTCTTTAAACATCTCATTCAGATTCACGCCGTAGTCCCCTAATTTGCGCGCATTAAAGGAGCCGCCTGTACTTTCCAGGCTGTAGGCAAACTGCATGTGGGTCGGATTTTGAGCCGCTTGGCCATTCACGAATACCTGCCCGTCCCGGATTTCAAGAGTGTCGCCCGCAATACCCAGGCAACGTTTGATGTAGTGGTCTTTTTTATCCACCGGGCGGGTTACAAAGGGCAATTTCATCCCCCGATAACGGGCCGCAACATTGTTTCGATTCCATTGGCCAATATCCCAACTGCGGTCGGGTGCGATGTAAACGCTATCCCCGGCGGGCCAGTTGAAAACCACGGGTTCGTTGCGGTTTACGGTTTCGATGGCCGGGAGTCGGTAGTAAGGGAGCGAAGGTTCTTTGAGATAAGACTCCGTGCCTACCACTGGCATTACGTTGTGCATCAGGGGGAATTGAACCACTGTCATCGGTGTTCGGATGCCGTAATGGGCCTTGCTGACAAAGAGATAATCGCCAATCTTGAGCGAACCTTCCATGGAAGAGCTGGGAATCACGTATGCTTCAATGAGAAACATCCGAATAAACGCCGCTGCAAAGACTGCAAAAATGATGGCTTCCGTCCATTCGCGGGTGGCGGTTTTTTTGAACTGTGGGTATTGACTTTCCAATTTTTTCAGACCCAGCGTGTCCTTTTTCTCTACCGCTTCGTGGTGAAGGCGATGATATTCGCGCTCTTTTTCCAAAATCGGCCCTTCATACTTGGCATCGCTGCGCCCAATGGTAAAAAACGGAATCGGGGCGAACACGACTGCCAAAACAGATTCCCAAAATCCATGTCGCCCAAAAGAGCGAATCATGTCTATGGTCAGACCTGCTTAAATGAAAAAATTGACCACCGGGAACAAAAACCAAAGCGCGTACTGCGGCTTTCTGCCCACTATTTTGCACCATTCCACGGCAGCTAAACCCGGAACAACGGCTTTCCAGCCGGGAACACCTGCTTTTTCAAATAATTTCATCATGCTCAATCCGAGCAGAACGTAGAGGACGATGAGAAAAATGAGAATTGACATTTTACGAAGATAGTGGCAATGAGAGGGGCGAAGGTATTTTAAGTTAAAACACCTTCGCCCCAGAATAGATTTTCTTTATAAAAACTTCGATGAACGGTTATGTGTGATACACTTGGTAATCGAAGTGAGCCACACACCAGCCAATAATCAATCTTCGTCTTCCGACTTCTTGCGACGGGCTCGACGAGTTTTGAACATTTCAACAACCTCTTTATCCGTCAGGAAATTAAAATCTACAAACTGCGTGGACACAAAACGTTTCACATCCTGGTAATCCTTAGCGCGTTTGTCGGTAAACACCTTGAGTAATTTCCCGATGTAATCCATCGAAAGTTTTTCCACATCCTGGTTAAACTTCTGATTGCCAAATATTTGCATATACAATCCAAATATCTTTGTCAATTCAAAATAGTCCAGGTATTCGCGCTCTGAAAGCCCGCTCACCAAACGCGTGAAGTACGTAATGACCAACTGACGAAGGCACTCGGTCTCGATAGAAAGCCCCGCATGGGAATTGTAAAAGTCCTGCACCGCTTCGATAGAGTCGGGGTGTACATAACCGAGGCTATGGATTTTGTCGGCGATGCGGTAATAATCGGAAATCCGGTCTTTCCAGGTTTTGTCAATCGCCTGGCTCATACGCTCGTCGTTGGTTCCATCAATGCCCGGTGATTTGTAGAGGGCAACCAAAAAGCGCAGGTAGCGGATATCAAATTCTTTAAATGAACGGCGCTCGCGCTCGAAATGAGTCGCAAAAGCCTTTCGCTCGGCGGGGTCTAGATCCACGAAATTGCCACAAATGGCCAGCATTTCGAGGTATTCTTCGGTGCCCTGAAATTCCTTTTTGTCCAGGAAATCAATGATTTGGCCCTTGAGGCTATCATTACTGGCACCGGTTTCAAAACGTTTGAGCAGGAATTGACGCAGTGCGGAGAAATTGGGCTTCATTTCACCCAGGGTTTTGGGGAAATCTGCCGAGTGGTATTGTTCTTTCCGGAATTGGTTGGAGTAGCGCGAGTAGATGTCTTCGCGGTCTTTTAAATCGCGGAAACGATCCTGTTTCTGTTGTTGGAGGAAATAGCGGATGCGCTTGTTTTCCACCAAACTCATCAGATTAGTGATCCAAATATCACTGCTGAGCGCAAAACCGACCGAGATGCTCTGTCCGATGCGTTTTTTCAACTGCTCAAAATGTACACTTTTGCAAATAGCGAGCAGGATTTCCTTAAAGTGGTCGTTCGGACGAACGTATTTGAACTGATCGTTGATTTCGCCGCGCAACACCGAAAAGCCCAGGATTCGGGGCAGATAAAGTCCCTCAAATGGTGGTTCAAGCAGGTATTTTTCAAAGGTCACGAGTTGTAGCGGTGCCTCGGAAGCCACTTGGTGGTGCAAGGCAGACAACATTGGCTCGAACTGGGTACGAAGCTCGTTGTAGGATTCATCTTCCTCTTCTTCGAGGTACTGCGCGAGGTGTTCGGAGTCTTGAATGGCACCCGCGATCTCGTTCAGGCGGTCGTAATATTGGTCGTCTAATGCTTGCATATTCGGTGAGTACTGGTGAGAAAACTGAATGGTTTTAGGTAAAGCTTCTTCGGAATTTTGAGGTCAAAATCAAACCCTATTTTGAAAAAGACCCGATGAAGCCAACACGGGCTTCATCAGGTCTTTTTATCAAAACACGCTTCGGGACAAAAGTAATACGTCGTCCCGAAGTATATGAATTATTCTGCTGTTTTTTCTTCAGCTGGTGCTTCTTCCGCAGCCGGGGCAGCTTCTTCCGCAACTGCTTCGGCCACTGGAGCTGCTTCTTCCGCAACTACTTCTGCTGCAACTTCAGCGACTGGTTCAGCGGCAGCCTCTGCCACTGGAGCGGCTTCTTCGGCAACTACTTCTGGAGCGGCAGCTGTTTCAACAACTGCCTCTGCTACTGGAGCTGCCTCTACGGCTGCTTCTTCCGCAGGAGCTTCCTCCACTGCTGGAACTTCTTCCACGGGTGGTGCTGGCTTCACTTTTACTTTAGCCGTTCCGTCCACTTTTGCGACGAATTTCTTCTTGGCTTCTTTCGTTTCTTCGCGTTGTTTGTCAATACGCGTTTCTTTTTCCTCAATCCACTGTGCAAGCATCTCGTCGGCTTTGGCCTGGTCGAAAGCACCTTTGGATACCCCTTTTTGGAGGTGTTTCTGGTACAATACGCCTTTAAAACGAAGGATAGCGTTGACAGTATCTGTTGGCTGAGCACCTACGCCAATCCAGTAAAACGCACGTTCGCGGTTCAGTTCAATGGAAGCAGGAATGGTCAAAGGATTGTAGGTGCCGATTTTTTCGATGAAACGACCGTCGCGGGGCGAACGGCTATCAGCTACTACGATGTGGTAAAATGGAGCGGCTTTGCGGCCTTTGCGTTGCAGGCGAAGTTTGACTGCCATAACTTGAATTGAAAATTTAAATGAGAAAAACTCGCCCGGCTACTTATTTGAAATAGCACCGGGCTTTTCGAGGGCCGCAAAGGTAAAAAAACAGCAATCAAATTACCAAATAATATTTGTTTTTCTTGGTTTGAAATCCCAAATCCAACACAGAAAAGGAATGAAATGACCTTTTGGACCGTCGCCAAGGTGTTGGCAACGGCCCAAAAGGCATTAGTATCAACCCTCATAAACCCTCATAAACATCCATCAACCTTCAATCCTATCTCCAAGCACTCAAAATTCCGCCCATGACCGACAAGGTTACCATCCAATAGCCTAGGTGGACAAACACCCAGCCCCAGCCTCGTTTTTCAAAAATGGACATCATGCCAATCATGGGAAGTACTACCAAAATGCTGATGAGCACCCCATGAAACACGCCATGCTGAAAGGTGACATAACTATGGCCATCGGGTGCAACATCCTGGCCTGGGCCAGTTACATTGACACATACAAACATGGAGAGCAGGAACGAAAGTACCAGTGCAGCGAGGTACAAAATGGGCTTAGGCCCATCATTGACACTTTCGAGGGTGAAACCATTGACGCGCATCCATGGTCCACCGAGCACAGCCGGGTGATAATACGCGAAGCCTACAATCATAGGTACAAGTGCTGCCACTGCGACAGCAAGAAAGTTGGGTTCCATAAGTGATAAAAAGTTTTGTTTTGAAAAGATAGGCAAATGTACAAACAGAGATTTTTATTTGCCAAATCTTAAAACAAATAATTTCATAAAAATTTTCCATTATTGAGGTGACACCTCCTCCTGCGTCGGAGATGTCACCTCAATAATGGACCTCAACGCTGCACTACAAGTTTTTCCGTCCAAACCTCCCCTTTCGCAAAAGAGCCGAAGCGAACCAAATACACCCCGTTTTGAATTCCAGAAAGTTGAATGGCGTGTGAGCCTGCACTCAGCTGCTCTGACCGCAGTATTTTGCCGCTAAAATCCACAATTTCCAGCTGCCCGGCATCCGGCAAATCCTGTAAAAAAAGCACATCCCTGGCCGGATTGGGTGAGAAGCGCAGCTTCCATGCCGCCGTAGGGGTTTCCGTGCTGACCGTTCCAATTTGCTGATAACCAAGGAAAAAGATCAAAGTACTGGTCATCGCGGGTATGTAACATTCACCGTGATCTGCGGTCGGCATCACGTCGTTGATCGCAAAATTGGTCACGCCCGCAGCGAGGAAGGAATCCCTGGCAAGCAAACTGTTCCGAAAAGGCACCTGGTCGTCTTCCATGCAATAAAAAAGCCGGAAAGGGGCCACTGGCAGCCAATTATCGTCGTAGGTATCGTTGGCGTCCAGGGCTATATTGATGGGATGATCGGGATTCGATTGAACCGCCAGAACGAGACTTTCCTGCATCATCCTGAATGGCCGCGACGCGCCTTCGTTGGCTATCAAAGTTGAAATCAACTGGCTGTTCAAGCTGGACAGGGTGATTTGTCCGTCGTAAAACTGTTGGATCAATCCGGCGTATTCAGGCTTGAATACTTCCGTCAAATCCGTGAACAAATCCCCGTACACCGTCTGGTACGACAAGGCCGTGTTGGGAATATAAGCTGGATAAAAATAGACCGCGTCGGTCAAAATCAGGTCCCGCATCACACCGGAAATACTATAAGGTCCCGACATGGGTGCAGCGGCCGTTACCTGAAATTCTTCCGCGGGGTCTTGCTCTATGGCCCGGTGCAAAGCCATGGCCCCGTGTCCGCCCTGCGAATAGCCCGTGATGAACAATTGATCGTTCGTAACTACTTGATTTTGTTGCAAAAACGCATCACCTGCCCGCAGCATATCAAGGGCCGCCCAGGCCTCGCTTTCAGCATGGACGTAAGGGTGAAATCCTTTGGATGTGTTGCCTAAACCGATGTAATCCGGCAAAAACGCCACGTAGCCCAGCCCGGCAAACAATTGCCCGACGATGCCCTCCCCGCCGGTCGTCACATTGATGGAGGGCACATCCTGCCGCGAGCCGGAGGTGCCGTGCTGGTACACGAGGCGCGGATAAATTTTGTCAAGGTTGTCGGGCACGGTAAGTAGTCCCGAAGCCGTATCCACCAGGCCTTGCACACTTTTGGTGGTGTAAGTGATCTGATAATATTTGGCGCCATACTGGATAAAAGGCAGGTTGTCGAATTCTGCCAGCAATTCAGCTTTGGTTTTTTGGCCGAGGAGGGTGGCGGAGACGAGGGTTTGACTGTTTGCGGTGTGCGCCAAAACGACGATGGCGACAATGGTGGAAAGAAAGTATTTCATGGGGCAATTATAGGTAATTTGTGGAAAATGTGCTGGATAAATACGGCTGAAATGGCTTGGGCGATCTTGGAATGATAGGCGCTTTGGTACAGGGTTGTTTTCTTTTTCTACCTTTCGCCCCCATTCATCATCCATCATTCATCATTTATCATTTAGCACACCCGAGAATGATCCGAGTCCTCCTACTAATTCTACTTCTCCCCCTCAGCGCCGCAGCCCAAAAAACCTTTCCCGTCCCCGCTCCCGCCGATGCGCGCACCGGGCTCCATGCATTCACCAACGCAACCATTTATACGGACTACAAAACCCGTGTAGAAGGTGCAACACTGCTCATCCGCGACGGCAAAGTGGTGGCCGCCGGACTGAATGTGAGCATTCCAAAAGATGCTGCCGTGTATGATTGTACGGGAAAAACCATTTACCCCTCGTTCATTGACCTGTACGCCGCCGATTACGGGGTGTCCATTCTGACCCGTGAGGGTTCCGCAGGTGGCCGTGGGGCGCAATTTTTTTCCAATAAAAAAGGCGCGTTCAGCTGGAATCAGGCCATGCGTACGGAATACAATGCCTCCGAGGAATTCAGCACCGACCCCAAAGCCGCCGAGGAATGGCGAAAACTGGGTTTTGGCGCCCTGCTCACGCACCGGGCTGATGGCATCTCCCGCGGCACGGGTGCCCTCGTGATGCCGGGTGATTTGCGCGAACACGAACTGATTTTGGCCGAAAAAACCAGTCACCACCTTTCGTTCAACAAAGGAACCAGTACCCAAAGTTACCCTTCTTCGCTCATGGGCATCATTGCGCTGCTGCGCCAAACCCACCTGGACGCCCAGTGGTACCAATCAGAAGGGTACAAAGAAGAAGAAAATCTCTCGCTCAAAGCCTGGAACGCCGTGCAAGGGCTGCCACAAATTTTTGAAGCGGGCGATAAACTCGACATCCTGCGCCTGGCCCGCATCGGGCAGGAATTTGGCACCAAATACATCGTCAAATCTTCGGGCAACGACTACCAGCGCCTGAGTGAAATTGTGCGCACCGGCTACGCGCTCATTGTGCCGCTCAATTTCCCGGAAGGCTACGATGTGCGCGACCCTTACGACGCGCTCAACACCCCGCTCAAGGATTTGAAACACTGGGAACTCGCCCCGAGCAATCCCGCGCGCTTGCAATCCGCAGGCGTTCCTTTTTGCCTGACAACCCATGGATTAAAAGAAAAAGCCAAGTTTTGGGAAAATCTCCGAAAAGCCATCGAACATGGACTGGACGAGGAAACAGCCCTGAAAGCGCTGACCTTCAATCCGGCTAATTTCATCAACGTGTACGACCGCGTGGGAAGTTTGGAACCCGGTAAAACCGCCAATTTTATCCTCACCAACGGCAGTATTTTCAAAGCTGAAACCAAGATTCAACAGCATTGGGTCAAAGGCCGCGCCTTCGATGTTGCACCCGATAAATCGTTCCCAAAACGCAGCATGGGAACCTATGATCTGAAAGTAGGTACCGAGCTTTTTTCCCTGATTATCAAAGGAAAACCCGAGGCGCCAGAGGCCCAGATTGTGAAACAGGACAGCACCAAAGCGAAAGCTACTTTTAGTTTTAACCCCAGCGGCCTCGTCTCCATTTCTTTCCAGCCGGACACCTTGAAAAAAGGGTTCATCTCGCTTTCCGGGACGATGGAGGGCAACCGCATGTCGGGGAACGGTACGCTGCAGGAGGGCAATTGGGTGCCCTGGAGCGCGGTGTTCAGTAAAGCTGCCGAGCCAGAAAAACCCAAAAAGCTGGATCCTTTGCCCGCCCCGCCCGTTGTTGGCGACGTGACATATCCTTTCACCGCTTTTGGCTGGAAAGAAAAACCACGCCCGCAAACTGTTTTGATCCAAAACACTACCGTTTGGACCGGCGAAAAAGACGGCATTCTGACCAACACCGATGTGCTGATTACTAATGGTAAAATCCAGAAAATAGGCCGCAAACTGCCCGTGCAGGACAACGCCATACTCATCAAAGGCGAAGGCAAACACCTCACGGCGGGAATCATTGACGAGCACTCGCACATTGCCGCTACCCGCAGTATCAACGAAGGCACCCAGGAATCTTCCGCCGAGGTTCGGGTGGGCGATGTGATTGATTCTGAGGACATTGACATCTATCGTCAGTTGGCGGGCGGGGTGACGAGCAGCCACATTTTGCACGGTTCGGCCAACCCAATTGGGGGGCAAACGCAGTTGCTAAAACTTCGTTGGGGCTTTTCTCCGGAGGAAATGAAATTCCAAAACTGGCCCGGATTTATCAAGTTTGCCCTCGGCGAAAACGTCAAACAAAGCAATTGGGGCCGTGAAGGCGGCAGTCGTTATCCGCAGACCCGCATGGGCGTGGAGCAGGTGTACGTGGATTATTTTGCCCGGGCGCAGGAATATTCCAAGTTAAAAACCTCCGGCAAACCTTTCCGCAAAGACCTCGAACTCGAAGCGCTGGCGGAGATTTTGGACGCCAAAAGGTTCATCACCTGCCACTCGTATGTACAATCTGAAATTACGATGTTGATGCGCGTGGCGGAGCAATACAAATTCAAGGTCAACACCTTCACGCATATTTTGGAAGGGTACAAAGTGGCCGACAAAATGGCGAAACACGGTGCGGGCGCGTCCTCGTTTTCCGACTGGTGGGCCTACAAATTTGAAGTCTACGACGCCATTCCTTACAATCCTAAAATCATGGCCGACCGCGGCATCATCGTGGCCATCAATTCAGACGATGCCGAAATGGCCCGCCGCCTGAACCAGGAAGCGGCAAAATCGGTGATGTACGCCGGAATGCAAGAACACGATGCCTGGAAAATGGTGACCATCAACCCGGCCAAATTGCTCCATGTGGACGACCGCACGGGCAGTATCAAAACCGGCAAAGACGCCGATGTAGTGCTCTGGAGCGAGCATCCGCTCTCCGTGTATGCAAAAGCCGAAAAAACCTGGGTGGACGGCATCCTGTTTTTTGACCGCGAAGAAGACCAGAAACTTCAAACCGCCGTGCAACAAGAACGCGCCCGACTCATCCAAAAACTTCAAACTGAGAAAAAAGGCGGCGAAGGTGGCGAAAAACCGACCCGCCCAAAACAGCATTATCACTGCGATAGCGAAGAAGACGAAGGCTATTGATTGATTCGATTTTTCGATTGGGACGATTGATTCGATTTTTCGATTGGGACGATTGATTCGATTGGGGGGTTACGCAATCGTAAATTTCAAGCTTTCCAAAACCCAAAGCACTCGAATCAATAATCGCTCTGGCACTTCAATCGAATCAATCGTCCCAATCGAAAAATCGAATCAATCGAATCAATCGCTCGGGCACTTCAATCGAATCAATCGAAAAATCGAATCAATCGTCCCAATCGAATCAATCGCTCTGGCTCCCCAATCAAATAATCGAATCAATCGAAAAATCGAATCAATCAATCCATGGACTTCTTCTCCTCCAAAACCACCCGCCTCTGGACCCTGATGGCTGGTTTTTTTGTGGCCAATGCTTTGGTCGCTGAATTTATGGGCGTGAAACTCTTTTCATTGGAAAAAACACTGGGTTTTGTGCCGGTTGACTGGAGTTTTTTGGGGCAAAGTAGCCTGTCGTTCACCCTCACGGCAGGGGTATTGCTTTGGCCTGTGGTGTTTGTGATGACGGATCTGATGAACGAGTATTTTGGTCCGCGCGGGGTGCGGATGATCTCCTACCTGACGGCTGGTTTGATCGCTTATGGTTTTGTGATGTTGTATTTCGCCATGGGTCTGGAGCCTGCTGATTTTTGGAGAACTGCCCACATTAAGCCCAGCCTTTCACCCGAAGCCCAAGCCGCCCTGCGCCTGGAAGTGGGCGACTACAACACGGCGTATTCCGTCGTTTTTGGTCAAAGTTTGTGGATTATTATCGGTTCCCTGTTTGCGTTTTTGGTTTCACAGATTGTGGATGTGGCTGTATTTCACCGCATCAAAGCGCGCACCGGCGAAGGCAAACTTTGGTTGCGGGCCACCGGCAGCACACTGGTCTCTCAATTTCTGGATAGTTTCGTGGTGGTATTCATCGCGTTGTATATCGGGCAGCAATTGCCCTTCGTGCTGGTGCTGGCCATTTCGATCATGAATTATCTGTACAAGGGATTGGTCGCGCTGGTAATGACCCCGGTGATTTATGCGGTACACCATGCCATTGACGGGTATTTGGGGCCGGACTTGGCGGCGGAGATGAAGCGGGTGGCGCAGGGGGGAAGGGGGTGATTGGTGGATTGGTGATTGGTGATTGGTGATTGGTTTATTGGTACTTAGCGCACCAGCACCAGCCGCTTTGCGGTCAGGATGCGCCCCTGCTCCCCCAGCAGCGTAACATGGTACAGCCCATCCGGCAAGACGCTGATATCCACACTGTCCGTT
>CAZKBH010000018.1:0-7666 GCA_964550795.1 uncultured Saprospiraceae bacterium
TGAGCTGGGTTCAGAACGTCGCAAGACAGTTCGGTCCCTATCTGTTGTGGGCGTTAGATAATTGAAAGGACCTGCCACCAGTACGAGAGGACCGTGGTGGACAGACCGCTTGTGTATCGGTTGTGCCGCCAGGTGCAGCGCCGAGTAGCAATGTCTGGAAGGGATAAGCGCTGAAAGCATCTAAGCGCGAAGCCCACCTTAAGATGAATTATCTTTTAAGGGCCGCAGGAGACTACTGCGTTGATAGGAGGTCGGTGAAAGCACAGCAATGTGTGCAGCCTAGCCTTACTAATTGCCCGTTAACTTCCTTTTTTTTTTCAAGCATTCATCATCATCGAATAGAAATCCTGTCAATGGTTTTCGATTCAGTGTTGCAAATGGTTACTCAGGTTTGAACAACTACCTTTACCAAGTATACCCTGTTCCTTCTCAGTTTTTGTCAAAGATATTGGTCTCGATTCAGTCGAGATTATCCTCCTTTGTATTTGTTTTTCATAGCCTTTTTGGGTGATGGGAAATGTGCTTCGGGGATAAAAGAAAGCCGCCTTTAATGGCGGGTACCCTCCTACGCCAAGGCTACGGCGGGTAAAAGAAATGTTGGTGCCTTTGGCGGCGGGGTTCACCTCTTCCCATTCCGAACAGAGCAGTTAAGCCCGCCAGCGCCGATGGTACTGGGTCAGATGTCCCGGGAGAGTAGGTCGGTGCCAACTCAAATTAACGATTCGCCTCGTTGTCTTCGGACAGCGGGGCGTTCGTATTTTTACCGCGTTGCCTTCCAATTATCTTCCATTGCCAATTTTTACTGGGCAAATTAGCCTTTGAAATGTAATCTATTTGTTAGTATTCCGTCATAATACTTACAATTGACCAGCTTGGCCCAATTTTTGAAACATTGTTTAAAATCTGGTTGGGAATTAATCACACCCCATATATTATTCTATTTGAATAATATATTTTTCCTAACTTTACCTTCCTTTTACTCCCACTCTCCGCTCCACTGGCATTAACGTAGTGTTAGGTTACTAATCTGCTTTGTTTCGTCCTTCTGATCGGTCTCTTTAAAAATTCCGAAAAACCGTTGAAGCTAAACTCTCACACATTAAGGACGACAGTATGTTTCCATTTGAAAAATTCTTCTCAACCTCGAATTTAAGACTCCGGTCTTTTACAATCCTCTTCTTTGTTGGTTTTTGGGTATTACTCCCTACCCTGCGCGTTGAAGCACAAACCTGCACGTTCAACAGCAGAATTCTTGCTTCCACCAATCCTTTCGGATCTTGCCCAATTGGGACGGACACGATCATCATCCGGGATACGTTCGTCATTGATATTCCCTATGAACCGATCATCGGGGGCGTCCCATTCGATGGCATTTTCATGGTGGATGGAGGCGTGATGCTCTGGTCTTCCAGCGCAGCATTTACACTGGGGTCGAATGCACGAATCCTGTTGTTCAATGGCGGCCGTTTATACCCCGGCAGTCCAGGCGATATTGGCTGCAACAGCTTGAGAACAATCTTCTTTGATATGTTCAAATTGGCCAGTTGTGATGGCGTAAATGCACTGCACGCATTTTCGGATGTGAACGCGGCCGGATGTTTTGATGCCAGTGGCATCTGTTGCGATGCCGCCATTACAGTCCGCGAAAACTCAGGTAACCCCAATGACCGAACCCTGTGCGAACCCGGTGATTCGGTCGAATTATCCGTGATTGGTAGCGGAAATCTGGATTATTCGTATTTTTGGAGTCCCAATATTGGACCTGATAATGGGCCCTATAAAGTGCCACAATTTGTCAATACGACCTATTCCATCAGTATCACGGCTATTTTTGATCCCGCAGGCCCAACGCCACCCTATCTGTTGACCTGCAATTCCTCTGCACTGGTAAGGATCAACCCAACGATTAATCTAAGCACCTCCATTACAACGGTTCCTTGTGCCAGCGCACAAGTGGGAGCCGTGGTTTTAACCGTAGGTGGCGGCACCGCGCCATACAAGTATCTATGGTCAACGGGAAGCACAACCAAGGATATCAACGGCTTGCCGGCAGGGACCTACACCGTGACCGTGACCGATGCCAGGGGCTGTGAAGAAGTAACCAGTGCCACCGTAACAACCGTAGATAATATCCCGCCCACGCTGGCTTGTCCCGCCAATGCCAACGGCATCGCCAACCCAAACCAATGTACCACTACAATCCCCGGCATTGACGCAGTTTTTAGTGACAACTGCCCTGCTGCAGAACTTTCTTATATCATTTCAGGAGCAAGCAGTGCTACAGGACTTGGACAATTATCAAATAGTTTCCCCTTTCAAGCAGGTTTGAACAATGTAGAATATCAGGTTAGCGATGGCAGCAATGTCGTGTCCTGCTTGTTTACCGTAACGGTGGCCGACAATCAGCCGCCTACCGCCAGCAACCCAATGGATATGACGGGCGTTCAGTGCTTCGGCGATATTCCAGCACCCAATCCAGCAGTCGTGTTTGATGAGGCCGACAACTGCGGGGCAACTACGGTGACTTTTGTCAATGAAAGTGCACTCAGCGGCTCCTCTTGCCCGGCAGATCCTTTGCGCGTTTCCCGTACCTATCGAGTAACGGATGGCGCTGGAAATAGCATCACGGTGACCCAGCTCATTTTGGTTGCGGACAGTACACCTCCGGTATTTACGCAGTCTCCTGCCAACATAACCGTGAATTGTGGAACAATCCCTCCACTCGGCACCGTAAATGCTACGGATAATTGCCGCGCCAATGTGAACATTACCTACCTGGGGGAAACCCGCACCAATGGCGCATGTCCTGATACCTACACCTTGACCCGCACCTGGCGCGCGCAGGACAATTGCGGAAATTCGGCGACAACGGCACAAACCATTACGGTACAAGACATCATAGATCCGGTTTTTACTAGTGTTCCGGCGAATGTTACCGTTTCTTGTGACGCCATTCCAGCGGTAGGCAACCCAAGTGCGAACGACAATTGTGATACCGATGTTTCGATTATTTATTTGGGCGAAATCCTCACCGACGGAAATTGTCTGGGTGCCTATTCGCTGATCAGAACCTGGCGCGCGGAAGACAATTGTGGAAACACCGCAACAGCTACGCAAACCATTACAGTTCAAGACCTTACGAACCCGACGTTTACTTCTGTGCCCGGTAATGTGACTGTTTCCTGCGAATCAATTCCTGCTCCAGGAATTCCAGTTGCCACAGATAATTGTGATCCCAGTGTTTTAATTACTTACCTGGGCGAAACCCGCAACGACGGAGCCTGCCAAGACAGCTACACCTTATTGCGCGCTTGGAACGCGAAAGACGACTGTGGCAATTCTGTTACAGCAACCCAGCTGATTACTGTTCAGGACATTACGGCACCTACATTTACTTCCGTGCCTGCTGCGATTACGGTTTCTTGTGACGCCATACCAAACGTCGGAAATCCGGCGGCAAGTGACAATTGTGACGCAGATGTGAGCATTACCTACAATGGTGAAACCAGAACAAATGGCTCGTGCCCAGATAGTTACACGCTGACCAGACAATGGACTGCTACAGATAATTGTGGTAATACCCAAACTGCTACTCAACTGATTACGGTTCAAGACCTGATCAGTCCGGTATTCTCTTTTGTACCCGTAAATGTTACGGTTTCCTGCGAGGCACTGCCCAGTGTCGGGACGCCCGTTGCGACCGACAACTGCGCGCCGACCGTTTCTATCACCTATCTTGGAGAAACCCGCGAAGACGGGGCTTGTCTGGACGCTTATTTGCTGCGCCGCCGTTGGCTGGCTGAGGATCGGTGTGGGAATACGGCTACCGCAGAACAAGTTATCACGGTTCAGGATGTAACCCCGCCCCTGTTTACGTTTGTACCAATTCCGGTTACTGTAAGCTGCGAGGCTGTTCCGGCAGTTGGCACCCCCACGGCCTCTGATAATTGTGATGCAGCGGTGAGCATTGTGTATGACGGCGAAACGCGCGTAAACGGAGCTTGCTCCAATAATTATTTTTTGACCAGAAGATGGATTGCAACGGATAACTGCGGGAACACTTCTGTTGGCTTACAAGTTATTACCGTTCAAGATATAACGAATCCGGTTTTCACCTTCGTTCCTCCTGCAGTTACAGCGAGCTGCGAGGCGCTTCCCCCTGTTGGAAATCCAACGGCGACGGATAACTGTACCGCCAACCTGACCATAATTTATCTGGGTGAAAACGTTCCCGGTTCTGGTGGAGGCTGCCCCGGCAATTATGAAATTGTACGAACCTGGGTGGCACAGGATGAATGTGGCAATACGGCCACGGCTACCCAAACCATCACGGTGCAGGACCTTACCCCTCCAACAGTGCTGACCGTTCCCGCAGATGCAGTGGTCAGTTGTTCCAATATTCCGGCGGTAGATTCCCCCACGGCTTCGGATAATTGCGATGCCACCCCCACGGTTACGTACAATGGTGCCACTCGCAGCAACGGAGCTTGTCCAAATAGTTATACCCTGACTCGCCAATGGACCATTTCCGATGATTGTGGCAATACTACCTCTGCGGTTCAGGTATTGACGGTAGAAGATGTGACCGCGCCGGTGTTTACGTTCGTTCCCGCTCCGATTACGGTTAATTGTGATGCAATCCCAGCCGTTGGAACCCCTGAGGCCAGCGATGATTGTGCTGCGGATGTCAGTATCACGTACAACGGCGCGAACAGAATAGCTGGTAACTGCCCGGATTCATACACCCTTGAAAGAACCTGGACCGCCGTGGATAGTTGTGGCAATAGCGCTACTGCGGTGCAAATGATTACCGTTCAGGATGTTACGCCACCTGTATTCACCTTCATACCTGCGCCGATTACGGTTAATTGTGATGCCATTCCTCCCGTTGGAACCCCGGTTGCAACAGACAATTGCGATGTGGATGTGAACATCCAGTACAATGGTGAGGTACGGACCGATGGAACCTGCCCTAACCGTTACACCCTCGAACGGTCCTGGCTGGCAACGGATAACTGTGGAAACTCCACCCTTGCTACGCAGCTAGTGACGGTGCGTGACACCACGGCCCCTGTATTTACTTTTGTGCCAGCCTCCACTACGGTTAACTGTGAATCTGTTCCACCAGTTGGAACTCCGGTAGCCACGGATAATTGCTCGGCCAACGTGACCATTACTTTCCTCGGGGAAACCCGCACGGATGGAAACTGCTCGGGGAATTACGTGCTCAAACGTTTTTGGGCGGCCCAGGATGAGTGTACCAACACAACCCTTACGTCACAAGAAATCGTAGTACAAGACATTACGAGTCCGGTGGTGACCTCTGTTCCGGCGGATGTAACCGTTATTTGTTCCGCGATTCCGCCTGTCGGCACGCCTACGGCAACAGATAACTGCGACACCGATTTAACCATTACGTACGAAGGTGCAACCCGAGTGAACGGAAGTTGCCCGAACAGCTTTACCCTGGTTCGGCAGTGGACGATCACCGACGATTGTGGGAACACGGCTACTGCGGCTCAAATCATTCTTGTAGAAGACACCACTGCGCCCACGTTTACAACCGTGCCTTCTGCCGTTACCGTCAGTTGCGAATCCATCCCGGCGGTAGGAACGCCAACGGCCCAGGACAACTGTGCGGCGGCGGTTTCGATTCAATACAATGGAGAAGTTCGCGCAAACGGAGCCTGCCCGGATGCCTACACCCTGACGCGGACCTGGACTGCGATTGACAGTTGCGGGAACAGCGCCACGACACAACAAATTATTACGGTTCAGGATATTACGCCACCCAATTTCACGACCATCCCTTCGGATGTGGTGGTTAATTGTGACGCAATTCCGGGGGTAACCTTCCCAACAGCGTCGGACAATTGCGATGCGTTTGTGAACATTACCTATTCCGGTCAGGTGCGCACCGATGGAAACTGCCCGCACACGTATCTGCTGCGCAGAGAATGGGTTGCAACGGACAACTGTGGGAATTCATCCATTGCAGTACAGTTAATTACGGTACAAGACATCACACCGCCTCAATTCACAACAGTACCCGCAAACGTGACCGTAAATTGTGAGGCGGTACCCCAGGTAGGATTACCAACGGCCACCGACAATTGCGATGCCAATGTAAGCATCACGTATTCGGGGGAAACCCGCACCGATGGCAACTGCCCGAGTAACTACACTTTAACCAGAACCTGGTTGGCCGAGGACGATTGTGGAAACACACAAGTCGCCGTGCAAACCATTACGGTTCAAGATATTACCGCACCTCTTTTCACCTTTGTTCCAGCCGATTCTACGGTGAATTGCGACGGAATTCCGCTGCCAGGCAATCCTACAGCTACGGACAATTGCACACCCAACCCAGACATTGTTTTTGTCGGCGAAACCATCATGGGCAGCAGCAGCCCGGACAGTTACACCCTCGTACGATCATGGTCGGCAACGGATTTGTGTGGCAATTCTACCACAGCCATCCAGACTTTGACGGTGCAGGATACCATTGCACCCACGATTCAATGTCCTGCGGACGTCATGATTGATGCCGATGGGGCCACCTGTTCCGGGATAGCAATTTTCAATATGCCCATCACGGCAGACAATTGTAGCTCCACTTTAAATGTGGTTTCGACGGCTAATTCCGGGGAGGCGTTCCCAATTGGGACTACCGTAGTGACCATGACCGTGAATGACCCCACGGGCAACGAGTCCTCTTGCACCTTCAACATCGTGGTAAGCGATACGACGGCGCCAGTGCTGTTGAATTGCCCACCCGATCTCACCTTCACCACAGAACCGCCCACCTGCGTAACGACGGTTAGCTGGACACCGCCGACGGTAACCGACCCTTGTGATTTGTACCTCATCGTTCCGAGTGTGAACATTCCAAGTGGCACGGTGCTGAGCACGGGTGTTGTAACCGTGACTTACACAGCGGTGGATACTTCTGGAAACTCCGTTCAGTGCAGCTTTACCGTAACCGTTCGGGAAGATGTGCCGCCAGTTTTGAGCAATTGCCCGCCCGATATCACCGTAACGACCGATTCCTGTTTCGCGCCAGTTTCCTGGGTGGCAGCCACAGCTACGGACAATTGTGATCTGGATTCCGTGACTGTGAGCATTGAATCCGGTTCTATTTTTCCTGAAACCAATACGATTGTACAATATACCGCCACCGACCTGTGGGGCAATTCGGCCACCTGTACGTTCACGGTTACGGTGGTAGATATTGTTGCGCCCGAGTTCAGCGGATGCCCGGATGATATGGTGGTGAATACGGATAGTTGCAGCATTCCGGTGAGCTGGGTGCAGCCCATTGCCACGGACAATTGCAATCCAGATCCAACCATCTTTTCGGTACCGGCACCGGGCGATATTTTTCCCACCGGATTCACCACCGTTCAGGTTTTTATAGTGGATCCAAGTGGAAATCAGGACACCTGCACGTTTGTGGTAGAGGTAATTGGTCCGCCCATTGGTTTGACTGATCTTCCTGTAAATCAATCCTTTATCGGATGTGAAGCAGTGGCAACCTGGACTCCGCCAACGCTCACAGGCATTTGTGGCCCGGTTATACTGACCTCGAATTACGAGCCTGGAGACACCTTCGGGATTGGCGTGACGGAAGTGATCTATACGCTGGCCGATACGCTGGATAATGTCG
>CAZKBH010000018.1:7676-40932 GCA_964550795.1 uncultured Saprospiraceae bacterium
GTCGTAACGATTTCGTTCACGATCAGTGTGACCGAGTCTATCCCGCCTCAGTTTATTTGCCCGATTTCTCCGATTGAGGTCAACATTGGGGCCGAGATTTTAAATGACCCATCTAATTTCATTACCGCAGCAGATACCATTGGTTCCTGCGATGCCATACAATTGCAATTCCTATTGCCAAACGCCACAGACGATTGTACGCTCATTCCTTTGGTAACTCAGATTGGTGGTCAGCCGAGCAGTTCTGTGTTTATGCTGGGCACCAATATTGTGGAATTCGAGGCGACTGACGAGGCTGGCAACACGGCTTTTTGCAGTGTTCAGATTCAGGTGTTGCCCTTACAACCGGTCAATCCGCAGGTGAGTGACAAAATTGGCTGTAAAGGCGATGAAATCACGCTTTCGGCGACGCCCATTCCGGGTGCGATCTATTATTGGAATGGACCCAATCCGCCGTACGAGGACAACAACAACATCGTGATTCCCTCGCTGGATTCAACGCTAACGGGTTATTACACGGTTTCTGCGAACGTAAATGGATGTATTACGCCCCTGGATTCTGCGCTGGTCCGCATCGGAAAGACCCCGAATGCGGTGGATGATTTGCAGTATCAAGTGGCGACCAACGAGGTTTTAGTGGACTTCAATGTGTTGCTCAACGACACCTACGAATCGGATGATTACGTATTGACGATCACCAATCCGCAGCCTGGGCTTATTGACCACGGGAATGATTTGTATTCATTTGAAGCCGGGAACAGCAATACCATTGTTTATTTTACCTACACGCTCTGTTCTCGAGCATGTCCCGACCTCTGTGACGAAGGGATTGTGGCCATCACGGTTCGGGAGCGTATCTGCAGTTCTGTTCCCAACATCATTACCCCCAACGGCGATGGATTGAACGATTTCCTGATGATTCCTTGCCTGGATATTGAGCCTTACCCGCAAAACATGCTGGTGATTTACAATCAGTGGGGCGATAAGGTGTATGAAGCGTCACCGTACAGCAATGATCCCGACAAAGCCTGGAGGGGCGAGTTGTTCGGCCAACAAGGCAGAGGATTGCCGGATGCTGCGTACTATTTCATCTTCAAGGCCACGCCCGAGGATGTGGGTTTGAAAGGTTTTATTGAAGTTTTTAGATAGATTCGGGGAGTTTGGGGGTTGATTTATGGAAAGAAACCGCACTTTTTGGAATGAAAAGTGCGGTTTCTTTAGTTTAAACGATTTGAAAGGGTGCCCTTTTTAACGTTAAGTCGAATCAGCGTCCATGTTCCAAACGGCCTCGGAGAGGCCAAACGTTTGTAGAATAATGGTGTATGTCGGACCTCGGAGAGGTCGAACGTTTGTGCCCATGTCCGCAATGTTCGACCTCTCCGTGGTCGTAACCCGTAACCTACAAACGTTAGACCTCTCCGAGGTCATGCTGACAAGAAGCCTTTCCCTGTCAAAAATCCCCCCCTTAAAAAAACCCCCCCCCAAACTTGCAGCTTCGGAATATTTTATTGCACCTTTGCATCATCGTACTGATACGTTAATACAAATGATATTTTTTGCTCCTTATGTTCACACACACTGCACGCCTCCCCTACACCGATGCTTTGCCGCGCTACCGACAGTTGAAAGGCAAGGGCCCCACCTGTCTGTTTGAATCTGATTCTGCGACCGACAAATCGAGTCGGCTATCAGTCATTGGTTTTGAGCCGACCCTGGAGTTGATTGGAAAAGACGATCATCTCGACATTCGATTGCTGGATGCTCGGGGAGCTGTTTTTTTCAATTTTGTCCAGACGGAATTTGCGCCTTTTCTCGAAATCCAGCAGGCAGATCGCCTCTTGCTCTGCATTCCCAAAACGCCCTTCCTGGGCGCTGAAGACGAGCGGCTCGAACGGCCAAACATCGTGCAACCGCTGCGCAAAATGCTGGCAGCGTTCAAAACCAGCGATAAAAACTTCATGGGTTTTTACGGCGCTTTGGCCTATCAGTTTGTGTTTCAATTCGAGGATTTGCAGCGCAGCAAAACTTGCCCGGAACCCGATTTTCATTTGTTTTTGTTTGATAATATCCTGTTGTTCAATCATTTAACGCAGGATCTCACGCTCTACGTCACGCGGGAAAATGAGCAGGTCGCCAAAGAGGATTTGGAAACGCTGCTGCAAAAAACGAACACAGCCCTAAACGACGCAGCGCATTCGCCCGACGAGCCCGCGTTGTCAGATGAGGCGCTGCGGATTGGGAGATTGGTCTCCACCCCCGACGATGAAACCTTTAAAAAACAGGTCTCGCGTGGCATCCAACTTTGCAATGAAGGCGAACTCCTCGAAATCGTGCTCAGCCGAAAAATGAGCGCGCCCGTCAGCGGCGACCTGCTCCCGCTGTACGAACGGTACAAAGCCATCAACCCCTCTCCCTACCTGTTTTATTTTGATTTTGGCGATGAAATCCTGCTGGGTGCCAGCCCGGAAATGATGCTGCGCTACGAAAATGGCCGGGCTACCATACGCCCCATTTCCGGCTCCATCCGCCGCTCCAAGGACCCCATTGAAGACCATCAATTGATGATGCAACTCCTCAACGACCCCAAAGAAAACTCCGAACTGGACATGCTCATTGACCTTGGGCGCAACGATTTGGCCCGGATTTGTCAGCCGGGCATTGATATCGAACATTACCGAATTGTGGAAAAATACTCGCACGTGACGCATACCGTGGCACAACTGAGCGGAACCCTTCAACCGCATTATTCCGGTTTCGACGCACTCATTGCGAGCCTGAATGCAGGGACTTTGACGGGCGCGCCCAAAATTGCGGCCATGCAATACATCGAGGAAATTGAAGAACACTCCCGGGGCTATTACGGCGGCAGCATCGGTTGGCTGCTCCTAAATGGCGATGTGAACACGGCCATCACCATTCGTACCGCCCATATCCGCGACGGGCTGCTTACTTTTTCTACCGGAGCTACCTTGCTCTACGAGTCCGTGCCCGAAAATGAACTCCGCGAAACGAGGATTAAGGCCGGGGCGTTTATGGAGGCGGTGGGGATGGTTTAGGGTTTGGAGTTTAGGGTTTAGTGGGATGAAGCCCAGATCCAAATAACGCTTGGAAAAATGGACTTGTTTCCCCCTAAACCCTAAACGCTAACCCCTAAACGCTCCTCAAATCTTCACCAACTTCACCGCAGCACCTGCGCCATTTTCGGTGGCAATGCGGACCACGTAGTTGCCGGCGGGGAAGTTTTGCAGATCAATGTCTAACACATTTGCGCCCGCAGTGAGCGTTACTGCGCGGGACATCAAGGTTTCGCCCAGGAGGTTGGAAACGAAGATATTAGCCCCCGAAGCGACTTTGGTTTGAAGGCTCAGTTGTGCAAAGTCGGTGGTAGGGTTGGGCGAGATTTTCAGATCAAAATTTTGATCCACAAGATCCTCTGCACCCACCAGCAGGCTGCGCGTACCGTTTCCGTACCAAACGCCCCAATAGTGCGCCGATACAATTTGGCTGCTGTTGCCCTGTGGCTGGATTTTATTTGTAGCCAAATTTTGCAAACGCAGATCGTAGCCCGTTTGGTTGGGTTTTTCGTAGAGCAATTGGTTGTCGAGTCGGTTGTAGCTCGGCCAGCCCAGGTCACCGTTGTTGGCTACGATGAGATCATAATCGCCTGTTTCAGAATTGGCGCCGTAGATGTCGTGACGGATGGCGTTTTGCTCATCAATAAGGTCAAAAGTGATGATAAAAGGCGAGTTTTTGGCAATGGAAGGGTTGCCGATGCTTACTTTTTCAGGAAGTCCGGAGAAAAGTTTGGTAACGAACGCATCTCCTCCATCCGTGAATTGGTTGTTTTCCCAGAACTGCACAAAACCGACATCCCAGTATCCGATATTGTCGAGGCTGTTGTAGGCATCGTACATCAGGTATTGGTTGGAATAATCGAATTCCAGTACGTCCGCGTATTCCACATCGCCCGTAATCTGGCCCTGTGTGTAGGTGGGGTTGTATAGGAAATAGGTTTCAAACGCGCCAAACGGATCGGCCAAATCAAAGATATAAATACGGGGTTCTTCGAAATCCGTAATCCCTGCGATAAACCGTCCGTCTTTAGAGATGGCTACGTTGCGCCACTCGGGCGCATTGCTCAACTGGGAAGTTACGAACGTGATTGGGTTATTTTGGTAGTTGATGCTAATCCCGAGGATATGGCCTTCATCGTTGACAAAAACAAGGTCGGTACCGTTATCCGTAATACTCGGGCGGTTTTTAACCCCGTTGGTGTACAAAGATCCGAGCACTTGCCCGGTACCGAGCGCGAGGTCCAGATTATTCCCGTTATTGCTTGTGCAAAGGATAAAATCCTGTCCGGGGTTTGGGCTGAGTTGGCCGAGGTAATTGCCACTCGGGGCATTGCCCCCAATTCCGACGGTTGCAAAAGCATTGGCCGCGATATTCGCTACCGAAGCGCCGTAGAGATCCGTAGCGGCCTGAATCACGGCCAAGCGACAATCCACAAATTTGCTCGATTTCACCATGTAGTCGCGTAGTGCTTTGTAGTACACTTGCTCGGCTCTGTTCATCCCAACGGACGCATTGCTTGCGAACAAGTAGTATGCGCGGTTGGCGATGCCCGAGTTAATGTGCACCCCACCGTTGTTTTGCGTGCCCATATACTGTTCGCTGGTATGTTCGGGTTGCCAGAAACCGGAGTTTGAAGGCTGGCCGTTGTGTGGGTTCGCCATATCGCGCAGGGCCGTGGGCAGGCCGCCGCCACTTTGCATCACGTCTTCGCCAATTTTCCAGTCGTTAGGATCCCCTTCAACCAAGTGACCGAATACGTCGGAAAATGATTCGTTGAGCGCACCACTTTCGTTTTGGTAAATCAGGTTGGCGGTTTTTTCAATTACCCCGTGGGTCATCTCGTGGCCACCTACATCGAGGCCGCGTGCGAGGGGTCTGAAGGTACTGCCACCATTGCCGTAAAACATGGCCGCCCCGTTCCAAAATGCGTTTTCCATCGAGGTTCCGTTGGCCTCCGTCACATTAGCGATGCTGATCACATTGCCACCTACGCCGTCAATAGAGTTTCGGCCAAACTTGCTGCTGAAGTAGTTGAAGCTTTGAATACCGTTGTAGTGGGCGCTGATGGCCGCTTGTCTGTTCGTAAAAGTTGAGCTACCAGAAGTAACCAGATTTATTTGAAAATTTTGATTTTCAGGAGAGGTATTGCCCGCATCTGCCGTCAAAATCACGCCCACAGGATCGCCGGGCATGTTCGATGAATTGGGCTTGAACATTGGTTTGCTCGCGTCTTCCAAGGTGAACTGGTTGCCAAATTGCCAGCCGCCCAAAGTGAAACTGCGGTTAACGCCGAGCAAATCCATACCACTCACGGTGACTGGTCCATCCATCAACGCGGTGTGTTCGCTGTGATGTTGGTGTAGTGGCTGAGGGGCAAGGGGCGATTCGGTGTTGTGTTTGCCGTGAGCGTGCCCCATCAAATTACAAGTGTGCTCGAAGGAATTCAGCACCTCGCCCGTGGTTGCATCCAGAAACCATTCGGAACGGCTGAACACATTTGGACGGGCTGCTACGTGCCAGGCCAAACGTTCGCCGGCGAGTGCATCATTGAGGTGAAAAATCAACAACTCTGCCGTAAATGGCTGACCATCAATGAGTTTTAAATCTTCCGGAGTCCAATCGGTTTTAACATTGGAAAGTCCAATCTCGTTTTTAACTTTTGAAATGGCTGCTTCTGCGCTTATGCCAGGGGTGATGGAGGCAAGTTGTGGCGTCGGGTAATAGCGGCCATTCATGCGTTCGAATGCGCCGTTATTGGTGTGACAAACCACTTCGCCGCCCCAAACGGGCAAGCCGTTAAAAACCTGATCCATGCGGACGTGCGTGTTGCCCTGCTCGTCGTTATGAATATTTTTGGCTACAAATTCTGCGATGGGCTGTGCAATGCCCTGCGGCTGTAAGCTGGCGCAATATTCGAGTGCGCGTTGGCCCATGGGTTTGCTTTCAGCAGCGGTACCGGACGCGGATGTTTTGCCTTCAAAAAAGATAGGCAAACCGTTTTCACCGCGCACCAAAGCAACCGATGCGGGTGCAGAAACGCTGGATGGCTGTAAGGCGCTGAGCGGCGTTGCGCGCGGAGTGGCTACCCCAAATGGGTTAGGGGCCATGGGTACCACGGCTTTGCCAGGCCATGAGATGCTCGGGGTTGAAGGAGCTACACCGCTGCGGGTCGGCTTTGATTTGCTGTGTTGTGCAAAGGTAGGTGCTATGGAAACGGCCAATAGCACGAGGAGGGAAAGTACTTTTTTCATAAAAAGGAAGGTGGTGTGTAAAAGGCAGGCAGATTTGGGAAAGTACAAAGGTGGGAAATTCTTGATCTAAAGTGTAATCGTTTCCTGCACACTTCTGTGAATCAGGCCATACTTTTCTGCGATGATACCCGGCATGACGGGGTTTTAGGGGTAAGAAAGTATGGCACACTTACATGGTTGGTGAGAGGTGCCACACGCTTTTGAACACGCTCGGGCTGCCTTAGCATTGATTCCAATCTGCTAACCAAGCCGCAATTTTACGGTCGTTGGCCAGTCGTGGCACCTTGTTTTGCCCACCGAGTTTGCCCTCACTTTTCATGTATTCGCGGAAAGCATCGCGACGTAAGGGTCTGATAATCAGCGGCCGGAGGATGTTTCCGGTAATAAGATCATCGTAGTAAATATTCTGCTGGCGCATGGCTGCGTCCACTTGCAGGGAAAAATCCGCCAGATCATCGGGTGCATTGTCAAACTCGATGAACCATTCATGATAAGGCAAACCGCCCTCCGGAGGGGTCACCTGCGGCGCAACCGTGAATTCCACAATGCGCACACCGGCAGCGTTGGCCACCGGCAACAAACTCTCCTCCACTTCTTTCCCAATGACGTGTTCGCCAAACGCGGAAATGAAATGTTTGACCCGACCGCTCACCACGATTCGATATGGGTTTTTGCTTACAAACTGCACCGTATCCCCAATGCTGTAGCCCCAAAGCCCCGCATTGGTGTGCAAAACGAGCGCGTAATTCACCCCAATTTCCACCTCGCCCAACCACAGTCGTGTAGGATTTTCTTTGAAAATTTCTTCGGCGGGCACAAACTCAAAAAACATGCCCGCATCTGCATTCAACAACAATCCCTGACTCGGGAACGCATCCTGAAATGCAATAAATCCCTCTGAGGCAGGGTATGTTTCTACGGTATCCAGCGGACCGCCCACCAGCTCCTCCAGTTTGGCCCTGTAGGGTTCAAAATTCACCCCGCCCCAAAAAAACGTGTTGTAATTCGGGTAAATCTCCCGGATTGTACGTTTGCCGCTGCGCTGTAAAAGCCGCTCGTAATACATCTGCACCCAGGGCGGAATGCCTGAAATGAGACGCATATCGGCGTTTAGCGTCTCGTCCACAATACGTTCGAGCTTTTCTTCCCAATCTTCGATGCAGTTGGTTTCCCAGGAAGGCAGTTGGTTGGTACGCAGCCAGGCGGGCACCAGGTGATTGGAAATTCCGCTCAAACGCCCGGTCGGAATCCCGTTGATGATTTCCAATTCAGGGCTTCCGGACAGGAAAATCATTTTTCCATCCAGCCAATCCCCTTTACCGGTTTGGGCAAAAAAATTGAACGCAGCGTTGCGGGCTGTTCCAAAATGCAAGGGGGTGCTCTCCTTACTCATCGGGATGTATTTAACCCCGGAGGTGGTGCCGCTCGTTTTGGCAAAATACGCGGGCAAGCCCGGCCACAAAACGTCCCGCTCGCCGGCTTTTACCCGTTCGATGTAGGGCTTCAAATCTTCGTAATCCCGAATAGGAACCGCTCGTTTGAAATCTTCGTAGGTTTTGATTTTGGAAAAATCATGGTCCCGCCCAAAGGCCGTATTGGCCGCCTTCTTTACCAGCTGCTGCATGGTTTTTTCCTGGCGTTCCACCGCGTTCGCCGACCAACGGGCAATGCTGCGGGCAATGTATTGCGCAAATGGGCGAACGAGCAAGGAGCGGAAGGCCATGTATTATGATTTAGGTGATCTAAGTAACACGTTTTATTAGCCTTTTGGGGAAAACTATCCCGCAAAGATAAGGCGACAAAAATCACAGTCAAGTACGAACCAATCTCCCCCTGCCAACCGCCTCCCCTGCAGAAATCCGATACGCGAACACACCTTTTCCCGGCAAATCTGTATTCAAAAGGCGAATGGTCTGCAAGCCCGAGCCTACGTTGTAGGTTTGAGACACCACCTTCCGACCATTCAGATCAAACACTTCAAGCAGGACAGAAGCCGGTTTTTCGGTCAAAATTTCAAAAGTAGTTTCGGTAGCAAACGGATTTGGGCGAGGCGGGAAAAAAGTGGCAGAGGCATGGCTTTGCTCCCCAAAATGCAGGATCATGGGCCGCCGCTCCGTGCCACGGGGGCCTTCGACGGTATAGATTTCCGGGCGGAGTTTTTCGGCATTTAAAAACAGGGCTTCTGACACTTGAATGTCTTGTAATGCCTTGATTTTCAGTCTAAAAATCGCTTTTTTGGAATCAAAAACCTGGCCGGCGCCATCGGCCCACAAGGCGCGAATTTCGTGGCCGTGCAGTACGTAATGATCTTCCGGCAAACCCTCCAGCCCTACAATTTGAACTTTAGAAGGCTCGGCATCCATGGCTAGTTGCCAACCTTCGAGCACACTTGTTTCGGTCAAATGAAAGGTCACGACGGCCTCTTCCCCCTTTTTAAGCCATTGATCTTTTGCCTGGAGCAACATCGGTGGAGCCGTGTACCGATCATCCGCGCCGGGCTCTCCCGTGAGCAGCGCGGAGCCATTCACATCGCCGTATTTAATGCCAACAAAATTGAGGTTGTTGAACGTGCGGTCGTCCACCAGATTATTAAGCACAATTTGGTAGGTATCCACCAAAGCGTTAAAATTGGATACTTGTGCGGGATTGGGAGCGGGCCTCGTAATCCGCCATGCGGGCACGAGCGGAAAGCTGTCGTAAATGCCCAGGATCAGCTTGCGGGTTTCTACGATGTCAAAGGTGGTCACGGACTTGCTATTCGAAACGTCGGCAGCTACCGTCTGGTAGAGGCTGGTAAAAGGTTCCAAGCCTAAAATGTGTTTAGAAATTAGCACCAAATCGAAGGTTGTGACACCTGTCAACGGACCACTCCGACGTTCTCCCCGAATCGTGGCGACATAGTCGTTTCCAAATGGGATGTCTTCTAAATGTACTGTATAACAGGAGTCTTCGATGGTTTGACTGGAATTGGCTGAAAAAGGATTGAGGGTACCGGGAGCCGTTTCGAAACTGGTATTTAGTTTGAAATTGGAAAGTTTAAGGTTGCCCCCGGATTTTGCGCAGCCATTGAAGTAAATATCTGCATCGTTGTTGCAATCGCACTCGTTTTCGCCATCTTGCACCACTACGTAATTATTGCAAACATTGGCCAGGCCGTTTTGGTCCCTCACCCACACCTCTATGGGGTTTAATCCTTTCTCACAGGAGCCGAACGTAATACTATCTTGATTTGGGAAGCCCATGCCATCGCCCGCTTTTCGGATGCCGAATTCGAGTTCGTTGTTGGGCGTACAATTGTCTGACAGATTAAGGATAAACTGCGATGGCGTGAAACTTAGTGCACAATCTGGCGCTGCCAAGCTCTGAGTTAATCCATTAATGCACAATAGATTAGGTGGCTGACAGTCTTTAATGGTGAACAAATAAGTACATTGAATCAGGTTGCCACAATTGTCGTTTGCTCTCCAGACTATCCGATGTGTACCTTCAGCAAAACCGCCAGAAACAGTGTCGTTGAAGGACTGTATATCCATCACATTGTCGTTGTTTAGGTCAATCCTGTAGGAATAGCTTATATTTGGGCTACCGCAGTTGGTTACGGCTTTTTCAGTCAGGAAGACTTCGCCTTGTGCACAGCTGTTCAGGTTCAGACAAAAGGTTTTATCCGAACACTCCGTAATCCAGGAAATGGGCTGAGCCGCTAATCCAAGAGGAAGGAGAAGAGAAAGAAAAAGTGTAAATCGCGTCATGGAATAAAAGATTATTTTTCAAAAGTCAGCAAAAATAGTTCCAAAACGTCCGTTTTTTCAAGTATTTCTATTTTGTTTAAGTTTTTTTGCCCAAAAGGTTAAACAAAACTGAGTTCGCCCGTGTTTAGCCGCGACGTTTGTGATGTTATTTTTCGCTGTTCCATCCTTTTTATCGTGAAGAAAGTAATTGTTATTGGTTCTGGTTTCGCTGGCTTGTCGGCAGCATGCTGTTTGGCCAAGGAGGGCTTCCAGGTCACTATTTTAGAAAAAAACGACGGCCTCGGTGGCCGTGCGCGCACCTTTAGCACTGAAGGTTTTGTGTTTGATATGGGGCCATCCTGGTATTGGATGCCGGATGTTTTCGAGGATTTTTTCGCGCTTTTTGGCAAAAAAGTCTCCGATTATTACGAACTCGTCCGGCTTGACCCATCCTATCAGGTTTTTTTTGGGCCAAACGATCAGGAGGATGTGCCAGCGCAAATGACGGATCTAGAGGCGTTTTTTGAACGAATCGAACCCGGAAGCACGCCTAATCTGCGAAAATTTTTAGCCGAAGCGGAGTATAAATACCGGGTGGGCATGGGTGAATTTGTACACAAGCCCAGCCACAGTTTGTGGGAATTCGCAGATGCGCGGGTGTTGTCGAGTCTGGTTAAATTGCAAATGTTCACCCCCATTTCGAAGCATGTTCGGAAGCTATTCAAGCACGAAAAACTGATTCAACTGCTGGAGTTTCCGGTGCTTTTTTTGGGAGCAACCCCTCAAAATACCCCCGCGCTGTATAGCCTGATGAATTATGCGGATATGGCCTTAGGCACCTGGTATCCCATGGGTGGCATGTTCAAAATTGTGGAAGGAATGGCCACACTCGCCCGAGAATTAGGCGTAGAAATACGGCCCAGTCATGAAGTGATGCACATCGAAACACATAATGGTAAAGCCCTTGCAGCCATTACAACGGATGGAAAACGCCACGAAGCAGATGCATTTGTAGGCAGCGCGGATTACCATCACATCGAAACAAAATTGCTGGATTCCGCGGATCGGAACTACCGGGAAAGCTATTGGAAATCAAGGGTTATGGCGCCCTCCAGCCTCTTGTGGTACGTTGGCGTGAATACACGTTTGAGTGGTTTAAAACATCATAATCTTTTCTTCGACGAGGACTTTGGAGTGCATTCGGAGGAAATTTACACCAATCCTCAGTGGCCCAGTAAACCACTTTTTTACGCCAGTGTGCCGTCGGTTACGGATCCAAATGTGGCTCCGGAGGGCTGTGAAAATTTGTTTCTGCTCATTCCGGTGGCTCCCGGCCTGGAAGATACGCCTGAAATTCGTGCCCATTATTTTGATGTAGTTTTAGGACGGCTGGAGCGCCATACAGGCCAAAACATTCGCCAACACATTGTATATCAACGCAGTTTTGCGCACACCGATTTTGTAGAAGATTACCACGCTTTCCGCGGAAATGCCTACGGATTGGCCAATACATTGCTTCAAACCGCCTTTCTGAAGCCAAAGATGAAAAATCGCCAACTTTCAAACCTTTGGTACACCGGACAATTAACCGTGCCCGGCCCCGGCGTACCACCCTCGCTAATCAGCGGACAAGTCGTGGCGGGGGAGGTCAAAAAGTGGTCGGAAAGTGGAGATGTTCGAAAATAAGTACCGATTGTTTCATTGATACTAAGTGAAGCCCCCATCTTCCAATTGATTTTAAAAATTGAAACTACCAACGATAGTTATGAACCATCTCGAACTTTACCACCGTACCTGCGCTGAATGCAGCAAGCTTATCACGAGGCGTTATAGCACCTCGTTTTCTCTGGGTATTAAACTGTTCCATCAGCGTCTCCAAGCGCCAATTTATGGCATTTATGGATTCGTTCGTTTTGCCGATGAGATCGTGGATACCTTCCATGACTATCCAAAAGCTGAACTTTTTGAGCGGTTTAAAGCAGACACCTGGCGCGCTATTGAGGAGGGCATCAGCCTGAACCCGGTGTTACATTCTTTTCAGCAGGTGATTCATAAATACGGCATCGAACATGAGCTGATTGTGGCGTTCCTCGACAGCATGGAAATGGATTTAACGGAATCCACTTTTGATCCAGAAGGCTATAACGAATATATTTATGGATCGGCAGAGGTGGTTGGCCTGATGTGTCTGCGCGTTTTTTGTGAAGGGAATGATGCTGAATATCAACGACTTAAAGCATCCGCCCGAAGACTGGGTGCGGCGTTTCAAAAAATAAATTTCCTCCGCGACATCAAAAGTGATCACGAAGAACGGGGTCGGGTGTACTTCCCAGGGGTGGATTTCAGCCGCTTCACGCAGGAGGATAAATGGCGCATTGAGGCGGACATTAAACTGGATTTTGATGCCGCTTTAGAGGGTATTCGGGAATTGCCCAAAGGTGCGCGATTGGGGGTGTATCTCGCCTACAAATACTACACGCACTTGTTTTTGAAAATAAAAAGTGCCCCACCACAGCGGGTAGCACAGGAGCGTTTCCGACTGTCCAGCAAACGAAAAGTGTATCTTTTGTGCAGTTCGGCGCTGCGCCATCAGTTGGGGGTGTTGTAGAAGGGGTACTTGGTTCTGACTTGGGTATTGCGTCAAATTAGGGTTACGCTACTCCCCGCTACGCCAGCGCTCCAAATGTTTTTTCAAGCCCTCTTTATTTTCCCGATAAACCTTCGCACCGCGGGTAGCCGTGACGATGCTGCAGGGCACTTCCCTGGCAACTTCACGCTGCGAGCAACCGCGGTCAAATGCTTCAAAAATACGCCAGCGTTCGAGCATCATCGCCCGTTCGTTTTCGGTGAAGGTTAATTGTAAAAGTTCGTTGAATTCCTGCTCGCTGAGCGTGGTTTGAAAAAGTTGATACAACATAATAGGGAAACCGAAGGGGGTGATGGCGTAGTTGTCAATCGAATCAATTCAATTAACATTGGGTGCACAAATTTAGCGCAGTTTTTTGAAACGCCGACTAAACGTCACACCGAAGCATGACAAAAAATCGAAGCATTGAATTTAAAAACATTTTGTGGTAAAATCTATTTTTTTCTACCTTCGCGCCAAACAAATCTTACATGGCACGACGCAGATCTTCCTCGAATTCCAATGGTATGCTTTTTAAAACCGGCATTTTTGCTGCATTGGCCGGGCTCGCTTTTTTCCTTTTCAACCAATTTGGCACCCAAAAATCTGGTCAGCCCATAGACATAAAACCCCCCATCGAAATACCCGATGGCCAACCCAAATCCCGCAAAAACAAACCCCTCGAAAGCCAGGTGCCCGCCGAAATACTGCCAGATTCTGAAGGCGAAATGCTGCGCCATACCTGGTTTGCCCTCGGCTACTCCGAAGATCACGAACAAGCCGAATGGGTCGCCTACGAGCTTACCCGCGAACGCCTCAACGAAAACTGGGCAGAACGTCCCAACACCTTCCGTCCCGATCCCGACGTGCGTACCGAAAGCGCCACCCCCCGCGATTATACCTCCAGCGGTTACGACAAGGGCCACCTCTGCCCCGCCGCAGACATGGCTTTTGATGCCGATGCCATTGACGAAACCTTTTTGATGAGCAATATTAGTCCGCAAGTGCCCGCATTCAACATGGGTATTTGGCGCGAACTCGAAGAACTTACCCGCGATTGGGCCCGGCGTTTTGACCGCCTGTATGTGGTGACCGGGCCGGTGCTCAGTCAACCCGTTCTGGATCAAATCGGATTTAACAAGGTGAGTGTTCCGACGGCTTTTTACAAGGTTTTGCTTGCCCCGGAACAACACCGCGCCATCGCTTTTATCCTCCCGAACGAACGCAGTGAAAAACTGGTTACGGAATTTGCCTGCTCCATTGACCAGGTCGAAAGCGTCACCGGGATTGATTTTTTTCCCAACTTGCTCAAGGGACTCGATGAGGAATTAGAAGGCTCGCTGGACAAGGATGCCTGGCCGATTAACCGAAAACGCTATGAACAACGGGTAAAAGTGTGGAATTTGAAGCGGTAATGCGTGTTAGGGCACCTTTGTACTCCCGCGAAAAACCACTGTCGCGTATCCGTCGCGAGTGCCTTAACTTTGCCCGCGCTCAGGCAACCATCCGCCTGTTCAAAATAAGGTTTTCAGGCATTTTTCCAGCTTCCCACCCTATGCAAAAGCACGTCGCGCTCCCACTATTCGCCCTCTTCCTTGGACTGTTTCTGGTCGGTTGCGAAGACTATACTCCTGTGCCCAAGCCACGCGCTTACCCGCGGGTGGTTTACCCGGAAAAAGCTTACAAACCCTTCGAAGAGGGCTATTGCAATTTCACTTTTGATCAACCGGTTTATGCCAAAATTGAGCAAGACACCGCTTATTTTGACGAAAAACCGAAAGATGAATGCTGGTTTAACATCTCGGTGCCCGCCTTGAATGCAAAAATTTATTGCAGCTATTACCCCATCCGCTCCCGGGCAGATTTTGATAAATTTGTGTCAGATGCCTTCGAGATGACCAACAAGCACACCGTAAAAGCTACGTTTATTGACGAACAAGTGGTGCATCGCCCAGAGGACCGGGTGCATGGGGTGGTGTTCAATGTAGAAGGCCCGGCAGCCTCTTCCTACCAGTTTTTCCTGACCGATTCAACGCGCAATTTTGTGCGGGGATCCCTTTATTTCAATACCGTAGCCCGCCCCGATTCGCTCGCGCCGGTGGTAGCATTCATGAAAGAGGATTTGGACCGAATGGTGCAGACCTTAAAGTGGCAGTAAGCGCAATTAAGCAGTAGTTTCTTCCGGCATGCTGAGCCAGAAGTTGTTGGTTCCCTCGCCTTGAATCAGGACGATTTCCTGTGCATTCAGCAATTCGAGCAAGGCCAAAAAGGTCACCACCGCATGGATGCGGTTGTCGAGCGCGAGAAACAGTTCCTCAAAATCAGCTTTTTCGCCTTTTTTTATTTTCCCGATCAGGTATTCGCGCTGTTCTTGAATGGTGTAGGTGAAATTGTACACCGTGTGGACGCGCTTGCTTTTTTGTGCTTCGTCAAATTTTGCAACGAGACGCTCAAACACCCGCAACAGTTTGTATAAACTGATGGATTCCAGCTCGGCTTCTGCAAGTGCCTGTTCGGAAAGTTGGCGGATTTCGGCAGTGGCAAAACCGCGCGGATTCATAAATGCACGCACTTCTTCGAGGCGGCGAAGGTCTTCCAAAACACTTTTGTAACGCTTGTACTCGAGCAGCCGATCCACCAATTCGCGGCGCGGATCTATCTCGTTGCCTTCCTCGTCCACTTGTTTTCGGGGCAGCAACATCTTGGCTTTGATGCGCATCAGCGTGGCAGCCACCACGATAAACTCGGAGGCAATATCCATGCTCAGTTCTTCTAACTGGTGCATGTAGCTCAAAAAATCATCGGTGATTTTGGCAATCGGAATGTTGTAAATATCCAGCTCATCCCGCTCTATGAAGAACAGCAGCAGGTCGAAGGGCCCCTCAAAGGCGGGCAGTTTGATGGTGAAGGTCTCTTGCAAGGGAGAAATAGCGGTTCAAGTGATAGTACAATAGAGTACCCGGCCCGGGTTATCAAATCAACACATGGATTAATCTCCCCAACCTGGCTCGTCTTCCACTTCTTTGGGCTGTTTGCGCACCACGCCATATTCGATTTCTTTTTGGCAGGAGCCGCAAACGCCGTAGAGATTGAGCGAGTGGTGCGAAATTCTGAAATTGAGCAATTCGCCGACCATGTCTTTGATTTGCTGCACACGGGGATCGCAAAATTCGACCACTTTGCCGCAGTGGGCGCAGATCACGTGGTCGTGCTGTTTGTATCCGTAGGATTTCTCGAACTGGGCGAGATTTTTGCCAAACTGGTGTTTTTTGACCAAATCGCAGTTGACTAAAAGCTCCAAAGTGTTGTACACCGTCGCCCTGCTCACCCGATAACTGCGGTTTTTCATGTGGATATAGAGCGCTTCGGCGTCGAAGTGGTCATTTCGCTTGTAAATTTCTTCCAGGATGGCGAAACGTTCCGGTGTTTTGCGGAAACCGCCCTTTTCCAGTTGTGTAGAAAAAATCTTGAGCACCTGCTGGATGGTCTCCTGCTCATTGCGTTGGAGTGACATATTGTCTAATATTTTGGGTGGCAAAAGTAGTCAAATGTGCTCATTTTATTGCCGAATTGTCGGCTTCGCCATTTGACGATGCGTGTCTGTAGAAACACCTGCAAAGTTCGGCGGTTGCAAAAATGTGAAGTATGCTCGCCAGTCATAAATCACGCTACATTATTCTGGCAAAAAAACCTACGTTTGCGCCATGCGTATAGAATCCAAGCTGCCAAACGTGGGCACCACCATATTCAGCGTCATGTCGGGACTGGCCAATCAGGTCGGTGCGATCAACCTCTCCCAGGGTTTTCCCAACTACGACCCTTCCGAGCGACTGCAACAACTCGTCACGGCACACATGGCCCGGGGTGCAAATCAATACGCGCCCATGCCCGGAATTCTGCCGCTGCGCGAACGCATCGCAGAAAAAATGGAGCGTTTGTACGGGGCAAAACTTGACCCTGAGACGGAAATAACCATCACCGCGGGAGGTACACAGGCCATTTTTTGTGCCATTGCCGCTTTTGTCCGGCCCGGCGATGAGGTGATTTTGCTCGAGCCTTGCTACGATTCTTATCGGCCATCGGTTGAGACCGTGGGTGGGGTCGTGGTGCCTTTTGCGCTTGCTGCGCCCGACTACCGGGTGGACTGGAATGAGCTGAAAAAACGGATTACGCCGCGAACCCGAATGTTGTGCATCAACACGCCCCAAAACCCAACCGGGACGATCCTACGCGCCGAAGATATGCTGAAAATCAACGAGATACTGCGTGGAACGGATGTGATTCTGATGAGCGACGAGGTGTATGAACACCTGATTTTTGACGGGGAAAAACATGCCTCTACCTTGTGTTTTCCAGAACTCTATGCCCGTACCTTGGCGGTTTATTCTTTTGGGAAAACCTACCACAATACGGGCTGGAAAATGGGCTACTGCATTGGTCCACCCGAGCTAACCCGTGAATTTCGGAAGGTGCACCAGTTCAATGTGTTCTCTGCCAACCACCCCATGCAGGCGGCTTTCGCCGATTTTATGGCCGACCCGGCGGAGTATCTGAGTCTGCCAGATTTTTACCAGCAAAAACGCGACACATTCCTTCAGGCCATGTCGAGCACACGGTTTCGCCCGCTACCTTGTGCGGGGACTTATTTCCAGTTGTTTGATTATTCAGCAATCAGTCAGGAGTCGGACCTGGATTTTTGCAAACGACTCACCACCGAATTCGGCGTGGCCGGCATTCCGGTCTCCTCGTTTTTTTCAGACTTAAAAGATGAAAAAGTGATCAGGCTTTGTTTTGCCAAAACAAACGATCTGCTCCTGCGCGCGGGAGAACTTTTGGCCCGAGTTTAGTTTACCCGCCGTAGCCTTGGCGAAGGAGGGTAAACAATCCCCTCCTTCGCTAAAGCTTCGGCGGGTAAACAATCCACCACTCACCAATCACCAATAAACCAATCACCACCCGTGATTCTTTCTAAAATCAACGCCTCCATTGCCGAGTATAAAAAGTGGCTCGAAACGACCCGGCATCACGCTTTTGTCCACAAATGGGAGTCTGTGCAGCATTTTCAAAACCACTGGGATTTGGGCGCGGCGGAGCCTGCGGCCATGTTCGAGGGGAGTTTCCACAACACGGAGACGCGCCGACTTTGGCAGACTGAAAACTGGCAGCCCAAACGGATCATGACCGAGTTCTGGCGATTTGATCCACTCACGGTACGGCTGATGTTTGACGACCTATTCAACGAAACCCGCGAGGTAGAAGGCCGAATTTCGCGCTTCCTGTTTGGCTGCGACACGGTGCTGCGCGACTACAAAAAGGCCAAATCCACGACCATCGTAAACAACCACGATCATGGTGATTTTCAGATGATTGCGCTTTATTTAGCCTTCCGATATCCGGAATCATACGCCCCCTACGATTTCGCAATTTTTCAAAAAGCGATGACCCGTTTGGGCGCACACGACATTCCGCAGTCAAATGATTTGACCCGGTATTTCAAAGTGCTGCGCACCCTGATGAATTTTTTGGAAAAAGACGGCAAGGTGCTTCCGGCCATGCAAAAACACCTGCACCCCAAACGGCATTTTCAAGGAAAAACCCTGCTGCTCGCGGAAGATTTTTGCCGATTTGTCGCTACCGACTGACAAGTACTAAGCCTGAGCCACGGGCGCGCCGAAGTTCATCGGTGGCAGGGGCTGATCTGGCTCCTCGATTTTGCCAAACTGCATTTCAAACTTCTGCACATTGTCGCGCAGGGCGTACAACAGTCGCTTGGCGTGCTGCGGGGTCAAAATAATGCGCGATTTTACTTTTGCCTTCGGCAAATTGGGCATGAGGCGGATAAAATCCACGACAAATTCCGCATTCGAGTGCGAGATGATGGCGAGGTTGGAGTAGATTCCTTCGGCCACCTCCTCAGAGATTTCGATGTTGATGGCGGGTTGTTGTCCGATATTTTCTTTTGCCATTTTGTGTTGTAATTTTAAAGGTCGAATGTTGTTGAATAAAAATTGTTTCGGGAAACGAGTATTGGAATTCCCCATGTTCGGGACGAAACCGTCCCCAAAAATTTGAGCGGTAAAAGTACCGCATACACTTTTCCCGGACGGAGGTAATTCAGCTTATTCCCAAAAAAACGCCCGGAACATTACAAATAAGCGTGGCACACCTCCAAGGTGTGCCACGCTTTTATCTGCCCTGCTAGTTGCCCATTTTACTCAAACGAACTCCACCCCAGTTTTTGCCATCGGACAGACGGAGGAAATAAGTCCCTTGCGGCAAATCTTGCAAATCCAACACGGTCGTGAATTGACTTCCGCTGGGTTCCAGATTCAAGGAACGCATCACACGTCCTGTGGCGTCAAACACTTCCGCGCGAAGCACGCCGGGTGAGTTTTGCAGGCTCAAAACAAACAAACCGGTGCTTGGATTGGGCGAAACAGTCAAGCCCCATGCCTCAGAAGGCTCTACAGTGCTGCTAATCATATCGGTAAACGTTACGGTGCACCCGTTGGCATCCGTAGCTACAACTGTGTAAGTGCCAACAGGCAGGTTGTTAAACACCCCGCTGAGTTGTGGCGTACCACCATTCAGGCTATACAAGTAGTTCGGGTTGCCGCCGGATGCCGAAACGGTGAGGTTGTTGTTAACGAGAAGCGTGGTCAATTGCAATACCGGTGGTTCAACCAAGGTGACAGGAATGGTAACCTCCTCGCCTTCAGAATCCCGTATTACCACGGTGTAATTGCCAGCAGGAAGATCCGAGAACACATTGCTGATTTGGAATGCGGCGCCATTCAAACTGTATTCGTACGGAGCGACACCACCGGTTCCATTGAGGGTAATGGCTCCATTTTCGTCACCATTGCACGATAAGTTGGAGGTAACGAAGTTGAGTCCCAGTGGACCAACATTTACCGTGAAAGTAGTCGTGGTAGAACAACCGTTGGCATCGGTAGCCGTCACGTTGTAGGTACCGTTGGGCAAATTTTGCAAATCCTGATTGGGTGCATCGGTACCATACGAATATGGGGCTGTGCCGCCTTCAAACGAAATGCTGGCATCTTTGCCCATTACAGCAACAGTTACGATGAATTGATCCGGGCTACCGACCACGATGTTCTGAACCGACACAAGGTTGTTCTCCGCATCGCGGGCAGTCATGGTGTAAGTTCCTGCCGACAAGCCATTAAAGGTTGCGGAGGCTTGGTAATTTCCACCATTTAAACTGTACTGATAGCCAGGAATACCGCCAGTGGCGCTTACCGTAAGACTACCCGTAGCCTCTCCGAAACAAAGTGGTTCAACCACCGTAGTTACGTTCAAAACCAGTGGCAAAACATTTACAGTCACTTGTGTGGTAACGGTGCAGCCGTTTGCGTCCCGAACAGTGACAGTATAAACGCCGTTGGGTAAGTTGTTAAATTGGTTGCTGGCCTGGAAAGTTGTGCCGTTCAGGCTGTAGGTCAGGGTTCCGGTGCCGCCAGATGCAGTCACTGTAATATCATTGGTGATGGCGATGGCAGAAGCCGTGATGCTTTCAGGATCGTCCAACACTACCTCAATCGTGTTAGCCGTGAAACCTTCGGCATCTGTTACCAATACGGTGTAGTTACCGGCCGGGAGGTTGTTGAAGACATTAGAGGCCTGACTTTGGCCGCCATTCAAACTGTAGGCGTATGGCATCAATCCACCGCCAACGTTCACTTGAATAACGCCATCACTCGCGCCATTGCAGGCAACTTCTTGAGCCACCTGAACACTGACCTCCAAGGTGTTTACGGCAACAATGGCTTCTTCGGTAGCGGTACAGCCGTTTTCGTCGCGAACAGTTACGGTATAAACCCCATTGGAGAGGTCCAGAAATTCATTGCTGGCCTGGTAAGTCATTCCATTGATGCTGTATTCCAGCACCCCGGTGCCGCCAGAAGCAGTTACGGTCAAGTCATACTCGGTTACCGAATTGCTGACCAAAATGGCCGAAGGCTGTGTAATCGTGATTGGGTTGGTGGAAGCGGTAAACCCAAATTGGCCAGTCACCACCACCGTGTAATCGCCCGCAGCAAGTCCGTCGAACACATTGCTGCTTTGATCCGGGCCGCCATTGATGCTGTAGGTGAACACGCCATTCAGACCGGATGCATTCACGGTAATTTGGCCAGTGGTGGCACCATTGCACAGGATGCCGTTGGTTTCGTTTGCAGATGCTGCGAGATTGCTACCCAGAATATTGATTTGGAAAACCACGTCGTGTACCCAGGCTTGGTTGTTCTCGTCCAACGCTCCGAAAAGGAAGTTATCGGAAGTTGCGCCGTTGCCGCTGTGGCTATAAACCAGCAGGGCGTTGTTGATATCTTCCTGCGTAAAGCTATCGCCGATGGCAAGCGGTGCGCCGTTTAGGGTAAGTGTACCATGTTCGGGCAGGCTGATCAGGATAAACACACCAAGTTCAGGGATACCGCTAATTTCCATCTGCAAATGGCTCTGGAAAATCGCTTCACTCTGACCAATGACCACCTCAAGCGGGTTATTGACCAAAATGTTGCCGGTTGGGGTAGCTTCCGGGAAACAGAAAGAAAGTCCCCAAGCCGTGATGGCACCTCCGTCTTCTGGATAATTATCGGTCACGAGCAGCTGCCAGTCCCCGGAAGCACTTTTTCCGTTATAGAGCCCGAGTGATCCAATGGGCTGGAAAATGCCATTCAAAGAAGGCGGCGTGGCGTTGCATTGTGCTTCCAAGATGGCTGCCGTTTGCGTCGCCTGGCCATCAAAAACCAGGTTTGCATTGTCGCCGCTGCATCCATACGTATCGTCCGGTACACCGGGTTGATCAAACAACAGGACCGTGTCTCCCTGTGGCGAAACAAGCCGCGCCAGCAAATCGCCTGTGTATGTGTGTGCAATGGTCATGCTCACGTTTACGTCATTGATGGTATTGTTGGTTGCCACATTCAGGACAGATGCCGCGGTATTGACAGTGTTGGCGTCTATTGCCTTTGGCAAATCGCTGCTGCTGAAATTCTGTTCGCAGATATTGAGTCCGGTTTGGAATGCTGCAATTGGAGAATAGTTGCCTTCTCCACAATCATTGGCGGAGCGTATGCGCCAGTAGTACACGGTTTCAGCCAACAGATTGCTTACTGCGGCAGTTTCCCCGTTCACCGTTTGGCTGTACACGATTGAACCTGCTGAAAAAGAAGGGTTGGTTGCCAACTCTACCCAGTGTTCGGTTGCGAAGCTGGAGCCCGCCCAAACCAACTGTGGAGAAGCGCTCACGCCGGAGGCTCCGTTCGCCGGGCTGCTCGCAGCGGCTACGTCTGGAGCACCTGGAAGCACTAAAAGTTCCACACTTGCGGTACGGGTAATTCCGCCGGCATTACCGCTTACAGTCAAGGTGTAGGTACCCGCCATTGCCGCAGTCAAATCGGAAATGGTAATGGTGGCCATCCCGGAAGGTGTGCTTGGGTTTGGAGAAATATCCACCGTAGCGCCAGCCGGAGCACCTGTTACAACAAGATTCACCAAATCCGAAAAGCCCAGAATTGCGGTCAGACCAGTGGTAAATGAAGCTTCTTCTCCGGCACAAATGTTCAGACTATTGGTGGAGGTAGCAAGCAGGTAGGTGGGGGTGGGTGGATTTTCAATTCGGAAATTGGCATTCGAGATGTCAAAGAAGATATTTCCGACCGATTCAACCCGAATCCGGCACGTATTGGACACGTTATTGGGCACATTGATGCTTGCCGAGCCATTGTTGGGTACGCTTGCTGCCAGTTCTACTGGGTAGGTAAAGCCACCGTCTGTAGAAAGGGTGATGCGCACATTGGCGCAGGAAACGGGTGCTGCAGTCGTATTGGCCACATCCCAGGTCACGGTTTCGGTGCTACCGACAAACCAGGTCAGGTTGGTATTGGGAGCTGTAACGAGGAACGGTCCGGCGTTACCCTCTACCGTGATTTGTACATCATCCTCGTCGGTACAGCCCGCATACCAGTCGTTGTCGCGTGCTACGACCCGGAAATTCATGCTTCTGGCTACGCCGGGTAGTTCTTCCCAGGTAGAATTGACGTTGTTTACCAGATCTGGCAAACGCGGAAAAACCCGTGTAGGGGAGGTTGTTCCTTTATAAGATCTGAACAAGGGGCCAACCGCTGCCGTGGACACTGGCGGCGAAGGCGCATTACCGAAGTCCATTTGTTCCCAGGTATAAGTAAGGGTATCACCGTTGACATCGCTGCCCACCGCAGTGAGTGCAAAAGGGGTAGATTTGGGAATAATTCGATTTGGACCCGCATCTACGACCGGATTGTTGTTCGTCGTGACAATCCTCACTGGACAGTTATTGCCAGCGCCCGTGTAGATAAATGCGCCCATTTCCTGGATGTTGTACCCGTGGAAAATGTCTTCGCTGTTATTGGCTACATTCTGGCCGCCGCAAATACCGGCATAAGCCATGATGGTCGTACCGCTTCCGGGTTCTACCGCTGCTGGGTTGTTTACGTTTCCGCCGCAGTTTCCGAAGGTATGGTTACCGCCAAACTGGTGTCCAATTTCGTGCGCCACATAGTCAATATCGAATGGATCGCCGACGGGGGAGCCGCCGCCAGTCACGCCATTGGCTTTGCTGGTGCCACAAACTACTCGTAGCCCTGCAATACCGCCGCCGCCGGTGCTGAACACGTGGCCAATGTCGTAATTGGCTATGCCGATTACGTTGTTGCAGGTTACCTGGTTTTGTCCGAGCATGGCCCCACCGTCGTTGTTGGTGTAGGGGTCCGTAGCGGCGTTGAGGTAAATTAGGAGGTCGTTGTTGGGAATGATTTGCATGGTAACCGCAAAATCCTTTTCATAGACCCCATTTACCCGATTCATCGTGGTGTTCATGGCTGCGAGTACGAGCGGCTTGGTACCGCCGTGAAAAGTAGCGTATTCGCCCGTACAAGCCAGCGCCAAACGATAGCGACGCAATCTTGTATCACCTTGAAATTCAGCTAATTGCGCTGGAGTAAGTGGTTTTATCTGTTCCAATTCCTGCGCGCCATCCGGATTGGCCGTTTCGCAAGTCCAGAGCGCGTCCTCTTTGCTTCGGAGATAATCTTTCCGGTTGTAAACGACATAGACCGCATCATTTCCATGAATCATCGGGTCAATGAAAAAAGTGCCTGCCACGCTGGACTGTACCATGCCGTGAAATCCCCAAGGGGTCAGATCACATTTTAAAACGGCGGTCGGGTCGTCTATGCCTCGTCCGGTGTAGGTACGAATTTGCGGGAATTTTGCCTGAAGATCCGGGTGCATGACGGGCGTTTCTTCCAAATGGAAACGTGCCATGCCACCGTTTGGCAAGGGCAGGCTCAGTACAGGCCAATTGCCCGATTCCGCTGCTGCGGTAAAACGCTCAGGGGCAGCCGCTAAAACGGGTTTCAAGGCGGCAAGGTTGAGCTGAACCATGCGGGATTTTTCGGGTTTTATCCGACGTTCGCCCGCCGCTGGGATGCCACTTTCTGGCATGTCTGACCAGAGAGACTGGGCATTGGAGGCACCGACCATGATCAGTGCGCACAGTAGGGTAAGAAGATTTTTGTACATTAAAGCAAGGAAAGATTTGGATTTGAAAAATACGGGAATTGTTGCGGCCGCGAAAGTAGTTAACTCACCCTTCCCATGCGGCATGATTGTACAAGTTTGGCAAATGGTGGCTAAAAAGAAGCGTTGCCCTTAGAGACTATTTTAAAACAGTCTCTTAAATGCCCGCCAAGCAGATATATTTTGTTTCCAAAAAGTCCTCCAGCCCATATTTGGAGCCTTCGCGGCCAATGCCACTTTCTTTTATACCGCCAAAGGGCGCAACTGTGGTCGCCACCAGACCTGTATTCACGCCAACCATTCCATATTCAAGTGCTTCAGATACGCGGAATACCCGCCCGATGTCGCGTCCGTAGAAGTAGGCGGCTAAACCGTACGGCGTGTCGTTTGCCATCTGGATCACTTCTTTTTCACTTGAAAAACGGATAATCGGTGCTACCGGGCCAAAAATTTCCTCGTGCATAATGTCCATATTGCCCTGCACATCCGCCAGCACGGTGGCTTGGAAAAAAGTCCCCTGCAAAGCTTGTCCGCCCGTTATCACCCGTGCCCCGTTTTCAGTGGCATTGTCCACCAAACGTTGCACTTTTTCCAGGGCTTCGGCATTGATGAGCGGACCAATATTCACGCCCTGTTCCGTGCCAGGACCGATTTTTTGCTTCAAAACTGCTGCGGTGAATTTTTCCAAAAACGCGTCGTAAACGCCTTCTTGCACAAAAATTCGATTGGCGCACACGCAGGTTTGTCCCGCATTCCGGTATTTGGCGACAATGGCTCCTTCCACGGCCGCATCCAGATCTGCATCGTCGAACACGATGAAGGGTGCATTACCGCCTAGTTCGAGCGATATTTTTTTTACGGTATCGGCACTCTGGCGCATGAGCAATTTGCCGACTTCAGTGCTTCCGGTAAAGGAAACTTTTCGAACAATGGGGCTGTCTGTCAGCACCTTACCGATGCTTGGGGCGTCCATACCGGTCACGATATTCAACACCCCGGGCGGAAAACCTGCGCGCAGGGCGAGTTCAGCCAGGGCCAAAGCCGACAACGGGGTTTCTTCGGACGGTTTGAGCACCACGGTACAGCCTGCGGCCAGTGCTGGTGCGACTTTTCGGGTAATCATCGCGTTGGGAAAATTCCAGGGCGTGATGGCGGCCACTACACCCACGGGTTGTTTCACTACGAGCAGGCGCATACCTGGTAAATGTGGCGGAATCACATCTCCGTAGGCCCGTTTCCCTTCTTCCGCAAACCACTCGATGAACGTGGCTCCGTAACGCACCTCGCCTTTGGCTTCGGGCACAGGTTTGCCTTGTTCGAGGGTCAAAAGCAGGCCGAGGTCGTTGGCATTTTCGAGGATGAGATCGTGCCATTTGCGCAAAATTGCGGCGCGGGCGGTGGCGGTTTTGGCCCGCCATTCGGGTAGGGCAGCTTCGGCGGCGAGGATGGCTCGCTGGGTTTCAGCGGCACCACAATCCGCTACGCGGGCAAGTTCATCGCCTGTGGCGGGGTTGGTGACGGGGAAGGTTTTGCCGGAATCGGCGGTCAGCCATTCGTTGTTGATAAAAGCTTCGCGGTGCAGCAGCGTGGAATCTTTGAGCATGTTGGATGGGTTGAGCGTGTTCAGAAAAGTGCGGCGAACCTAAATTTAAAGGTTGATAATCAATGTGTTAATAAAAAATGCCACACTTTCTCAATTCATTTCAAATCTGCGCACCTGCATCGGTTCGGTATCAAAACCCGGGCGGACGAATTTTTCCCAATCCGGGAATAACGCCGCCAATTCTTTCCGAAAGCGAGAGAGGGCCACGAGAAGGTCGAGAATTTCATCTGTTTTTTCGGGCCAGATTTTGCGCAACATTTCCCAGGCGCTTAGGCTGCGATCAATGCAAAGCAGGCAGGATTTTGCACTGCCGTTGGCGTCGCTTTGGTAAGGCGGGTCGCCCCAGATAGCGGTGTCGTGCATCTCTTGCATGCCAGAAATGGCCCGACGGGCTTTTACCCCAATAAAGGAGGCGTATTGTTGAATAACCTCAAGCGCATCCTGAATTTGACCAAGCTGATCCAGGTCTATCGGCAGGTTCATCTCGGTCAATCGTTTGACTTCCGCCTCTTGTTCCTGCAAAAACGCCTGATTGCCGTTAAAAAAGGCATTCGACAGCTTGAAATAAATCATCCCTTTTTCAAAAATTTCCATTTCAAGTTTATCCAGGTCAGAATCGAAAACAGGCACGGGCTGAATTTCAAGCTCGGCGGGATCAATGCCAGCGTCTTCCAACATTTCGTCGAGCATCCGGAGAGATTCCTTGAAATTGTCGCTCACTGCCGCCCACATTTCGTCCTCAGTCATGGGCGTGTCGCGGTTCCAGCGTTTGAGTTCTTCCAAACCCACGGCGCATCGTTCGATGAAAACACATCGTTCGCACCAGCGGTCGCAGTAGTTATGAATGGCGGGGATAATTTTCTCTTTTTTCATACGCAGTAGTTTGAGGGGATAGGATGAGCAAATGTCTGATTTTAAAATGATTAGACTCCTTATGCCTTCAAAATTACGCAAAGTTTGCAATAATCGGTTCGTGATATTTAGCCGTGTTTAGGTGTAAGCGGTTACTTTTGGGGAATATTTGTCGCCTTGACGTCCTGTTTCACTGCTTCAAAGTGAGCGACGGCCAAATAAGTTCATAATACGTCCATATTCGTTCCCCAAATCGTGGTCTTTAACTCGATTACTTTCCTGTTGTTTATCGCCTTGTTTTTTCCCCTGTACTATGGTACAAAAGGGCGGGCACGGATTTGGGTATGCTTGCTGGCGAGTTATGTATTTTACGGCTGGTGGGATTGGCGATTTCTCTCGCTCATTGTCTTTTCGACGGTCATGGATTGGTGGTTTGGGCTGTGGCTCAGTTATCTGGACCGACCCACTGAAGTGCGCGAACGCTGGGAAAAAGGGAGTCCCGTACTCCGTTTTTTTGGTCAAATAACCGCATGGGTAGCATCCTGGGGAATGGAACGCAAGGTAGTCCTGGTGCTGAGCATGGCCATGAACCTGGGCGTTCTGGGTTTTTTCAAATATTTCGGTTTTTTCGCAGACAATCTTGCTGCGCTGATTACTTCCCTGGGAATGACCCCCTCCTGGACGACGCTGAATATTATCCTCCCGGTCGGCATTTCGTTTTACACGTTCCAGAGTATGTCGTACACCATTGACGTGTACCGCCGCGAGCTAGCGTGGGAGCCATCGTTGCTGAAATTTGCGGCTTTTATTGCGTTGTTTCCGCAACTCGTGGCCGGCCCCATTGTGCGGGCAGCCGATTTTTTGTACCAAATGAAGGAAGACAAAAAATTTGAGTGGCGGCTTTGGCACTCAGGCTTTGGGCGTGTTTTATGGGGCTTTTTCAAAAAAATCGCGATTGCGGATTCCCTCGCACCCTTTGTGGATCAATGTTTTAATGCGCCCGAAACCTTTGGCTCCATGCACCTGCTAATTGGGGTGGTTTTTTATTCGTTTCAAATTTACTGCGATTTTTCGGGTTATTCCGACATTGCTATTGGCCTGGCGCGGATGATGGGGTTTCATTTTCCGGAAAATTTCCGAACCCCGTATTTCTCCCGAAGTTTCAGCGAATTCTGGACTCGCTGGCACGTCTCGTTGTCCTCCTGGCTGCGAGATTATCTTTACATCCCACTCGGCGGCAACCGGGGCGGTACACTGTCCACCTACCGCAACAACATGCTCACGATGCTGATCGGCGGGCTTTGGCACGGCGCAAACTGGGCGTTTGTGTTCTGGGGATTTTTGCACGGGTTGTACTTGATTGCGCAACGTAATATTGCACCCATTTGGCGGAAAGTGGTGCGCGGATTGCGGCTTCCGGCGTTCATCTCGGGCGGCGCAGAAATGGCGACCGTGTACGCGCTCACGCTGCTGGCCTGGGTTTATTTTCGCAGCGGCAGCATTGGACTGGCGGGTGGGGACAGTTTCGCCACGGCCAATGCAGTGTTGGGCGGGATTTTTTCATCGGATGGGTTTTCTTTTGGGGCCGTGCTCCATAAATTCCAGGTAATCAAAGGGCTGTTGCTGATTGGTATTTTGCTCGGCGTGGAAGTTTCAAACGTTCGGTTTCAGTGGAATGTCCGACAGGTGGAGCGGCCTGTTTTGCGGCTTGTATTGTTTGCCTCAGTTTTGTGGCTGATTGCGTTTTTTGGGAGTTTTGGGGCCAATGCATTTATTTATTTCCAATTTTGACGATTTCTCAAAGAAGCAAATTAGGAAAAGGGTGGTACCTTACTACTGGACATTTTCCAAAACCCTTACTAGTCTGGAAGTAAAACAAAAAGGATGAAAAATTTTTTCAAAGAGATTAGGCACGACCTACCCGCAAGTATCGTCGTTTTTTTCGTCGCGGTTCCCCTATGTCTGGGCATCGCATTGGCATCGGGTGCTCCTTTGTTTGCGGGGATTATTTCGGGGATTATTGGTGGGATTATCGTTGGATTTGCCAGTGGTTCGCCTTTGGGCGTAAGTGGACCAGCGGCAGGTCTAGCAGTCATTGTATTGAATTCCATTGCTACACTTGGCGGTTCCTGGGAGGCGTTTTTGCTTGCAGTTCTTTTGGCTGGTATCATCCAACTTGCTTTGGGATTTGCCCAGGCGGGCATAATTGCCTACTTTTTCCCATCATCAGTGATTAAAGGCATGCTGACAGGCATCGGGGTTTTAATCATCTTGAAACAGATTCCGCACGCTTTGGGTTGGGATAAGAATAAGGAGGGTGATTTTTCATTTTTACAAAGAGACGGCGAAAACACCTTTTCTGAAATTATGAAGGCGCTGGAATTTATGACGCCGGGTGCTTTGCTGATTGCATCCATCTCATTGGGAATACTCATACTTTGGGATAAAGTACTGACACATAAGCACAAAATTTTTGGCATGCTGAACGGTCCGCTTGTGGTGGTAGTCCTTGGTATTGTGATGAACTACTTTTATCAGACCGGCACCCTGAATTTCATTTTGGCAGCTGACCAGGTAGTGAACCTTCCTGTTCCTGAAAATCTGGCTGGGTTTTTTGCACAATTTACTACGCCCGATTTTACGGCGATTACCAATTGGGAGGTTTGGAAAATCGCTTTTGTTTTGGCCATTGTAGCAAGCCTGGAAACCTTACTTTGTGTGGAAGCCACCGACAAACTCGACCCTTATAAACGGGTTACACCCACGAACAGAGAATTAAAAGCGCAAGGATTGGGCAATGTGGTAGCGGGTTTAATTGGTGGCCTACCGGTCACTCAGGTCATTGTGCGCAGTTCAGCTAATATTTCTTTTGGTGGCAGAACAAAAATGTCGGCCATCCTGCACGGTGTATTTTTATTGATAAGCGCTTTGACCATTGCAAGCGTTTTAAACATGATACCCTTGGCAAGTTTGGCCGCTATACTTCTAATGGTAGGCTACAAATTGGCTAAACCCAGTCTGTTCAGGCAGATGTACCAACTGGGTTGGGAGCAGTTCATACCTTTTATCGTCACGGTTATTGTTATTTTATTCACCGACTTGTTGACTGGCATCGTTGCCGGAATGGTCATGGGCGGATTTTACGCTTTGCGCCACAGTTATCGCAATTCACACTACATGAAAGAAGGTATTACCACGGAAAATGGTATCAATACCTACCATCTTGTGTTGGCAGAGGAAGTATCGTTTTTTAATAAAGCAAGTGTAATCAGGGAATTAGAAGCGATACCCAATAACTCAAAAGTAATTATTGACTGTACCAATTCAAAGTCTATTGATTATGATGTGGTAGAGTTGATAAAGAACTACGAGAGCAATGCAGAAACCAGAAACATTGTGGTTGAAAAAATAAATTTCACTGAACCAGAATTCATTCGGAGTGGCCGTACCTCTTAAATGTATGAAGTCAATCATACCCCTTTTGTCTCTTTTCTCTCCGGATTCATCGGTTATTTCCGGCCCGGTCTCAACTCTTACCGGTTTCACCCGTTTAGATTTGTCACGCAGTGTCTTCGTTGAATGAAGCCTGTGAGGTTCCCTAAAATATGTCATTCATCCTCAAAATGGCCTGGCGCGATAGCCGTCGCAATCGCGCTCGCCTTGTCCTGTTTATTTCTGCTATTACCGTCGGTATCGCTGCATTGACAGCGGTGCGCTCGTTCTCCGTCAATCTCATGGCGGACATTGACCGGGAGGCCAAAACCCTGCTGGGCGCTGACTTGCTGGTGGATGCGAATCAGCCTGCACCGGATTCAATTTTAGCCAAAATCGGCCAAGCATCGGTAGAAAAAGCCGAGGTGCTCAATTTTATGAGCATGGTCAGATTCCCAAACGGCGGCGGCACCCGGCTCTCCCAAATCCGGTCGCTGGAGGGAAACTACCCTTTTTATGGTATCTGGAAAACGGCCCCCGAAAACGCCTGGCAAAGTTTCAGAAATGGCAAAACTGCACTCGTGGATCACGCCCTGCTGCTCCAGTTCGGCATTCAGCCCGGCGACAGTATCCAAATTGGCAATGTCACTTTCCGCATTGAGGGCGATTTGCTTTCCTCCCCGGGGCGGGCGGGCATTGCCAGCAGCATTGCGCCCGTAGTGTTTATTCCTGCCCAATGGCTTGATTCTACGGGACTTGTGCAACGTGGGAGCCGCGTGGATTATCAATATTTTTACAAAATGCCCGCCGGGTTCGACCTGAATGCGTTGATGAACCCGCTCGAAAAAACGCTTGAAAAAGCCAAGCTCGATTGGGACACCGTGGAAAGCCGGAAACGGAGTATTGGCGCGGCTTTTGGCAATTTTGGCACCTTTCTAAATCTGGTTGGTTTCATCGCACTTTTGCTCGGCTGCATCGGCGTGGCAGGGGCGGTGCACATTTACATCAAGGACAAACTGCCCACGGTGGCGATTCTGCGTTGTCTGGGTGCCAGCGGGCGCAAGGCATTTTATGTATATCTCGTGCAAGTAGCGGGCATTGGCCTGTTGGGTGCGGTAGTAGGTGCCTTGGCGGGTTCTTTGATTCAAAAACTGCTCCCCATCCTGGTCAAAGACCTCCTGCCCATTCAGGAAGTCAGCACGGAATTTTCCTACCCGGCCCTGTTTCAAGGCGTGGCTTTGGGGCTGATTGTGGCTGTTTTGTTTGCGCTTTTGCCACTTTCGGGCATTTTAAAAACCTCGCCCCTGCGTACCCTTCGGGCTTCTTTTGGTGAACAGGAAACAGACAACCGCCTGCTCCGCTGGGGCGTGTATGGCCTGATTGCCGTTACCTTGTTGGGATTCACCTACTGGCTGGTGCAGGATTGGATGGAAACGTTTGCATTCATGGGCGGCATTTCGGTGGCGTTTGTGGTGCTTTGGGGCATTGCCCGGTTTTTGACGTTTTTGCTGCGCAAATTTTTCCCTAAAAAACTCAGTTACGTGGTGCGTCAGGGCGTGGCCAATTTGTTCCGCCCGGAGAACCAAACGGTGCTACTCGTGGTCACAATTGGCTTGGGTACGATGTTGCTTTCCACCCTGTTTTTGATTCAGAGCTTGTTGTTGAAACAAGTGGAGTTTTCGGGAAGCGGCAGCCAGCCGAACATGATACTTTTTGACATTCAGGCCAACGATAAGGACAGCGTGGCACAAATGGTGCGTCAACACGGCATGCCGCTCATGCAACAAGTCGGGGTAGTCACCACCCGCGTGGAAAGTATTGACGGACAAACCAAACAACAATACGAACGGGAGCATCCCGACCCGGATTCGCTATCAGAAGCCGAAGAAGGCCGCCGAGGGATGCGCCCACCCAAAGATGAGGAACGCATCTCCAATTGGGTGTGGGACCGCGAGTACCGGGTGACTTTCCGCGATACGCTGATTGAAACCGAAAAAATTGTGGAAGGCGAATGGGTGGGCGAACACACGCCCGGACAGCCCATTAAAATCTCTATTTCTGACCGAATGCAGAACTCCATGAAAGCTAAAATCGGCACACGCATGGTATTCAACGTGCAAGGTGCCCGGCTTGATTGCGAAGTGGCGAGCGTTCGGGAAGTGGATTTTAATCGGGTGCAGACGAACTTTATGGTCGTGTTTCCGAAAGGTGTTTTGGAAAAAGCGCCGCAGTTCCACGTCATTGTATCCAAAGTGAAAGATGCGGAACAATCCGCCCGTTTCCAGAGCGCTTTGGTGCAGCGTTATCCGAGTGTGTCGGCCATTGATTTGACCCAGATTTTGCGCTCGGTGGATGAGGTGTTGGGCAAGATTTCGTTTGTGATTCAGTTCATGGCCTTGTTTAGTATTTTGACGGGTTTGCTGGTGTTGTTTAGTTCTATTTACCAGAGCAAATTTGCCCGCATCCGCGAAAGTGTCCTGCTGCGAACCCTGGGCGCGAGTCGCAGGCAGATATTGAGTATCAATGCGTTGGAATATTTCCTGCTGGGTGCTTTGTCTTGTCTGGCGGGCGTGGGACTTTCGGTAGCAGGAGCCTGGGCCTTGGCGGTGTTTGCGTTTAAAATCCCCTTCCAGATCGAGTGGTGGCCCCTGGCGACGACGTTTTTGGCGATTACGACCCTGACGGTAATTATTGGTTTGTTGAATAGTAGGGAGGTGGTGCGCAAGCCGCCGTTGGAGGTGTTGCGACAGGAGGTGTGAGGATATACTGCCTAACTTGAGGCCTGCAATTTCCTAATTGTGTTCGCCAATGCCCTGCGTCCATGATTTACCCTATACCCTGAATCAATACTATGATTTTCCTCTTATGTAGTCTTTTACTGCCCACCGAAGACCTGCCCACCTTCGGACTGGGTTACATGGTCTATTACAGTACCGTCATTTTCACAGCAAAGCCCCTGGCAGAAGAAAAGTACGTCATAAACACCCGGGAGGGCGGCTATGAGCTCCGGCGCTTTGTCATCGAGCATGTGATCAAACAAGATTCGGCTGCACTACCCGATACGATCGCGATCGAGGTCAGTAATTACAAATTGGAGGGCACTGAA
>CAZKBH010000018.1:40942-83445 GCA_964550795.1 uncultured Saprospiraceae bacterium
GGCCTTTATAATCTGCCCCCTTATCCTCATCATCCAAGGGTATTTTCTCCTGTACTTTCTGGCATACGGCCATTTCGCGGCAACACCGCCTTTGTGCCCTTTCAACACGAAAATCCTGGTGGTTACAATTTTCATGCAGCTCCTGATCAGACATTGTCCGAATGGGTATTTCAGACCCGAAAAACCATCCAACGTTTTGACTCCTTGCTGGCCTTGCGGCGCATTCAGCCTCCAATAACACAAAATAAAGCACTTTTTGAGTGGATTGACGAGCATCAATCCTGTTGGAGACGGGACACCCATATCGAGAACAGTCCATTCAGTGATTGCGACTGGGGGCCATACGAGTATGAAGTGTTCGAGTGGATCAACGGGAATGGAATCTGGCAGGATGCCTGGAAAAGTATCCTGTTTTCAAAGATATTACTACCGGAATACGGTACGGTTACATCACAGCCGGAAGATACACCCTATGCTTTCTCTTGCCCTGAAGGCAGAGCTTTTCTCATGGAGCAGATTGCCAGCAACAAGGAACCTGGGATTGCGATCTCCCTGCTCGGCAGTGCTACCTGGGGTTGGGATCAAGATTTTCTTTTGCCCGCGACAGAAGTAGAGCGATACCGGGTCATGCAAATCGTGCTTCCCTTGCTGGAAAAAAGGGAATACCAGTATGGAGTGATGCACCTGATCCGAGCTGCTCTTTTGTCCACGGAACTTCCCTGGAAAGACAAAGACGGCATTTCGCCTCTGGCAGCACTAAAAAAGGCACATGCTGCTGCTCAGGATGAATATTTTAAAACGGAGTTGGAGCGACTTATAGGGGAGATTGAACGGAAGTAATGGATTGTTTTGCGGCAGGAGGTATGAGGGAGCATCTGCGGGATGCGATCTATTGGATTTCCAACCGAAGTTTTTTCCCCAACCCTTGTTCCACTATGTTCTGGAGTTCTTCCAACGGGATTACTTTTTCGCCACTTTCTACTTTGGAGATAAAATCAGATGTCGTATGGCTTTTTTGAGCCAAGTCGCTCTGGCTCATTCCGGCTTTTTCACGAGCTGTTTTGAGTAAATTTCCAGTCAAAGGCTGTTCGTTTTTGATTAGCACCGACTGTTCGAACAAAACATACGGATCAAGTTCCGTAGCCCTGTAACGTGTTTGACCTTTCCAAGTGAAAGCTCTTTTAACCGATTTCCATTGAAGGGTTTTGGTTTGAGAGATAGATACTGCTCGAAATTTTTGTGGTTCGCTCAACCTGAGCAATTCATTATCACCACTTTCTTTCCACTTGGCGAACATCGGGGCGAAATCTATACGTCTCACATCATTATTTGACCAAAGCGCGACAATACTTTGTGACTCCGGGTCAACACGAAGAAGACGCATTATTTTGGGCTGATAATTATTCATAATGGACGTAAGGATGGATTTTGCTCATAAAACAGTTCTAAAAGTTCTTTTTGATTCGCTTCCAAAAATTCCATTGCTACGTGTAATTTTTTAGTTGGTAGCCAGCCTTTTAGCACTGTTTTTTCACGAATATCTATCAATACTTCGTCATTTTGATAGATAGCGTGGAAATGTGGAGGTAGATGATCTCCGTTATAAACTTGGAAAACTACTCCCTTAATACGCGGCTTTACTTCTGGCATTGAAGTTCTTTGTGCAAAGTTAGAGAAATTACCCATGCCAAACAAAGCGCACATCGCCTTACCTTCGTGCCCAATCTATGCAACCAGGAAAAACGCTCCTAGATCGCCCGCGCTTTGCCCTCACCCTTGAGCGGCTCTGCCACCAGTTGCTCGAAGACTGGGGCGACTTCTCCAATGCCTGTATCATTGGCATTCAGCCGCGCGGCACCCTGCTGTCCAATCGGATTCATACCCGTTTGGAGCAGTTGCTCGGCCATAAAATCGAGTACGGCAAACTGGATATCACGTTTCACCGCGACGATTTCCGAATGCCCGATGGGCCACTTGCCCCGCACCCAAACGAAATTGACTTCATCGTCGCCGATAAAAATGTGCTGCTCATTGATGACGTGCTCTACACCGGACGCACCATCTCGGCAGCCTTAGCAGCGTTGCAGGACTATGGCCGGCCCAGCGCAGTGGAATTGTTGGTGTTGGTGGATCGGCGCTTCAACCGCCATCTTCCCGTCCAGCCTGATTATGTCGGCATTACCGTAGATGCCCTCGATGAAGCCTACGTCAAAGTACGCTGGGATGAGATTCATGGGGAAGACGAGATATTGATGTTTGATAAGAAGCCGTAGACGGTGGACGGTGGACGGGAGACGGGAGACGGTGGACGGTGGACGGTGGATGGGGGACGGTAGACGGTGGACGGTGGACGGGAGACGGTGGACGGTGGACGGGAGACGGTGGATGGGAGAGGGTGGACGGTTTAGAGGGGCTTGAGGATTGTGATTAGAAGCCAGAGGAGGACCTTTATGGGATTGGAGCCGCCTCGTGCGCGAATCAGGTTTTTGAGAGATGCCCTGATTTTCTCGGCTAAATTTTCGAGATTGGTCATGGTTTCCAGGTCGAGATATCCTAGACGGTAAGCCAGATTGAGTTGTGAAATGACTTCTGCCGTAGATCCCTTTGAAACATTAAAAAAATAAACGGCCTCGCGGTTGGTACCTCGTTCATCTCCTTCCGCGATGTTAGAGGAAATTGAAATGACTGCGCGTACTATCTGGTTGCGAAGCGCAAAATCCTGTGAGAATGGCTGTGATTTCGTAGCAGCATAAATATTCTCTGCCAACTGCATTGAGTCCACCCACACCCTTAACTCTTTAAACTTTCCCATTTGGTTAACTATTTTAAGGTGAATAACCATAAAGATACAAAATCCTAACTAAAAAACAAACTGCACCGTCCACCATCTCCCATCCACCATCCACCGTCTCCCGTCCACCGTCCACCATCCACCGTCTCCCGTCCACCGTCTCCCGTCCACCGTCTCCCGTCCACCATCCACCGTCCACCGTCTCCCGTCCACCGTCTCCCGTCTCCCATGAAAAGACTTTCCACCCGCCACCTGATTGGCATCAAAAACATCACCGAAGATGACATCCACCTCATCTTCGAAACGGCGGATAATTTCAAAGAAGTCATCAACCGGCCCATCAAAAAGGTGCCTTCGCTGCGTGATATCACGGTGGCTAACCTGTTTTTTGAAAGCAGCACCCGCACCCGGGTTTCTTTTGAACTGGCCGAACGCCGGCTGAGTGCGGATACGGTGAATTTCGCCGCAAGCAGCAGCAGCGTGAGCAAGGGCGAAACCCTGCTCGACACGGTGAACAACATCCTCGCCATGAAAGTGGATATGGTGGTGATGCGCCACCCCGCTCCTGGTGCTTGTGTGTATCTTTCAAGCCGCATCCAGGCCAATATCATCAACGCTGGCGACGGCACCCACGAACATCCTACCCAAGCCCTGCTCGACGCATTTTCCATCCGGGAAAGACTCGGCGAAGTAGCGGGCAAAAAAATTGCCATCATCGGCGACATTCTGCACAGCCGCGTAGCCCTCAGCAATGTTTTTTGTCTCCTGAAACTCGGCGCAAAAGTGCGGGTTTGTGGTCCGCCAACCTTGATTCCCAAACATTACGGCGAACTGGGCGTGGAAATCAGCCACGATGTGCGCGACACTCTGCGCTGGTGCGATGTGGCCAATGTACTCCGCATCCAATTGGAACGTCAGGACATCAAATTTTTCCCCAGCCTCCGCGAATACCACCAGTATTTTGGCATCACCAAACAGATGCTCAACGAGCTGGACAAAGAAATTGTGGTGATGCACCCAGGCCCCATCAACCGCGGCGTCGAAATTTCCTCGGATGCAGCAGACAGTCCCCACAACATCATTTTGCAACAGGTGGAAAATGGGGTTGCGGTGCGCATGGCGGTGCTGTATTTGTTAGCGGCGGGAAATTGAGCACCTCATCAACCTCTCCTATTGAAACGCGAATTCCTCCTCAACATCCTGCTCCTCGTCTTTATCAATCTCCTGATAAAGCCGATTTTTATCTTCGGGATAGATCTGGGGGTGCAAAACCGGGTCGGGGAAGACTACGGCACCTATTTCGCGCTGCTCAACCTGGCCTACCTTTTTCAGATTCTGAACGATTTCGGGATACAAAGTTTTAACAACCGCCACATCAGTCAGCACCCGCAGCTATTACCGAAATATTTCCCCAACTTATTGGCAATCAAGTGGTTACTCGCCACTTTGTACGTCACGCTGACCATGGGCGTCGCAGCATTCGTGCTGGGTTATGGCCCGGAGGTGCTGCCCTTGCTGTTCATTTTACTTGTGAATCAAGTGCTGGTGCAGCTCATCCTTTTTTTGCGCTCCAATATTTCCGGTCTCGGGTTCTATCGGCTGGACAGCCTGCTTTCGTCGCTGGATAAATTGCTGATGGTGCTGACTTGCGGGGTGCTGATTTGGACGGATTGGTTGCCCTTTTCATTGTTCAATTTTGCCTTGGCCCAAACGCTGGCTTTGTTCGTCACGGCCATTGTGGTGTTTATTTTGCTCCGAAAACGGGCCGTTTTTCGCGTAAAACCCACCTGGGCGGCCAATTGGCGTGCTGGCAAACCAGCCGTTTTTTCCATGTTCCGGCAAAGTTTGCCCTACGCCCTCGTGGTGCTGCTGATGTTTGCTTATACCCGTTTGGACGCGGTGCTGCTGGAGCGCATGGCCGGAGCGGCACACGCGGATGTGTACGCCAGCGCATTCCGGCTTTTGGAGGCTTGTAATATGTTTGGCTACCTGTTCGCCTCCCTGTTGTTGCCCATGTTTGCACGGCTTTTGAAGGCAAAAGAATCCATCCGGCCCCTCACTTCGATGGGGTTTAAATTGATTTGGGCGGGAAGTGTGACCCTGGCTGCGGCCATCTTTTTTGCCCGGGAAGACTTGCTGCGACTGATGATGCCAGAACGCGCCAGCGAATACCGTTTTGACGTGTTGGGATGGCTCATTTGGGCATTCGTGCCTGTGAGTGTGACGTATATTTTCAGCACCCTGCTCACGGCCCGAGAGCGGATGATGCGGATGAACCGTTTTTTTGTGGTGGGCATTGCCCTGGATTTGGCCCTGAATTTGGCGCTGATTCCGAAATGGCAGGCCGTTGGTTCGGCCATTGCGGCCCTGGCAACGCAGGTGTTCATTGCAGCGGCGATGATTTGGCTCTGTGTTCGGGAATTTGAGTTCCGACCCAGCCGCCTCGGATTGGTTCAAACCTTTGGTTTTTTGGGCTATATTTTGGTTTTCGACTGGTTTTTGTTTGAACAAACGAGCCTGGCCTGGCCGCCCAAATTCGCCCTTGCACTCGGCGCCGGACTTGCGGGGCTTTTCCTGTTTAAAATGGTGGGATTGGCATCCCTGAAAACATTGCGAAACGGGTAATTTCGCGCTCACTCCCCAGCAATTTCAAATCACCGCGTATGCGCTCCTTTCAAAAACAACAACCTTTAAGTCCGGACGAAGCGCTCCAAAAACTGGAGCGTTTTTGCGCTTACCGCGAACGTTGCCCCAAGGAAGTGCGCAGCAAATTGGCAGAATGCGGCCTGAATAGGGCGGATGCCGAACAGATTTTTCAGGTGCTTCTGGAGGACAAATTTTTCAATGAGGAACGTTTCGCCATGGCATTTGCCGGCGGGAAATTTCGATACAATGCCTGGGGACGGATGCGCATTCGCCAGGAGCTTCAAATGCGCGACATTGCGCCGGAACTCGTGCAAAATGCGCTCGATTCCATTGACCAGACCGAATACGAGGAACTGCTCCAAAAACTCCTCGACAAAAAACGCCTGCAATACGCCGACGACAAGAATGCACGTGAAAAAACGGCAGCTTCCCTGATTCGTGCGGGTTTTGAAATGGAATTGGTGTTTCGGTTTTTGTGAACGGCCAGCCCCGAGCAGAAAAACCTACCTTTGCCAACTTTTTAGCAAGCTGTGCGCCAAATCATCTAAATCATAGTATTTAAATAAGCCCGTGAATTTTTTAACACTCGAGAATGTCTCCAAGAGCTACGGCGAAAAGTTGCTCTTTCAAAATATCAGTCTGCACCTCGACAAGGGGCAAAAAATTGGCCTCATCGCTAAAAACGGAACGGGCAAAAGCACCCTGATGCGCGTCATCGCCGGAAAAGAGGGCAGCGAGGGCGAAAATGCGAAAATCACCATTCGCAAAGGCATCCGCATCGGCTGGCTGGACCAAGAGCCAAATTTCCCGCCCAATATGGAAGTGCTGGGTGCCGTGCTCGATCCCTCCAATCCGCTCGTGCGCGTCGTGCAGCGCTACGAAAAAGCCCTGCTTCACCACGAAAATGCATCTGCCCGCCAGCCAAACCAAGGCGAACAAAGCGACAGCAGCGACGAACTAACCGAAGCCATTGCCGAAATGGACCAGCAAAACGCCTGGACGTTTGAGGCCAAGGTGAAAGAAACCCTCTCGCGGTTTCGCATGAACGACTACGAGCAGAAAGTCAGCACGCTATCCGGCGGACAACAAAAGCGGCTCGCATTGGTCAAAATTTTGCTCGAAGAACCCGATTTTCTTATTCTCGATGAGCCGACCAACCACCTGGACGTGGAGATGATCGAATGGCTGGAAGAGTACCTTCAACAGCCCGGGATTACCCTTTTTATGGTTACGCACGATCGCTATTTCCTTGAAAATGTGTGCGATAGCATCATAGAACTCGAGGGCGGCCAACTGAGGCGTTACTCCGGCTCCTACTCGGATTATCTCGAAAAAAAGGCGCTCCGGGAAGAAAACGAAGCAACCACCTACGAACGACAAAACAAACTCCTCAAAAACGAACTGGATTGGGTGCGTAAATCGCCGCAGGCTCGGACCACCAAAGCCAAAGCCCGGGTGGATGCCTATTTCAACCGAAAAGAAGTCAACGATACCTTGAAAAAAAGCAAGGATGAAATGAGTCTTTCGATCAAGGAAACCTGGTTGGGCGGTAAAATTGTGGAGTTGCACAACATCAGCAAGACGTTCGGAGAGAAGAAATTGATTGAGAATTTCAGCTACAAATTCAAACGCAAGGAACGCGTGGGCATCGTGGGTCAAAACGGCTCGGGAAAATCCACGTTTCTCCAGCTCATTACCCAATTACTTCCCCCCGATACGGGCAAAGTGGTGGTGGGCGATACCGTTACGTTTGGTCATTACCGCCAGGAAGGTTTGTCTTTGAAAGAAGATCGGCGCGTGATAGACGCTGTGCGCGACATTGCCGATTACATCCCGCTCGACAAGGGGAAAGAACTTTCCGCAGCCCAGCTTCTGGAGCGTTTTTTGTTCAGCCGACCCCAGCAACAGGTGTACGTGAGCCAGCTTTCCGGCGGCGAGCGGCGGCGATTGTATCTGCTCACGGTATTGATGAAAAACCCCAATTTTCTCATTCTCGATGAGCCCACCAATGATCTGGACGTGTTGACCTTGCAGGTTCTGGAAGACTTTTTGGAGGATTATCCGGGCTGTTTGGTCGTGGTTACGCACGACCGTTATTTCATGGATCGCCTTGTGGATCACCTGTTTGTATTTGAGGGAAATGGCCAAATCAAGGATTTCAACGGCACGTATGCAGAATATCGGGCTTTGAAACGCACGGCAACAACGGCCTTGGGGGCTGAAACTTCTGATGCGGCGGTGAAAGTGGTTGGCGCCCCAAGTTCAAGTCCTGCACCATCGTCCCTTTCCAACACCGAGCGCAACGAAATGAAGAAACTCGACCGGGAAGTGGCCACCTTGGAAAATCGTAAAAAGCAAATTTTGGAGCGTTTTAATGCCAGCGATCTTGGCGCCGATGAGGCCGCAAAGTTGTCTGCCGAGTTGGGTAAATTGCAGGAAGAACTGGATGTAAAGGAGATGCGCTGGTTGGAACTGGCGGAGCGGGGGTAGAGAAAGACCTAACCAATCATTACAAGTAAAATCAAGGGCAGAAGCCTGGTACTTTCTGTCTTTATTTAAAACACATTCTCATGGCAGCATATAAAGTAACAGGTAAATCGGGAGTTGCTATCAAAACACCTGAGACATTGCATCCCGGCGAAGTATTGCTCATGGAGATTGAAGCAAGGCAACTGAAGAAATCTGAATTTGCAGCCCAGCTAAATATTCAGGCCAGTCAATTAAGTGAATTGTTGCACGAAAAGCGACACATCAGCGCTCCAATTGCTATCAAATTGGAAACCTTACTTGGCATTGACGCAGAATTCTGGATGCGTTTGCAAACTTCTTATGACATAGCTATTGAGCGGAAGCGGCTAGCTAGCCGCGGGTAAAGTCATTTCCTTTATTCAGTGGATGCGGCACTTGTTCCCATCTCTAATCTCTACTTTTGCGCTCTTTTTTCAGACCTAAAACATGCAGGAGCAAGATACGACTACTTCGCCAGCCAGCCAGAAACCTGGGCCATCTGCGCAAAAACCCGGTTTTTTTGAAAAACTCACCAACTGGGAATTATGGCCTGCCGCCGCTTTATATGCTCCATTAGCCCCTTTTTGGCTTTGGTACGTGCTAAAAGCGCGCTCTTTTTGGTTTTTTACCCCATCTAATCCTACGATTCCTTTTGGTGGCTACGAGGGTGAAACCAAAACCGACGTGTACAAACAGATGCCAGATGGTGTTTACCCACGAACAATTTTGGCCAAACCCACAGAGCCCTTTGAGGCGGTGAAAAAGCGCATGTTGGAGGCCGGGTTTCAATACCCGTTTATCGTCAAACCCGATGTGGGCCGCAAAGGCTTGCTATTCCGAAAAATTGACACCGAGGCGCAATTGCTGGAATACCATCAGTATTGCCCCATGGATTATCTCGTGCAGGATTTGGTGGATTTGCCCATGGAACTGGGCGTATTTTACGTCCGCCATCCAGCCAAACAAACGGGCCAAATCACGGGTATCATTCTCCGGGAAGCACTCGAAGTGTGGGGCAACGGCCAAACCACCCTCCGCGAACTCATTGAACAACATCCGCAAGCGGGTAAACGCGCGGAGGAAATGTGCCGCAAACACGCAGACAAACTCGACTGGGTGCCCGCCGACCGCGAGCGATATGTGCTCTCTTTTGCGATCAATCGAAGCCGTGGCGCGCGTTTGCGCAACCTTTCACACGAGATAGATGCCGAGCTAACGGCTTTTTTCGACCAAATCAGCCTGCACAGCGGGGCCTTTTTTTGGGGGCGATATGACGTAAAATGCACGTCTTTAGCTGATTTGAAACAGGGAAAAAACTTCTCAATTCTTGAATATAATGGCGCTGGAGCCTCGCCAAGCCACATGTATCATTGTGGCTTGAGCTTGTGGCAGGCTTATGCAGAGATCCTTCGCCATTGGAAACTGCTCTACGAGGTGTGCAGTTACAATAATTCACATGGTCATCCTTATTGGCCATTTTGGAAAGGCTTGCGCTACCTTCGCACCGTCAACCGCCATCTCGACCTGCTCGATCAATACGATTGACACCCGCCCCCATGAAAAGTATCTTCAGGGTTTTTTATACCGGGATGTCCATCAGTTTTTTCGGCTCGATGGTCATAGGTACCATCGGTCTTTCAGCGATGCAAATCAGCATCACGGAGGGGATTCGACCTGCGATTAATTTTTCCCTGGGTAGTATTGTGGCGGAAGTGATTTATGTGCGCTTGTTGTTGGTGGCCCTGACCTGGATACAGAAACACGAGCGTATTTTTAAAATCATGGAGTGGTTGGCGGTACTCATCGTTTTGGTGCTGGCCATTGGCAGTTTTAAGGCTTCGATGGGGCATCACGGGGCCAAAAACGTAGTGCTTTCTTTCACTATGCACCGTTTTTTGCTGGGCTTGAGTATGCGGGCCGTTAGTCCGGCCGCCATACCATTTTGGCTGGGTTGGAGTTCGGTTTTATACGCCAAGGGGATTATGCAGGATAAAAAAGGATTCTACAACGGATACCTTTTGGGCATTGGGCTGGGCACCTTTTTGGCACATTGTATCTTCATTTTTGGCGGCAAACTAGCAGTCCAAAAGTTAAATGCTGGCCAGGAGGAAATCAATTTCGTGATTGGATGCGTATTTTCTCTGACCGCTATCCTGCAAATTTGGAAGATTATTAATACCCGACGGCAACGCCGTAAAAAACAGGAGGCAGTTGAATAAGGACTATGATTCATGTGATTGCTAAATAAAACCCCATTAACCTTTCGCTTTATCTTGTAATGATTGGAATTGTAGGCGGAATTGGCCCCATGGCCGGCATTGACCTTTACAAAAAAATTGTAGAGCAAACGCTGGCAAACTCCGATCAGGAACACCTGCCCGTGCTATTGGCCTCTATGCCCAATGAGATTGTTGATCGGACGGAGTTTCTGCTTGGAAAAATTACCGAAAATCCGGCCCCAGCATTAGCCAAAGTCATATTACTCCTCGAACGAGCCGGGGCGCAACATATCGGGATTGCTTGTAACACCGCCCATGCACCGGCCATTTTCGAACCCATGCGCGCCATTTTGAGTCAAAACAACTCCAAGGCCGTAATCGTAAACATGATCGAAGCATCCGTGACTGCAATCATGAATCACCCTGAAAAAATTCAACGGGTGGGCGTGCTCAGTACTATGGGAACTTATAAGACCCGGATATATCAGCATCGTTTGGAGTCCGATGGCTTGATTCCGGTGGTTCTGGATTTGGAACAACAGGAGGCACTTCCCCAACGCGCCATCTATGAAATCAAAGCAGCCTCCACCAACATTCCGCAAGGCCCGCTTGATTTGTTGAATACGGCTATACAACACTTAAAAATCCTTGGCGCACAAGCTATTGTGCTGGGATGCACCGAATTGGGCATGATTGAAAATCGCCTTGATTTTCAAGGATTACACGTTTTTAACCCCAACCTGATCCTGGCCAGAACATTGATTGCACACGCTTTCCCAAAAAAATTGAAACCATAACTCATGCTCAATATCATCCACGAAAATGCCGCGTTTTTAGTCATCAATAAACCTCCCGGACTGGCCGCGCAGCCCGATAAAACCGGCGATGAATCGCTGCTGACTTTAGCCGAAGCACACTGCGGACACGCACTTCATCTGGTCCATCGGGTGGACCGACCTGTAAGCGGGCTGGTGCTTTTTGCAAAATCTGCCGAGGCCATGACGCTGTTTTCCGCGCAGTTTCAAGCCCGCACAGTGCAAAAAGATTACCTCGCAGTGGTGCAGGTTTTGCCCGCAGAACCAGAGGGAACGCTGGTCCATTATTTGAAAAAAAATCAGGCCAAAAACACCTCCACCGTTTTTGATACCGAACAGCCCGGCACCGAACGCGCCGAGTTGTTTTATCGCTTGTTTGAGCAGAGCAAAAACTACTACTTGCTTCATGTTCAACTACTTACAGGTCGGCATCACCAAATTCGGGCACAACTGGCCGCCATCGGAAGTCCAATCAAGGGCGATGTAAAATACGGTGCCCGACGCAGCAACCCCGACCGCAGCATTCACCTCCACGCCTGGCGTTTGGCGTTTGACAACCCCGCCACTGGAGAGCGCATTATGCTGGAAGCAGAGCCGCCCCAAGAGGTATTGTGGCAAGCTCTGCATTTTGAAAGCGGTTTTGCGCGAAAAGCCAAACCGTAGTCGAATGATTCGATTTTGGGCGATTAAGCGGATTGATTCGAATTGATAGTCATCCCCATTCGCGGTTACTTCTTCCGTTTGCCTTCCAATTGCTGCCCACTCTGGAATAAAATCATTTTTTGAACACTGCCGTCCGGCTCCGGGTAAAACTCGATGTCAGCTTCTACCACTTTGAGGAAAAAACGGGTAGGCGTCGTGGGGTAAACCTCAAAACGTTGTTGTCCTGTAGCCTGACAAAACAACTGCGCGCCTTCGTTTGTGACCGCAAGGTTGAAGCCCGGCATTAGTTCGTATTCGCCCAAAAAGGGTTTGATTTGAGCCTCGCTGAGCTGTATTTCCGGCCGGGCGCTGGGCAGCGGTTTGTCCGTTTTGTACCAAAGGTTTTCGGCAGATTGCCGGTCATCTACATTGGCTTTTATGATCTTCTTGTCGCCCGTTTTTTCCCGGATGAACTGGATACGGGCAAAGGAATTTTCAAAGAAAAACTGGTCTGGGCCATAAGGTTTCAAGATAAATAGGGAGCCACCTGTACGGCGTGAGGTAAGCTGGTCGTTTTCAATTCGGATGACACGCTGCTCCTTTTTGTCATTTTCGTACACGCCGACATACTGTTCTAAATCCTTGATCTTCAACGATATAGGTTTAGGTTGATAGGGCTTTCCGGTTACCATAGCCGCAATTCTTGGGGTCAGATTAGCGGGTGGTTCACAATCGCAGTTGGTTAGGATAGCCACACAAACCTCTTCTTTGGGCAAATACACCAGATCGCTCAAAAATCCGTGAATACCGCCGCCGTGTTCCACCGTCAGACTGCCGAGCAAATTACCCATTTGCAAGCCATAACCATAGCGTGTGTTTTCGCCGTTAGGCAAAATATAGGGTGTGATCGCTTTTTGGAAGGATTCAGGTTTGAGTACTTTTCCACCATGCAGGGCGCGGGTCCAGATGTTCAAATCTTCCACCGTAGACAGCAGGGACCCGGCGGCATACGGTTGCGTCATACTCAAAAAAGCCGCATTTACGAACGTGCCTTCCACATCGCCCTGCGAGTAGCCGCTGGCCCGGTTTTTAATCAGGGGTTCGGTGTCGCCGTAGTACGAGTTTTTCATGCCCAGGGGTTTAAAAAAGGTCTCGTTAATGTACTCGCCGTAGGTTTTGCCAGACACTTTTTCGATGATGAAACCCAGCAAAATGTACCCCGAATTATTGTAGCGCCATTCCGCATCGGGTTCAAAATCCATGGGTTGGTTTTTGAAAAACTCGATCAGTTCGGTCGGTGTAAAATCTTTGCGATGCGTCTGCGGATCCCATTCTTTCATATCGGTGTAACTTTTAATCCCGGAAGTGTGGGTCAGCAGGTGCTCGACGGTGATTTTTTTGCCTTGCGTGGGATAATCGGGTATGAATTTAGTGAGCTCATCCTGAAGCGATAATTTACCCTCCTCGACCAGTTTCAAAATGGCCGCCCCGGTGAATTGCTTGGTCACGGAGCCGATACGGAATACATGGTCGGTACGCAACGGCACACCCAGTTCGAGGTTCGCCATCCCAAATGCTTTGTGATATAAAACTTTGCCTTTTTGGGAAACCAACACGGCGGCACCGGAGCCATCGGCCTTAAAGTGTTCTTGTAAAAGCTGGTCAATTTCAGTGCTCAGGGCAGCATTTGAGGTCTGTGCTGCGAGCTGGGAAATGGACATGAAAAGGGTTAGCATCAGAAAGTGAAAAGGAATTTTTTTCATGTGTTCGTGCGTGAAATTTTTAAAGTGGTGGAATAAGTGACACCTGCTGGTGCATAGATTGAGTGGCAAGACAACAAGTCGGCCTGCGACGTTACACTTTGGCTACAAAACTGCTGTTTTGTTTGGTAAAACCTTTCTCAGATAGACTAATCCCGAATAATTTTGGATAAAATGAAGCATATTTGCCTTCTTACTTATTGAAATAAAAACAGCGCGCCCCGGATTTTTCCGAGACGCGCTATACACCGGAACGCTGTTCCGGTTCAAGTTGCGGAACAGCGTTCCAGTCAAGTAACGGAACAGCGTTCCGTTATACTTTATTCGCCCACCAGTTTTTCACCTTCCAGCCCAGCAAATACATCACGGGCAGAATGATCAGCGTGATGAACGTTGCAAAGCTGAGTCCAAAAATGATGGTCCAGGAAAGTGGACCCCAGAAAGCAACCGAGTCGCCACCCAGGTAAATTTTCGGATTTCCGGTGGAAAAAAGGCTGTAAAAATCAATGTTAAAACCTACGGCCAAAGGAACCAAGCCAAGAATGGCAGCCGTAGCCGTCAACAATACCGGGGTCATACGAATGCGCCCCGCTTCTACAATCGCCTCACGGACTTGCGAACCTCGTTCTCGAAGAATATCGGTGTATTCCACCAATAGAATCCCGTTTCGCACCACAATACCCGCCAAGGCTACAATGCCCACACCCGCCATGATGACCGAGAAATCCATCTTGAAAATGGCCATGCCCAGCAGTACCCCGATGATACTGAAAATTACTTCCGACATGATAATCAGGGTCTTGCCAATCGAGTTGAACTGCACCATCAGGATAATGAGGATGATGAAGATCGAAATGATGAGGGAGTTTCCGAGGAACGAAGCGGCATCCAGAAATTCCGCGTCTTCGCCCGCAAAACCGACCGTCACGCCGTCTGTGGGAGGCCAGGAAGCAATGGCTGCTTTTACGGCATTCACCACATCCGTTTGGCTCGGCTGATATTCAGAGGTAATGTTGGAAGAAATGGTAACAATACGCGATTGGTCCAGACGGCGAATACCACCGTAAGTCGTGGTGTATTTCACATCTGCCAAAGAGGCCATCGGGACGGAACGAAGCACCCCGCCCATGTTCATATCACGGAAGGTAATGTTCAGATTTTCAACAGAATTGATGTTTTCACGTTGTTCGGGCCGCAAGCGAATGTTCACGGGAATTTCATCTTCGCCGTCTTTGAATTTAGTGGCTTCCTTGCCCAAAATCGCCGTCCGGAATTCCGAACCGATTTGCGCAGTGGAAATACCCTCGCGATTGGCGCGGTCGCGGTCAATCTGGATATTGATTTCAGGTTTGGAAATAATCATATCGCTGCGCAACTCCTCCACGCCGGGAATATTGAGCGAATCCAGGTGTCTTTTTACAGCAGAAGAAACGGCGATGAGTTGTTTGAAGTCGTCGCCACGAATTTCCACCGAGATGGGTTTTGGCGAAGGGGGGCCACCTTGCTCTTGATCCACCACAATTTCAGCCCCCGGAATAACGCCTTTAGTCGCCTCGCGAATTTGGTCCATGTACGCTTTGGTACTCACGCCATTACGCTGGCCAAACTCCACAAAAGCAACCCCAATCTTGCCCTTGTTAGAGGTTGCAGACCGGTCGAATTGGTCTTCCGAAGCACCGAGTGCCACGTTCGTGATAACCGACTCCACGATGGGATTGTTGTCGCCGACCACCTCCATTACCTTACGCTCCATCACTCGGGTGAGCGAGTCGGTCGTGTTGACTTCTGTACCCACGGGCAGGGTTAGGTAAACGTAGATAAAGTTTGGGTCGGCCTTGGGGAACAACACGATGTTGCGCTTGCCTGCGGCAAAAAACATGACCGAAAAAATGAGTAGACCGATGACGGAGGCCATCATCATCAAGGGCCGGTTGAGGGCAAAATTGAGGAATCCGGCGTAACTGCGCTGTGCCGCGGGCCAGCCTTTCGCCTGGAACCAGCGCACGGCTTTTTCGAGTACAAAACGGTAAAAAACCACGAACAAGCCAATGAAAACCATCAAATTGCCCATGAAATAGTTGCCGTTTGCATAGAAGTACAACAGAGAAAGCCCATACAGCACATAACCAAAAATGGTGCGGCGGCGTTTTTTGGCAGCCGGAAGTTCCCGGCCTTCCCGCTTGGCATCGCCCATAAACCATACTGCAAAAACAGGATTGACAATGTACGCCACCAACAACGAGGCCGTCAGGGTAATGATGACCGTAACGGGCAGGTAGTGCATGAATTTACCAAAAATACCACCCCAAAATACGAGCGGGAAAAACGGCGCAAGCGTAGTGATCGTTCCCGAAAGTACAGGCATAAACACCTCGCCAGTTGCCTTTTTGGCTGCTTGGATAATGGTCAGCTTTTTATCTTCATGGTAAATCCGGTGCGTATTCTCCACCACCACAATGGCATCATCCACCACGATGCCGAGGGCCAGCAAGAAGGCGAAAAGCACAATAAAGTTGAGGGTAAAGCCTAAAGTAGGCAGCACCATAAAGGCGATACACATCGAGAGGGGAACCGAAAGTGCCACAAAAATGGCATCCGTTGCGCCCATGAAAAACATGAGTACAAACGTAACGAGAATAAAGCCGATGATGATGGTATTGATCAGGTCGTGCAGCGTAACACGGGTGGCGCGGCTTTGGTCGCCGGTAATGCTCACTTCAAGATTAGCCGGGAATTCATTGGCCTTCATCTCGTCCACCACGACCTTGATTTTATCCGAAGCGTCAATCAGGTTTTCGCCCGTGCGTTTGATAACGTTGAGCGAGATGACGTTGCGCCCGTTGAGGCGGCTGAAACTTTCTCGTTCCTTATGGCCCATGCGGACGTCTGCCACGTCTTTCAAATACATGATAGCTCCGGATTGAGAGCTGATGATGATGTTTTTAATCTCCTCCACATCCTTAAAATCACCGCGAATCGAGACGGAACGGGTCATGCCGCCAATGTCCACATTGCCCGCCGAGATGGTCATATTTTCATAGGCCAATGCGTTTTCAATATCGCGAAAAGTGAGGCTTGCAGCGGCCATTTTATACTTGTCCACATCCACTTGCACTTCTTTTTCAAGCGCGCCTACGAGGTCCACCCGCGTGATTTCCCGCATTTCTTCGATGCGGTCTTTCAAGTCATCTGCATAATCTTTCAACTTATCGAGGCTGAAATCGCCCGCGATGTTGACGTTCATGATTGGAATTTCGGAAATATCGAATTCCGTGATGGTAGGGTCTTCCAAAAGATCCGTTGGAAGGTCTCGTTGAGCCTTATCTACAGCATCTTTCACCTTCTGTTTGCACAGGGCCACATCCAGACTTGTGTTGAATTCCACAATCACGTTGGAAAAATCCTGCACGGAATACGAGGACACCTTTTTCACGCCACTGATGCCTTTGAGTTGCTTTTCAATAGGCTTGGTGACGAGCTGCTCCATATCGGTCGGGCTGGCACCGGGGTAAATGGTGGAGACAAAGATTGTTGGCACCACCACATCGGGAAATTGCTCCTTGGGCAGGGCATTGTACGACATGATGCCTGCCAGCGTGATCAGCACCGTGATGATAAAAATCGAGGCACGGTTATCAATAGACCAACTGGTGGGTTTAAATTCTTTCATGTTATGGTTGATTTTTTACCCACCGAAGCCTTCCTGCGCGCCAAGTTTCGGCAGGCTGGGGCGAAGTGGGAGAATCTGATTGATGCGATGATTTAGTGAGGTTGAGTCAGGAAGACTAATTTTTGATGAAAAAGGGTTATTTTTGTGAAAAATTTCTCAACAATGGGCGTAATTCATGTAAGGCTTGAAGTCTTGAACGAAGAAACAATGGCTATTTTAGAGCAATTGGAACGACTGAATCTTATTCGGCTGGTAGAACAGCACCATACCCGGGAACGAAAAAAAAAGGAACTGGATAGGAGTTATTTCAAAAGAAACTGGTGAAAAAATGCTCCATCACGTCGAAAATTCAAGAAGCGAATGGGAACGAAATATCTCCTAGATAGCAATGCAGTCATTGAACTGCTTAGCAACTCGTTTCCAGAACATATATCCTTACGCCAGATGCCATCATTGCAGCCACAGCACTCGTCCACAATCTTACCCTATTGTCTCGCAATACTCACGATTTCAAAAATGTGCCAGGCCTGACAGTGCTCAACCCGCATACAATGGTGTAGACCAGCACTTTGCGTTATTAAAAAGCCACCGTTTCCCCATTGTTCACATCCTGGAAACCCGTAGAAATTACCCAATCGCCCTTTTTCAAGCCGCTCAGGATTTCTACCTGACCGTTGTAGTTCTGCCCCTGCTTCACGGTTATTTTTTTAGCAAGCGCCTGTTTTTCGCCTGTTTTTTCCGCCAAGAGCACAAAATCACCGTCTTCAGCCGTCTGAATAAGATTAACCGGAATCGAAACGGCGTTGGCACTTTGGTAATCCACAATTTTCATCACCGCCACCTGATTGGCACTGTAGCCGCCGCCAGGCAACGCACACTCCACCACAAAAGTCCGGGTCATCGGGCTGATGCTTTTGCTGACGTACGTGACACGGGTTGTGATTTCCTTGTTCATATCCGGGAAAAACACCTGCACCTGGTCGCCTTTTTTAACTTTCGCGGCATAGGCTTCCGTCACCTCCCCTTTAATTTTTAAGTTGCTGAGGTTCAAGATGTTGCAAAGCGGAATGCCCGGGGCAATCGCCTGGCCCTGCTTGAGTAGCACGAGATCAACCGTGCCGCTTTGGGGCGCGTAAATCTTGGTCATACTCCATTGCTCCTTGATGGTTGAAATGCTGCGCTCGATACTTTCCTTGCCACTTTTGGCTTGAATGAAAGCGACTTCGGTGCCGATTTTTTGATCCCACAAACCCTTTTGACGGTTGTAGATATCGGTGGCTGTGGCCAATTGGCCTTCTAATTCAGCTAGACTTTTGACCATCACAGCATCGTCTAGTTCGGCCAACAACTGCCCTTTGCGCACATTGTCGCCATTTTTAACCAATACCCGTTTGAGGGAGCCAGGCATTTTAGCGGTAGCCATCACACTTTCATCGGCATCTACCTTGCCTTGCAGGTCAATGTAGTGGCGAAAAGGGGCAGTTTTAATTTCGGTCAGCCCTACGGTCCGAATTTTTTTGGTGGCCGGATTCGTTGCGCTTACCTGTTTTTCAAGGTCAGCGATTTGCACATCGAGTTTAGCTTTTTGGTCCTTAAGTGCAGCAAGTTGAGCCGCCGGATCCTTAGAGCCTCCGCCGCCGCAAGAAGCGAGCAGGACGATCATAAATGCGACGGATGTAAATTGGAGAAGGTGCTTATGTGTCATGTTGAAAATCAATTTTTTGTGTATAATAGGTTACTGGCCAAGCGCTTTTCTGATGGCCACTTTGGATGCGAGCAAATCAAATTGTGCCTGTAAAAGCCCTTGTTGAGCAGCATAAAGGCCGGATTCCGATTGCGTGATTTCAAAACTGCTGCCTACACCCGCCTTGTACTTCGTTTGGGTGGTATCGTAAATACGTTGTGCGAGGGAAAGGTTTTTTTCTTGATTGCGTACCCGTTCTTGTGCGTTGAGGTATTGTTTACGTGCGGCATCCAGCTCCAGCGAGATGGCGTTTTCGAGCATACCTCTCTGAATTTCAATGTTTTGTGCGGAAATCATGGCCCGCTCCCGTTTTGCTTTGGTTCCGCCGCCATCGTAGATGGGAATGTTCACCGAAACACCGGCCACGGCCGAGGAGATGTAGAACCACTTATCAAAACCATCAGAATCTTTGGTGCCGAAACCGCCCTGGTAACTTGGCTGCCATTGCAGGAAGCCAGCCACGGTGGGCAAAAAGGGTTTGCGGTATAAATCCACCTCCAGGCCACTCAAATCGCGGCCTTTGAGGAGGAGAACATATTCCGGGCGGGACATAAAATCGGGGGCGGAGGTCAAATCCACATCACCGGAAGCGGCGAGCAGTTGGCCGGTATTGTCAGATAAACTGAGGTCGTTGCCCACCGGCATGCCCATGCTAAATTTCAGGGCATTCACCACAATTTCGCGCTGGCGTTCCAGGCTGCCGCGCTCGCTGCGAAGGCTGGAAAGGGAGAGTTCTAGCCGATCCACATCAAGCTGCTCGGCAAAACCTGCCTCATAAATGGCTTTGGTATCATTGAACAGTTTTTCAAGGTTGCCGATGTTCTTGTCCAGAATAGAGAGGTTGTCGGAAATGAGCAAGGCGGGGAGATAGGCATCTGTCACGTTGTTGCGGACCGTCTGTCTGGTTACGGCCAATTGATTGTCCACATACTGGCGGTAGAAACGCGCGGCGCGAACAGCAAGCAGATAAGAGTTATTGAAAATCAATTGATTGACCGAAACATTGCCCGAAACACTGTGCACCGGATTGAAAAAAATCTTGGAGTCCGGATCGGAGGCAAAGAGGTTGCCAAACACACCGTTGAGGTCGGTAATCTGGCTTTGGTTGAAATTGGGGAGTGCAGGTGCCAGATCAACCGGCCCGCTTGGACCGAACCCAAGCGCGCTGCTAGGCAGACCACCGCGCTGTATGAAGCCCGAATAGGTAGCGCCCGCAGAGAGCTGTGGAAGCCCGCTGGCCAGATTTTCTTTCACGCGCCAATCGGCGTCTTTAACCTGTAACAATGCCGATTTTATGTCCGGCTGGTTTTCCAGGGCATACTGGATGCAATCGTTGAGGCTCATGGCCGAACCGCCCTGAGCATGTACGGTAGTTCCAATAGCCGTCATTAGCACGACGGCGATTAGAAGTTTTTGTGCGTATTGTTTAAGCATGGATAGGTGATTTTTTACGTTGAACGTGCTGCGCTTTTGCGCTGAATAAGTTTAGTTGTTGTACTGTTCTGACTGAAAGGGGAGCGAATTACAAATGCATCCCCTCCTGTAGTTTTTCCTTCAATAATTGGCGGCCCTGATCCGAAACAATGCTGTAGAGGTAACAAAGAATACTCTCTTTAAACAGGTGGTCAAACGTGTAAGGTGGTTTGGGGAACCACACGTCGTCAAAAATGCTGAAAGTTTGGATGAGGTGCAGTTTGGCGATCACATCCAGATCAAAATCATCGCGGTAAAGTCCTTCCTCAACACCTCTTTGCAGATTGTCCAACACCACTTTGTACAAATACTCCCGCTGGTAAACCTGTACCCGTTCCCAGGCGCTTCGGTGGTATTTCTGAAGGTCGAAGATGAAGTTCGCTTTCATACTCCGCATATCCTGAACATTGTCCCGGATCACCATCATCATTTCATCCAAAGCATCCGCGGCGGTTTGAGACATGACCTCGGCCCGCCGGCACTCGAGGTCGAGATGCCCTTCAATCACTTTATTAACCAAGTCGTCTTTGCTCTCTACAAATTGATACAAAGTTTTTTTGGAAACACCCAACTCGCGCGCCACATCATCCATCGTGAGTGCTTTAATTCCAAACCGCAAAAACAACTCCGTTATCTGCTTCAACCATTTTTCCTGCTGTTCTGTAATCATGCCGCAAAGGTAAACGCTGGAAACGTTTTTTGGGTAAATAGTTTCCGGGTTCTGGCAGCATTTTCGATAAACGTCGAATTTTATTCGTGCCAACCCGCTTAAATTATCGCCAAACAGAACAATATTTACTTTCACTTGGTTTCCGTCCATCAAAAAAATAATCATTGGGCTACCTTTGACCCCATGTCTGCCACGCATCGCGCCTACCTCGCTCTGGGTCTCATCTGCATCATTTGGGGCACTACCTACACTGCAATCAAGGTTGCAATCCTCGATTTCCCACCCTTTCTCCTGGTCGGGATTCGCCAGACGGCGGCGGGACTTCTACTCTTGTTGCTGGCGATATTCAGCTCAAAAATCCAAATGCCCAGTCGGCGCTATATCGCCCTTCAATCGCTCACAGGACTTGCGACCATCACGGGTGGAAACGGATTTATCACCTGGGGAATGCAGTACGTTTCCTCCGGCGTGGCAGCGATTATTGGCTCGCTCACGCCAGTGGTGGTGGTACTGATTTCGCTCGCTTGGGGTGGCAAGGAGCGGATTCATATACGGATGATTATAGGTGTGTTGCTGGGTTTTGGAGGTCTTGCCCTGATCTTTCGAGAAGGATGGCAGGATTTTGTTCGGCCTGAATACCGCTGGGGAATAGCCGGCTGTTTTGCCTCCTGTATCACCTGGTCGCTGGGCACCGTGATGGCCAAACAGTGGAATTCGCCCAACGTTTCGCCCTTGCTCAATGCGGGCTTACAAATTACAGCGGGCGGCTTGGGCGGCTTTTTGATGAGTTTCTTTTTTGATACTTCCTATGTCATCCACCACACTACTGTGGGCTGGCTTTCAGTGGTTTATCTTGCACTCATTGGTTCTGCACTCGCATTTACCTTGTACATGTTTGCACTCAAACACCTGAGCGCTACCATCACTTCCCTCTACACGTATATCAATCCCGTGGTGGCCATTTTAATGGGCTGGGCCTTTTTAGGCGAGGCACTTTCTGCCTGGGAATTGGCGGGCATGGCTGCCACGATTTTGGGGGTCTGGATTGTGAATTCAAAACGCAGTTAACATTCTCCGACGAAATTGCCATAACGCTTTGCGTAATTTGGCCGTTATTTGCTCTGCATTAGGGCATAACAGCTCTCTTATTGGGCTAGTTTTTTAAAAGTCCTTTTTAAGTTTTTGAATATCAATAATTTAAAAAGAATAATTTTTTAACACATGAAGCGTAGTAAAATTGCCGGCATCGGCTCCTATCTCCCCGAACGAATAGTCTCCAACGACGATCTTACCCAGGTAATGGACACCACGGATGAGTGGATTCAAGAGCGGACAGGTATCCAAACCCGTCGTTATGGAAAAAAACACGAGGAAACAACCACAACCATGGCTGCAAAAGCAACCTTGGTAGCCTGCGAACGAGCGGGAATTAGCCCGGAAGAGATTGATTTTATCATTTTTGCCACCCTCAGCCCCGATTATTATTTCCCTGGTTGCGGCGTACTCCTTCAGCGCGAACTGGGTATTACCCACAAAGAAGTAGGTGCGCTTGACATCCGAAATCAATGCAGCGGCTTTTTGTACGCACTCAGCATCGCCGACCAATTTATCAAAACGGGCATGTACCAGAATATTCTGGTCGTTGGATCAGAAATGCACTCCATGGGTCTCGATTTCAGTACCCGGGGACGAAACGTGACCGTCATTTTTGGCGACGGTGCCGGGGCTGCCATACTCCAGCCCACCAACGAAGAAAACCAGGGTATCCTGACAACCAAACTTCACTCCGATGGCACGCATGCTGAAAAACTAGCCTTTATCAACCCCGGCGCGCACGGCGGATACCACCAAAAAAGAACTGAAGACCCCACAGATCAAGGCTATCCACCCGCCGAGACGTATGGGGAGATTTTTATTACGCCCAAGATGATGGAAGAAGGCCTGCTCTACCCGAACATGGAAGGTCAATTCGTATTCAAACTCGCCATCCAAAAATTTCCGGAGGTTATCAACGAGGCGCTGGCGGAAGTCGGCCTGCAAACCACCGATATTTCGATGTTCATCCCGCATCAGGCCAACCTGCGCATTAGCCAAATGGTGCAACGCCTGCTTCGCCTCCGCGACGACCAAGTGTGGAACAATATCCAGAAATATGGAAATACCACCGCGGCCTCTGTTCCCATCGCACTCTGCGAAGCCTGGGAAGCGGGTAAAATCAAGCAAGGCGATTTGGTTTGCCTCGCGGCATTTGGCAGCGGCTTTACCTGGGCAAGCGCCCTGATTCGCTGGTAATGCGCCTGTCCGAATGTAAGTTTCAACTCGTCTAATCTGTAGCCTGGAACATCCGCCCGACCGTTCAAAATGAACAGTCGGGCGTTTTAACGTCTATTTCATCTAAAAGGGATATTAAAAAGGCCACCCAAGGCGTTAATACGCGGTTTTTATAGAAACCATCCGGCAAGTTTGTCGTTCAAAGTGCAAATGGCACATGCTTTGCCGGACCATCCAGGAAAACTTTTGAACGAGAAAAGGGGTTTAGAGCGCTCAACATGCGCTTAGTTCGCCAATCAGGATTTCCTCGTTCGCTTAATCAAAACAGTATTGCTATGTTTCTTGAATCAAAAATCATCAGAGCTGTGGTTTTGCTCACCTTACCCCTATCTGCATGGGGGCAGGTGGGCACGCAGTTTCTTTTGGCTAACCCGTCTTTTGAAGGGACGCCCGGTGCCGGCATTGATATTCCGGGCTGGTACAATTGTGGACCAAGCGCTGAATCGCCACCAGATTTACAACCCGGTTTTTTCGGGGTAAGAACTCCCGCTCGCAATGGTTCAACCTATCTCGGCCTTGTGGTGCGCCAAACAGGCACTTGGGAAAGCGTTGGACAACGACTCAGCCAGCCTTTGGCCGCGAATCAGTGTTATGAATTTAGCCTTGATCTGCGAAGAGATACTTCCTACGAAAGTCCTTTAGGCAAAATGTTAGACACCCGGGCGGTCCGTTTTACCACTCCGGTCAAAGTAATTATCTGGGGCGGCAATGGATTCTGCCACAAAGGAGAGGTACTATACCAATCTTCAGCCATCATACACCCGCGCTGGCTCACCTACAACTGTCGCATCAGCCCCAAAAAAGGTACCTGGTCGCATATCATCATTGAGGCCTATTATAATTCCAATGATCCATTTAACCCTACGCTCCCGATTTACGCCAACGGTAATGTGCTGATTGATAATGCGAGCCCGATCAAACAGGTAGTTTGTGGTCCCGAAAAAATGCCAGAAGCGACAAAAAGGCCTGTTTTGACCAAAAAAGGCCCAGTTAAACCAACAACAGTGGCAACCTCCAAACCCACACCGGCGGTTTCGGAAACGCCTAAAAAAACCAAAAGAGGCAAAACTTTCCGACTGGATGTCTATTTTAAAGCCAACGAATACACTTTCGACCTTGGTACCAGCGAAAAAAGCTTGGAAGAACTCTATAACCTACTGTATAACAACTCCGACGTAAGTGTGGAAATAGGCGGTCACACGAATAACCTGCTTTATCCAAACGAGGCCCGCGCGCTGGAACTATCCACCAGCCGAGCCAAATCTGTAGCAGATTGGCTCATGTCCAAAGGCGTATCGGCTGATCGGGTAAACTACAAAGGCTACGGTTGGACAAAGCCCGTGGAACCCAACACTTCCCCGGAGGGCAGAAGACGAAATCAAAGAGTCGAGGTGACGATCTTGACGTATTATTAAAAACAAAAAAGGCTTCCTACTGTGTGTAGGAAGCCTTTTTTAATTTCGTGAAGGACTTGGGAATCAATTCAACTTATCCATATCCCGGATGAGAATGGTGTTGCGGTTGAAATGGATTAAATTGGATTTTTTCAGTTCGTTGAGGATGGCAGTTACGGTTTGGCGGCTCGCGCCAACGAGGTTGGCGATGTCTTGTTGGGTTAGACCGTGTTTGACCAAAGTTTCAAAACCCACCTGCCGACCACGTTCTCCGGCACTTTCTTTCAAAAACTCTACAATTCGGGTGCGTACATCTTTGAGAATTAACGATTCCCAGTGTCGTTCCGCACGCCGGAGTCGTTCGCCCATGTAGAGCATCATTGCCTGCGAAAGGCCAAAACTTTGCTGCATCATGTACTTAAAATCATCCACCCGAATGGCATAATAATCCACATCGCGGCTCATGGCAGAAGCGAATTCTACCCGAGATTGCTCCCCACTAAGGCCCAATTCGCCGAATACAGTGAACGGATGCTGGATGTTTTTAATGATTTCGCGGCCATCGTGCGAATAAATGCCAATTTTGACCGCTCCGCAGGCCAAAAAGCAAATGTAATCGCTCGGCTGGTCGGCCAGATAAATGAAGGAATGTCGGGGTGCTTTTCGACGCTCAGACATCAATGCCAGGCGTTGCAACTCAGCCTCCGAGAGCGACGCTAGCAGGGGAAATTGCTTGAAAATAGCATGTAAGGGTTGTCCATTCATGTGAGATTGTCATTGGTTGAGACGAGAACAATCGGGAGGCAATACATAATCAGCCAAAACTGTGCCAAGACCGGCAATACCCCACGATTTACCACTCCTCGTGTAGATTGGCTTTTCTTTTTGAATATAACCCTTTGTAGGTCTTACCTTTCGCCACTCGTTCACCCCAAAAATATGTTCTAAAGCCTACTTTTTGCCAAGCGTAGCTTTTGCGCCTGGCAAAAACAGTCAAAAGTTAACAAACACATGGTCAAACCCTACGCGCTCCTCACCGATTTCGATGTCGCGCTCTTTCAAAGCGGCAAACATTTTCGTCTGTATGAAAAAATGGGCAGTCATATCGTGGAACACGAAGGAGAGCAGGGGGTCTGCTTCTCCGTTTGGGCACCCAATGCCAAACGTGTGAGTGTAGTCGGCGATTTCAATAATTGGGATCTCGACAGCCATGTCTTGCTGCCGCGCTGGGATTCCAGTGGGATCTGGGAGGGATTTATTCCTGGCTTGGGCAAAGGCACTACCTACAAGTATCACATCAAAACCCACATGGGCGTTGATCTCGACAAGGGAGATCCATTCGCCCGAATTTGGGAAACACCTCCCCGAACCGCTTCCATCGTCTGGGCACACGACCACGTTTGGAAGGATGAAAAATGGTTGAAAAAACGCCTCGAAAATGCCGGAAAACCCCAGCCCTGGTCGGTCTATGAAGTCCATGCAGGGTCCTGGAAAAAAGTGGCGAAAGACGGCAATCGCTCGCTCAACTGGCGAGAATTGGCCGATGATCTGGTGCCTTATGTGAAAGAAATGGGCTTCACCCACGTGGAACTCATGCCCGTGATGGAACACCCCTATTTCCCTTCCTGGGGATATCAGATTACCGGCTTTTTCGCTCCCACCAGCCGCTCCGGCAGCCCGGAAGACCTTATGTATCTGATTGATACATTCCACGAAGCCGGCATCGGGGTTATCCTCGACTGGGTGCCGTCCCATTTTCCGAGCGACATCCACGGGCTGTATTTTTTTGACGGCACACACCTGTATGAATATGCCGATATGCGCCGCGGTTTTCACCCGGATTGGAACAGTTATGTGTTCGATTACGGCCGAAATGAAGTGCGCAGCTTCTTGATTTCCAATGCTTTATTCTGGCTTGACTTGTATCATGCCGACGGGCTTCGGGTGGATGCAGTGGCCTCTATGCTGTACCACGATTATTCGAGAAAAGAAGGCGAGTGGCTACCCAACATCCATGGTGGAAAGGAAAATCTCGAAGCCATCTCGTTTTTCCAGGAATTCAACAATGCAGCTTACGAAAACTATCCCGGCATCGAGACCATTGCCGAGGAAAGCACGGCATTCCCAGGCGTGACGCGCCCAACCTTCGAGGGCGGACTCGGTTTTGGCCAAAAATGGATGATGGGCTGGATGCACGATACCCTTTCGTATTTCAAACGCCCGGCTGTTTTCCGCCGCTGGCATCAGGACGAGATCACGTTTTCGATGGTTTATGCCTTCTCCGAGCGTTTCATGCTGCCCCTCAGTCACGACGAGGTGGTTCACCTCAAATCCAGTCTGCTGTACAAAATGCCCGGCGATGAGTTTCAGAAATTCGCCAACCTGCGGGCACTTTTTGGGCACCAATGGACCCACCCCGGCACCCAAATCCTCTTCATGGGCGGCGAAATTGGCCAAAGCACAGAGTGGAGTCATGACCTTGGGGTACCCTGGCAACTGTTGCAATACGATTTCCACAAAGGCATTCAAAATTGGGTGAAGGCCCTGAACCAAGTCTATGCCAACCGTCCGGCCCTTTGGCGAAAAGCGTTCCAACCCGAGGGTTATGAATGGATTTCCGGCGGTGACACGGAGAATTCGGTGCTGGTGTTCGTCCGCCACGGCGATGCGGAGGATCCGATGCTGCTGGTAGTCTGCCATTTCAACCTCAATTATATGCCTGCCTACACCGTAGGTGTTCCGCACGGAGGTACCTGGAAAGCCGTGCTCAACAGCGATGCCAAGGAATTTGGCGGTTCCGGCGTGGTAAATGGCGATTTGAAAGCAGAAAAGAAGCCAGAGCACGGTAAGGAATATTCCGTGACCTTCAAGTTACCCCCACTGAGTGTGATGATTTTTGAAGGCGAAAAGCCACCGAAAGTTGCTAAACCCAAAAAGGTTGTGGCTAAAAAGTAGCGTTTTCCCGCCGAGCTTGGTGTTTTTGTCCTACGGTATGCACATTAAAATCATTGATTCTCAAGGGCTATTATTTGTACCGTGAATTTTGATAGCTCGAGTTGTGCACGCACGCGGCACTAGCGACGCGGCCCCTGCACGTACGTGACATTTATCACGTTGCACTAATTACTTATTGCCGACTTTTGGCCTGCGTCACTCTAATCACCCAAATCAAAAAAATCATAGTCCGTGATGAAAAAAATGCCCACATACAGCATCTGCAACCTACTCGGTGCAGACCGATGTATGACCGAAATTGTGGTAACGCGTCTTCGTGATTTTGTGGATACACATCCAGCGATAGAGTTCCCACACCGGCACGATTTTTATCAAATTGTACTTTTTACGCGCGGCGGAGGGCAACATGCCATTGATTTTCAGCAATATGAGATACAGCCACATCAAATTTATTACATGGCGCCGGGTCAAATCCATACCTGGAATTTTAATTCCGAAACCGAAGGTTATCTGGTAAATTTCAATGAGTCGTTTTTTACCTCAATCTACCACAATCCACATTTTGTGCGGGATTTACCTTTATTCAATAACATCAGTGGTAGTTCTGTGAATACCTTGGACATGACTTGTTGTGCGGAGGTAGAGCAAACTTTTGCACAAATGCTGGATGAATTCAACAAAGGCGGCGATTACACCATGGACATGCTGCGCGGGATGCTGACGATGATTTTGGTAAAGCTTTCACGGGTGGCACCCAATACTTTTCAGGAAGGCGCGTCAAAGCACAATTTAGAATTGATGCGGCAGTTTGGAAGACTGATCGAAACCCATTATAAGGAAAAACGCCTGCCAAAGGAATATGCTGAGCTGATGTTCGTCACGCCCAACCACCTCAATGCACTCACCAATAACGTGGTGGGAAAAAGTGCGGGGGAACTCATCCGGGAGCGTATTTTGCTCGAGGCAAAACGTTTGCTCGCCAATTCAGACCTGATGATTGGACAAATTGCCGAGACGCTTCATTTTGAAGACAACGCCTATTTTACCCGTTTTTTTAAAAAATATCTCGGAAAGACGCCAGAGGGGTTTCGCTCCACGTATACGTAATCATAGTAGAAACACTTGCATGAAGTTTTGCTTTTTTTGTGGGTCGTGACATATATCACAGGTGAAGCACTCCGATGACCGCCACCTTTGCAGCATCAATTTTTGCGACTCACAACTTTCAATTAGCTTCATGGAAATCATCGGTTATTTCGCGTCGGCACTTATCGGCGTTTCATTAGGGCTGATTGGTGGCGGCGGCAGTATCCTCACAGTACCTGTTTTGGTTTATCTATTTGGCGTTGATCCCGTGCTGGCCACGGCATACTCGCTTTTTATCGTGGGCGCAACGAGCCTGGTCGGCGCGTTTCCCAAATACAAAGACGGTCTGGTTAACGTAAAAACGGCTGTTATTTTTGGCATTCCGGCCATCCTGGCGGTGTACGTCACGCGGGCATATTTGGTGCCGATGATTCCCAGCACGGTGTTTTCCATAGGAGATTTAGTGGTTACCAAAGCCATCTTAATGATGGGGCTTTTCGCCATTTTGATGGTGTTCGCCTCTTATTCCATGATTCGCGATAAAAAAGGCGTTGTGGAAAATGCGCCAGTAGCAGGACCTCAAAAATTCAATTACCCGATGATTCTGACTGAAGGCGTTGTGGTGGGGATACTCACGGGCCTGGTAGGTGCTGGTGGTGGATTCCTGATTATCCCGGCGCTTGTGCTTTTTAGCAAATTGCCTATGAAACAGGCGGTGGGCACTTCACTGCTTATCATCGCAGCCAAATCACTTATCGGTTTTACGGGCGATTTATCGCAATACACGATGGACTGGACACTGCTTGGAATTGTGACTGCATTGGCTATAGTGGGTATTTTTATCGGCAATAGGTATAGCCGCCGTGTAGATGGCGATAAACTTAAAAAAGCCTTTGGCTGGTTTGTATTGGTAATGGGGATATACATTTTAATAAAAGAATTGTACCTCAATCCAATGTCAACTGCTGCTGCATTGGGACACTAAAAATCATTGGGTTCCGTGATATAAGTCACAGTTTGAGGGCTTCTCTATGCCCTACCTTTGAAATGCAAAAGCGACTGAACAATTTCTTTGATTGAGACCTATAAGATTCTCAAAACCTTATAGGTCTGGACGCAAAGCAAAAATGTCCATTGGCACAACATTTAAAATTCAATCCTACACATTCAAAATATTTTCAAACATGAAAATTGAACAAATCTATACTGGCTGTCTGGCCCACGCGGCCTACTACCTCGAAAGCAATGGAGAAGCAGCTATTTTTGATCCACTCCGCGAGGTAGAACCTTACATCCAACGCGCCCAAAAAAGCAACGCCAAAATCAAGTATGTTTTTGAAACCCACTTCCACGCTGATTTTGTCAGCGGACATTTGGATCTGGCGCAAAAAACAGGCGCGAAAATCGTTTTTGGCCCCACCGCTAAACCCGGTTACGATGCTATCACAGCAGAAGACAATCAAATCTTCAAAGTAGGCGATTACTCGGTGAAAGTGATTCACACCCCGGGGCATACCATGGAAAGCACCACGTATTTGCTGATAGACGAAAATGGCAAAGAACACGGGATTATTTCCGGCGACACCCTGTTCATCGGCGATGTTGGGCGGCCCGATTTGGCGCAGCACGTGATTGCCGACCTGACGGAAGAAAAGCTGGCCGGATACCTGTACGACTCGCTCCGCAACAAGATTATGCCGCTGAGCGACGACCTGATTGTGTACCCGAATCACGGCGCTGGAAGTGCTTGCGGAAAAAACATGAGCAAGGAAACAACCGATACCCTCGGCCATCAAAAGCAGGTGAACTACGCGCTCAATCCCAAGTTGACCAAAGAAGAATTTATCAAAGAGATTTTGACCGGACTGACCACCCCACCGGGGTATTTCCCTCAAAATGTACTGATGAATATCAAGGGCTACGAAAGTTTCGACGAGGTGATGAAACGTGGCATCCACGCACTTTCACCCAGAGCTTTCGAAGCAGCCGCCAATGAAACCGATGCGCTTATTCTCGACACCCGCGATGCGCAGGTATTTTCGGAAGGATTCGTGCCCAATTCCATCAATATTGGCATAGACGGCAACTTTGCTCCTTGGGTAGGCGCGCTGATTCCGGACGTAAAACAGCAGATCCTGCTCGTTACCGAAGTGGGCCGGGAGGAAGAAGTGATCACTCGCCTGGCGCGTGTGGGCTTCGACCACTGCATCGGTTACCTGGAAGGCGGGTTTGAATCCTGGAAAAAAGCGGGTATGGAAGTTGACAAAATCGAGCGGGTTACGTCAGATCAACTGGCCCATATCCTCAACGTTCACCCGGATGCACCCGTTTTTGATGTCCGTAAAAACAGCGAATACCTCAGCGAGCATGTGATGGGAGTAGAGAATGCGCCGCTGGATACAATCAATGAATCCATGCTGAGTATTCCCAAAAACAAAGCGGTTTATATCCATTGTGCAGGCGGCTATCGCTCCATGATTTTTGCGAGTATCCTGCGTGCAAGAGGCTATGACAATCTGATAGATGTCGTTGGTGGTTTCAAGGAAATCAAAGAAAGTGGAAAATTCAAAGTGTCAGACTATGTCTGCCCAACCACTTTGCTGTAATAAGTACCGATGAAATAATTAGGCGATCACAGGGAAATAGAAGTTTTTTTAGGCAGAGGCTGTCGGCGTTAAGCCGGCAGCCTTCTGAGTTTTGGGAAAAAATCATTTGCCTCAATCAAATCATCAAAATCACACAAATCATAGTTTAAGAAATGACACCCACCACCCACCTATCCGCCCTGCTTTTAAGCGTATTTACCTTACTATCGGTTACGCGATGCAGCACCCAATCCGCGCCGAGCATCCAGGGTAAAATCCAGTTATCGGAAGGCTGGAAACCCATGGTGTACCTAATTCAGCCGCGCAATTTGGCAGAAATAGCCTCCAATTTCAGTGGCATAGTGATGGACTCTGCGCGCATTGCCGAAGATGGTAGGTTCGCTTTCCCAAAAGTTGGGTTGAACAGCGAGTCCATGCCTTTTCAGCTTTGTGTTCAAAAAGTAGGCAATAGATTTCCAAATCAACTGCTGGACGAGATTCCCCTGGCTGCCAATTACATGCCGGTGGTTTTAACTCCCAATACATCCCTGCACATCACGGCTGAGGCCCATCTATTCCAGGCGACTTTTAAACTCCAAAACCCTTCGGCAGAAAACACGACGCTCATGGAATTACGCGATATCCGGCACAATGCCTGGCGAGCGGAACAGTTTTGGCTGGAAACACAAAACCACACAGACGAATCCCTGCTCCTGGAGCACGAGGCCGCTTTGCTCCGATTCCAGCAACCACTGATGGCCTTTGCCGATTCGACTGCGTATTTTTGGCCTGCACTGGTGGCTGCGCGATGGGTCAGCCCCACGAACGACTACGAACGGGTGCCTGAATTTTTATTCCATTTATGTGAAAAATGGCGCGGAAAAACGGCCGAAACGGCCTGGTCTGACCAAGTTTGCCAGTCCGGCAACCGGGAAAAACTGCCCCAGCTCATTGGGGATAAAATCCCCGATTACCTCCTGCCCATGGCGGCGGGCGATTCAATTCAGCTATACAACTTGCTGGGCAAACAACTCACGATCCTGGATATTTGGGCATCCTGGTGCGCACCCTGCCGGAAAGAAAACCGAGAAGTATTGGTGCCCCTCTGGGAGCGGCACAAAGATCAAGGGCTACAAATTTTGGGCTATTCCATTGACAGTAGTCCGGCGGCTTGGAAAGCGGCCATCTCAAAAGACGGAGCCGCCTGGCCACATGCCTCCCACCTGAATGGCGATGCTTCGCCTTTTCTGGAGACGCTGCGGATCACAACCATTCCGGCCAATTTTATACTCGATGCAAGGGGCAAGGTGATTGCCAAAAACCTCCACGGAGCTGCATTGGAGGCCTTTTTGGAAGCATATTTTGAGTGATGAATGCTGTGAGCGCATGTTGGGGATTTAGGCTTTGGGCTGTATTTATTTGCACACGTTCGCCTCAAACCTAAATCCCCAACAATGATTTTACTCCTCGACCACCGTTTTCACCGTTGCCCGTTCTGTTTCCGTTTCCAGGGTCACGAGGTAGAAATTTCCAGCTTTTATATTGCTCAATTTCCGAGTGACGATGTTCTCGCCGGGGAACAAACCTTTTAGCGCTTCTCGTTCCAGGATTTTGCCGTTTGCATCCGCGATGCTCAACCAAACGTTTGTGACTTTTGGGAGCTGGAATTTAACGCCAAATACACCATTGTTTGGGTTAGGAAATACCTGCATGTGCAAGGTTCCGACGCTTTGGGTATTCAGCTCGTGGGTGGCCGAGGCCCCGCTTTTTGTCACAAAAACCTTATAGATTTGGCTGCTGGCAATACTTTCGGTGCCCGTATTGATCCAGAACACATTGGGCGCCGAGCTGGCAATGCCGCCGTAGATATAACCCACCAGCGTCTTATCAGCGGGGAGTTCATCCAGTTTGATTACCTCGTTGGCGTAGGCTGGAAGGGATTCCAGGGGAATAAATTCAGCACTTGCGCCCAATAAATCGGGCATTTCTACGGGCAATTTATACTCTGCCATAACCCCGTTGGCGTTGCGGGTCACCCGGGCAATGGTTTTGACAAAGGGTACATTATTGTCCTGTACCAACACACCAAGGCTATCGTAAAACTGCGCAATCCCGCCAAAAAAGACGGTGTGCATCTCGTTGGTATTGGCTGAATAAAGCGGCAAAAATGGGCAGTGGTAATGGTTGTAATGTTGGGAAAACGCATTGTTTACAGCATATCCATTGCTGTCAATATTCACACAATTGAGGTAGGGCAAATCAACCGTTTTTTGGAAAACACCCGAAAAGGCAGTGGCGCCCTCTTGCCCGTTCGGCATAATTTGCGGCACAACATTGTAATCCCTTCGGTGTAGCTGATCTGTGTCTGTAAAAGATGGTAAGTGATTCACCATCAGTGTATTGCCGTCGTCGTTGAGCTTGAATTTTCGGATTTGGTCGGTATATTGCTGTATAAATCCAGGGCCATGGGTTGGGCCCATTGGATTGTAGCGACCTTCAAATTTTTGTCCGCCCACCAAATAATAGGTGTCGTAAATTTTGGACAAATGCCCGCCTGTAACCTCAAACTGAGCGTCTGTAATTTGTCGAAAATACCCCGCAAAGGCAGTTCCATTTACAATCGCCGCAATTACAGCGGGCACCTCTACGGCAGTCAAATTTTTATAGGTAATGTGGTCTCCCGCCGTATTGCTATAGCCATACCCTCCAGTGATGTATAAAAAATCGCCCGTTTGAATGAACTGCATATTGGTGGAACTCAACTGCTCCTGCATGCCCACTGGCAGAGAAGCCAAAGAAGCCGACCATTTTTGTTGCGTATTTGGGTCAATCACGATAAGTTGATTGTTATGCCCAGCTACGTCAAAAGAAGCAAAAGGTTGTCGGCGGTGAAGTCCATCCAGTCGCCCACCAATAATCAACCATTTTCCATCGTGCTGACCAAATGCATAGGACTGTAATCCGCCTACATTGGGAATGGTCAAGGGTTCGATTTGGATACTAAAAGGACTGGATTGGGCGTGCAGTTGCAGGGCAAAACCCGCGAGGAGTATTACCAGAGAAAGTGATTTCATGATTGAAATTTATTGAATGTATTTTATTGAATCAAAATGCAATACGCATCTTTTTGAGCGGTCAACATGTGCATGACATCCGGTGGAATATCAACGTATTCCAAAGCCTTAAGTGGGTGCTCCACCCCATCGCCCAATTGTTGATACAGCACTTCTCCTTCCAGGACCAAAAGCATGGCGGGCACCGAGCTTTTGTGTTCTTTCATGGCCTCACCCTGGGGCAGCCGAATGGCAGTTAAACGGCCATTGTGGGCCTTAAATAGCGGGCGAAAAACGGGGCCAGTCTGTTCCGATGCAAGCAATTCTGATAGTTTCATAGTTGTTTATTTTTGGCTTGTGTTCCGCAACGGCTGGAATTCACCGGGTGACTCGAAGTCACCCGGTGAATTCCAGCCGTTGCGGAACATGAGCCTTATTTTTTATCCAAAAACGCAGAATACATCCACACTTGTTTTTCCTGTGCGCGGATGTAATCGCTCATCAGGGCATTCGTGCCTTCGTCGCCGGCATCTGAAGACAGCGACAATAAATCGCGTTGCAGAGAAATGATGGTTTTGAAGGACTGCAAAATATCGCCCACGGCTTTTGTACCGTCCGAGACTTCGGTACTTTCTTTAATTTTCGAAGTCGTTTTGTAATCGGAATAGCGATGGGTAGGGGTGTGCCCAAGCGTCAGGATGCGCTCTGCCACTTCATCAATCTTGAGCAATAAGTCGTTGTATAATTCCTCAAATTTGAGGTGAAGCTCAAAGAATTTCTCCCCCTTGATGTTCCAGTGATAGCCGCGGACATTTTGGTAAAAAATGGCATAATTGGCCAGCAATTCATCCAGGGTGCTGGCTAATTTTTTGGATTTTTTGAGGTCCAGGCCGATGGCGTTCAGATTTTTCATGTCAAATTTTTTTAAGAAGTTCGCTCACAAAGGTACAGCTAATGCTCGTCAAAGCGCGGTGACATAAGTCACGCGTGATCCTTTTCTCATCACCCCACCTTTGTGGCAGTGTTTGATGAAACAACTGCACGCTCTATGAAACGAATTCATTTGCTCTTGGTTGCCGTATTACAAGCAACCTTGCTTTTTGGGCAAGAACCCCAAACCGAAGTACCCCACCCCGATACCACGCATGGCCCTGTGACAGAAACCCCAAAGCGGCATGCCCAAAACCTGCTCGAGGCTTTTGAACATGGGCATTTTCACGGTCATTTCCGCACCTTTTTTATGGCCACCGATAATGCGCGTGAATTGTCAGACTATTACGCCCTGGCGGCAGGGGGCGGCATGCATTTTAGCACGGCTCCCTGGCACGGGTTTAGTTTTGGACTTGGCGGACTTTTCAATTACAACCTGGCCTCCTCTGACCTCGGGGCCAGGGACTCAATCACCGGCGCGTTCAATCGGTATGAAATTGGGCTTTTTGACGTAGAAGACCCTAACAACCGATCTGATCTCGACCGAATTGAGGAACTATGGCTGCGATATCAGTGGAAAAAATCGCACGTTACCGTGGGGCAACAATCGCTGCAAACCCCCTTTATCCATTATCAGGACGGACGAATGCGCCCCACTGCCGAAGCCGGCGTTTGGGCAGAAGTGAACGAGCTAAAAAACACCAAAATAGAGGGCGGCTGGCTCTGGAAAATCTCCCCGCGTAGTACGGTAGGTTGGTACGGAGTGGGGGAGTCTATCGGGCTTTATCCCAGGGGACTGAATCCGGACGGCAGCGGAAGTGGTTATTCAGAAAACCTTGAAAGTGCGGGCATTGCTTTGCTCGGAATAACGCAAAATCTGGGCAAACGCACCAAAATTCAGGTTTGGAACTACTACATTGAAAACATTTTCAACACCTCTTTTGTGCAAGCCGATTATACCTATCCCCTTAAAAATGGGCATAAACTCTTATCGGGCCTACAATTTACACATCAGGAGGCCCTCGCGCATGGCGGCAATGAGGATGCCTCCAAAACCTACTTCATGGAAGGTGGTCAATCGAATGCCATCAGTGCCCAGTTTGGTTGGCAGCATGGTGGTTGGCAAGCGCTGGCAGCGTACACCCATATTACCGCCGACGGACGTTTTTTGTCTCCCCGTGAATGGGGTCGTGAGCCGTTTTACACCTTTATGCCCCGCGAACGGGTGGAGGGCAGTGGCAATTCACATTCCGCCACCGCACGGGTAATTTGGCAAAACCCGAACAAAAAACTGCGCATTGAAGCGGCTTATGGGCATTTTTATCTGCCCGATGTAAAGAATACTGCGCTGAATAAGTATGCTTTCCCCTCCTTTTATCAATACAATTTTGATGTGCGCTATAGTTTTGGAGGCATGTTTGAGGGACTTCGGGCGCAGTTTTTATACGTCTGGAAAGGCCGTTTAGGCGAAGTTTATGGCAATGAAAAGTTTGTTATCAATAAGGTGGACATGTCTTTATTTAATGTTGTGTTGAATTATACGTATTGAGTACGGCTTGTTTGCACTTTTAAATTATAGGCTATTTGCTTTTAAAATCATTTCGACATCGGTGTTTAATTGGTGCAATCTTGCTGCTGAGCCAGCTTGCACAGGCGCAGCGTACAACCCTGCCACAGTCCCTTTATTGGACACGCCTTTATTTACGTCGAGTGATCCACCCGCATTGGGAATTGCATTGGGAAGCGGACAACCGACGTTTTTTTGAGCCAAGAGGCAAACAACATCAATTCATTTCCCACTTGCATCTACACCGGACTTTTGCAGCAAAATGGGAGGCTTGGGCGGGGCTTTCTTATTCGGCAGTTTCGACACAGGATCCCAACTTGGCTCCCGCGCCAGTGGTCCAAGAGCTGCGCTTTTGGCAGGCAATATCCTGGCAATCCTCCAATAAAAGATTGACATTCAATCACCGGCTTCGTTGGGAAGAGCGGTTTTTTGGTTTATTTGACCACAGGCCGGAGCGATTTGCTTTTCGCGTACGATATGCTTTAAACCTTCAATATCCACTCAGCCGCCATTTGATTTTAAAGGCTGGAGACGAGGTAATGGTACAGTGGGGTGGGGGAAACCGACAGGCTTTTGACCAAAATCGTTTGTGGTCTGGATTTGAATGGCCCTATGCGCAACGGCGTGGGAGTGTTGAGTTGCTGTATTACTGGATGTGGCAGCAAAATGCGGGGGGAGATGTTTTTTTTGACAGAGATGTTTTGAGGTTGACGGTGGTGCAGCGAATATAGAGTGGGAGGTGGGCAAACGCATAAAAAAAAGGGTTACAAACTTTCGTTCATAACCCCTTGACAATCAAGTCGGGATGACAGGATTCGAACCTGCGACCACACGCCCCCCAGGCGTGTACTCTACCGGGCTGAGCTACATCCCGTTTACCCGCCATAGCACGAAGTGCGAAGGCGGGTTTTTCATCTCTCACCCAAACACGAAGTGCGAAGGCGGGTTTTTCATCTCACCAAAAGCACGAAGTGCTGTGGCAATTTTCAAATACTGTCGGACCAACGGGATTCGAACCTGTGACCTCCACGATGTCAACGTGGCGCTCTAACCAACTGAGCTATGGACCGCGTGGCTGCCGAAGCCTTGGCGTAGGCGGGTTTTTCATTTTCAACCAACCTTCAGCGAAGGCGGGTCCTTTATTTCCCCAAGACAATCCGCCTTCGCTAAAGCTATGGCGGATAAACAGGGCCGCAAAGGTAATCTCCTCCCCCGCACAAAACCAAGTGACGCCGAAAAATTCCCAAACGCGCATGTTTTGGAAAAACAAAAGCCGTTTTGCTACCTTTGGCGGTTCTCAAAAACAACAAATTTTCAAAATATTTCTTCCTCACCCGCCGTAGCCTTTTTACCTGCTGTAGTCTTGACGAAGGCCGGGGCGAAGGCGGGTCTTTCAATTTTACCCAATGGATATGAAAGCACAAATCCAGGAACTCATCTCGCTCGGCAAAACCGAAGAAGCCCTCGAACTGCTGGGGCAACTCACCACCGATGCAGTCTTGTTGCAGTCGCGCTACAACGGTGCGAAAAGACAGTACAGCATGGGCTTGATTGATTTCAGCGAGTGGTCGCGGACGCAGGCGCAGATTAATTATGCGGCGCTGGAGATGATGAATTCGGCGAAGGGAACTGGGGGGAAGCAACCGACTCAAAGTCTTCCGACTCCTTCGCCAGGGCCACCCGAACTACTCAAGATCCTAATGCTTACGGCAAATCCAGCTGGTACGACTAAATTGAACTTGGATAAAGAGTACGCGCGCATTTCAGAGAAATTACAGAATGAGGGGAATAAATTTAATTTGACCGTACGCAAAGCGGTAAACAGAACAGAGTTCAAGGAATTCACAGAGAATATCCAGCCAATGATTCTCCACTTTTCAGGTCACGGCGAACAAGGCGGTAAAATGGGCGGCATTCTGGTGCAAAATGAAGATAAAAACGACTACGAAATCGTATCGCCAGAAAAACTGGAAGGCCTGTTTGAATATTTCAATGGAGAATTTACAATGCAGGCAGTGGTGCTTAATTCTTGCTTTTCAAAAGAGCAAGCGGAAGCAATTGCAAAGCATGTACCCTATGTTGTCGGCACTACAGATGCAGTCATTGACGAACACGCCATTTCATTTAGTACTGGTTTCTATTTTAAACTGGTGCATTCAGGGCCAAATTTTGAACAAGCATTCAAGTCTGGTAGAATGGAGGCCGTCATGGCCGGTGCCAATAGAGCGGACTTTATTTTATTCAAAGATAGCCAGCTCTTAAATATATAATCAAGTCGTTTCTGGCTACCTTAACAACCATAGCATAACTCATTCTTTTACAATAGACCTACCACTATGAACCTGATCTTTATACATGGTCGCGCTCAGGAAGAATTTGATGAGCAGGAACTCAAACAAACCTGGATCACAACCTTCCATGAAGGCCTGGCTAAAAACAAATTGACCTTACCTGCAGGCGTTAACATTGAATTCCCCTACTATGGCAAATTGCTGAAACAATGGGTGGAAGATCCCGGCTCACTGCCCCAACAAGCTATTATAAAAAGAAGTGGGAGAGTGGTGTCAGAAGATATTTTCAATTATACACTGCTGAATGAAATGCTCACCAATGCTGATGGAGAACAAGAGCCAACCCGAGGGTTGTTAAACAAAGAGGCCATTCAAAAACTGTTAAGAAAACTAGACGCGAAAAGTGGCTGGGGTGAATTAGCCCTTAAAAAATTCACCAAAGATGTCTTTCTCTACCTTACCAACGTAAATCTTCAACAGGCTCTTAATGAGTATGTTATGTCAAAATTTGGCAACGAACCAAGTGTGGTTGTAGGGCATTCTTTGGGTACAATTGTGGCCTATAACATTCTTAAATCCAAGGACGATTTCCAAGTAAAAAAATTCATCACCCTAGGCTCTCCATTGGGTTTAGTAGCGGTGAAAAAATATCTGCCGCAGCCAGCTGGCTTACCAAAATGCGTAAAAAACGGGTGGTTCAACGCTTATGACGAGCGCGATTTTGTCGCCTTAAATCCGCTTGACAGTGATCATTTTCCATGCGAACCGCCTATTGAAAACAAAAATGATATTGATAACTTTACAAAAAACAGGCATGGTATTGCCGGCTATCTAAATGATGCCGTCGTTGCAAAAACTATTTACGACGCTCTGATTTTGCAATAAGAACTATCACGATTTCTAATACGCTCTTTTAATGAAATACCCCTCTTGGCTAATTGCCATCTGCCTCTTTTCCGCTTGCCAAAACACCCCCAAATCCACCTCCCCAACCTCCACCGCTTTTACCGTGCAACCATCCATTTTCAATCCCAACGCCGCAACGCCCCCACACCCGGAACAAAAAGCCAAGGAATTAACCACCGCCTGGGGCGATAAACGCTCCGACGAATACTACTGGCTCAACGAACGCGAAAACCCCGCCGTGACCGTCTACCTCGAGGCAGAAAACCGCTACGCAGACTCGGTACTCGCGCCCGCAAAAGTGCTCCGCGAAAATTTATACAGCGAACTCAAAGCCCGGATTCAGGAAGACGACCAATCTGTCCCCTATTTCAAAAATGGATATTGGTACGTCACCCGATTCGAGACGGGAAAAGAATATCCCGTTTTTACCCGAAAAAAAGGGGATTTGAATGCTCCAGAAGCGCTCTTGATAGACGTAAACACGCTGGCCGCCGGAAAGGAATACTGCCAGTTCGGGGGTTTTCAGATTAGTCCTGACAACCAGTTGATGGCCTATTCCGTGGATTATTCCGGCAGAAATCTATTCAAAGTCTATTTCAAAAACCTAGCCACAGGGCAGGATTTGCCGGATGCCTTCGATATTGGCGGGGCATTTGTGTGGGCCAACGACAACCAGACGCTGCTGTACGATACCAAGGATAAAGGCACCCTACGCAACGACAAAATCTGGCGGCACCGCATCGGAACCCCACAAAATCAGGACGTGCTGATGTACCATGAAAAAGACGAGACACAGTACGTTTACCTCAGCAAATCCAAAAGCGAGCAATTCTTTTTTATCAACAGCGCCTACACACAAACCGTTGAGGTTCAATATCTTGATGCTAATAATCCAGGCGGAAATTTCCAATCCATCCGCCCCAGAGAAAAAGATTTCTATTACGAAGCGGAACATTGGAACGAGCAATTTCTCATCCGTACCAACTGGGAGGCGAAGAATTTCCGCCTGATGAGCGCCCCCATTTCCGACCCGCGCCGCGAAAACTGGAAAGACGTGTTGCCACACCGGACTGCGGTGCTGCTGGACGGCTTCACGGTGTTCAAAGACCACCTCGTAACTTCAGAGCGCAAAGGAGGCCTGAGCCAGATCCACATCATCCGTTGGAGCGATATGGCCGACCACTACATCGAAGTGGGCGAACCAACGTACGCCTGTTCGGTGGACAAGAATCCCGAATTTGATACCAAAACCCTGCGATATAACTTCTCTTCCATGAAAACACCCGCAACGGTGGTGGATTACGACATGGAAACGAAGGCCAAACAGGTCAAAAAAGTGGCCCCCGTATTGGGCGGTTTTGACTCGAATAATTACCAAACCGAGCATCTTTGGGCCACTGCCCGCGATGGAATCAAAGTGCCGATTTCACTCGTGTACAAAAAAGGGACACCCAAAAACGGAACCGCGCCCTGCCACCTCACCGGCTATGGCTCCTATGGTTTCAGCTACGATCCAAGTTTCAATCGAGATAAAATCAGCCTGATGGATCGGGGATTTGTGGTGGCCATTGCACACATTCGCGGCGGCATGGAAATGGGCTACCAATGGTATGAAGACGGCAAAATGATGCAAAAAATGAACACATTTAACGACTTCATTGATTGCGCCGAATTCCTGGTTAAAGAAAAATACACCTCCACCGACCGACTATTTGCCGAAGGCCGTTCTGCCGGTGGACTGCTCATGGGCGCAGTCGCGAACATGCGCCCCGATTTGTTCAAAGGTATCATCACGGGCGTCCCCTTCGTGGATGTGGTGACCACCATGAGCGACCCCAGCATCCCGCTCACTACGGGCGAATACACGGAATGGGGCAATCCCGCCAACCAGCCTGATTACGATTACATGAAAGCTTACTCGCCCTACGATAATTTGAAAAAAGGTAATTATCCTAACCTGTTGGTAATCACCTCTTTCGCGGACTCCCAAGTGCAATATTTTGAGCCTGCAAAATACGTCGCGCGTTTACGCGATCTAAAAACGGACCAAAATGTACTGCTTTTCAAAACCAGCATGAGTGGCTCGCATGGCGGCTCGTCGGGTCGTTTCAAACGCCTGGAAGAGCGGGCTTTGGAATACGCCTGGATGATGGGGTTATTGGGAATGGACGGAGCGGAGATGAAGCAGTAACAGCTTGTCCAACCTGAATTCTGAATTAGCAGATTCAAATCACCTCGGAGAGGTGCAACAATGGTAGCTTTTTGATAGGCCACCATTGGGCGAGCAGAGCCGAAAAATGATCGATCGGCTCTGCTCGCCTGATGAAATGGGATACCAAAAAGCTACCAATGTTAAGCCTCTCCGAGGCTAGAACCGACCAGCGCTGAATGTTGGTTATTGACAGCTTGTCTAACCTGAATTCTGAATTAGCAGATTCAAATCACCTCGGAGAGGTGCAACAATGGT
>CAZKBH010000019.1:0-82152 GCA_964550795.1 uncultured Saprospiraceae bacterium
TTCCTGCCGCACAAAGCTCAACTTCCTGGCATCTGGAATTATCGGATGTTTCAGGCCGGGTGCTGCGTTCGCAGGGCTGTGCGTCGGGGGATTGTGTGCTGGATTTGAGCGGTATGGCCAGTGGGCCGTATGTAGTGTCGGCAAGAAGTGGGGAGCGGGTGTTTGTGGGGAAGGTGGTGCGGCGGTAGTAAGGCGGTATTGAGGCGGTGACTCCAAGTCACCGCCTCAATACCCTCACCTAATCTCCTCCCTCAACTTCTCCAAATCCCGAACCAGCAACCTCGAGCGGTTGAAAGTGAGCAGCTTTTTGTAGCGCAGGTCGTTGAGGGTGGTTGTTACCGTCTGGCGACTGGTAGCGGTGAGGTTGGCAATTTCCTGATGGGTAACGGGTTTTCGGACCACCCACTCGTAGCCTACGCGCTGGCCTTTGGTGTGGGCAAGATTGACCAAAAACTCAATGATCCGGCTTCGGCTGTCGCGGAAAACCAGGGATTCCAGTCGGCGTTCCATTTCCAATTGCCGACCGCCGAAAATTTTCATGAAAAAGAGGTTCAGCTCGGAACGTTCGCGCATCAGCCCGCGCAATTCTTCGAGGGTCACCACGCAGGTCTCGGTATCTTCCAGTGCAGTGGCAAAATCGCGGCGTTGTTGTTCGCCCAAAACGGCTAACTCGCCAAATACCTCGCCTCGCCCCAGGATTGATTTAGTGATTTCCTTGCCTTCTTCGTTTATCAAGGAAATCTTGATCCGTCCTTCCGTGATGAAAAAAATACGATCTGACAAATCCGTCGGCACATACACCTGCGCTCCTTTTTTAAAACTGCAATGTTGGTGCTGCTCCATCATCTGATCATTGCCCAGTTTGGTGGGGCAAAGCAGGTGGGTCACATCAATATTCTCTAATTGCCAGAGGGATTGCATCTGCATGGTTTAAACATTCAGGTAGTGCATTAGTGCATCGTAACGTTCGCGCAGCAACTCGCTCCGATCCGTTTCCCCAAAGCTTTCTTTCACCGTAAACTCGTGTCGCTCAAGGGAAGCCATGGCACGGGAAAGATCCTGGCGATCCAGTTTCAAAGTCAATTCTACCTGTTCCGGGTCGGGCGCGGAAGTGACAAATGCGCTGAGAATATTCACTTTTTCTTCTTCAAAAAGCCGCGCGATGGTGGAAAGGGCATAGTCTCTGCGCGGCATTTCCAGCACCAAAACTGCACCCGGTTCGGTCATAGACGAGGCCTGAGCAAAATAGTGCAACACATCGTTTTGATGCACCAAACCGAGGTATTTCCCCGCCTGATCCACCACGGGAATGACCGTGAGCCGGTGGTGGCCCATAATTTTGATGATTTCAAACACATGCGCGTTTTCCTGCACCTGAAACAAGGGCAACACCGAAAAATCGTGTTCGCCCAGGGGGCTGGAGAGCTTGTGATTGAAAATTTCTTCCTCGGAGAGGAGTCCCACCAATTTATCGTTTTCCACCACGGGAAGATGTTTCACGTGATAGTCGTTGAGCATGTGGAAGGCTTCGCGTCCAGTTTGTTCAACCGTGAGCGCGGGTATATCGTGGGCAATGAGTGTGCGAGCTGTCATTGTATCTTTCGGTTAAATATCACAGTATAGAAACGTTATTTGTCAATGCTTGTTCTACCTGAATTCCCAGGGGGCGAATATCCGCCCAACATTCAAGTTGCTTGGCCGACCTTTGCACGACCCCGCAAATATGGGTCTAAATAATTGTTCGCAAAAAAATTAGTGATGGAAACGCAAAAAAGCGTCAGTCTTCGATCTCCTTTCTTCCGGCATGTGGCCCAAACTTCTCCTGCGCCGCTGGCCCTCGAAATCGCGCACGCGGAAGGCTGCTGGCTGCATGGAAACGGGGGCGAACGCTGGCTGGATCTCATTGCCGGCATCGGGCCAAGTGTGTTGGGACATCGGCATCCACGCGTGCAACAGGCTGTTCAACAACAACTTGACTTGTATTGGCATACCCTGGTGTATGGGGAATTTGTGCTCGCGCCTCAGGTTCGGCTGGCGCAATTGCTGGCGGAGAATCTGCCCGGACTCGACTCCGTTTATTTTACAAATTCAGGCACAGAAGCCGCCGAGGGTGCCATGAAACTCGCCAAACGCGCCACCGGGCGGCCTCATTTTGTGGCTTGTCGCAGAGCTTACCATGGGAGCACCCAGGGCGCGGCAAGCCTCATGTCGCCCACCGATTTTACGGATGCTTTTCAGCCATTGTTGCCCGGTATTCGGCACATGGAATACAATGAAATGGGGGATTTAAATCTGATTGACAAAGAAACCGCCGCCGTGATCATCGAAACAGTGCAAGGCGAAGCGGGGGTGATTTTGCCGCGGCCCGACTGGCTTTTGGCCCTCCGCCAGCGCTGCGATGCCGTGGGTGCTTTGTTGATTTTGGACGAAATTCAAGCTGGAATGGGGCGCACGGGGCATCTTTTTGCCTTTGAAAAATATGGAATCGTGCCCGATATTTTGTTGTTGGCCAAAGGCCTGGGCGGCGGGATGCCGCTGGGGGCTTTTGTGGCCAAACGCAGCCTGATGCAGCTACTGACCCATGATCCCGTGCTGGGACATATTACTACGTTTGGGGGGCATCCGGTTTGTGTGGCGGCTGGTTTGGCTACGCTGGAAATTTTGCTCGAAGGCGATTTGATTGCACAAGTGCCTGAAAAAGAGGCACTTTTCAGGGAATTACTCGTGCATCCAGATATCCGTGAATTGCGCAGCGCAGGACTTTGGCTGGCGGTAGATCTGGGCGATTGGGACAAAGTGCAGCGCGTGATTCAACATTGTATTCAACACGGAATTATCTCAGACTGGTTTTTGTTTAACGACCAAAGTCTGCGCATTGCCCCGCCTTTGACGATCTCTGAAGCGGAAATTCGATTTGCCTGTTCGGTCATTTTGGAGGGGATTTCTAGACTATGATTTTTGTGATTTGGATGATCTGAGTGAGGCAAATACCTGATTTTAAAATTTATAAGCAAGGTGGGCTACATTTGCACACATTTTCAAACATGGCAAAAGAGAAGAAAAAAACCAAGATTGAGATTCTGAACCGCAAGGCGATTTACGAATACCATTTTGTACAAGAATTTGATGCGGGGATTATGCTCACGGGCACAGAGGTAAAAAGCATCCGCGACGGCAATGCAAACCTGTCCGATGCCTATTGTATTTTTGATTTGGGCGAACTTTGGGTGCGCAACCTGTACGTGGCCGAGTACAAGTACGGCACAGATGCCAACCATCTGCCGCGCCGCAACCGGAAACTATTGCTCCGAAAACCCGAACTCCGAAAACTGGAACGTGGCATCAAGGAAAAAGGCTCGACCATCGTGCCCTTCAAATTATTTTTCAGCGAACGCGGTTTTGCGAAACTGACCATCTGCCTGGCACGCGGCAAAAAGTCATTCGACAAACGCGAGACCATCAAAGGCCGGGAAAACAAGCGCGAACTTGACCGCGTTAACAAAGAATACAAAGTGCGTTGAGTTGTCAATCGAATCAATCGGCTAAATCGTCAAATCGAATCAATCGAATCATAATCCATCACCTAAACACTCCGCTACCATGGCATCAAAAAAAGCTAACAAAGCCACGTTTAAATTCGGTGGTGAAACCATCCACCTGAGCAAAAGCAAAACGCAAGCTGCGGTTCGTTATACCCCAGGGAGAACGCGTGCAGCCAAACGCAAAAACGCGCCAGACCAGGAACAAATCCGCGATTTTGAACTGGTGACGGCTTCCCGTGGCATTGACCAGAAATTAGATGCCCTGCGGGAAAAACCCGAAGTTTCGGTCGGTACGCACGTCTGGATAGTGGACGGGGAGGAGGATTCGCCATTTATCCCCACAGGCTATTTGTACATTGAATTCAAACCAGGTACGGCCTACGAAAAACAGTTGGCGGCCCTGGAGGAGCTTAAGCTCAACATTCGCCAGATCGTCAGCCCGGAGGCTTATCGGGTCACCACCACGCCGGAATCTCCCAACCCGGTCAAGTGTGCCATGTTGCTCCAAAAAAACAAAATCGTGCAAATTGCGGAGCCGGAATTTATGGCCAAACCCGTCATGGGCAATTTCGCAGCGCCTACGGGCAAATTCATCAACAGCCAGTGGCATCACGAAAATTTGGGGGCGCAAATCCCCATCATTGATGTGCCTAATTCGGTGTACGGAACCAAACATTTCCGCAAAGGCGCCGACGCTAAAATTCGTGCCGCCTGGAATGAATTGCGCAGTCTTGGCTCATCGGCCATCAGAATTGCGATCATTGATACAGGTTTTTCCACCGAACACCCCTCGCTTCGTGGCGATGGGAGCAAAATCCGCAACACCTTCAACGCAGCCACCCGCAGTTCCGACGTCTCGCCCTGGTTTCAGGCCGGTGACGGTTCTTGGGGCGTTTTTAGTCACGGTACTTCCTGCGCGGCGGTGGCGGCGGGCGCCTGGGATGCACAAGGTGTACTCGGTGCCGCACCCAATGCCCGCATTATACCTATTAAACTCGATGTGCTCTCAGACGATGCCATTCAAAAAGCATTCGAACACGCGCTGTTGAACGGGGCTGATATTATCTCTTGCAGTCTGGGCTTCCCCAAGCCCGTGCCACTTTCCACCTACGTTTCCAACTATATCAGCCGTGTGGTCCGCGAAGGCCGAAACGGCAAAGGTTTGCCCGTTTTTATTGCTGCGGGCAATGCCAATCCGGCGTCGAACAATGTGCCGCGCCAGATCAGCGATTTCGCCGCGCACCCCGATTTGATGTGTATTTCGGCCTCCAACAGCCTGGATGAATCTTCCAGCTACGCTTTTTTCGGCAGCAATGTTTTTCTCTGCGCGCCCAGCAATGGCAACGATGGCGTGGGCATTACCACCGCAACGGTGCGCGCCAACGGCGGGTCGCTGGAAAATTTGTACACCAGCAGATTTGGCGGAACCTCGAGCGCAGCACCCCTGACTGCGGGCGTTTGTGCCCTCATGCTTTCGGCCAACCCGAACCTGACGTTGAGCGAAATCAAGGACATGCTTCGTCGTTCAGCGGATAAAATCGGAAGCGGATACGATGCCAATGGACGCTCGCCTAGACTGGGTTTTGGGCGATTAAATGCACTAAAAGCCGTCCAATTGGCCGCAGGAAAATCCAACAACGCTGGTACCGGCCAGCCGACCGGCACAGGAACCGGAAACACCGGGGGCGGAAACGTACCCGCCGCCAGCACAGCGCGGGGCAGGGTTATCTCGAAATTCCTGAATGTACGCTCCGGACCGGGCACCTCCAACCCCAAAGTGGCAGAGTTGAAACAGGGTGATCTTGTAAATTTGTTTGAGAAAAATGCAGGCTTTTGGCGGATTGGACAAAATCAGTTTGCCAGCGCAGATTTCATCCAGGTCATCGCTGACAACGGTGCGCCCAAGGTCAATACCCGAACCGGAAAAGTAACCTCCAGTTTCCTCAATGTTCGCTCTGGCCCGGGCACCAACAATCCCAAGGTTTCGGAACTCAAAAGAGGCGCTACGGTGTCAATTTTTGAAACCAGCAGCAATGGCTGGCACCGGATTGGGGATAGGAGATGGGTGATTGGATCGAATATTCAGGAGGCGTGAATTTTGGAGCATGTGCATGCCCCATACGACCTTGGAGAGGTCAAACGTTATCCGCATATCGGGTACTTGTGATGAAATATTGAACACCGAACATCGAACACCGAATATCGAACACCGAAGTAGTTTTAAGGTGAATGGATATTAAATCCAAATGTTCTATCAACGCCGGTTTATGGCCCCCCCTTCAAAATTCGATATTCGGTGTTCGATGTTCGGTGTTCGATATTCGGTGTTCGATATTTCATCACGTACCCAATATGCGGATAGTCAATATCATTTAAAGCCCTGGCTATCACACGATAGCCAGGGCTTTAAATTTCTTTTTTTCCCTTATTATATGCCAGATCAGCGCTATTTCAACCCTTTAAAATTCATCTCCCAAAAGGGTTTGATCGAAGCAGGAGCCGACTGTCCTGTTTGCAAATCCCAATCCGCTTTGCCGATGACGCGTAGCGGGCTTAGTTTCGCTTTTGCAAGGGCCGCATTGATGGCTGTTAGGTCCTTTTTGAAATAAACATCCGCTTTGCTTTGGGCCTGCTGGAGTTCTTCACGGACCACTTTAGCGCCTTCAACCTGAGATTGCGTGGGCATGTTGTCGGAAAATTCACTGAAGACATAGAAGCGACCAATGCGCGCACGCAATTGTTGCTCGCCCGTAATCCCTTTAGATTCAATGGTTTCGGTGAGCGTTTTGCGGAAAGCATCTAGGTTTTCGCTGAGTTTAGTCAACTCCGTTTTCAATTTTTTGTCCTTGACCAAAGCCAGGCGCTGATCCGTGCTGTCTTTCAGGTTTCGGACCTGTGCTTCGAGCAGGCCAAGGTCTTCCACCATTTCAAAAAGTCCGTCCGAGATGGCGCGTTTTTTGGCGTAATCCAATTCCGGTTGCAATGGATCTGGTACCAATTGAATGGAACCTTCATCCTTGAATTCGCCCGCCTGGAGCCGCACTTTGTAGGTTCCGGGCAGCACCAAACGGCCAATAAATCCGGCGTACACGCCAAATTCTCCCTGTACCAGCACCCCTTTAGCGGCCTTCGGCGGAGCAAGACGCATATCCCAGCGCACAAAATTGATGCCCTTGCGCTTGGTGCCCGGCATCGTGGCAATCACTTTGCCTGATTCGTCCAAAATTTCCACGGTGACATCGCCGGTACTGAGTCGGTCTTTCAGGTAGTACTGGATGGTCGCGATTTCGGGTGCGTTCGCTCCTGCGTAGGAATCGGTATTCGGGAATGCCGAACCGTAGTGCCCGCTGCTCACCGCCGTGGGGCGTGTAGGCAACAAGGCTACATCTTTTTCCAAAACCTCCTGGGTGAGTTGGCGCAGGGAAGAAATATCGTCCATGATAAAGATGCCGCGGCCGTGCGTAGCAAGCACCAAATCATTGGTTTGTGGCTGAATCACGATGTCACGGACGGCCACATATTCCGGCAAAAGCGACTTGTATAAGACCCAGTTTTGGCCGGCATCGGTGCTGATGTACAACCCGAACTCTGTGCCCAAAAACAGCAGGTTGCGATTTTTCAAATCTTCTACGATCACGTGGGCGTAGCCTTGCAGTACTTTATCCGTGCCAATATTGACCCAGGTTTTGCCGCCATCTAAAGATTTAGCCACGTAGGTTTTCATATCACCGTAAGCGTGATTGTCAAAGGTGGCATACACCACATTTCGATCAAAAGCACTGGGCGTGACGCGGCTCACCCAGGTTCCGGCGGGTACACCAGGGATGTTTTTCGAAATCAGCTCCCAGTTTTTGCCGCCATCGCGGGTTACCTGGATGTTGCCATCGTCGGTACCCACAAAGAGCAGGTTTTCGTCGAGCGGCGATGGTCCGATGCTGAAAATGGTGCAGTGATTTTCGGCAGACGTGTTGTCCACCGTTACGCCGCCGCTTTCGGCCTGGCGTTGTTTTTCCTGGTCGTTGGTAGTAAGGTCTGGCGAAATCCGCTGCCAGGAATTCCCGCGATCGCTGGATTTGAACACATACTGAGCGCCCATGTAGAGGGTTTGCGGGTTTTTCAGGCCCTTCACGAGCGGCGTGTTCCAGTTCCAACGATGTTTATCTTCACCCTTGGCTACCTGAGGTTTTACGAACTGCGACTGATTGGTGCGCATATTCATTTTGGTCACCTCGCCGCCCTGGCTTTCGGCGAAAATAATGTCATTGTCTTGTGCATCGGGTTGTACCCAAAAGCCATCGCCGCCGCCCACACTTTCCCAGTCTTTGTTTTCGATGCCGCCTATGCTCTGCGAAGGTCCGCGCCAGGAGCCATTGTCCTGCAAACCCCCATACACGTTGTAAGGCGACTGATCGTCCACCTGAACATGGTAAAACTGCGAAACGGGCAGGGTATTCAGGTGCGTCCAGGTAACACCCTGATCGAGGCTCATGTAAACGCCGCCATCCGTGCCGAGATACATGTGCTGCGTATTGTTCGGGTTGATCCAAAGCGCGTGGTGATCCACGTGCACCCAGCCACCGGCGTTGGACGGCTCGCTGAAGGAATACCCGCCATCCTTACTGATGGAAAGTGAAAAGGCCGGGCGATACACCCGTTTGGGGTCAATTGGATCCACGACCAAGGTGCTGAAGTAGAATGGACGCGCGGTTACGTTGCTGTTTGCGCTTTGATATTTCCAGGTTTCGCCGCCATCTGCGGAGATGAGCAGGCTGGTTTTTTCACTTTCCACCACGGCGAGCATATTGTCGGGGGCGCTCGGTGCGAGGGCAAGCGCAATGCGGCCAAATTCCCCGGTAGGCAGTCCGTTGCTCAATTTACGCCAGGTTTTGCCGCCGTCCGTGCTTTTGTACAAGGCACTGCCGGGACCACCAGACACAAAAGAGTAGGGGGTACGGCGGAATTGCCACATGGAAGCGAGGAGCACATCCGGATTGCGTGGATCCATGATGATATCGGCGCAGCCCGTTTTTTCGTCGGTGTAGAGGATTTTATCCCAGGTTTTGCCGCCGTCGGTGCTTTTGTAGAGGCCGCGGTCGGGGCTGTCGCTCCAGAGTTTGCCGGGTACAGCTACGTAGAGCGTTTTGGCATCAGTGGGGTGGAGTACAATTTTGGAGATGTGTTCGGAATTTTCGAGGCCCATGCGGGTCCAGTTGCGGCCAGCATCGGTGGATCGGTACAGACCCAGGCCGATGGCCACGCTGTTGCGCATGTTACTTTCGCCGGTGCCCACCCAGATGGTTTCGGGTTTGTTTTGGTCAATGGCGATACAGCCAATGCTCTGCGGATATTTTTCAAATACAGGTTCAAAAGTGAATCCAGCCGTTGTGCTTTTCCACACACCCCCGCCGGCGGTGCCGACGTAAATGGTTTTGGGGCTACTGTTAACCCCTTCGATGGCTGTGATTCGGCCACCCATTACAGCTGGTCCGATGCTGCGTGCTTCAATGGCTCCGAAGGTGGATGAGCTGAGTTTGGTTTGTGCATTCAGCCCGGAGATGAGGCAAAAAGCAAACAAAAGAATTGTTGTTAATTGTTTCATTGTCAATTATTTTTGAATAATAAATATATTCAATTTAATTTATTTGGGATTGTTTTTTATTTCAAAAGGGCTAAAAAAAACCGCAAAGCAGCAGCGGCAGAGCGTTTTTTGTTAAAAAAAACAATCTCTGTGTCTCTGCGACTTTGCGGTTGAAGTTCGGGCAAGTCTATTGCTTACTTGCTTGGCATTTGAAATACCTTTTGATCCACGAGTGGGTTGATGGCCAAAGACGTGATGGTCACGGTTGAGCCGCCCATCGTTGGGTCGTTCTGTTGGATGGTGAAAGGGAACACCAAGCCATCCTGCGTTTTGAAATTGGAATAAACGGTTGCGGTTTCGGTCGCATTTCCGTCAATTTCTTCTACGCGGATGTTCTTGATTTCGTAGTGCGTGGCTGGGTCGAAGAAGGAGTATTCCGAACGAGCGCCGCCCTTATTGATTTTGATTTTGATGGCTTCTACACCATCTACGTCTTCTGTGCCGACATACTCAACAGTGTATCCTTTTTCTTTGTAGCCAACAAGCGTACCGTCCACGTCTGTCATGTCCTTCATGGCTTTTACCTGATCTGCGGTAAGCGGCTCAGGGTCCATTTGGTTCATGAACGGGTTGGTGGCCCAGCCTGCATCGCTGTGAAGCACGGTGGTTTGGGTCATGCCCATCACGGATACGTCCATGCGAAGGGATTTGTCGCGGATTGCCAGCATTGACATGGAGATAGACATGCCTGGAGCACCGTCAGCGGCGATTTTAGCCTCTGATTTTATGGCCTCCACACCGGACCATTTTTTGCCTCCGATGGCTTCGATGTGTTTAGCCACGATTTCTTCGGCATTTTGTGCGTTGACGAAACCCGTGACAAAAAGGAGGAATGCTGCAAAAGAGAGCGTTTTTTTCATTGTTGTGAAATTGATTTGGAAATAATGTCGCCATTAGTGGCATTTTTTCGATGGCAAAGAAACAAAATAGACACACCGGAGCAAGCAAAAATTAGATAAGCAACCGTCGTGATGGGACCAAAGGGGGAGTTTTTGCTTCTCAAATAAATCCAGCGTTACCCTTAAGGCTTTTCTGGATTCATCACCATGGGCACGGAGCCATTGGAAATGATGACTTTAGAGTTAGGCGACTGGCTCAATTTAAGCCAGGCTTCCAGCGCTTTGTATTGCAAAATCTCGGGGGTAAGTCCCTCGGCGATGATTTTGTTGGCATCCCGTTCCCCAGCCGCCTGAATGCGTTTTCTTTCTGCTTCTTGTTTTTCCTGCTGGAGGGTAAATTCCATGCGTTGCGCCTGTTGTTCGGCTTCCAATTTATCTTCGATGGCTTTGGTCAGGTTTTTAGGCAGGGCAATGCTTTTTAAAAGCACGTTTTGCACCAAAATGCCTTTTTCTTCAAGTGTTTTCATCATCAAATCCCGGATGGCCGCTTCTATGCTCGCCCGACTGCCGGAGTGCATGTCTTTGGCGAAGTACTTCGAGGTCACATCCGCCACAGCCGATCTAAAAACGGGCACAATGATGGTCTCCTCATACTCCGGCCCCACGGTACGCAGCAATTCCGGGGCATTTTTTTTGACCACCCGATACAGGATAGACACCTCGCTTTGGATTGTCAAGCCCTCCTGCGAGGGAATATTGAGCGATACTTCGATGTTTTCGGTTTGGGAGGAGATTTTTATGATTCTGCTCGTAAATGGATTGAAAGTGCGTAAACCGCTGGTGTAAACGTCATCGCTGAACCTACCGAGTTTTCGTTTCACGCCAAATTGGCCCTGTTTAACCACCGTGCAGCTGCTGGCAAAAAGACCTGCAACTAACACTGCAAGGCCTGTGATTTTGAAAAAAGACTTTTGATTCATAGTCAAGGTTGTAATTTAAATGGTGAGGAAATGTGTAGCGTAAGAAATGCTGAAAAATTTTCGAAGTGGGAGGCTGGTCGCGCTTCAATCGCAGTCGTCGGCTTTTTGGATGGCTCTAACTTGGGATAGCGCTAACTGCACTGATTCGTATACCTCATGCCAGTTGGGTGCCCCTAGCGCATCTTGACAATGTTCGATGGCTTTTTCTGCCCGATCCCGCTGCCAGGTGCAATTGAACATAGAGTTGGCCAAGTGTTCGACATCGTACAACAGCCGAATGGCGTGCTCCACTTTTTGGGATAAAATATGCAAATCGTTGGTTGACATACCATCCAGAAGGTCCAATTCAGCCATGTGCGCATCATGTCGGAGCAGGTCGTTTGGGGTAAAGGCGCTTTCAGCATTCTGGGCATTTATTTCGCTCTGGCAGGCAATGGCGGCTTCTTTCATTCGAGCGGCGTGTTTCCGGGCTTCAACCGCCCGCTGCAACTTGGAATTCAGGTCTTGCTCCAGCCGATAATTGATCACGTCGCATTGGCGGCGACCAGCTTCGGCGGCGGCGCGGACGTTGGTACAGTATAGACCAGCCATGGCTACCACATCAAAAATCTGATAACAATCCGCCAGTTGAATTACAATTTCGACGGGTTCGCTGCTGCGCATGGCATTGCTGAGCAAAGACTCAATACGGTCCGATTGGCGCTGTACCCATTGGAGCGTTTGGGGCGAATCGGCCTTGGGTGCCGTGGGTTGTTGTGCACTTGTTTGTACCGCTCCCAGCAACAAAAAGGCGAAGATTGGAGCAAATGACTGGGTTCTCATAATCAACCTAATTTATTTAATAGTAAAACTATCATTTATTAAACCCTTTATTCATTAAGTTGTTCTCGTTTTTCAAAAAAAGTTTGAAAAAATTGCGGTAACCATGAATTTGCAAATCAGCATCCAACCAAGCCTGAAACTCGCCCTCAGAGACCCCGAAAGCAGTGTGCTGGGCAGAAAAATTGTGCGCGAGGGAATCGTGCTCATGAACAGGATTGGTTTTGAACAATTTACGTTTAAAAAACTGGCGGAGGCCGTAGAAACCACCGAAGCCAGCATTTACCGCTATTTTGAAAACAAGCACCGTTTGCTGCTTTATTTCATGACCTGGTACTGGAATTATGTGGAGTATCAGGCGATTGTATCCCTCCAAAACCTGAATGATCCCAAAGTAAAAATCCAGAAAATAATCGAAATCCTCACGGTCGGGCTACCCAATTGGTCGGATGTTTCGGGGATAGATAAGGAGGCTTTGCAGGAAATTGTGATTGCGGAAAGCAGTAAAGTTTTTCTCACAAAGGAAGTGGACGCAATCAACCGGGAGCAATTGTTCAAACCATACAAAGATCTTTGCCAATACATCGCCTCACTTTTTCAAGCGTATAACCCGAACTATCTCTATCCACGTTCTTTGGCCAGCACACTTTTGGAGATGGCCCAGTTTCAGCCCTATTTTATGGAACACCTGCCCGCGCTCACAGATTTTGGAGGCGACCAAGATGTGACCAAGGTAGCAATTTTTTTAGAAAACCTGGTTTTTTCGGCCCTGAATCCACAGGCTTAGGAACAATTCTACCAACTTTTAGCAGAATTGAGTGTTCCAAACTCAATTTTTTGCTTGTTGCCCCTGAGGTTCCTTAGGTTTGCCCCGCGCCATGTCCCTAGATACTATCAAACAACCCATCGCTGCCGAGCTCGATACCTTCGAGTTGCGCTTCCGCGAAGCCGTGAAGAGTAAAGTCCCCCTGTTGGACAAGATCACCTGGTATATCGTGCAGCGCAAGGGCAAGCAGGTGCGGCCCATGCTCGTCTTGCTCAGCGCACGCCTTTTTGGACCCATTGACGAACCTTCCTACACCGCCGCTTCTATGGTGGAACTCCTGCACACCGCCACGCTGGTGCACGACGACGTGGTGGACGATTCCAATGAACGTCGAGGTTTTTTTTCCATCAATGCACTTTGGAAAAATAAAATTGCGGTGCTCGTGGGAGATTTTTTGCTTTCGCAGGGCTTGTTGTTATCCGTTAAAAATCAGCAGTTTACGATGCTCGAACTAGTGAGCCGGGCGGTCAAGGAAATGGCCGAAGGTGAACTCATGCAAATGGAAAAAGCGCGTCGCCTGGACATTAAAGAAGAAGTTTATTTTGAAATCATCCGTCAGAAAACAGCCTCGCTCATCGCGGCAGCTTGTTGCGCCGGTGCCGTGAGTACCGCGCCTGGAAACGACGAAATCCGCCAACGTATGTGGCTTTTTGGGGAAAAAACAGGCATGGCTTTTCAAATCCGCGACGACCTTTTTGACTTCGGTGACGACGATGTGGGCAAACCGCTGGGCATAGACATCAAAGAAAAAAAAATGACCCTGCCGCTCATCTACGCGCTCAACCAGGCCGAGCGCAGCGTACGCCGCCGGATCATCAATATTGTAAAAAACGAAAGCCACAAACCTGAAAGAGTGGACGAAGTAATCCAGTTTGTGCGCCAAAGTGGCGGACTGGACTATGCCCGGGAGGCCATGTACCGGTATCGGCAAGAAGCTTTTGACCTGCTCGATGCGGCACCGGAAAGTCCCGCCCGACAATCGCTTCGGGATTTATTGGTGTTTGTAACCGAACGGAAACGTTGAGTTTCACAAAATCACTTTAATCATAGTTAAAAACAATTCATTATGTCTCACCTGAAAGAAGGCGATCTCGCCCCCGCATTTTCTGCCCAAAACGAAAAGGGCCAAACCGTAAACCTCAGCGACTATCTGGGAAAAAAACTGGTCTTGTATTTTTATCCAAAAGACGATACGCCCGGCTGTACTGCCGAATCTTGCAGTCTCCGTGATGGCTACCCGCGTTTTCAGGCGCAGGGCTACGAAATTTTGGGCGTCAGCCCTGATTCCGTGAAAAAGCACGTAAAATTTCAGGATAAATACAGCCTTCCCTTCAATTTATTGGCCGATGAAGACCACGCCGTAGCCGAAGCGTACGGGGTTTGGGGCGAAAAAAAATTCATGGGTCGTGCCTACATGGGCATCCTCCGCACCACGTTTGTGATAGACGAAACGGGCAAAATTGCGCGCATTATTTCCAAAGTGAATACCGAAAACCACGCAGAACAGCTTTTGGATGCTTAGTGCTCGTTGCGATGCTTCGTCGTAACAATACACCTATTAAATTTCGATGTCGGTTTTTTTACCACTTTGAGTAGTTTTACGGCTTCACTCATTTACCCGCCATAGCTTCCGCGAAGGCGGGTAAACAAAAATCAACCATCAGCATCTATGAAAAAAATCGGAATTCTACACGGTAAAGAAACTTCATTTCCCGAAGCCTTTGTAGCACGTGTCAACTCGAAGAACGTCAAGGGCGTATCTGCCGAGCCTACGCATGTGGACGAATTGATGCAGGGAAACCCCAGTCCTTATGCAGTTATGATTGATCGAATCAGTCAGGACGTGCCTTTTTATCGCGCATATGTCAAAAATGCTGCGCTCAATGGCACTGCGGTGCTGAACAACCCTTTCTGGTGGAGTGCGGACGAGAAGTTTTTTAACAATTGTCTCAGTACAAAAATCGGGGTTCCGGTGCCCAAAACCATTCTGTTGCCCTCTAAAGAAATGCCGCCCGACACCTCTGCGCAGAGTTTTCGGAACATGAAGTACCCTTTGGAATGGGACAACATGATTGATTACCTCGGCGGTTTTCCACTATTTATGAAACCCCACTCCGGCGGTGGCTGGAAAAGCGTGTACAAAGTGGAAAATTTCGATGAGTTTTTCCGCGACTACAACGAGACCAATACCCTCGTGATGATGTTGCAAGAGGCCATCGAATTTGATGCCTACTTCCGCTGCTACTGCCTCGGTGGCAAGTATGTGCGCATCATGGACTATGAACCCCGCAACCCGCACCACCTGCGCTATGTGGCGGACCATAAAGTGAGCGCGGAACTGCGCCAGCAAATGCACGATCTGGTGTTGCGCATCAACCACTACCTCGGGTATGATTTCAACACGGTGGAATTCGCTATCCGCGACGGCATTCCATACGCCATTGATTTCTGCAACCCAGCCCCTGATGCCGACATCAATTCGGTAGGCGAAGAGAATTTTGAGTGGGTGGTAGAAAATGCTGCAAACATGACCATCGAAAAAGCCCTGGCACACAAGGAAGGTGGCAACAACCTCACCTGGGGTCAATATGTACAAGATTCCGTGATGGGTCGCATGTCGTCCATCCCGACCGAAGCAAAACCCGCTAAAACAAGCGGCAAAGCATCCAAAGCGAAAAAGTAATTCCCTCAGCGGAGTGTTCAGATACCATTTACCAAAAATATGTACCCAGACCTTTCCTACCTCTTTCACGACCTGATCGGCACAGCGCCCGACAACTGGCTTTCCATCTTTAAAACATTTGGCTTTTTTCTGGCTATCTCGTTTCTGGTGAGCGCCCTGGTATTCAACCTTGAACTGCGGCGCAAAGCCAAAGAAGGGTTTTACCAGCCTCAAACCGTTACGATTACAGAAGGTCTGCCCGCTACCATGGGTGAGATCGCGGCCAATGCGCTGGCGGGCTTGATCATTGCCGGAAAGGGCTTGTACGCCTATCAGCATTACAGCGAGTTCCGGCAAGATCCGGCTTCCGTCATTCTTTCCGCAAAGTTGAACTGGGTGGCTGCGTTGATTGGGGCTGCCGTGTTGGGCGGGATTACCTGGTGGGATGGTCAGCGGCGGCGGAAAGCTACGCCGGTAGTGGTCGAACGGAAACTATATCCACACGACCGCTTGAGTGAAATGACCGTCATGGCGGCCATTGGCGGGATTGTGGGCGCTAAAGTTTTTGATCTTTTCGACAATTGGGAATCGTTTTTGGAAGATCCGCTTGGGGCACTGGCCTCGGGCGGCGGACTGGCATTTTTTGGTGGTCTGGCCTTGGGTTTTGTAGCCGTGGTGGCCTTCATGTGGCGACATAAAATCCCGTTTTGGCCAACGGCAGATGCGGTAGCACCTGCCCTCACGGCGGGATATGGTTTTGGTCGTATTGGCTGCCAATTCTCCGGCGACGGCGATTGGGGCATTGTGAATGCAGCGCCCAAACCCAATTGGATGTCTTTTTTACCTGATTGGATGTGGGCCTATCGTTACCCCCACCATGTGCTCAACACAGTGCATACAGACCCTTCCCCAAGTGTAGCGATTGAAGGTTGCACTTGGGACTATTGTATGCAGCTTTCAGAGCCGGTTTATCCAACGCCTTTTTATGAGGTAATTATGATGAGCGTGGTTTTTGGCATTTTGTGGGCGTTGCGCAAACGCATCAAGACGGTCGGCATGATCTTTTTCATCTACCTCGGCCTGATTGCCATAGAACGTTTTGTCATCGAAAAAATCCGCGTCAACGTCGTGCATGAAGTCATGGGCATTTCACTTACCCAGGCGGAAATCATCTCCATTGTGCTGTTCTGTATCAGTTTGGGCGGAATGGTGTATGTGTCGAAATTTAGGAAAACGACCTGATTGGTTTTGAGGCGAATGAAACCTATAAGTTTTAAAAACCTTATAGGTTTGTGTTAAAATCCAAATGAAATTCTGTGGAAAAATTTCGAGATTTACTGTTGACACAACCCCGTCTTCATTTTTTTATCCAATATGAAACCTGCACTTGTTGTCCTTTTCTTGTGGTGCTCCGTGCAGGCAATCGCTCAGCCAGAGTTCGACCGGCGGTTGAGTTTTGAACAAATTCAGGACTCTCTGCGCGACGGTATTACAGAGCGAAATCTGCGCAAACAGGCCATGGCCTGGTACCAGTGGGCCTATTACGACGAAGAAAAAACGGGCATTCCCGATTCCGCTTTCCAATATCTGGCTCGCAGCGCCGAACGATTCCAAAAAGCCGGTGACACAGTTGCCTACCAACGCGCCCGGGCGGATCTGGCCGATCGTCTTTCGGCACGGGGGCTTTGGGACGAGGCCATCAAGATGCAACAAGAAGCCCTGGATTATTTCAAACAAACCGGCAATTTGTATCTTGAAACGCACCTGCTGGCGCGCATGAGCAGGGTTTACTCCAATAAAGGCGACAACCAAAAAGCACTGGCGCTGCGGCGCTCATTCACAGAAAAAAACAAAATCCTGAAAGACACGGCACTGGACATTGCGGTGGCGAAGTACGAGGTGGACCATAATGGCCAAATTGGGAAATACGCCATTGCGCGCTATGAAGCGTCCAATGCGCTGCGGCTGGCAGAACAAATAAAACGCCCGGACTATATCACCTGGGGGCAGTATTCGGTAGGCTATTATAGTCTGCTGGACCGCGATTACAATATGGCCCTCTTTTTTCTCAAAAAAGCGGAACGTACCGCTCTTCGTTCCAACGTAGCCATGCGCCGAGAAATTTATCGGCATATTTCCTCCGCTTATAAAGCCTTGGACAGTCTGGAATTGGCCCTAAAATATGCCACCCGTGCAGAAGAAATTGGCGACACACTCCTTGTTCAGGAAAAAATGGCGGCCCTGCATCGCCTGGCCTTACAATTCGATACGCGTGAAAAACGCGCCGAAATCATGAAGTTGGAAGAGGAAAAAAGTGCCGTTGAACAACAGTCCAAACAACAACAGGTTGGCCTTGCTACCCTGGGTGTAGCCCTCGCAGCGGTATTGTTGGCCCTTTTCTTCATCGTGCGCGATTACAGTCACCGAATGCGCGTAAATAAAGTCATAGCTGCGCAAACCGAAGAAATCAATCAGCAGAAAATCAGGGATTTAGAAAATACCTTGAAAATCGAAACCATGCAGAGCATGCTGGCCGGGCAAGAAAGCGAGCGACAGCGGGTAGCACAAGACCTGCACGACAGCGTGGGCGGTTTGCTTGCTGCGGCCAAAATCCAACTGGAAAGTATGACCGCCAAAAAGCCTCAACGTTCGGAAGATGAAGATTGGGTTAAAATTCGGGCGTTATTGGATGAAACGGTTGCAGAAACGCGCCACATTGCCCGGAATATGCAGCCCAGCGCCTTGATGGAATTTGGCCTCGTTACCGCCCTGCGCGATCTTACCGCCCGGGTCCATGGCAAAGGGGTGCCCCATATTACCTTCCAACATTTCGGCACTTTTGAAGGAATTGACCAGGCTGTCGCGCTCAATTGCTACCGAATTATTCAGGAATTGGTGCAAAACAGCCTGAAACACGCTAGAGCATCTGAAATTTTAGTGCAAATCACCCGCACCGAGAACCAACTTGCCCTGCTGGTAGAAGATGACGGAACAGGATTTGACCCTGAATCGGTTAAAAAAGGCATGGGAACCGATAATTTGATCCGCCGCGCGCAGTTTTTGAAAGGCGAGGTCAATGTACAATCGGCCAAAGGGCAGGGAACCAGTACCCTCGTAACCGTGCCACTACCAGAAACTCAGGGTAAACCCTGAATTTAAATACGGGTTTTATACGGATAAAAACGGTTGTGCTTCGCCCGACTTTTGTTCTGGGCATTTCAATAAACCGATTTACAATTACACAAGTGCCTTACCCCCCGTTTTTTAAAAAAATAGTTTTCTTCCATAGGGTTGTCTCTATTTCCGTTGAGACGGCTTTGTTCTAAACCTTTCGCGGCAAAAGAGCCGCAAATTCATCCCCCCTTCCATGGAATACCATGGTTGTTGAATATTCCTACCATACGCAGTTACAAATCGCCCGCCACTCAATGGAGTGGCAGGCGATTTTTGTTTTTGTAAAATCTGAACTTCTTACTTTTAGGGCTGTTTCAACTAAAACACCGGATTTTGGACCCTGCATGGCACTCTTCTGCATGGTCCAAACCCATTATCCACCAACCAATATAAAGTTATGGCATTTACGCTCCCTGAACTCCCCTACGCCTTTGATGCGCTCGAACCACATGTGGACGCGCGCACGATGGAAATTCACCACGGCAAACACCACGCTGCCTACGTCAACAACCTCAACGCAGCCCTGCTAGGCACGGAACATGAAGGCAAACCCCTCGAAACACTCCTTGCCAATATTAGCCAACACCCTCCAGCCGTACGCAACAACGGGGGCGGACATTGGAACCATACCATGTTCTGGGAAATTATGGCACCCAACGCCGGCGGCGAACCTACGGGCGATTTAGCCGCTCAAATCAATAAAAATTTCGGCTCCCTGGAAGAAATGAAAAAACAGTTTGCGCAGGCCGCTACCACGCGCTTTGGCTCTGGTTGGGCTTGGCTTTGCGTGGATGCCAACGGCGAATTGTTCATTACCTCCACGCCAAACCAGGACAATCCGCTCATGGATGTGGCAGACAAAAAGGGTCAGCCGATCCTCGGTCTCGACGTTTGGGAACACGCCTACTACCTGCATTACCAAAACCGCCGCCCTGACTATATCGGTGCTTTTTGGAATGTGGTGAATTGGTCTGAGGTAGCCCGCCGTTTTGCTAAAAAATAAGTAAAAGGCTTTAAAATACAAATTCGCCCCCGCTTTCTTTGCTGAAAGTGGGGGCGTTTTAATTTTGGGACTTTGTGTCCTTTGTCTTCATCTTCCATAAAGTTTCAGCAGAAAGGGCATCCCCCGACGTACTTTTGCCCTGAATCCAGCTCGCCCGTAGCATGACCCGACAAAAATTCTTCCTTTGCAGCCTCTTTCTCTGCTGCGCAAGTTTTCTCTCCGCCCAACAAACCGCCACCGTCTATGGCCGCGTCACCGATGCTTCCGACGGACAACCAGTAGAATTGGTGAGCGTTTTCATCAAAGGCTCGGGCAAAGCCGTTAGTACCGACGAAAATGGAAAATTTGCCACACAAATCCCTGCCAATCAACGCATTGTACTCTCCTTCAAACGAGTGGCGTATCAAGAAACTTCAGCAGATGTTTTGGCCTTGCAACCCGGCGCACGGTATGCGCTGGACTTGACCATGTCGCCCATAGGGGCCAATTTGGAGGTGGTGATCAGTGGCCGCAGACTCGACGATGGCGGGATGATTAAAGAAACAAACATGACGGACCTGAGACTCCTGCCGAGTACCACGGGGAATTTGGAAAGTGTTTTGCCCCATATTGCACTCGGCACCAACATGGGTACAGGCGGCGAACTCAGTTCCCAATACCAGGTGCGCGGTGGCAACTACGATGAAAACCTCGTGTACGTCAACGATTTTGAAATCTACCGCCCACAACTGATCCGTGCCGGCCAACAGGAAGGTCTGACGTTTCCGAACATTGACCTCATCCGCGATCTTTCCTTTTCGAGCGGTGGTTTTCAGGCCAAATACGGCGACAAACTTTCCTCCGTGCTGGACGTCAAGTACAAACGCCCCGATAGTTTGCGGGCCAGTGCCAGTGCGAGTTTGTTGGGGGCATCGGCGCATTTGGAAGGCAGTTGGAAACCCGATAAAAAAGGTTTTCGCGCTTTCCGATACCTCGTTGGGGCGCGTTACAAAACCACCCGAACCCTGCTTGGAAGTCTGGACGTGCAAGGGGAATACATCCCCAATTTCACCGACATTCAGGCTTACCTGACCTATGATTTGAGCCGCGATTGGCAGATAGGGGCGATTGGGAATTTTAACCGTTCGACCTATGCGTTTCAGCCGCAAAGTTTGGCCCGGGCTTTTGGATTGATTGATTATGCCCTGCAATTGCGCACCGCTTTCGAAGGCCAGGAGGTGGATGATTTTACCCAATCCATGGGCGGCATTTCGTTGACTTATTTGCCGGATCGGGAGCGCAATCCATTGTATCACAAGTTTTTAGCTTCGGTTTGGAGCAGTCAGGAGAACGAGCGTTTTGATATTTTGGGCTATTATATTTTGGGCGAATTAGAGGAAAATCTCGGCGCCGATAATTTTGGAGAAATCACCAATATACTCGGCACGGGGACCCAACACACCTGGGTGCGCAATTACCTCAATGCCGAGGTGCGCAACGTGGAATACAAAGGTGGCATCGAGCTTCAGCGCGAACGAACCGAGGGCGGACCGGAACGCACCCACTTTTGCAATGGTCGGCTAAATGGCAAAACGAGCAAATTCAAGACCGGATCAATGAGTGGGAGCGCCTCGATTCGGCCCTGTACTCCTTGCCTTACGATACCATCGCGCTCAACGTGCGGCGGGTGCTAAAAACCCGAAATTCACTTGCCAGCGACCGCTTTTCGGCCTTTTTTCAAGATACCTGGACCTGGAGACAAGACGGGGTGCGCGAAGTGCAGGTCATAGCCGGGGTGCGTGGCCAGTATTGGAACTTAAATCAGGAACTTTTTGTGACCCCAAGGGCGCAGGTGTTGTACAAACCCCTGGATACCCGCCGCGATATATCGTACCGATTGGGCGGGGGACTGTTCTACCAGCCCTCGTTTTACCGCGAAATGCGGCGATTGGACGGGACGGTGAACACGGATTTGCAGGCCCAAAAATCCGCGCATGCGGTGGGCGGTTTCACTTGGGATTTTCTTTGGGGCAAACGCCGTCCGGTGAAAATGCGCCTCATCGCCGAGACGTATTACAAGCAAATGTGGGATCTGGTTTCTTTTGATCTCGACAATGTGCGCATTCGGTACGCGGGGGAGAACAACTCACGCGGATACGCCACGGGTTTTGATATTCGCCTCAACGGGGAGTTTGTAAAAGGCGCGGAAAGTTGGGTCAATTTTTCCCTGCTCCGCACCCGAGAAAGCATCGAAGGGGTGCAGCACCGGGTGCGCAATGTGGGTGAGCGCGAGGGCAAGGACGTGAAAGATGTGCCGCGTCCAACCGACCGGCTGTTCACTTTTTCCACCTTTTTTCAGGACTATCTGCGCGGCAACCAGAACATTCGGATGCACCTGAATTTCACAGTCGGCTCCGGGCTGCCGTTTGGGGTGCCGGACAACAACATTATTTTCAGAAATCCGTACCGATTCGCGCCGTACCACCGGGTGGACATTGGCTTTGGCTTCCAGCTTTGGAAACAACAATGGCGTTATCGAAAACCCAATCATTTTCTGCGGTTCACCCGCAATACCTGGGCCAGTCTGGAGGTGTTCAATCTAATGAAAGTAGCCAACGAAGCCTCCAATGTTTGGATCAAAACGATTGAAAATACCCAGTACGCGATTCCGAATTATTTGACGGGCAGGCGCTTGAATTTGCGTTTGAGGATGGATTTTTGAGGCGCTGGTTTTTATGGCGCTGGCGCACGGCTCTGCCGTGTGCCAGCGTCACCCATTCGCCTAAGCTATCCGTGCGCCAGCGGGTACATTTAGGACAACTGAACTTGATTTATAACCCCACTTCTATTATGAGACATTCTTTTATGCACCCTTTTGTATTCTTTATTTTCATTTTCTTGTTCGGGCTCCAAGCGTGCGGGAAAAAGGATACCATTATTCATGGTGTGGTCACAGATGCAGATACTGGAATTTCACTTGCCGAAGCTGTGATTTTTTACGGTGTTTGGAGTGGTTCACAGTTTATGGGTACTTACTCAATTGTAACCGAAGAGGACGGTAAATATAACATTGAGCTTAAGCACCAAGAATATTTTTCTGGACTGACTGTTGAGAAGGTCGGCTATGTACCTAAACTAGGGTTAGGTACAAGTTATGTAAACGGTACCGTGAACGATATAGAAACGAAGTTATACCCCAAAAATGGGATACTGAAATTGGTTTTAGAAAATACGTCCTCTAAAGATGATTCATTGTACGTAAGAATTTTCAGTCCAATTATGGATGCTGAATACGGAATCTCAAAGGGCTTTATTTTTTATACACCCATTCACGTCCAAGGCATATCTGAGCATATTACCTTAATTAGATTGGCCTCTGAAGAAACTATTGATATCTATTGGGGGAATGATGCGATCCCTGCATCGCAAATTCTTCTTGCGCCTAATCATGATAGTGTTTATGTGACTCGTATGGATACCACGACCTTAAAGATTTCTTTCTAAAATGCTACCTTGCTAGCTTCAACAAATAACTATTCTTCATCATGGAAAATGCATATAAATGCTTGATCTACTTTTGGTTATTGCCTATTTTGGCTTATAGTCAGCCCCTTCAGCCCTATACGGTGCCTGAATACGCCCCAACGCAAGCGGTACTAATTGAATGGGATTTCAATGATTACACCTGGAGTTTGTATTCAGATCTCATCGCCGAGTGTCGCGAGGCAACGGAAGTGATTTGTGTTGTGCGCAACCTTGAGGAGGAAAATGAAATGAAGCAGCGCTTGGAAGAAGATGGAGTGCTGTTGTCTAATATTAGCTTTGTACAGGTACCCTGTGAGCGGATGTGGATCCGCGACCATGGCCCTTTTGCCGTGCAGACCGAGGGGGGTGTTGCCTATCTGGATTTTAATGACAAAGCAGATAGCGGCCTGGATGAAAACTTGCCTACTAACCTGGCCAAAGCATGGGGCTTGATGGCTTATGAGCGGCCGTGGATATTTGATGGGGGCAATCTGCTGGTGGACAGCTATGGCACCTTATTTTGCACTGATGCGCTTTATACCAACAACCCAGCCATTTCGCCTACTCAAATTGAAGGGGATTTAGCATTGTTTATGGGTATTCAAAAAGTTGTCCCGCTTCGTAGGCAGCACAACGATTACTGGGCACACATTGATATGCAAATCAAATTGCTGGACGACACAACTTTTGTGATTTCGAGCGTAACACCTTTTCATCCTGGTTTTGATAGCCTGGAATTAAATTTTGCAACACTGGATACGCTCACTGGGCCTCATGGCAAACCTTACAGAATTGAGCGGCTGCCGAATGCCGATGACTGGAAAACGTATGCCAACGCACTGATGCTTAACAACCGGGTAATCGTGCCGATATACGGCCACGCCAATGACAGCCTTGCGTTGCAAATTTATCAAGACCTTCTTCCCAACCATACGGTTCGAGGCGTTAACTGCGATAAAATCATTGCCTGGGAGGGCGCACTGCACTGTATCACCATGCAATTGTTCGATTCTAGTCAGGTCACTGCCCTGAAAGAAATTACGCAACCATTTGAACCACTAAATATTTTTCCAAATCCGACCAAGTCCCAAGCTGAAGCATATCTACAACTGGTTTCTCATAACTATCAAAAACAGAGACTACTCATTTATAATCAAGCGGGACAATTGCAAAGCCAGAAGACTGTTTATCTGGTGCCTGGAGAAAATTGGATAACCTTACCAGAATCTTTACCAGCCGGGCATTACGCTGTCGTGCTCCAAGGCGAAAAAGGGGTAAAAAAAATCGGAACCTGGGTGATTATTCATTAGAATACATGCTCTAATAAAATAATAAACGCTCTGCCAACAAGTAGGCTGGTGGAACCTACCCGCTGGCGCACGGCTCTGCCGTGTGCCCACTATCCTGTCGGTTCTACCGACCCACCTTGTCGGCAGAACCGACAGAATAATAGGCACACGGCAGAGCCGTGCGCCAGCTTTTTACTTGATACGATGAACGGAAAGTGGTCTTAACGATATGGACTTCAGGCCGTCGTAGGTAGGTATTCTCCTGCGCCGTAAACGGCGCAATTCCCGACGGCCTGAAGGCCAAACCACCACTGACAGCGCACCCTAAGAACCAATCTTCTTGCGCGTCTTTTTGGGCATCAGCCCTTCTTGCCGTTTGCCCTTTTTTTTCTTGGGAACTTTTAGGCTCGATTCGGCCGGGCAGCCGCTTTTTTTACTGCAGGCAGGTGCCGTCAAGGCCACTGAAAAAAACAGCAGCAAATACAAGGGCCAATAGCGACGAATATTCATGACAAACTCAGTTTTTCTTACTTTTTTTCTTGGCATCTTTGGCAAAAACATCGCTTGCGTGTGTCGCTTGCGGGCAACCAGATTTACGGCTGCAGGCCGGGGCAATTACTGCCACCATAAAAAGAAACAAAAGAGCGGTCGGTACAATTCGAGAAAATTTCATGGAAAACAATTTTGTTGAATGGATAGTACAAATCAGGCATTTGTGTCACTCAAATCCCCTTTGTCGTAGTTTTTTTTCGGAACGGGATCATGAATCGGGTGTTTGCTCCAGGGATGGCAGCGCAAAATCCGCTTTGCAGTCATATAACTGCCTTTAAATGGGCCCCATTCCTCCAGCGCCGCTATGGCATAATGCGAACACGTGGGCTCATATCGGCACTTGTTCGCGCCCAAAAAAGGCGATAAAGTGACCTGGTACAGCCGGACGAAAAGAATGAGTATTTTTTTGAGCAACCACATTACTTGGGTGAAGGATTTATCAAATTTACAGCGTGAATTTGTACCCTACTCCTCGAATCGAATGAAAAAAACGAGGGTTTTTGGCGTCTTCCTCAAAGTATTTCCGGAATGAAAGGATAAAATTGTCAATTGTTCGGGTGCTGGGGAAAACATCGTAGCCCCAGACGGCTTGCAGGATTTGGTTGCGGCTCACCACCTCGTCTTTTCGTTCAGAGAGGAGTTTGAGCAGCATGGTTTCTTTTTTGGTCAGGGTGATTTCTTCCCCCCTAAAAGTGGTCGCCTCAAAAGTATCAAAATTAATTTTGTTGCCCCCGAATTCAAAAAGGGTGAGCGACTCGCCTTTTTGCCGTTGGCTTCTTTTGAGCAATTTACTTACCCGCAGCAGCAGTTCTTCCAAATTGAACGGCTTGGTGAGGTAGTCGTCGGCACCTTTTTTCAGGCCCGTCACACGATCCTGGCTCATGTCCTTGGCCGTAAGCAGCAGGATTGGAACCTCTGTATTGGTGAGCCGCACTTTTTCGGTGATGTCGAAACCGTCCACTTCGGGCAGCATGACATCGAGCAAAAGCAAGTCGAAATGTTGTCCGGCGTACAACTCCAGGGCCTTTCGACCATTGCCCGTGGCAATCACCTCGTAGCCTTCCAGCTCGAGGTTGAGTTTTACCGCGTCGCGGATATGGGCTTCGTCTTCAACTAGTAAGATTCGTTGCATGTCACAAAGGTAGGGCGAATTTAATTTTGTCTTGGGCAATGAATGCTGTCAGGGATGTTCAAACAAACAAATCCGAGGCCACCCGGTCGGCGATGAGTTTTCCAGCGCGGGAGAGTCGAAACGTTGGCCCCTCTTGTTCAAGTGCGCCTGATTCTAAAAAAACCTGGGCTTCGGCCTCAAAATGCTGTACAAAGCGTTCGCCAAAGGATTCAATTTTTTGCAAATCAGCGCCCCACATGGTACGCAAGGCTGTCATGACATATTCATTGTAATGTTGTTCGGGGCCGAGTTCCTCTCTTTCAAAGGGAACATTTCCTTCCTCCAATGCCTTGATATACAGCGCATTATTGGCCACATTCCATTGTCTGGAAACGCCGTTGAAGGAATGCGCGGAAGGCCCAAGGCCCAGGTATGGCTCAGAACGCCAATAATTGGTATTGTGCCGAGCATAACGACCCGGCAATGCAAAATTGGAGATTTCGTACTGCTCATATCCTTTGGCGGCGGTAGCGTCGAGCAGCATTTCAAATTGGCGGGTAGCACGCGCCTCGTCCACGGGCGGTTGTTGGCCCTTGCGCACAAAACTACCCAGGGCGGTGCCGTCTTCCACCGTCAGGCAATAACAGGAAAGGTGTGGGATGCCATACTCAAAAGCCAGGCGCAAATTTTCGGACCATTGTGCATCCGGCGTAGTGGGCGACCCATAAATCAAATCAATCGTAAGGTCTTGAAAACCAACCGAAATGGCGTCCTCCAGACAAGCCCGGGCATGGGCCGAATGGTGGGCGCGGTTCATCCAGCGCAGGTCTTCATCGGCAAAAGATTGAATGCCGATGCTGAGCCGATTCACGGGCGTGTAGTTTTTTAAGTCGCGGAGTTTTTCCGGGCTAAGGTCGTCCGGATTGGCTTCGAGGGTGATTTCGGCGCCGGGTTCGACGGTGTAAATCTGGTTGATTTTGTCAAAAATCTGCTCCAATTCACCCAAATCCAACAGCGAGGGCGTGCCACCGCCAAAATAAACGGATTGGAGGGCCGCTCCGCCGAGATAGTTTTTTTGCAAATCCAGCTCTTTCAAAAGCGCCTCGACCATGGCTCCTTTTTGCCGCAAGGTGGTAGAAAAATGGAAATTACAATAGTGGCAGGCTTGTTTGCAAAAAGGGATGTGAAGGTAAAGGCCGGGCATGGTGTATGGGCTGTTGTGGCAATGGCCGCTTAAACAATACATTGCGCTACATTGTTGTTCGCCTCCTGTAGTGTGGTGCTGACAGCCTCCGAAAATTTAAATGTCCGTTCCTTACCAAATACCCGATTCAAATGCAGAAAGGATTTTAGCTGGAAACTACCTTTGCCCGTTATCCTTCCTTCTTGCATGAAACGTTTTGTACTTTTTCTCTCTTTTTCAGCCGTTTGTTTTTCGAGTAATGCCCAAATTGGCTCCCATATCACGGGGAGTTTGCAGGCCAACGGCAACTTCTTTTTTGCCGCAGATTCGGTGCTGGGCACGGCGGGCATTCCGCAGTACGACAATCAGAAATTTGGGGCAGAAACCTGGCTCTCGCTCAATTATTCGCACGATGGCCTCGATGCGGGACTGCGTTTTGACATGTTCAACAACTCCAATTTGTTGAACCCAAACGCCTCCTATTCCGATGTCGGCATCGGGCGTTGGTTCATCCACAAAAAGGTGGACAAGTTTGACTTTGCAGGCGGCTATCTCTACGATCAAATCGGCTCGGGCATCATCTACCGTTCTTACGAGGAGCGCGCACTGATGATTGACAATGCCCTTTTTGGCGCACAAGTGGGCTACCAATTCAATGATAACTGGAAAGTTCGGGCATTTACCGGGCGACAAAAACAGCAGTTTGATCGCTACGGAACGATCCTGCGGGGCGGTGTGGTGGAAGGTTTTATCAAGCCGGATTCTACCAAAAACCTCACGTTTGCGCCTGGCGCGGGCATTGTCGGGCGGACGTACAACACCCAAACAATAGACGATTCCAGGTTTGAGGTGTCAGGCTATTTTAAGGAAGATCAGATTGATTTACAGTACAATACGTATGCTGCAACCCTGTTCAATACCATGACTGCCGGCGATTTTACCTGGTATTTTGAAGCCGCCGGCAAATCAAAAGACGTGATTTTCGACCCCCTTGCAGCACGCTCCATTTTAATCGGGAATCAAATTGACACCTTGAACGGCAAACTTGTGAACCGCACGGGATACACGGTTTACTCCAGCATTAGCTACGCACAAAAAGGGTTTGGCATCTCGCTCGAAGCCAAACGAACGAAGGATTTTTCGTTCCGCCAAAACCCCAATGCGCTGGGTATTCAGGGCGCGATCAATTTCCTGCCGCCCATGGCCAAACAAAATACCTATCGCTTGACCGCTCGTTTTGCACCGGCTACGCAGGAACTCGGGGAACAATCCGTACAGTTGGACATGCGCTACAAACTGAATAAAAAACTTTCGTTCAGCCTCAATGTCTCTGAGATACAGTTTTTGGATGGCACCGAGCTTTACCGGGAAATTACCCCCGAATTCACGTACAAGCAAAAACGCAAGTGGCAGCTCATCGGTGGTCTGCAAATTTTGAAATATAATATCTTTGTTTATCAAGGAAAAGACAGTTATGTGAATGCACTCACACCGTATGGGGAATTTTTGTATAAATTTACGCCCCGAAGATCCATCCGGATAGAAGGTCAATACCTTGCCACAAAAGACGAATTTGGCTCCTGGGTGAATGGTTCGGTGGAAGTAGGCCTGGCCCCGCACTGGATTATTTTTGCCTCCGATATGTTCAAACTCGACAACGGGCCGCTGGATCCAAAGTTCAGTCCTGATAAAGTGAGAGACAAAACCAAATACGACGGCACCCATTTTCCCACCCTGGGAGTGGTATATTCGCAGAAATCCAACCGGGTGTCGCTGGCGTACGTCAAGCAGGTAGAAGGGATCAACTGTGCGGGTGGTATTTGCCGTTTGGAGCCTGCATTTCATGGTGCCAGATTAACCTTGAATTCCTCGTTTTAAGCATGATTTAGTCGGCGCAAAGTGGTCCTGAAAATCTTAACGGACTATCGCATATTGGGTATCAAAAAGAATATCGAACACCGAACACCGAATATCGAACACCGAACACCGAACACCGAATATCGAACACCGAATATCGAACACCGAACACCGAATATCGAATATCGAACACCGAACACCGAACACCGATTATCGAATTTTGAAGTGGGATACCCATAAACCGGCGTTGATAGAACATTTGGATTTAATATCCGGTCACCTTCAAACTACTTCATCATTCGATGTTCGGTGTTCGATATTCGATATTGCATCACGAGTACCCAATATGCGGATATTCAGTAAATCTTAAAATCAGGATTACTCAAATCAAAAGAATCATAGTCCAGAAAGCCTCACTCAAATCATCAAAATCACAAGAATCATAGTCCATTTTGCCACAGATTAAATTTTTTACAATGAAAAACATCCTCTTTCTCCTCTGTCCGGTTGTTTTGTTGTTTGCCGCCTGCAAAGAGCAACCCATCCTGATTCCCGACCCAAGCCTGAATATAACCGGCCGAACCGTTTTGGTGGAAGAAGTGACCGGGGTGCGTTGTCCGAATTGCCCGGTTGGAACTCAAACCCTCGTGGGCCTGCAACAACAATACGGCAAAGACAAACTGGTGGTCGTGTCTATTCATGCGGCTGGTAACTTTTCCGTTCCCTATCCGGCTAGCATAGATTTTCGGTCCACAGAAATACAAGAACTCGCTGATTATGTAGGTGCGCTGGAGGGCTTCCCAACGGCTTCTATCAATCGCCGCCTTTTAGCCAATGAACTTTCTGCCTTTGTAACCCCTCATACCCGCTGGGGTGGCGAGGTTGCCCAAGATTTGGTGCGGGATCCCAGTATCGCACTTACGGTTGTAAATACTTTCGAGCCGGATTCTCGGGTACTCAGCATCAACGTAAGTATTTTGCCCGACCAGGCAATTTCCGGAGAACATCGCCTGACGGTTTTGATTACACAAGACAGCATTGTGGGGCCGCAAATCAATGGAAATACCTTCATTCCAGATTATATCCACCGCCACGTCGTGCGCGATGTGGTCTCGGCTCCAAGTGGCGATCCGATCTTTGAGCCGTTGGTAGCGGGTAGTTTGGTGAATAAAACATTCAGCGTCACACTCCCAGCCGAATACGATGTGCAGCATTGCAGCGTAGTGGCTTACGTGCACCGGGCCGTGGGTGCAAGCAAGGAGGTCATCCAAGCAACAGAACAATATGTCATCAAATAGCGGATCTTATATGTTAGATTCGCAAAATTGCTTGTCTGAACTTTAGTTTAGACAAGCACTAAAAAGAATCCCCCGTTAAAAGTTTTAAACTTTGGCGGGGTTCTTTTTTTTAGCCATCGTACTTTCGCTCTCCCAAAACCAACACCATCGTTTAACCACACGGAAAAAGACTGCCTTTCAGGATGCTTTTGGCCGTTGACCGTAAATCGTTCAAACTATGTTTCACCTGACAGAAGAGCACCTCGCCGTACAACAGGCGGCCAGAGATTTTGCACAAAATGAGCTTAAGCCCGGCGTGATCGAACGCGACAGCAAAGCGCAATATCCCACCGAACAAGTCAAAAAAATGGGTGAGTTGGGCTTTCTTGGCATGATGGTATCGCCCGAATATGGCGGCGGCGGCATGGATTCATTGTCGTACGTACTGGCCATGGAAGAGTTGTCTAAGGTTGACAGTTCCTGCTCCGTCATCATGTCGGTAAACAATTCGTTGGTTTGTTGGGGAATTGAAACCTTCGGTTCTGAGGAACAAAAACGCAAATACCTGCCCAAATTGGCTTCCGGCGAATGGATTGGTTCGTTCTGCCTTTCCGAACCTGAGGCTGGCTCCGACGCTACCAGCCAACGTACTACCGCCATAGATATGGGCGACCACTATCTCCTGAATGGCACCAAAAACTGGATTACCAATGGTGCCACTTCCAAACTCCATCTTGTAATGGCCCAAACGGATGTGGAAAAAGGTCACAAAGGCATCAATTGCCTCATTGTAGAGGCGGATTCGCCGGGCGTGACCATCGGAGGTAAAGAAGACAAGTTGGGGATTCGTGCGTCAGACACCACGTCCATCATGTATTCAGATGTAAAAGTGCCCAAAGAAAACCGGATTGGGGAAGATGGTTTTGGCTTCAAATTCGCCATGAAAACCCTTTCAGGCGGTCGAATCGGCATTGCTGCGCAGGCATTGGGCATTGCTGCCGGAGCTTATGAACTTTCGGTTGCATACGCCAAAGAGCGTCAGGCTTTTGGCAAACCGATCAGCCAACACCAGGCCATTGCGTTTAAAATAGCCGATATGGCCACTGAAATTGAGGCGGCGCGTTTGCTCGTGTACCGCTCAGCCATCATGAAAGATCAACATTTGAACTACGATCAAGCCGCAGCGATGGCCAAATTGTACGCATCCGAAGTGGCTATGCGCCATACCGTAGAAGCCGTACAAATCCACGGCGGATATGGTTTTGTAAAAGAATACCACGTGGAGCGCCTCATGCGCGATGCAAAAATTACCCAGATTTACGAAGGGACTTCCGAAATACAGCGCATCGTTATTTCCCGAAACGTGCTACACGGCGATCTCTACGTTCCGATGGTGGCCGACTAGAAGTGCAAACTCAGTCTCGGATGGAATCTATCCATCTCGACACCGGCACACGTTCCTTCGGTAACCATTCGCCGGTTTCCCAATTCATGGCTTCTAAACCCTTGACACTCATCTTGTAATCAAATTGCGAGGGGGTGTCATGGGTATAGCCGTGGTAATAAAATTCCATACCCATTTCTTTCGCAAGCAGCAATTCCAGCAGCAGGGTGAGTGATCCCAGGCTGCGGTTCCCGTGTGCTGGATCAAACACACAGTAAGTACCCGAAACGGCATGCTGTCCCAGATGGAAAAATGAACAGGCGATAAGTTCGTCGTTCAGGTGTACCGCCAATTCACGCCCCTCGGTCGGGAGTGTGTTCGGGGTTTCCGGGTGGATGAAGGATGCGAGGGTGGTGGATTGTTTTTCGTGAAAACGCTCGCGATGGAGGTAAAAAAGCCGTTCACGTTCAGCATTGAACTGAGCGGGGGCACTCAAAACGCGCAAATCCGTATTGCGCCGAAGAATTTGTCGCTGACTCTTGGAAAGTTCAAAATTTGCCAATCGAACCCGAAGCGGAATGGTTCGGCAAAGTTTGTGTCGCCAGGTAGAAAAATTGTGCCGTACAAAACGTCGCCCGAGCAAGCGCCAGCCCTTCGAGAGAATATAATCCAAGCCAGAAGGTGCCAACTGAACCATTTCGGCTCGCTCGTCAATGACATTTTCTAGAATGGTGGTGGCACTCATGTGGGGGAGTTTAGGGTTTAGAGTTTAGGGTGGACATGCCCGAAATCAGTTTACAAATGGTAGCCTATGACAACCCACCAATTAGCAAGTGGGGTGTGTCAACCACACTATTCTGAACACGCTCCTCGAAGGAGCATAAATGCTTAAAATGATGTATGCCAAAGGTAGCCTGGGCTACACAGCTATAGGGACAAAATAGCTTCATGCCAACAACATTACCCGCCCTAAACCCTAAACTTTCAACAAACTCACCCATCCGCTCTCATCCCCACACCCTCAATCAAAACTTGAGGCACAAACTGCTTGTAAATCCCAGCTTCCATTTTCTCTCGGACGGCGGAGAATGCATCGAGGGTAATTTGAATGTCCTCCTCGGTGTGTAGAGCCGTTGGGATCAGTCGCAGAATAATCATGCCTTTAGGGATCACCGGATATACCACGATTGAACAAAAAACACCGTAGTTGTCGCGCATGTCTTTTACCAAAGCCATAGCTTCTTCTACTTCGCCTTGCATATACACGGGGGTCACGCAGGTATTCGTGTCGCCGATGTTAAAGCCGCGCTCCGTGAGGCCGCCTTGTAGCAGGCGCACGTTGTACCAGAGTTTTTCGCGAAGTTCCGGTTGGTCGCGGAGCAGCTCAAAACGTTTCAAGAGCCCTTCCACGAGTGGCATGGGCAGAGATTTGGCGAAAATTTGGCTGCGCATGTTGTACTTCAGAAACTGGATAATTTCAGGCTGCGCAGCGATAAAGCCACCAATCAGTGCCATACTTTTAGCAAAAGTGCTGAAATAAATATCCACATCTTCGGTCACGTTTTGCTCCTCGGCAGCGCCTGCTCCTGTTTTGCCGAGCATTCCAAAACCGTGGGCATCGTCAATGAAAAGCCGGAAACCGTATTTTTCCTTGAGGGTGCAGATTTCGCGGAGTTTGCCCTGATCGCCACGCATACCGAATACGCCTTCTGTGATGACGAGGATGCCGCCTTCACTTTCTTCGGTGAGGCGTTTGGCGCGGACGAGGCATTTTTCCAGACTTCCCACGTCGTTGTGGGTGAAGGCAAAACGTTTGCCCATGTGCATCCGCACGGCATCCACGATGCAGGCGTGACTTTCAGCGTCGTACACCACCACATCGTGGCGGGTGAGCAGCGCATCAATGGCAGACATTACGCCCTGATAGCCGTAATTGACCAACAAACCGGCGGGTTTGCCGACATGGTTGGCAAGTTGCGTTTCAAGTTTGTGGTGCAATTGGGTGTCGCCGCTCATCATCCGGGCGCCCATTGGATAGGCTAGTCCCCAGCGGGCAGCAGCTTCGGCGTCTGTTTTGCGGACTTCGGGGTGATTGGCCAGGCCGAGATAGTTGTTGATACTCCAACAGACAACCTCTTTGCCCTTAAAAGTCATACGATTGCCAAGTTCGCCTTCTAATTGAGGGAACATGTAATAGCCCTCTGCCACGTCGGCATATTTGCCCAAGGGGCCAGCTTGTTTGAAAATGCGATCAAATAAATCCACGGTGTGTAATTGAATGATTAATTGTAAATGATGAATGATGAATCTTTATAAACCGAAGAGGTTTTTTTTAATCCTCAACATGGTAATATAAAGCTCGTCGGGAGCGTCTGCATTCTGGGGTTACAATCAGACGATTTCTGTTTCCTCCTCCAAAAAGCCCTGCTGAATCATCCATTTGTCGCTGAAAAATTTAGTCACGTACTTCGAGCCGTGGTCGGAGAAAAGCAATACCACGACATCGTCTTCGGTCAATTCATTTTGTATTTGCTCGAGTGCTTGTAGGGCCGCGCCGCTGGAGTAACCCACCATCATACCTTCCATACGGGCTAGTTCGCGCGCACGAAGGGCACTGTCTTTGTCCGTAACTTTAACAAACCGGTCAATGAGTTCAAAATCCATATTTCCCGGAATGATGTTTTTTCCGGTGCCTTCGATGCTGTAGGGGTAACTTTCCTTCTCATCGTACACGCCCGTTTGATGATATTTTTGCAGAACCGATCCGTAGGCGTCCACTCCGATAATTTTCAACTCGGAGTTCTGCTCGCGGAGGTAGCGGCCGGTGCCACAAATGGTGCCTCCGGTGCTGGTGCTACCAATGAGGTGCGTGATGCGGCCGCCTGTTTGTTCCCAAATTTCCGGGCCGGTGCTCAGGTAATGCGCTTCTCCGTTTTCCGGGTTGAAGTTCTGATTGATGTAATACGCGCCAGGTATTTCTTTGGCCAGTTGTTCAGCGCGGCGGTAATACGACTCCGGGTCGGTCGGCTTTGCTTCCTGCGGGCAGAGGTGAACCTCAGCACCCATGGCTTTAAGGTTGTTCATTTTGTCCTCACTGATCTTGCTGGTTACGGTGAGCACACATTTGTATCCTTTAATGGCGGCCACCATGGCGAGGCTAAATCCGGTGTTTCCACTGGTTGCATCTACCACCGTACCTCCGGGTTTCAGTTTACCCAAACGTTCCGCACGTTCAATCATGTGGAGGGCGATTCTGTCTTTGGCGCTCAGACCTGGGTTGAATGCTTCAATTTTGGCATACACCGTAGCTGGAATATGTAGTACGATGTTGTTCAGACGGATGAGCGGGGTCTTGCCAATTGTCTCAAGGATGTTATTAAAAACCATGCGCCAAAGACTCTATTTAATGAATAAAAGATGGGTGAAATCAGCTGCAAAAGTAAGGAGAATCCGACTTTGAACGGCAGTTCTTTTTGCGAATGTAAAATTAACAAAAAATTACTTGGCATTAGTGTTGGTTTTCTTGCTCGATATATATCTTCGCCGTCACTTTTCAAAACATTAGTTTGTTTTTGTGAAGGTTCACTTAATCGTTTCACTCTAATCTACACACTATGCTTGTACTTTTTACTGCCATTGCCGCCATTGCCTTCGTGAGATTCCTCCCAATGTTGGCTTCTTATTGTTCCGTTTTTGCCAGTAGGCGCTGAAACGGAAAGTGTTCGCACTCAATAAGATTACTTCAAAAAATTAGATAGGCTGACCAATTTCACTTGGTCAGCCTATTTTATTTTGAAATTTGCGCCTTCAATCAAGGCTTGAAATAATATCCACCGCCCAAAGGGCTGTTTTAGGCCCCAAAAATGTCATTTCAGCCGTTACGAGTGTCAAAATATCCATTATACCCATGCGCACACTTCCTCAAGTGCTTGACGAGATCACTGCTTTTGCCCAAAACAACCCCTTTCCCGGTTCTCCCGCCGAGCTGTACGAGCCTTGCGCCTACATCATGACTCTGGGAGGAAAACGCCTACGCCCCGCGCTGGTGCTACTTGGTCACGAACTTTTTCAGGATAATGTGGAAAATGCGCTGACCGCAGCCTGGGCGGTCGAACTTTTCCACAATTTTTCGCTGATGCACGATGATATCATGGATGCCGCGCCGCTACGTCGTGGTCAACCAACCGTGCACCACAAGTGGAACACCACGACGGCCATTCTCAGTGGCGACGTGATGCTGATCTTTGCCTATCGTTTTATAGCGCAAAGCGGCGATGCCGAAACCTGTCTGCGATTGATCGAAATTTTTAACCGCGTGGCTACGGAGGTTTGCGAAGGGCAACAAATGGACGTGAATTTTGAAACCCGCGCAGAGGTCAGCATCCCGGAATATTTGCGGATGATTGAACTAAAAACGGCTGTGCTGCTGGGTGGTGCGCTGGAAATGGGCGCTACTTGTGCAAAAGCTTCGTCCGAGGACGCTAAGCACTTGTATGAATTTGGCCGTTTGGCAGGCATTGCGTTCCAAATCCAGGATGATCTGCTCGATACCTACGGGGATCCGACCAAATTCGGCAAACAAGTGGGCGGGGATATTTTGCAAAACAAAAAGACCTTGCTCGTGCTCAAAACCCTGGAGACGGCCCCCGAATCAGATGTTCGCGCGCTTCAAACCTGGATGCAGGCCAGCGCCTCCGAAAACCCGGACGAAAAAGTGGCCGCAGTGCGGGCTATTTTCGATCGAAATAATATCCCTTCGTTGGTGGCGGCAGAAAAAAAACGCATCCAAATGGAGGCTTTCCAGCATTTGGATGCGGTAAAAGTGTCTGCCGAACGGAAGGAAATTCTGCGTAAAACCGTGGCGGATTTGTTGGAGCGGGATAGTTGAAAATAAGAGCCAGCGCAAAGGAATTTTGGTGCTTAATCATAGTATAATTCCTTTTTTTGAAAAAAAATTTGGCCTAAATAATTGAATATCAAGCATTTGCATTTTTTTTATTTTTTATTTCAAAACACTGGCAGCGTCGGGCAACGCAGGGACGTTTTCAAAGCGTCTTTTTGGATACTCCAAACCAACCATTATTTTTTAATCACTAAACCGACAACTTTAGCCATGACAGCCACTTTCACTTACACCCTCGTACTTGCAGCGATCTACGCTGGCCGCAAAATTTACGCATTAAGGCCCCACATCACAGCCTAACCAAGTACCCTCACCACGCACAAAAACGCCCCGCCGAGTCTGAACTCGGCGGGGCGTTGTGTTTGTGCTGATAAAGCCGCATCGCGGCGACATTATAGTAGCCCAAAGGGCGGGAAGAGGATAAAAACCGCGTAGCGGTGACATTATTACAATGTTAAAAGAAGCGACTACTATGGCTTTATTTCACACAAGTTTCCCATTTATCGCAATAAATTTTTAGCTAAACCACTATCTTCGCAGCCTCGACTACCGCCAACGTCAACAACGCGTGGTTTTTGAGCACAAGCGCATTTTAGTCAGCTCAAAATCAGGCATTTGTGTCAATCAAATCAAATAGATCACCTGAATTGTAGGATATGTTCCAAAGACAAGCACGTCAGCCTTTTCCTGCCCGCAATCTGATTATCCTCGGTGCCGTGGTGCTTGGCTTTTTGTATATATTATTCAAAAATGTACAGCCCGACACGCTACCGGCTGAAAATATGGAAACCGAGCAGCCAAAACCTGCCGACAGCAGCACGCTCCGTCCCGCAGAATGGTTCTTTGCGCTTCGCGAATGGCCCGATTTCAGAACCGATATCCGGAGCTACACCGATGCCCTCGAATCTGCGCGCAAAACAAATCTGGCCGCTCGCCCGCGCGACGGCTTCAAAGGTTTTTCTGCGCCTTGGAAGTTGGAAGGCCCGGCCAATATCGGTGCGCGCATCAATACCATTGCGGTGCACCCCAACGATCCTAACATCATATACCTCGGCTACTCCCACGGAGGCGTTTGGAAAACGGAGGACGGCGGCCAAAACTGGCGGCCTGTTTTTGACAACCAAAGTTTTCTCTCCATCGGCCATATTACCTTCGACCCGCTGCAACCCAACGTGGTGTACGTCGGCACGGGCGACCCCAACATAAGTGGCTACCCTTTTATTGGCGATGGCGTTTGGCGAAGCGCGGATGGTGGCGAAACCTGGGAGCATTTAGGGCTTGTAGATCAGCGAATTGTATCAAAAATTCTCGTACATCCGACGATTCCCGGACAGATTGTAGTAGCCACCATGGGGCTGCCTTTTGAAAGAAACAACGACCGCGGATTGTATAAATCCACAAATTCAGGCTCTAACTGGCAGCAAAAACTATTCATCTCCGACGAAGCCGGTATCATAGACCTCGTGAGGTCGCCCACCGACCCCAATACGCTTTACGCTGCCGCTTGGGATCGAATTCGCAGCAATCAGGAGAGTGTCATAACTGGACAAAATGCCCGAATTTGGAAGTCAACAGATGGGGGTGAGAGCTGGATGCAATTGGGAGGAGGATTACCGATGGGAAATTGGAGCAGGATTGGGCTGGTCATTGATCCCAGTAATCCGGACCACCTTTTTGCATCTTATGTAAACACCAGCCTCTCGTTTGCCGGGCTTTTTGAAACTTTTGATGGCGGGGTTAGTTGGAACGAAAACAACTGTGAAGGCTTGGATTATGGCTTTCAGGCCGGTTTTGCCTGGTATTTTGGCAAAATCCGGATTAATCCATTTAATCCATTGGATATTTGGTTGCTGGGGGTACAAAGTTGGCGCTCGCAGGATGGTGGCGAGACCTGGCAATTAGGGGCCGGTTTTAGCCAAAATGTACATGCAGACCACCACGATCTGGTGGCCCTTGGCCCACAATCCTTTTTATTGGCCACTGATGGCGGCCTATATCGGTCGTTGGATAACGCGGTGACCTGGCAAAAAGCGGAAAATATCCCTACCACCCAATTCTATCGCGTTGCCCACAACCCGCACCAACCCGCGTTTTATTATGGCGGTGCGCAGGACAATGGCACCAGCCTCGGCAACGCTGCAAATCTGGAAAATTGGCTGCCGGTATTTGGCGGAGACGGGTTTCAGGCGGTTTTTCATCCGACCAACCCCAATATTTTTTACTACGAGGTACAAAACGGGTTTATTTACGGAACCACCGATGGTGCAAATTTTGACCTCGCCCTTGAAGGCATTGACGAAAATGATCGCCGCCACTGGGACATGCAGTACCTCATCAGCCAACACGACGCGAACCTGATGTACACCGGAACGCAACGGGTTTATCGTGGCGTTGGCCACCTGCCGTTTTGGTCACCGATTAGTCCAGATTTGACCGATGGCAATATTTTTGGGGCCAGGTTTCATACCATCAGCACCCTGCACGAAAGCCCTTTTGATCCCGATTTGCTTTATGTAGGCACCACGGATGCCAATGTCTGGCGCGGCAATCCGGCCAATCAATCCTGGACCAATATTTCGGCGGGCCTTCCAGACCGTTATGTTTCTGCAGTAAGGGCTTCGGCTGCTGAACCTGACCGGGTGTTTGTGAGCCAAACCGGCTATAAAAACAACGACGATGCGGCCAGAATCCATCGCTCAGACAATCGCGGCGATGATTGGACACCCATTGTGGGCGATCTCCCCAATTTTGCAGTGAATGATTTAATGATTCTGCCAGGGCACCAGGATTCGGTCATTTTTGCAGCTACCGACGGCGGGGTGTACGGTACCACCAACGGTGGCCAGCATTGGGAGCGACTTGGATCCGGGCTGCCCATCGTGCCTGTGTACAGCCTGGGCATCAACGCTGCGCAGCAGATGCTCATTGCGGGTACCTACGCCCGAAGCATCCATACTTTCCCCTTGGATTCCTTGAAACTAGGCGAAAACTCCAGCACGTTCACCCCCGATGGATATGCTTTGCCAAGCATTGGAATTTATCCCAATCCAGCGTCGTTCACCACGGTTTTAAGTGTGGGGAATCTAAAATCCGGACAGTCGGCTGAGGTCACCATCGTGGATCTATCGGGCAAAACCTTGCTTAAAAAGCAGTTTAAAGGTTTTGGTAAACACGAGGAAACGATTGATTTACAAGATGTTCCCGCTGGCATTTACATCGCGTATGCCAGAACGGGCAACAAAGTTTGGAAGGCGCAGAAATTCGTCGTTACGCACTAAGTGCCCAGACGGCGTCACAACATCTTTCGCCGCTGCATGATCCAATACAGCCCGCCTGTAACGACTCCTGCTACCACAACCGTCAGATAGAATGCCAATGGGTGCTCCGGTATTCCGTTGGGAATGTTCATGCCCAAAAACGAGGAAATAAGCGTTGGTACCATAAGCACCACGGTGATGATGGTGAGGCGGTGAATTACCTGGTTCAGGTTGTTGGAGATTATGCTGGAATAGGCATCCATGGTGCCGTTCAAGATATTGGTATAGACGTTGGCCATGGAAAGGGCCTGCGAATTATCAATGATAATGTCCTCAAAAAGATCGGTCAGGTCTTCATCGCCATTGATGTGCAAAAAATCGGTGCGTTTCATTTTCATCTTGAGCAACTCATTGGCACTCAATGAATTGACAAAATACACCAGGCTTTTTTCGATGGATAGCAGTTGGCGCAGTTCGGCATTTCGGCTGCTGTTCATCAGCTCTTTTTCAATCCGGTTGCGCCGAAGGTTCAGGGTTTTCAGACAGGAAAGAAAGTGAAATACATTTTGCTCCAGCAATTGGAGTACGAAACGTTTTTCGTCGGCGGGATTAAAATCGCGGACGTTGTTTTCCAGAAATTTTTCGAGTACAGGGGTTTCGAACGCGGAGATGGTGACCACGTGTTCGATGGTGAGCAGCACCCCAATTGGAACGGTGATAAAATAGGCTTCGTTTTCGGCAGAAGCGTTTTTGTTTTTGACGGGTGTATTGATCAGGACGAAGCGGACATCCCCGTCGCGTTCGTAGCGCGCACGTTCGTCAAGATCCAGGGAATCTGTCAGGAAAGCGGGGTCAAAATCAAAGCGGCGTGCGAACTCATCGAGTTCATCAGGCGCGAAGGGTGGGGCCAGGTGTACCCAGCAGCCGGGATCTGGCTCGGTCAGTTCGACTAAGCGGCGTTTTTCTCGTGTATAGTATCGGGTCACTGTCCATTTGCAAGTTTTCGTACGCTTCCGGGTTCGTCTTGTCTGAAATTCGGTGCAAACTTACGCTGTGCATTTGAGGGCGCGGTGCAAAAACGGGCTTTAACACTCAAAATTTTTCCAAAGGGTAAAACAGCCCAAATAATCTTTCTATCATTGCGTCTGTTTTTATATCGTTTAATGACCAAATACTGACGCAAAACCGATTTTACGTTAGTTTTGGTGGAGCAAGCGCCCGTTCAGAGGCGAACACTATGCCGTAGGTACAGCCATCACACGAACCTTTCCTCCCATCGTTCGATATCCTGGCTTACCAGTGCTCCCATGTATTCCTGGCGCTGACCGCTTGCTAATTTTTTTGGCTGAGTTCTTTCTATGCGAAGGAGTATCTGACTTGTGTTGCTTGAAGATGTTATTAAACTAGGTACGTGGCATGCAGCGTTTTTGTAAATCTTTGAATCTGGCTTGCCAGATTTTGCTTTTCGCCTCTTTGAACCAATTTTCTTTGACCATAAACAATTATCACGCAATCAAAACCTGTTAGTTTATGAGCCTTTTTACATCCCGCGCCGTGTTACCAGTTTTTTTAATACTTGCGGCCAACCTGCCGCTCACGGCTCAACAATCATCTCCCCCATTAGATGCCCTTAAAAAGCGTCATGTTGTCACTGCTGAAACAGCACAGCAATCCATTGTGTTTCAAAACCTTGTACCGGGCGAAACGTACGGCCTGCTCGTGCCGGGCGGTGAACCTTGCATCGCTCAATGTATGCCCGATGTATCGGTGTTAACGCCGAACACGACCGTGCTTACCTACAACCCCGCTACGCACATGTTGAAATTTGTAGCCTCGGCTTCCACGATGGAATTTCAACTCACGTACCCCTGCACCTGGGATCCAGCCGATCCGCCCCGCCATTATATCAGTATGATGCGGGTGGGCAACAAGCAAAAATTTGTACCCAACATGGCCGATGCAGTGCTTTCGGTAACTTCCGGCAACGCGGAAGATCTGATTAAAGAGGTATTTATCGGCGGAAACTGCTTCGACGTGACCGGGGTGATATACGAGGGTGGCGGTGATCAGATTGGATCTTTTTCGAATGGTCTGACCAATGTAGGCTTTGAATCTGGTGTAATTATGGCTACGGGAAGTATCAACATTGCGCCCGGTCCGAATGATTCGGACGGTGCAGGTGGTGGCGGAACGGGCACCCCGGATGCTGATTTGCAGGGCTTGACCAACGGAGCACTTTTTGACATGGCCAATATTGAGTTCGATTTTACGCCCACGCAAACGCCTCTCACTTTTGAGTTCGTTTTTGCTTCAGAAGAATATTGCGAATACGTGAATTCGGGGTTTAATGACGTGTTTGGGTTCTTCATTTCCGGACCTGGTATCAATGGCACCGAAAATCTGGCTGTAGTGCCAGGCACGAACAATCCGATAACCATCAACACCATCAACCACATTACAAATTCCGGCTTTTATAAACACAATACACCCGATACAGGAGACAACTGTGGAACGATTCCACCTGCCACTGGCCCCGGCCCGGTAGAATTGCAATACGATGGTCTAACACGCAAAATGGTGGCTGTGGCCAATGTTATTCCATGCTCTACCTACCACATCAAACTCAAAATTGCCGACGTAGGCGATGGGGTTTGGGATTCCGCCGTTTTTTTAAGAGGCGGCTCTTTCGATGGGGGAGGCAATGCTTCTATTGATTGGTTGGTGAATGGCCAATCCGGCGTGGATGAAGTGGTGGAAGGTTGTGGAACAGTCGAATTGCTCATTGAGCGGATTGGTACTAGTTCTGCATCGAATCTGCCCGTTTCATTTACCATTACCGGGACTGCTACACAAGGCGCAGACTACGGGCCAATCTCTTCTACTGCTTATTCCTGTTAATATCATCAACGACCTCATTCCGGAGGGCGCAGAAACCGTGATTTTAACCTTGAACAACCCATGTTCCTGCCTTTTCCCGGAAGAAATTCTGACCATAATTGACTATGACCCCATTATCCCCCTTGCCGACACCGTGGCTATCTGTGGCCCGGGCGTTGCAACGGTGGGGGTGAATGTTGAAGGCGGCGTTGAGCCTTATACCTACCAGTGGAATACCGGTGGAAATGACCCTACTATCTCCCCTTTTGTAGGCGCACCCACTACCTACACTGTCACCGTGACGGATGCCTGTGGCAAAACAAGTACCGCACGTGCAAGGGTCAATATCAATCCGGCTCCCATCGCGCAACTTTTAGGTCCTGCGCCACAAATATGCCCCGGGGAATCCACGACTATCAATGTCAATTTTACGGGAATTGGGCCTTTTGAAATTTCCTATAGTTTCAACGGCGACCCACAACCACCTTTAACGGATATCACCGATGACCCCTACGCGCTCGTCGTGAATGAACCAGGTTCCTACCAAATTACGACCGTTGTGGATGGTTTTGGGTGTCCGGGCATCGCCAACGGAACCGTACTCGTTTCGCCCTCAGACCTCGAATTAACCGGCTTGGCCTCCAATGTACCCTGTGCGGGTTCACCTACGGGGTCCATCAATACGACCGTGACAGGAGGGCAAGGGGTGTATAATTACGCCTGGCAGGGTCCGGCACCTATTGGCAATCTGCCAGATCCCACGGGCCTGGTGCCCGGTGCCTACATCGTTACCGTCACAGATGCCTTCGGATGCACGGATGAACAGGCATTTGCCATCACTGCTCCGCCAGCCCTCGCACCGACTATTTTGGGCGTCCTGGGCGTCAATTGTTTCAGTCCGAACGGAGGAAATATCAACCTCAACGTGACGGGTGGAACCCCCAACTATAGTTATATTTGGAACAATGGCTCAAACTTACAGGACCCACAAGGCTTAAGCGGGGGCACCTACACCGTAACCATCACGGACAACAACAGCTGCACACAAACGGCTTCCGCCGTAGTCCCAACTGATTTTGCAGCACCTACTGCCGTCAATTCCCCTCCAAACACCATTACCTGCTTTCTGCCTTCGGTAGTACTTGACGGGACCGGCTCCAGCAACGGCGGCAATTATTCCTACAATTGGGTAGCAAACCCCGGTAATATAGTCAGCGGTGGCAACACCCTCAATCCGGTGGTCAATCAGGCTGGCAGCTACACCCTTACGGTGCAAAACATCACCAACGGCTGCACGGCCACGGCCAGCTCCACCGTAGATGCAAACAATGCGCCTCCGATAGCAGCCGCAGGCCCCAATGCCACACTCACCTGCGCAGCTACCAACGTAACCCTGGATGGCTCAGGCTCTAGTTCAGGGGGGAATCTCACCTACATGTGGACCGCATCGCCTGGGGGAATTATTTTGGGAGGCTCGACTACACCCAATCCAATCGTCTCAGCCATAGGCACTTACACCTTGGTGGTAACCAACAACCAGAACGGCTGTACCGCCGCGGATGCTGTTGTAGTCAATGACAACCTTACCCCACCTACAGCGGCCGTGGCGGCTCCGGGGTTGATTACCTGCACAGTTAGTGAAGTGACCCTCAACGGGGCCGCTTCATCCCCCGCAGGGATCAGTTTCCAATGGGAAACATCCAATGGCTTTATCGTATCTGGACAAAATTCGCCCACTGCGGTCGTGAACGAAGCGGGTGAATATACGCTGGTGGTGACGAACCCCGGCAATGGATGCACGAGTGCACAGACCGTCACCGTAAACCAGAACTTCTCAGCGCCCATCGCGGTTGCTACTACGAGCAATAACATTACTTGCGCTATTCTGCAAGCTACGGTAAGCGCGCAGGGTTCGCAGATGGTACCGACCGACACTTATGTATGGTCAACCATCAATGGTAATTTTGTTTCCGGTACCAATACACTTACCCCAATCGTAAACGCCCCCGGCACCTACTCCATCGTCATCACCAACCCGACGAGTATGTGTTCCTCGCAGGCATCCATTGTAGTGCAGGCCGATAACCTGCCACCGGCTGCCAATGCAGGCCCGCCAGCTACCCTGACTTGCGCCAACACCTCGCTCAGCATTGGGAACCCGCTCGCGCCAACCGGACCGAACCTAAGTTATACCTGGTCGGCATCGCCGGGTAATATTTCAGGGGGGGGTAACACGCCTACCCCTACGGTTAATCAACCTGGCACCTACAATTTGCTTGTTACGAATAGCGCAAACGGATGTAGCAATACAGCCTCGGTGACGATTCCGCAAAACATCATCCCGCCGACGGTAATCGTAGCACCGGGAGGAGAAATCAATTGCACCAGCCCGACGATTCAGCTCAGCGGTCTAGGCTCCAGTATTGGACCAACCTTCTCGTACCAATGGACGGCAGCTTCTGGTAATGGCATTGGAGCGGGCGACAATACTTTGACCCCCACCATCACGGCACCAGGCACTTACACTTTGGTAGTAACCAATGCCGCCAACGGTTGTACAAGTTCAAGCGCAACCACCGTAAGCATTGACTCGGATGTGCCAATCGCTACGGCTGCACCGCAGGGGATTTTAACTTGTGCGATACAAACCATCCCGGTAAGTGCCGCGGGGTCCACCACAGGGCCTACGATCATGTACCAATGGGGCACCCAGAATGGTCAAATTATTGGCCCCGCTACGGGCGCGCAAATCACCGCCGGGAACCCCGGTCTGTACACGCTGGTAGTAACCAATACCGCCAACAATTGCACGGCTACCACGACGGTAGATGTTTTGGAAAACATACTTGCCCCGGTCGCAAATGCGGGAATGGGTGATGTGCTCAATTGCACCGTTCCAGCCATGACCCTAAACGGCGACAGCAGCAGCGTTGGGCCACAATTCGGGTATTCTTGGACCGCCATTTCGGGTGGGAATTTTGTGTCTGCGACCAATATCATCAGCCCTCAAGTGAATGAGGCAGGCGTGTATCAGCTGCTGGTCACCAACGTGACCAATGGTTGTACGGCAATAGATCAGGTGGAAATTGTAGCCGATGACAGTGATCCAGTGGTAGCCCTTTCGCAACCCCAGCAGTTGAATTGTCTGATTACCCAGGAAGTGATCCAATCCACTGGTTCCTCCACAGGTCCGAATTTTACCTACCAATGGACAGGCCCCGGCTTGCAGTCGAATCCAACCGCAGTGAACGCGACCATTAACCTGCCAGGCAATTACACACTTGTCATTACAAACTCGGACAATGGCTGCACAACGGAGCAAACAGTGCCTGTTACCCAAAACATTCAAGCACCCAATGCAGATGCCGGGCCAAATGTGTTGCTCAACTGTTATAACCCTCAAATGCAAATCGGCGGCACAAATAATTCAACCGGCCCGAATTTCACTTACAACTGGATTGATCCGGGCGGCATCATCGCTGGAGGAACGACTCTAACACCAACCGTGGCAGGCGGCGGCACGTATGCAATTATTGTGACCAACACCACCAACGGCTGTACTGCTACCGATCCGATGATTGTGACGACTGATTTTGAATCGCCGCAAGCCAATGGTGGACCCTCATTCCAATTAACCTGCATTCAATCAAGCTATACGCTACAGGCTATTGCACCTGTTGGTCCTAACTTTACCTATCAATGGTCAACCATCGGGGGGAGCTTTTCCTCTCCTACCAATATTCTGAATCCGACGGTGGATGGCGCAGGCGAATACACCCTTTTGGTGACCAATACCACCAACGGTTGCACCTCATCGCCCACGGTACAAATTACGCAGGCCGCGGATGTGCCAATCGCTGCGGCCAACACAGCGCCTAACCTGACTTGTGCGATTACGGAACTTACGCTGAATGGTACGGGAACTAATTTTGGAGTGGGCTATAATGTGCAGTGGATGGCCAGCAATGGCGGCAACATCGTGAGCGGAGCCAACAATACCTTGAATCCAATCATCAATGCTCCTGGAACGTACACCGTGACGGTGCAAAATCTCTTGAATCAGTGTCAGGCAACCAGCAGTGTGAATGTACTGGCAGACCTCGCACCGCCGCAGATCAACGCAGGCCCTGAACAAACATTGACCTGCACCGTGGAGAGTCTTAACTTGTTGGGTACCAATGCTTCACCAGGGCAATTTACCTACACTTGGGTTACTCCGGATGGCAATATCGTCAGTGGCGCGAATACTTTAACGCCGGTAATTGATGCCGTTGGTTACTATGAATTGGAGGCGGTTAGCTTCCAAAATGGTTGCAGCAATGTCGTCAGTGTAGAAGTGGTTGCCAATCTGGTTGATCCGATTTCAAACATTGCGGCTCCTGCAACTTTGACCTGCGCCATCGAACAAGTGACGCTCAATGCCGGCGCGAGCAGCACCGGAAATATGACCTACGTGTGGACTACCAGTGGAGGCAACATCGTGAATCAAAGCAACCCCTTGGCAGTTGTGGTCAATGAACCCGCAGATTACACCTTGTTGATCACGGACAATGTAAACGGATGCACCAGTTCGGCAACGGTGAATGTTCCACAAGACATCCTGAATCCAACTGCCTCCGCCGGGGCAGACGGTGAACTGACTTGCGCCATTACCACCCTGACCCTCAATGGCTCAGGCTCCAGCAGCAACGGCGATTATTTTTACCAGTGGACCACGTCAAACGGTAATATCCTGGTCGGAGCCAACGGCCTTGCACCTGTAGTTACGGCTGGTGGCCTCTACAATCTTGTGGTGACCAACAACACGAACGGCTGTTCCGCAACGGATCAGGTGGTGGTAAGCACCAACACCCAGCCGCCCGTAGTAGCCATCGTTTCTCCGGGCGTATTGGGCTGCACCCAACTTTCTGTGCTGCTCAATGGCAGTGGCTCCGCGATTGGTCCAAATATCATGTATGAATGGACAACCCTTAATGGCAATTTTGTGGGCAACACCAACACCAGTTCCGCAACGGTAAACACGCAAGGCACCTATACGCTGAATGTGCTGAATACTTCCACCGGCTGCTCGGCTTCACAAACCGTGCAAGTGAGCGACAACACCGTTTTGCCACAGGCCGAAGCTGGGCCGCCATTTACCCTTACTTGTGCAGTGGACCAAACGACCTTACAAGGCACTGGTTCCACTGGTTCTATTTATGCCTATACTTGGAACACGCAGGGGGGCAATATCCTTTCGGGCGCCAATTCCCCAAATCCGGTGGTGAATCAACCGGGCACCTACTCCCTTTTGGTGACCAACACGACCACCGGCTGTACCCAAACGGATAACGTGCAAATTTTTGTGGAAACCAATGTGCCCACCGATTTTGACTACGCCCTGGAGCCACCTACCTGCAAAGACAACGATGGTATTATTAGTTTCGGAGCGGTGCAGGGCGGTTTTGGTCCGTATGTGTACTCCATTAATGGCGGTCAGAGCTACGTGTCAAGTTTGGATTTTGCGGGCATCGCACCGGGCGCGTACGATTTGTTGATTCAGGATGCAAACGGTTGTGCATTTGAGCAGACACTCACCGTTCCACAGGCACCGGATCCAACGATTACCACGGCCCCGCAATTTGAGATACAACTCGGCGATGAACAGGAGTTGACGGCGTTTTTGGCCCCGGGTTATCCGCTGGCGCTGATTGAGAGCATCGTCTGGACGCCGATGGATGGTTTGACTTTTGAAGACTCGAGCATTCCAAGCCTGTTGAATCCAACGGCAAAGCCGCTCCAGACCACGGAATATGAGGTTACGATCGTCAGCACAGATGGTTGTCAAGCTACGGATCGGGTATTGATTAGGGTGGATAATAGTCCGCACATCTACATCCCGAACGTGTTCTCGCCTTGGGAAGAAGATGGCAACAATGACATTTTCCTGATTTTCGCGGATGGGGATCAGATTGAAAAAGTGGACATCTTCCAAATCTTTGACCGCTGGGGCGACATGGTGTTCTCGAACCAGAACTTCCAGCCCAACGATCCAGCCCATGGCTGGGACGGAAGGCACCGGGGCAAATTAATGACCCCGGCTGTGTTTGTTTACTACGCTGAAATTCGCTTAATAGACGGACGCGTACTCCTTTACAAGGGGGATGTGACCTTGTTGAGATAAGCCCGCTCACTTAAAGACAGTTTCTTAGCAGAAATAAAAAGCCGCGGCCTCAGAAATTGGGGTCGCGGCTTTTTTACAAATAAACCAAAGCGGTTTAAGCGATGCAAAGCATAGGTGCCAATCGAACCAATCGTTCCAATCGTTCCAATCGAACCAATTGAACTACCATTTCTCCATCCGAATGCTGATCGAGCTGCCTGTGCTACTGAGGTTGAACACCGTTTCTGTCCAGCTGGGCGCGCGGAATTTCGGACGGGCGTTGTTTGAAAAACCATAGGGTTCGTTGGGAATACCGGCCCAATTGGTATCGAGCTGGCCGTTGCCATTCACATCGTGAAAAGAACTGATGGCGTAGCGCCCCGGTGGCAGATTGTCCAGCGAGACACGCATTGTACCTTTTTGGGTAACGGGCACGATTTTTTTAACAATGGCTTTTTCAGGTGCCAAAAAGCCTTCGGAACGATCATAAACGGCCACATATACGCTGCCTTTTGCTTCGCGCAGGTTGGTAAATTCTATTTGGAGGCCGGGTTCGGAGAACAGCGGTAAAAGCCAAAACAACAGGATCATAGGAGGAATGTTTGAGTGTTTGAACAAAGGCAGGGGAATTAAGTTTGGCTGAAATTCACCGGGTGACTCGTGCGTAGAAGTGACACTTTTTAAAAAAGTGTCACTTCTTTAAACTTCGGCATGCGATGTATGCAGTGAACTGTTGCTCATTTTTCAAGCACAGCAACGAAAAACCACAAAAATAAAATTTTGAAAACTGCCATTTTTTGGGCCTTTTCCCAAACATTGCCTGCGCTTCGCCTATTATTAACAAATACTTACCCGCCCGTCTTTTTTTTCTGGAATAAAAAAGCCTACTTTTGCGACCCGTTTGGGGAGCCTGCGTTTTTGCCGAAAATTTGGATGTTTAATGTGTTTTTTGATAAAAATTCTTCATTCAAGGCAAAAATCCACTTCGTTCCAAACATCATTTTTAAAAACGGCGATTTTCAAATCGTCTTTGATCATCATTTAGTTTTCCATGAAGAACATTCGCAACGTCGCAATCATCGCCCACGTAGACCACGGTAAGACTACCCTGGTTGACAAAATGATCCTCGCTTCTCAGATCTTCAAGGAGCACGAGATGACTGGCGACCTGATGCTTGATAACAACGATTTGGAGCGTGAGCGTGGCATCACCATCCTCTCCAAAAACGTTTCTATTAATTTTAAAGGAATCAAAATCAACGTCATTGACACCCCTGGTCACGCCGATTTCGGTGGTGAAGTAGAGCGCGTGCTCAATATGGCCGACGGGGTGCTCCTGTTGGTGGACGCTTTTGAAGGTCCCATGCCACAAACCCGTTTTGTGTTGCAAAAAGCCCTCGAAATGGGCAAAAAACCCATCGTTGTCATCAATAAAGTGGACAAACCGAACTGCAACCCGGATTGGGCGCACGAACAGGTGTTCGACTTGATGCACTCCCTGGGCGCTACCGAAGAGCAACTTGATTTCCCGGTCGTATTCGGTTCAGCCAAAAACGGCTGGATGGCGCACGATTGGAAAAACCCTGCCACCGACATCGTGGTTCTGCTCGAAGACATCGTAAAATACATTCCTGAACCTAAAATTGCCGAAGGCAACACCCAAATGTTGGTGACTTCCCTCGACTTCTCGACCTTCATCGGGCGGATCGCGGTAGGACGTTTGTTGCGCGGCAAATTGGTGGCCAACCAGCCCGTCACACTTTGCAAAAAAGACGGACGGATGCTGAAGCACCGCATCAAACAATTGTTTGTGTTTGATGGCCTTGCCAAAAAAGAAGTAAAAGAAGTAGAGCCAGGCGACATCTGCGCAGTAGTGGGTGTGGACGGATTTGAAATTGGAGATACCATCGCTGATTTTGAAAATCCAGAGGCACTCGCACCGATCTCGATTGATGAGCCGACCATGTCTATGCTTTTCACCATCAACGATTCTCCGTTTTTTGGTCAGGAAGGCAAATTTGTAACCAGCCGCCACGTTCGGGAGCGTTTGGAGAAAGAATTGGAGAAAAACCTCGCGATGCGCATGGAAGATACGGCCTCTGCCGATTCGTTCATGGTGTTTGGTCGCGGCGTTTTGCACCTTTCTATCCTGATCGAGACCATGCGCCGCGAAGGCTACGAACTTCAGATCGGGCAGCCACGCGTAATCGTCAAAACGATCAACGGCCAAAAGTGTGAACCCATCGAGGAACTCACCATTGACGTACCAGAAACTACCAGCGGCAAGTGTATCGAATTGGTCACCCGCCGTAAAGGGGTGATGAACAGCATGGAGCCTAAGGGCGATCGTTTCCTCCTTCGTTTTGAAATCCCGGCCCGCGGCATCATCGGCCTGCGTTCCAATATCCTTACTGCCACCCAGGGCGAAGCTATTATGACCCACCGTTTTGTGGGCTACGAACCTTGGCGCGGCGAAATCGGTGGTCGCCAAAACGGCTCCCTGATTTCCATGGAAACGGGCAATGCCTTTGCTTATTCGCTCGACAACCTGCAAGACCGCGGCACTTTTTTCATCGAACCAGGGGAAGAAGTGTATGAAGGCCAGGTAATCGGCGAAAACAACCGCCCGAATGATTTGGTCATCAACGTGACCAAAAGTAAAAAACTCACCAACCACCGTGCATCTGGTGCAGACGACAAAACGTCTTTGCCACCAGCCCAACGCTTCACCCTGGAAGAGGCATAGGAAGACCTTCAAGAAGACGAGTACGTGGAACTGACGCCTAAGAGCATCCGTTTGCGTAAAGTTTACCTCAAAGAAAATGAGCGTAAAAAGTCTGAGAAGGGCTATTCTGTAGCCTAAACTCGAAAATCGCGTACGGAAAACTCCATTTGGGGGCTCCGTACGCGTTAATTTGACTGCAGCACGTGAAAAAAAAATCAAAATCCTTTCGTTTGTCGGGAAATTTTACTTTTGCAGCCGTTTTGGACTGAAAAACAATTTGACATCCATTGGGTTTCATTCCCAAAGCCCTCCTTTTTTCTGAAAAAGTCGTTTTTTACAAAATCAAAACTGTGCAATCCGCACCAGGAACGGACCCTTTTGAAATTGAAAATGCCCAAACCGGCCTGACAAACAAACTATGCGTACCAAACTATCCCAGTTCAACTTTGATCTTCCCACCGAATTGGTGGCCCAATACCCCGCAGAGGAGCGCGACCAAAGCCGCCTCATGGTGCTGCACCGCAAAACGGGTAAAATCGAGCACAAACTTTTTAAAGACATCCTCGGTTACTTCGGTGAAGGTGACACGATGATCTTTAACAACACGAAGGTTTTCCCGGCAAGACTTTTTGGACAAAAAGAAAAAACGGGCGCTAAAATCGAGGTGTTTCTGCTCCGCGAACTCAACCACGATGCCCGCCTTTGGGATGTACTGGTAGATCCTGCACGTAAAATCCGGGTGGGCAACAAACTTTACTTTGAAGACGAGCACGGCAACGACGCTTTGGTGGCCGAAGTGGTGGACAATACCACTTCGCGTGGGCGTACCATACGGTTTCTTTTCGATGGTACGGATGATGATTTCGTCAACGAACTCGTGAAACTCGGCAACACCCCCCTGCCCAAGTACATCGAAAGAGAGCCGGAGGCGATTGACCGCGAGCGCTACCAGACTATTTATGCCAAAGAAATGGGTGCAGTGGCAGCCCCAACAGCTGGACTTCACTTCAGCCGTGAGCTGATGAAACGTTTGGAGTTGAAAGGCGTGAATTTCGCTGAACTTACCCTTCATATTGGCCTCGGCACCTTCCGCAGCATAGATGTGGAAGACCTCTCGAAGCACAAAATGGAGGCCGAATACTTTAAAATCCCGCAGGCAGCCGCAGATACGGTGAACAAAAGCCTGATGGCCGATAAAAAAGTGTGTGCAGTAGGCACTACCGTCATGCGCTCTATCGAAACGTCTGTGAGCGCCGAGCGCATGCTCAAACAGGTGGAAGGCTGGACCAACAAGTTCATCTACCCGCCCTACGAATTCAGCATTGCCAATTGCATGGTTACCAATTTCCACCTTCCAAAATCAAGCCTGCTCATCATGATTTCGGCTTTTGGTGGGTTTGATCTTGTCATGGAGGCTTATCACCAGGCCGTAAAAGAGAAATATCGCTTTTACAGCTACGGCGATGCGATGCTGATTCTTTGATTTGGGTGTTTTGGGGCTGAAAATGATGTAACTTGTTTTCAGGTCCAAATGGCTCAATATCCAATTCTCCCAATTTTTAAAAACAACAGAACCAACCGCTTATGTATTGGACACTCGAACTGGCCTCCTATCTTGAAGAGGCTCCGTGGCCAGCCTCTAAAGATGAACTGATTGATTACGCCATTCGCTCCGGCTCCCCTGCCGAGGTCATCGAAAATCTGGAAGAACTCGACGACGATGGCGAATTGTACGAAGGCATCGAAGATATTTGGCCGGATTACCCGCGCCACGACGACTTCTTTTTCAACGAGGACGAGTATTGAGGGCCTTGTAAGCCCTTCTTTACGTTGATTTTAGGTCAAAAATAAGAGGCCGATTCTGCTCATGCGGAATCGGCCTTTGTGTATTATGCCTTAGGGATGGTTTTTCGTAAAGCATTAAAATAGGCTCTGCGGGTACGTTCCTACGCTAGCGCGAAGCTGACACCATACCAAGCCCAACGCACGCTGGCGCGATGGCTTCAGCCTCGTGCCGAGTATTCTCGCCGGCTGTGCCGGCAAACGAAAAGTGGATCACATCGATTTAAGGTGGGGTGAATAATGATTGCGTTCTCGTCACACGCAACATTTCCGATTTTTCAGGATTGCCTGACCTGGCTATTTTGAACCCGTTCCAGCAAATGCGCAGCGTATTCAGCAAATGGCCGTTATTGCAGTTCACTAAACTTACCTTTTTATGAATTTCAAACGCTCAACCCTTTTTGTTTTCGTGGTTCTTTTGTCAACTAATTCCCTTTCTGCTCAGGACGCAAAACCCCTCCGTGAAGTCGGGCTCCAATTTAGCAGCTTGGATTTTGATGGCAGCAGTGGATTTAGTGCTTTTTTCAAGAAGCAGAAAGCGGAAAATGTGTATCGCAGAATTCGATTCTTTTCAGGAAGCGTAGGTTTTGGAATCGTGCAAGAGGAATTCAACTTCGATATTTCAGCGGGAATAGCGATTGGACGCGAAAAGCGCAAAAGTCTTGATTCGAAGTTGGTCTTTTATCAGGGACCAGAATTTGCCATGCGATTAAATGTTGCATCGTTTCTAGAAGTACAGTCCCAAGTCTCCATTGTGCCCTCCTTTGGCTGGGTTTTAGGCTTGCAGCATAGTTTCAACGACCGTTGGGCTGTCAATTTGGAAACAATACCCAGTGCATCCATCTCCTTTTATGCTAACACAAACAACGAGGATAGTCGCGCTTTGAATTTCGGCGCAGGTATCAGCAATGCAGTCTCTATTGGATTGGTGCGCAAGTTCTAATACAGTAAAATTACTGACATATTGGTGGCACAATTTGAAGTTGTGCCATTCGCTGGCGCACGGTCTGCTGCTGGCGCATGGTTCTGCTGCTGGCGCACGGCTCTGCCGTGTGCCCACTATCTGGTCGGTTCCGCCGACCGACTTGTCGGCAGAGCCGACGGAATAATAGGCACACGGCAGAGCCGTGCCCCAGCGTATGCCGTTCCCCAGCGTTTGCCATACGGCAGCGTGTGGACGTGCACCAGCGTGTGCCCCACGCCAGCAGCGAGCCGAAAAGCAAGCGGCCGATTCCACCAGGTGAAATCGGCCGCTTCAATATTTCCTAACTGCTTGAAAATCAGTTCTTATTCGTCACCTTCAAATAATTCTCCAAGGCTACTGCGATGGAAGGCGCCCTCCGCTAGCGCGAAGCTGACACCATACCAAGCCCAACGCACGCTGGCGCGTTGGCTTCAGCCTCGTGCCGAGTATTCCCGCCGGCTGTGCCGGCAAACGAAAAGTGGATCACATCCATTCAAGGTGGGATAAATTACAAGGGTGGAGGCTCTAAAATCTGTACCCTAGTGTCGGCAAAGCCGACGGGAATAATAGGTCACGACGTTGAAACGTCGCGCCAGCGTGGGTTGGGATTGGGTAGCTCCGGTGAGGGATTTTAAAACAGTTTCTTAGTATCGGACATCCCGTCCGGCCTTTCATTCGTCGAAACTTTCTTTGCCTAATCCAACCATCCATGCAACTTCGAGCGTCCTGCACTTGTCCATGAATTTTATCCGATTTACGGACACCTTTTCATCATTATTATTTGTCTATGAAAACAAACTATATCCTCGTTTTGCTGACTGCTGCGCTGCTCAGCCCGCCGTTGGCATCATCCCTCATCGCTCAGCAAAAAAGCACCAAAAAGGTTGTTATTAACAAACGCACCATTGACGCAGATGGTTCGGAGAGTTCTGAAACCATCGTAAAAAAAGGCGCTTCCGCTGAAAATTTCGATGTGGAGCAATACCTCGAAGCAAACCGTGCGGAAAACACACAAGTGGAAGTTAAAGTAACGGACGGAGAAGAAGAGCGAACCGTCGTTTTTAGAGGCTCAAAATCCAAGCGAAATCCCAGCAACCCCAAAAACTCCGGTTATGAGGGTTATGAGGGGGAGGGGGACGAGGGGCTTGAAGGGGACGAGGGGTATGAGGGGTATGAAGGTTATGAGGGTTATGGAGGGTATCAAGGTGCCGAAAGCACCCAATCCCTGACCGAAAAAAGTGCGTTTTTAGGCGTGGAAGCAGACTCCGACGAACGAGCCGACGAGCCAGGATTGGTGGTTCAAGTAGTCCGTGGCGCTGCCGCCGACCTCGCAGGACTTCGCCATAATGACAAAATCATGCGCATCAATGCTACTCCGGTGAATCAATGGAGTGATCTCACCAAATTTATGCGCACTGCCAAAGCGGGCGATCAAGTTCGGATTGAATACGAGCGCAATGGGAAACCCAACACCATTCAGGTTAAGTTGAGCACCAAAGCTGTGCTAAACAACAATACCTCCTGCGAGCCAAAGGGCTTTTTGGGCGTTTCTGATAATGAAAGCAGCCGAGAAAAAGACAAGCCGGGTGTCGCAGTAAATGTAACCAAAGGCTCCGCAGCCGAACTGGCCGGCCTGCGCAATGGCGATGTCATTTTTCAATTAGAAGACACTCCGATTTCCGATTATGAAGATATCAGCGATTTCATGGCCTACACCAAACCAGGGGATAAAATCAAGGTCACGTACGAGCGCAATGGCAAACAAAATCAAGTAGAAGCCCTGCTAACGGAACCGTTGAACACTTGGCGAACCAATATTAGCAATTGGGATATGAGCGCCTGGGATCCGGAGCAAATGCTGGAAGATGCCCTGGAGAGTGCACCTGGCACCGTAACCGTACAAGAAAAAGATGCCTGTTTGGGTGTTTTTTCAGATGCTTTTTCCGAAGGAAGTCTCGTAGGTTCGCGTATCAATGGTTTCACGGATGAATCGGCGGCCCGCGAAGTAAACATGGAAGCAGGTGATATCATTACCGCCGTAGATGGGAAGTCCGTAAAAGGACACGATGATCTTTGGAACGAGATTGCCAGCCACCGCGTAGGCGACGAAATAACGGTGGAATACCTGCGTAAAGGAAAGCCAAGAACGGCAACCATTACGCTTAAACCTTGCAGAACCAACAGCAGCCGCGTGGAAGTACTAGACGGCGACGGCGAGCAGGTGCGCAATTTTACCTCCTGGAATTGGAATGAATCCGATCAAGCGCAGCTTCGCGAACGGAGCCTGATCACCATCCGTAAAGGAGAAGGGGATTCCCCCAAAGCGGATGCGCCCCCCGGCACACAAGAAAGAAGTTTGAAACTTGCTGAATTCCGCATATTTCCAAATCCCACGCAAGGCCAGGTTACGGTAGAATTTAAGGGTGACCCTGTGACTACTACGGTGTCCTTTTTTGACCGTTCTGGACGACAACTTTTCCGGGAAGAACTGAATGCGTTTAACGGCCGATACGGCCAACAGTTTGACCTGTCTGATTATGCAAATGATACCATTATCATTCTTATCCAACAGGGAGATAAATCATACTCTGACCAGATGATGGTGAATTGAGGGCACTCAGAGTGATTCGATTTTGACGATTAAGCCGATTGATAACCAATGGATTACGTTTACTAAACTTTAAAAGTTTAGTAAACGTGTTATCCCACTGAGACTATAAACACAAAAGCATCCTATTCTTAGTATTAACCTTCTTTTTTAAATCGGCTGCTACACAAGGTGTGTGGGCGGCCGATTTTGTTTTTTCTTACCCAGACTTTTCCGCCTCGCCAGGTCTTCCCGCCTCCTTACCCCAAAATCCGAAGACCCAGGCGCGGAGGTTTGGCATCAGTTTCTAACAGGATAAGGACTGAAGCCATCGCGACAGCATGCGTTTGGCTTGTTATTTTGTTGCTTCGCGCAAGCGGGACTTAGGTAGCTTTGCGCTAGTCGCCTTGAAATTCATTCACTACCTATATTTATCATGCGAAACACCATCTTACTACTGTTTTTGTTCGCTGCATTTCTCCTGAATGCCCAATCTATCCCCGTACGCACGGTTACTGTTTTCAAAAACGGCAAGGCCATGGTGGAACGCAGCGGCAAGATTCCGGTCGAAAACCGCCGCTATACCACCCGCACGCTTCCACCCGCACTTTTCGGAACCTATTGGGCTTCCTCTGGAGATTTGATGCGGGTATTTACGGCCGCAGACAGCCTCGAAACGCCCTTGATGAAAACCATGCCGATTGACCTGCTCGAGAAAAACAAGGATCAGCCGGTAAGGATCTGGATGAGTTCCGTCGCCAACCAACCCCTGGAAATACAGGAAGGCAGGTTTGTGCGCCGGTTTCCCAATTCTGCCCAATCCAGAAACTACGATTCTTTTTTGTTTCAAACAACCGACGGACGGTTTCTGTATCTCCAGGCTGCTCTAATCAACCGGATAGAATTCAAGAACGAACCGACCATCGCTAGCGCCGTTTTGAAGAAAGCATCTTCACGGCTGGAATTGAGTTTTAACTCCGACAAAAAGGAGCAGAACATAGACCTGTTGTACCTGAGCGACAGCATTGGTTGGACGCCCGTTTACCGCCTCGAACTGACAGGCCCGACTAAAGGCCGCTTGTCGCTGCGCGCCGAGATCGTCAACAATTCCGAAGACTTGGGTGATGCGGAATTGCGCCTTGCGGTAGGCATTCCCAACTTCGAGTTCGCCGACCAAAAATCACTGCTTTTTAATTTCCCGGTATTTCAATACCAATCTTACTATCGAAACAACGGGCAGTTTTTGTCCAACGCCCTGTCAAGTCAATCAGTGATGGGTGAAGTTGAGATTAGTCCACGGAATGTCTCCGCAGGACCGGATCAAAACTCGAGCGCGGAAGACTTTTTCTTCTATTCCGTCCGGCCAGGCCCTTTCCCCAAATTCAGCCGCTTTCAGGTGCCGGTACTGGAAGAAGCTGTGGAAACAAATCACTATTTTGATTGCACCCTCATCAAAGCCACCCCCGATATGCTCCGGAACTATACCGCTTACGCCTCCTATAGCGACCAGCGCAAGCCGGACGAGGCCTACCGGGTAGATCATTTCGTGGAATTCAAAAACAAGAGCCAGCAGCCCTGGACGACCGGAGTCGCCAACCTCCTTTCAGAAAACAAAAACGGACTCCAGCCGCTGAGCCAGAGCCTGCTGCCCTACACTGCGCCCGGCGCCCAATGCAAAGTGTTGGTGGCCCAGGTGCCTGACCTCAAGGTAAACCACACGGAGGCCGTCACCGAACGCCGTGAAAATCAGGCCGAGTTCTTTCTTAAGAAATACGACGTGGCAAAAGTGGAAGGTAGAGTGAAAGTCGCCAACTACAAATCCGAGCCTGCGACCATCAGGATACACCGTAGCATCGTCGGGAAGCCGCTCAGTTCGGAGCAGGAGTGGAAAAAACAGGAGGAAAATGCCTACCTCTGGGTAAATTCTTCCTTCGAGGTGGAATGGGAGATCACCTTAAAACCCGGAGAAGAGCGAAGCTGGAAGTATTCGTATGAGGTACTGGTGGACTGGTGAGGGAGGCAAATGCTTGGTGCGGTTGCTTATTATTGATTAGCCACACCATGTTTACACTTTTAATTGGCGGATTTCGGTCATGTTGGAACCAAAATGGTATTATGCACTCCTAAACAAACTTCTATAAATCCTTCTTTTTTAAATCGGCTGCTACACAAGGTGTGTGGGCAGCCGATTTTATTTTTTACCCATCCTTTTGCTAAGTATTTCCGTCCTGTATAGGACGCATTGATGGTTAATTTTGTCCGTTCACACAATTGCCTTTTGGGTTTGAACGATGCTGCTTACATTGGTCGCAAGATTCGCACGCTTCAAACCAAATCAACAAAATATTTACAAAATGAAACATTTTACCCTACTACTATCCTTTTTTAGCCTTTCTCTTACGCTTTTGGCCCAAAATGTGGTCATTTCTACGCAAAACCCCGACAATTTATACGTTTGTGGTACCGACCAAATGACGGTGACGATGCAAAATGGCGCTGGTCCGGCTGCCACCAATTTGAAAGCCACCATCACTTTGCCCAATGGCGTCAGTTACCTGCAAGGCTCCGTGGCGGGGGCTGCGGAAGGCAATATTTCCAACCTCAACGCGCCCGTATTTGATTTGGCCGATCTGGCAGGCGGAGCGTCGGTTTCCTTTACGATAAACGTGACCGCATCCTGCCCAATTCTTCAGGATATCAATGCTGGCCTTACGTTTTCAAACACCGTTGTGGCGACCTATGCAGGGGGCAGCAAGCAGTTTGTATCCAACTTATATCCCGTAACGACGGGTTTTGTGAACATCAGCAGCGTATCCCCGCCCACCGTATCGGGTCAAAAAGGGGATGTCATCATGCGTATGATTACGCTGAGAAACACCCGTAGCGGCCCTATTCAATCGCTGCAAGTGACCGATGTGCACTCGGCGGGCATTAGCATTCAATTGGAGGGTGGCATCAATCAGAGCAATTTGCCAGCGATATTCAACGGCGAAATACCCGGTAGTTTTTTTACCTCGGTGGGCAATGGCGACAACCTGCTGGATTTCAACGAGGAAATAACCCTTGTGCAAAAAGTGACCATTGAAGATTGTGGCATTCCTTCTACCACGAACCAATCCCTCATCATCGTCGGTTGGGGTTGCAATGGGTCTATCTGTCAGCAGGATAGTGTGTTTGCCAATATTACCATTTTGCCGACTACCCAAAATCCCGATCTATCGTTCATTCCGATATATACGGCGCCCGTGAGCCAGTGCGGCCTAACTCCCACAACACAAGAAATCCTGATCGTCAATACTGGCGAATTGGCCGTGATGAACATTGTTTTAAACCCCTTCGTCCTCGACACGACTTTCTACGCACTGGATCAAGGCTCCATTGAATGGAACAACGGTTCGGGCTGGCAAGCCCTTTCTGCCTTAACCAACACCCTAACAGTTCTGAACAGTTGTGGTATTGCGGACTATTCCGAATCAATGGTGTTGCAAGTACCCGAAGTGCTCCCGGGCGATACCGTTCGGGTTCGTTTTAATACCTATTTCTGCCAGGATGTTTGCAACGGATTATTCCCTATGATGCGGGTTGGATACAATTATCCGAAAGCCTGTCCAGCCAACAGTTCGGTTGGTGGCTTGATCAGCTTTATCCCTGACGCGGAATTTTTGAAAATAGAAGCGAGCGTGGATTATGCACATGAAAACTGCCTGCAGGAAGATTCCACTTACGCGCTTACTTATTGGATAAAATCACAGCGTTTACTGCAAGACACCGGCTTTCTTCAGGTAATTTTTGAAATTCCGCTCGGCTTTGACTGGGTACAGGATTGTCCGTTCAGCTTAGACAACCAAGTGCCGCTGAGTTCTGAAATTGTAGCGAATTCAGACGGATCAGAAACGGTGCGCATGGTATTTGATTTGCCCTTTTCGCTGGATTCGGTGGCCAGCAACCTTTGTTTGGAATACCACTGCGTACAAAACATGCCCTGCGAGCCGCCCGTGCCGGAAGCACCTCCAAGTGGGTCTGAATTTATTGTCTATCCGCCTCCTTCGGATTGTGGTGGTTGCCAACTAAAACTCAACACCTACTCGCTCATTTCTACTACGCCCGACGAACCCATCGAATGCGCTATTTCTTTTTGCGATGATTTTATTTTAGTCGTGGATAATCATTGCGATACGACGCCGCTTGGACCTCCTAAAGGCCCTTGTACCGGTGGCTCTGGTCCAAATGGCGAGCCTTTTGCATATGAAATCAATTTTGATTCATACCGGATTAATTATGGTTTGCAGGATAACAATGACGACCGAAAGGCAGACAATAACAACACCGCCAATGCGCCAGGTGTACGCCGCGACCGTTATCTGGTGGGCGATACCATGCGCAACGAGGTGAAAGTGTACGTCTCCTCAGGCATCTTGTTTTCTTTAAATTTCAGGCTTTTCCTTGAATCTCTAGCCGATGATTTTGGGCTAAACGATGGCGATGCGTACAACATCGCGAGGGGGAAAACAGCGTTTATGAACAACGACACCACAGAACTAATTGGTGCGCGTATTTTTTTCAAAACGATCTCTGGAGAGGAGTATGGTTGCCCTGTAGGCGTACCGAATATTCGAGCCGATCAGCGACTATTCCAGGTGGCCGAGCCGAACATCAACCCCCCGCAAAATGTGGATCAATTTACTTCCATGTACGATCAGTTCGATCTGCCTTTGGACAGTTTTATTCCATTGGGTTGTGTTCCACAGAACTTTGTGATTGGGGCCGGGGATTCTGTATTTTTTCAGGCGGACTATAAGTTCAAAAACAACTTTGTGCCTGAGGGTGCTAATACCCCCCCGCTGATTAATTTTCGTAGCTCCATTTGTGATTTGGATAAAGCGTATGCCTGGAAACTGGAAGATTTCTGCTCTGAAAAACCGTTGAGTCAATTCTCCGGCTACCTCGAAACCGTAACACCCAACATCCAGCGCTTGGAGCCTTGTGCGCAAAGCACCGAAACTGTCCCGTTCAAGTACCAAATGCGCATCGCCCGGGCAAATATGTTCCCTTTTGAGGTGCGGCAACTTTCAACCGTTACGGGCTTCAACTTCAGTCTGCCGGACAATGTCGGGATCGTGGATTCTCGGCTGAACTTCCTGGAGCTTCAGGAAAATGCTCCACTTTTTGGCTCCACATTTGTCAATCCAACCGTTCAGGGCAATATCGCTTCGTTTGATCTCAGTCCATTTTTTGGTGATCCGCTGGACGAGGGTTATTCGTTTGGAATTTCTACCCGTTATGATACCACCTGCGGTTATACAGGTACTATGTTCAATTCCACTAGATTAGTCCTGCGTTATGCAAACCCTTGCATTAAAAATCCACTGGACTCTGTAATTACGCTCATCAATCCAAACGGTTATCAAAATGGAAGCCCCGTGTTGGAGCTGTTCACGCAGGATGATGTATTGTATTTACCTACGGATGAATTCCTTTTCAACTTTTTCCTGCGGAACAACAGTCCCATAAATGCTCAAAATGCCTGGTTGACCATTGAATCAGATGGCAGTTTAGCTGATTTACAACTCTTGAGTATGCCGAGCCAAACACCGATTCCACAAATTGGCGGGGTGTACCAACTGGGTGAATTGTTGAGTTTTGCACAACCTGCCCTGCGCGTCCTGGCCCGCAATCTAAGTTGTCGCCCGGTCACTGTTACGTTCCGGTTTGGCTGGGATTGTTCCCCGGTTTTTAACAGCAACGGGGATGCCTGCGGCACTTTTTCAAAAACCATCGAAATCCGTCCGTTACTGCCTGAATTGGAACTGGTTGTTTTGAACCAACCGCCTACAATTCCGATGTGCGAACCCTCAGCTGTATTTGAATTTGAGGTGTCGAATGCCAACGACGGTCCGGCCTATAATGTCGTTCCGAGCATCAAATTGCCACCCGGAATCCGCATTGTGCCGGGCTCCTCGCAACTGGCATTCCCGGCGGGTGGCGCTTTTGTCAACATGCCCAACCCGGTCCAACTCCCGGGCAATATTTGGCAATTCGACCCACAAGCGGCTTCCAGTAATCTGGCCCAAAATGGCCTTATTTCTGCCGATAACGCCCCGCTGAACGCCTTGCGCATTCGATTCAGGGTAGTTGCGGAATGCGGGGTAGTAGCCAACGCACAGCCCATTTACGGGGCTGAATCGCTGCGTTCTTGCGGCATTGCCTCCAATGTGCTGCGCAGACCCGGTCTTCCAATCGGCATCGAAGGGATTGAGCCAAGTTATACGGCGGTTTCTAACCTGCAATTTACCAACCCTCCCGGCATTGCGGGCTGTGGCCAGGAAATTGAACTTTCGGCGAGCATCGCGGTGAATGATACCCCCATGTCGGGCGATAGTATTTACGTTCTTTTGCCCGTTGGAACGAGCTACGTAAATGGTTCGTATCAATCTGGGACAAATGCGCCCGGCGGACCGCCCCAGGTTTCAGGGCAACAAATACAATTGCCGCTGCCCACTAACATCGGCGCGGGTAGTGTGCTCAATTTCAGCTTCCGCATTCGATACGATGACCCCGCCGGCTGCGCCGATAAATTGGTGATTTTGCAGACCCGCGAACAGGCTCAAGCGTTTTGTCCTTCCAACAATCAAGTCTGCAATATCTCCGTGGCAACGGGAGAGTCCTTGCTGGATTTGAACGCACAAAACCCTGAAATTCAACTCAATAACTTTAATTTGAATACGGCTGGGGGGCAAACCACTTTCCAAGCCGTACTCGAAAATGCGGGCAATTCCATTGCTACCAATCCTGTGGTGCAACTTTACCACGACCTGAATGGCAACGGACAAATTGATCCAAGCGACCCACTTGTTGCCACGGTGAATGCCACGGGAAGCATTGCTCCGGGTGGAGTCTTGTCTATTGCTGGCAACCTCAACAACCTGCCTGCCACTGCTTTTTGCGACCTCATTGGGCTTATTCCTGCGGAAGAAAACTGCGCCTGCGCGGATCGGATTTTCTCCCTGAAAGGTGATCAAGTGGTTACTGAGATTATTAAAATTTGCGATCTTGAAGCGGTTAACGTCGGCACGCCGGAAGTGGCGGGGAATACGTACAACTGGCTTACCCCTGCGGGATTGAGTTGTACCAATTGTGCCAACGCGGTGTACACCCCGGGACCTGAAGTAGTACCTGGGGAATTAGTGACGTTGGTTTTGCAGGAAAAAGCGGGTGAATGCACCATTGAGCGGCGTTACGAGATTCAATTTGGTGGCGCGTTCGGAATCGAGACCGAGAATCAGACGATTTGTGCGGGCGAGCCGGTTACGCTCAATGCCACGGAAGGTGGAACGGTGTACAATTGGAGCGGCCCCGGCATTTCCAATCCAAATCAATCTACGCAAATTGTACAACCTGACACGAGTGCAAATTACAGCGTAACGGTCACATTTTCAGGAGGTTGTACGGGGACAGGTCTGGTGGCTGTGCTGGTAAATCCAACTTCAACGATCGAGTTGCCTGCGCGCACCACCTGCGAAGGCTCCCCGGTTTTGATCCTTGGAAACACCACCGATGTCCCGGGCATTTATACCCTCGAACTGCAAAAATTCAATGGTTGCGACAGTATTATTACGCAAGAATTGATTGTTGAGCCAACCAATATTGAAGAAACCCTTGCCTTTTGCGAGGGCACCTCTGCAACGGTATATGACAGCACGTTTACGGCATCGGGGAGAATCTGTAGAACCGAAGTTTCTCCCACCACGGGCTGCGTGGTAACGACCTGCGTGAACGTGACCGAGGTGCCCAATCCGCAAGTGCCGGAGCAGGATGAGGCTTTGGTGGTATCAAAAGGCGAAAGCGTGGTGATTGAAACTCCCGACGATTACATAACGTATGAATGGACGCCGTTCGATTCCGAGGTGCTCAGCTGCGGCGACTGCCCTGACCCGGAGGCCAGCCCGGATACTTCTACGCTATTCATGCTGGTAGTAGAGGATGAAAACGGCTGCCGGGACACCGCGCAATACCGGATTTTTGTCTGTGATGAAGATCTAATTGATATTCCGAACGCCTTTACACCCAATGGAGATGGTGCTAACGACTTTTTTCGAGTGGTTCCGCACGAGGGCGCGGAAGTGATTCGATTCCTGCGAGTTTACAGTCGTTGGGGGCAATTGGTGTACGAAGGGTCAGGAACCAACGCACAGTGGGATGGCAGCATTGGCAACCAACCAGCGCCTTCGGACGTGTATGTTTGGGTGCTGGACTATGTGTGCGGCGGCAATGAAGCCCGGGATAGTGGGGACGTGACTTTGCTGCGTTAAGTGGCGATAGCCTAAATAAGCCGCATAGCGGCGACATTATAGTAGCGTAAGCGTCAGAATAATTTTTAGGAACCGCGTAGCGGTGGCATTATTTATCATGTTATGGTTATAATGTCACCGCTACGCGGTTCTTAACTTCCCGCCCTTTGGGCTACTATAATGTCACCGCTACGCGGTTTTGACACGCTCTGCGGTTTTGTTCTCTCCGAGTAATAAGACTTCTAATCTTCCCGGCTTCCGTCATCTGCCATGCGCACCATTTTGGGCGAAAATTTGGCCACTATATCCACCAATGCTGTTTGAGCTGCCATTACCTGGTGGATATCTTTGTAGGCCATGGGCGCTTCGTCCAGGCCTCCACCAATTAGCGACACACCTTTTTCTTGCAAGAGATTGCGCAAGTCGTTTTTGCTGACATTTTTAATGGCCTGTGTGCGGCTCATTTGACGGCCAGCGCCATGGGATGCGGAGTGAATTGCGGAGGCATTTCCTTTGCCTCGGACCAAAAATCCCGGGGCGGTCATGGAGCCGGGAATAATTCCCATTACGCCTTCACCCGCCGGGGTTGCGCCTTTGCGGTGCACAATCACCGATTCACCATGGAGCATTTCCTGCCAGGCGAAGTTGTGGTGGTTTTCCACTTTTGCCAGCACCTGTGCGCCGATGGCCTTCGTCAGTTTTCGGTGAATGACCTCGTGACAGGCTGAGGCGTAGTCGCCTGCCAGATTCATGGCCAGCCAGTATTCCTGACCCGCCTCGCTGTTCAAGTCCAGGTAAGCCAAATTGGCGGCATAAGCAGGCAATTTGCACTGTTCCTTGGCTATTTTGGTGTAATAACCGGCCAAAGTCGCACCCAAACCCCGCGAACCCGAGTGGGTCAACAAGGCCAGATAACGTCCTTTTTCTACGCCTAAAACCTCGTCGCGGGTTTCAAAATCTATAATGCCCCACTCGACAAAGTGGTTGCCGCCGCCGGAGGAGCCAAGCTGTGTAAAGGCTTTGTCTTTCAGCCCTTGCAGTAACTTCGTCAGGTCAAATTCCTTTCGATCCAGCACTTGGTGATAGGCGCGGTGTTTCCCTGTGAAACCGTTTCCGGCCCCAAAAGCGGTATGGGCGATCAGTTCGCGTTTGTACACGGCGCGGTTTTCAAAAAAATGCTGTTCAGAAATATCAAACACGGAAAGCGCCATCCGACAACCAATGTCCACGCCCACGCCGTAGGGAATCACCACATTTTTGGTTGCCAGTACTCCGCCAATGGGCAGTCCGTAGCCTTGGTGCGCATCGGGCATGAGGGCACCGGCCACGGTGATGGGCAGCCGCATGGCAATGTTCATTTGATCCAAGGCGCCAGCCTCAATGCCGGATGCACCGAAAACAGGGTAGGGCGGAGTGTTTTCCGACAACTCAATGGTTGCACGAGCAGCAGCCTCCGCTTGCGCCTCGAGAATGGCTTTGGCGAGGGGCGCGAGCAGGGGATCGTCCAAATATGTTTCCGGCTTTTTGCGCACGCGGTTGAGCGTGGTCAGGGTCGTTTGTCGCTTGTTACCTACGAGGACGGTGTTGGCAAGTTCAAGGGCAACGCCGAGGATTTTTCCTTCGGTAAAGCCTAAGAAGAGGAGGTCTTTTCCTTTAAACATGGGTGCTGAACTTTGGAATGATGGAGCTTTGATCGGGGTGAGGTGATTGTTATGTTTAAAACCAATGAGATCCAAACCTCAAAAATCGGGTTTGGGTTCCAAAGGTGTTGATAAAGTCAACACGGCCCGACCGAAGGGGATGGTTCCGACGCAGGAAGGAGCGCCTTTTTTGACAGGACGAAAAACGACGGAATAATGAAAAGCCTTTTTTGATCCTTCATCCCATTAAAATTGGGGCGCAATACTACCTTGCCACACTTTTGCCCCATCAATGAAGCACCGAAACAAAATAATGAAATTCAATCTGATCACCAACTATTTAACAATCAACATTTTATGAAACAATCAATCCTTGTTTTCCTTGGCTTGCTCATCGCAGCCATTACCATGCAATGCACCCAAAACACCTCCTCCAGCCCTGAAGTAAAGGTATCTGCGGTTGAAAAACCAGATACAGCGGCACTGATCAAACGCGGCGAGTATCTTGTCACTTTTGGAGGTTGCAACGACTGCCATTCGCCCAAAATCATGACTGAAAAGGGGCCAGAACCCGATCCCAAACGCCTGTTGTCGGGGCACATCCAGGGAGAAGTGCTTCCTGCTATTACCGACAAAAAGATGATTGCCCCGGGTCAATGGGCACTTTTTAGTCCAAATATGACTGCCGCAGTAGGGCCTTGGGGTACCTCGTTTGCGGCAAACCTAACGCCCGACGACACCGGTATCGGAAACTGGACCTATGCGCAGTTTGAAAAAGCACTCCGCGAAGGCAAATCCAAGGGTTTGGATGGCACACGCCCGCTTTTGCCCCCGATGCCTTGGCTCAATTATACGAAAATGGAGGACGGTGACATGCAGGCCATGTTTGCCTATCTCAAATCCATTCCGCCTGTACAAAACGCCGTGCCAAATCCCATCCCACCTGGCATTTAAGCGTGCATTTATTGACAAAAGGCTTCAATTATCAATCGAATTTTAACGAACAAAGGCCCGGCTGTTGTAAGGACAGTCGGGCTTTTGGTTTAATCACAACAAGCCACTCCGATTTTGGGAAAATTGGCGTCCAAGGTATTGCAGAATTCAGGCTCAAAAAATATCTCTGCCCAAACCCGAAAAACAGTTCTCCAAAACCTCGACCTTTATCGGATGATGAAATTCGACACCCCCGCCGCGCTGCCCTACCACACGTACAATAGCCTTTTTTTAAGCCTGCCGTTCAGTGAAATCGCTGAAACGGGTACCCACCTGGCCTTATTTACCCAACATTGCGAAGCTGGTTTTAAGCAGGGCAAAAATCCGCAGGAACTCGTGGAGTCTTTTTGGAGCGAATACGTGTCCGAAGCCGATGAGGAAGCCCGGCATCGGCTCTTGCGCTATTTTATTCAATACATTGAACGTCAAGTAGTTCTGTTTGATTCCGTAGAGGATTCGCTCTTCGAGCAGACCCATGAAATGAACGGTCCCGGCTCGATGAAATACCTCCTCAACAGCAATAAGTCGGAAGTGCAAAGGGCAGAAATATTGGAAAAAATTCGTCATTTCAGTCTGCGGCTCGTTTTGACGGCGCATCCCACGCAGTTTTATCCCGGCAAAGTACTCGGCATCATCAATGATCTGGGCAAGGAAATCCGGGATCATGAATTGGAAAATATCCGCCAACTGCTCATGCAATTGGGCCGAACCACCCTCGTGAATCGCGAAAAACCTACGCCCTACGAGGAAGCGCTCAGCCTGGGCTGGTACATGGAACATATTTTTTACCATACGCTTCCGGACGTTTTGTACCGTATTTTGCGGGAATTAGGGGAAGATGTGACCACTTTTGAAAATCCACGCCTGCTTGCGCTCGGGTTCTGGCCCGGTGGCGACCGCGACGGCAATCCTTTCGTTACCGCAGACATTACCCAACTCGTGGCGGAACGCCTGCGTGATGCAGTGCTGCGCGGCTATTACCGCGACATCAAGCAACTCAAACGCAGACTGACCTTCCGGGGCGTGGAGGAGATCATCGCTGGGGCGGAGATAAAAATTTTCAACACACTTTATCAGCCCGACAAGGCGGAAGGATACGTCCGCTGTCAGGATTTGCTGGATGAATTGATGGCAGCGAGGACTGTGCTGATTCAGGAACATCAGGCGCTTTTTCAGGAAGAATTGGATCGTTTTATCCTGAAAATCAGGGTTTTCGGGTTTTATTTTGCTAGTTTGGATGTTCGTCAGGACAGCAGAAAACATGGAGAGGTGTGGCGGGCTATTTTGCAAAACAAACACGAAAGCCACGGCGGGAATAGCGCGGAAGAATTTTTAGCGGACGAGGAAAGTACTCGGATCAATCGGTTGCTGAGCACGCAGTACAACCTGGACGAAAACGATTTTTCGGACCCTTTTGTCAAAGAAACCATCCGTTCGTTCACGGCCATCCGCAATATTCAGCAGAAAAATGGCGAACTCGGCAGTCACCGGTACATTATTTCAAACTGCCAAAGTGCCCTCAACGTGGCCGAAGTCCTGGCCCTGGCTAATATCTGCTGGCACGATGCCGACACGCCTTTGCAGGACAGTCAATCCATCCCGCTCGACATCGTGCCCCTGTTTGAAACCATTGACGACATGGCGCATTGCGGCGATATCATGCAGCAGCTGTACACCAACCCTTATTACGCGGCGCACCTGGCCAGTCGGGGCCAGACGCAGCACATCATGCTGGGCTTTTCAGATGGCACCAAGGACGGCGGCTACCTTCGCGCCAACTGGAGCATTTACCGCGCCAAGGAGGAACTCACCCGCGTCAGTCGGGCGAATGAAATCACGGTCATCTTTTTTGACGGGCGTGGTGGGCCTCCGGGCAGGGGCGGCGGCAACAATGCCAGTTATTATGCCGCACATGGCCAGGACATTGAAAATCACGCCATTCAGGTCACCATTCAAGGCCAAACCGTCAGCAGTACCTATGGCACGAAGGCTGCAGCGACCTTTAACATCGAACGTTTGCTGAGTGCCGGCCTGAAAAATCACCTCGACCGCAGCCATGCCCGTGATTTGAGTACGGAAGATCGGCTCCTGCTGGATGAATTGGCCGACGCAGCGTATGAGTCTTACTTAAAATTGAAAAATCACCCCGATTTTGTTCCCTATTTGGAAAAAATGACCCCTCTGAAATGGTATGGCGACAGCAACATCGCCAGTCGGCCAACCAAACGGAGCGGGGACGGGGGGCTGAAATTTGAGGATTTGCGGGCGATACCGTTTGTGGGCGCATGGGCGCAAATGAAGCAAAATGTGCCTGGATATCACGGATTGGGGTCCGCCATGGAAGATTTTTTAAAAAACCGCCGTGGTGAAATGCGACGCTTGTACCAGCACTCGCTGTTCTTTCGCACGCTGTTGGAAAACTCCATGCAATCGCTTTTAAAATCCAATTTTGACGTGACGCGTTACATCGGGGAACACCCGCAGTTTGCGGAATTCTGGCATCTTCTGTACGACGAATACCACCGAACCTTGAACAGTTTGCAGGAAATTTCGGGCAAAAAAGACCTGCTGGCGGAGAACATTTCCTCCAAAAACAGCATTGGTCTGCGTGAAGAAATTGTCTTGCCGCTCATCACAATTCAACAGTATGCACTTCAAAAACTCCAAACCGATGAACTCCCACCCGCCGCGCACGAAATGTATCGGAAGCTGGTGTTGCGGGCCATGTTTGGAATCATCAATGCGGCCAGAAATGCGGCGTAAGGGGTCAGGTAAGTATCAAAACGGAGCATTTTTTTGAACAAAAAAGGATTGCAATCATTTAAAAATCAGGTGTTTGTGCTCAAATCACTTCATCGCTGTGAAATATGAAAATTGAATTAAAAAGACTCAACGAAGCCGTTCATTTTGAATGCACTTCTGAAGAAGGCCTGCGTGCAGAAACGGACGGTTCACCCGATATCGGCGGCGAAAACAAGGCACCACGGCCCATGCAACTGTTGCTCATGGCCCATGCTTCTTGCAGCGCAATTGATGTAGTGCACTTGCTCAAAAAAATGCGCCAACCGCTCACTGATATCCGCGTCGTAGCAGACGGCGAACGCGCGACCGACGAGGTGCCCGCGGTATTCAAAAAAATCCATCTCCACTATATTTTGAGTGGCCAACTGGACGAAAAAAGCGCCGAAAAAGCCATCCGCCTCTCCACCGACAAGTACTGTTCCGTGGGCGCCATGTTGTCCAAAACGGCTGAGATAACTTGGACGTTTGAGATTTTGTAATGATTGGTGGAGTGGTGATTGGTGGAGTGTTTACCCGCCGTAGCCTTGGCGAAGGAGGGGTGATTGGTGGATTGGTGATTGGTGGATTTTTACCCGCCGTAGCCTTGGCGAAGGAGGGGGTGATTGGTTTCAAAAATTTAGACCTGTAAGGTTTCTGAAAGCCTAGATTAACGTGCGTTTGGTTAGCATCGAAACGGCGTAGCCGTGACATTATGGTAGCCCAAAGGGCGTTGGAGGGGATGTGAACGGCGTAGCCGTGACATTTTATGTCGAAATAATGCCACGGCTATGCCGTTCCTTTTCTTTACCCGCCCTTTGGGCTACCATAATGTCACGGCTACGCCGTTTATTCGATTGCTATCCAAACTCACGTTTGATTAGTGCATTTCAATTCAGCATCTTTTAATTACACGAACTGCCTGGTACAATAATTTTGCGTTTATAGCCAACACAGAGTGCTTTTGAATACAGAACCGACCACCCCCACCTTCGCCAAGGCTACGGCGGGTAAACAATATACCAATCACCAATCACCCCTCCTTCGCCAAGGCTACGGCGGGTAAACAATCACCAACCATGCTCTTCGAGACACTCGCCATTCGCCTTCAAACAGAACGCAGCCAGCACCGGGAACACAGTACCCCGATTTTTCCGACCTCCAGCTTTGTTTTTGAGGATGCGGAGCAGATGCGCGCGATGTTTGCCGATGAGCAGGAAGGCAATATTTACAGCCGTTTTACGAATCCATCGGTGCGTGAGTTTGAGGAAAAAATGGCCGCACTAGAAGGGACCGATGACGCTTTTGCCACTGCAACCGGCATGGCGGCGGTGTTCGCATCGTTTATGGCCTTTTTGAATGCCGGCGACCACCTGCTTTGCACCCGGGCGGTATTTGGATCTACGCATACAGTAGTTGGGCAGTTTTTGCCACGCTGGGGCATCCAGACCGATTTTATAGACGGTAGAAATCCTGAAAGCTGGCAAAAGCTGCTGCGCCCAAATACCCGGATGTTGTTTCTGGAAACTCCCACCAATCCAGGTCTGGATGTGATAGATTTGGATTTTGCCGGGGATTTTTGCCGAAAAAACGGCTTGATTTTGAACGTGGACAACTGTTTTGCGACTCCTTATTTGCAACAGCCTGCTCGTTTTGGGGCGCAAATTGTGACCCATTCGGCCACCAAGTTCATTGACGGTCAGGGCCGTGTGATGGGCGGTGTGGTTTGTGGTCAGAAAGATTTGATCGCCGAGGTGCGCAAGTTTTGTCGTTCCACGGGGCCTTCTTTGTCACCGTTCAATGCATGGGTATTGTCCAAAAGTTTGGAAACTTTGGCCATTCGTATGGATCGGCATTGTGAGAATGCAGCGCATCTGGCCGGATTTTTAGAAACCCGTCCCGAGGTGGAACGGGTCATTTATCCGTTTTTGGAGAGTCACCCGGATCATGCAGTTGCGCGACGGCAGATGAAAAAAGGGGGTGGTTTGGTGGCCTTTGAAATTCGTGGCGGGGTGGCAGCGGGCCGCCAGTTTTTGGATAAATTAAAACTGTTTTCGCTCTCGGCCAATCTCGGCGACACGCGTACCATTGCGACCCATCCGGCTTCGACCACCCACGCCCGGCTCACGCCAGAAGCTCGGGAGGCAGCGGGCATTACCGACGGATTGATTCGGATTTCGGTGGGTTTGGAGCATATCGAAGATATTTTGGGGGATTTGGAACAGGCGATTTCTTGACGACACTAATTTTAAAGAACACCGAAACGACCGACACCACCGATACCGCCGAAGGGATTTTGATACACTTTGATTTTGGGTGGCGAATGCTTCGGTGGTACTGGCGAACTCGGTCGTTTCGGCGTTGCTAACAAGTAAGTATTCTACATCATTTATTGACCAATTTCTGCGAACCATATCGGATATGCAAATGCTCGTCCCGCCCGATTATCACCTCCCAATCCCAATCCCACAGCTCCAATTTTTCAAAAGCCCCGAGCCATTTCAACTCGAAAATGGCAGCGTTTTACCCGAATTAACGCTGGGTTATCACACCTTTGGCAAGTTAAACGCCGAACGCTCCAACGTCATTTGGGTTTGCCACGCGCTCACTGCCAATTCAGATGTATCAGATTGGTGGTCAGGACTTTATGGGCCTGGCAATGTGTTTGATCCCGAAAAATATTTTATCGTTTGTGCCAACATGATTGGTTCCTGCTACGGCAGCACAGGGCCGCGCAGCACCAATCCCGTTACAGGCAAAGCATACGGCAAAGATTTTCCGCTCGTGAGCATTCGAGACCTTGCGCGTTCGCAGGATTTGCTGCGCCAGCACCTTGGTATTGAATCCATTGAATTGTGCATTGGGGGTTCCTGCGGGGGGCATCAAGTCCTGGAATTGGCTTTTTTGATCCCCGAAAAAATCAAAAAAATTGCCCTGCTCGTCTGTGCTGCCAGGGAATCGGCCTGGGCCATCGCTATTCACGAAAGCCAGCGCATGTCCATTGAAGCTGACCCGACCTGGACCGACGACGAGCATCTTTCCGGACAAGCGGGTTTGCGGGCGGCGCGGGCCATTGGGCTGCTGAGTTACCGCAGCATCGAAGCATACCGCGACACACAAACCGACTCAGACGAACGCAGCGACGGGTTTCGTGCGGCGGGCTACATGCAATATCAGGGAGCGAAGCTGGTGCGCAGGTTTTACAGTCAATCGTATTGGCATTTGACGAAAATCCTTGACACCCACAACGTAGGCCGGGGGCGCGGCGGGATTCCGGCAGCCTTGCAACAATTGACCATGCCAGCCTTTGTTTTTTCCATCAAAAAAGACATGCTCATTCCACCTTTTGAGCAAGAAATGTTGGCCAGACACTTACCTGCCGCGCAGTTTTGTTGCATTGATTCTGTTTACGGACACGACGGTTTTTTGATCGAAACAGAGGTGCTAAAAGCGGAGTTGGGGGAGTTTATGGCAGTGAGGTGAAGGCACCACTTGACTCGGCGTTTGAGGTTTATGGTGAGTTCGGCTTTTCTGTGTCGGCACCCAGCGTTTTCTTTAGCATTTTACCAAAATCGCTTTCAAAAAGCCGGTCCTGCACGACGCGATATTTTTCAAATTCGCTTTCGGCAAAGGCTTTGGCGATGGCAAAGTCTCTTAACACGGCAGTCGCCCATTGCCTGAATTGTGTGGCGCGTTGCGAATTGACCCGGTAGCCGATGGATATGATGGCATCTAAATTATAAAATTCAACTTCTCGACTGACTTCCCGGCTGCCCTCGGTTTGAACTATTCGAAATTTTCGAATAGTTGCGGCATCCTGCAATTCGTCACTTTTAAAAATTTCTTTGAGATGGTAGTTTATGGTATTAACCTCCACCTCAAACAACGCAGATAGCATTTTTTGCGTGAGCCAAACAGTTCCATCCTGCACCATCACCTCAATGGTGTTTTCGCTGGCCTGTGCGCTGAAAATCAGAAACTCGGCGGTGCTGTTGCGGATTTGTAGTTTCTTCTTGTTCATCGGTGTAACGGGTTAGGATACCGAAAAAAGTAGTTAAGGCTTTGAAAGGGCTGCGCTCTTCGCTAGTGCCGCATCCGGTTTCGAGGTTAAAAAATGTTTTAAAACTCGTATCCTATTCCATCGCTTCCACCAAACTCTTCACCCTAAACGCCTTAACCGGGTCTGCCAAAACCTTATCCGTTTTGAAGAAGATCGTCACCCGTTCGTCGGGCAGGAGGTCGAAATAGTTGTTGGAGAAAAAGCCATCTTCATCTGTTTGCAAATACACGTTTTTGGCGAGGTTGTCATTGGTTTGCAGCGAGATGGAATAACCTGAAGGCGTTTTTTCCACATTGGTTATTTTCAAATCCGGCTTCGTCAATTTCAGTTTTTTGGGCGGCACCGCGTAGAAAATACGGCGACTCAGCACGGAAGTCCCCGTTGAATCCCGCAGTTCGATTTCCACCACGCAGTTTTCGGGTTTTTTGCCGTCGAGGATGGTTTTAAGTGGGTTTTCCCAAAGTATTTTGCTCGAATCTGGTGAAATAGTCAGTCCAGCTTGCTTGTATTCAAACAATTTACTGCCATTCAGGGTACTCGCCCGAACGCTCAATTGTACGTTCACCGAGTCGAATTGATCATTTACACCGTAGATTTTCAACACATTATCTTCCAGAATTGGCAAGGCCGCCACGGGACTAAAAGCCTCTCGGACGTAATAATGCAGGGCTTTCCAGCGGCCAAAATTGTCCATACTGCTCCAGGAAGCCACGGGCCACACGTCGTTGAGTTGCCAGTAAAGCGTGCCCATGCAGTAGGGTTTGTTGCGGCGATGGGCTTCAAAACCCGTGCGCATCCCCTCGGCTTGCAGGAGTTGGCTGACGTACACGAAATCCTCAAAATTTTTGGGCGTGTTGTAGTCGCGTTTCATGTATTCGGCGATGAGGGCGTTGCCTCGGGGGTGTTTTTGATGCAAAAGCATCACTTTGCTGTCCAGTTTGCGGTCCTCAGGTTCTGTGAACGACTGTATCGTGCGCCATTCCGGGAAGCTCTGGAAGCCGTATTCGCTCATAAAACGCGGCACTTTTTTATTCAAAATCTCGAAAGGTTCCTCATCGTGCCACACGCCCCAGTAGTGGGAGTCGCCTTCGGTCAGATTTTTCGGATTGGCCCTGCCGTAGCGCGGCGAACTTTCCCAATACGGCACTCCATCGGCGTTGTTTTCCACGTAAGTGCGCAAAATATCGTTGAACAAAAGATTGTACTCGCGCCAGAGTTGGGTGCGTTGGGCCTCATTGAACTGCATTTGCCAACCCCAGTTGTGCCAGGCTTCGTTGTTTTCGTTGTTGCCGCACCAGAGCGCAATCGAAGGGTGTTGGCGCAGGCGTTCAATTTGTTCGAGGCCCTCCAGGGCGGCTGTTTTAAGGAACTTGCCGTTGCCCGGATACATCGCACAGGCGTACATGAAATCCTGCCACACGAGGATGCCGCGCGCGTCGCAGAGTTGGTAAAAAGTGTCGTCTTCATAGATGCCGCCGCCCCATACGCGGAGCATGTTCATATTGGCGCCCACTACGTCGTCGAGCAGTTTTTTGGTGCGGCTTGGATCCACACGATCCTGGAAAATATCCTGCGGAATGTAGTTTGCGCCCTTGGCAAATACGGGTTTTCCATTGAGTCGGAAAAAGAATGTTTCGCCCTTGGAATCCTTTTCGGTGACCAGTTCTATTTTTCGGATGCCCATTCTAACATCCTGTTTTTCAATGGTTTGTACCCCTTTTTTAACCTCAATGGTAAAATCGTACAAGGGTTGTTCGCCCATGCCAACGCACCACCAAAGTTTGGGGTCATCCACATCGTAGGTGACGGAATCGGTGTGCATGCCGGGCCAAATGACGCGGTCTTCCACGGATTTCCGCTTGCCTTCTTTGAACTGTACGTTGACGGTAAATTTTGAATCCGAACGATAGCGAAAACGCGCCACCATTTTGGCTTTGCCGGGCGTGACCTCTTGCGTGGTGATGAACAAATTATCAAAAATAAAATCGTCCCAGGCTTCGAGGGTTGGTTTTTGGAGAATGCCGCAGCCCACAAAACGTGGCCCCCAATCCCAGCCGTAGTGGAATTGCGCTTTGCGGGTCATGGTGCGTTGCCCGCCGGGGAGTTCGTAGCCGAGATTTTTCCAGGCTTCGTCCGTTTTTTTCAGTGGGCTTTCAAAGTAGATATGCAACTTATTGCCCGTAGATTTCAATAATTGCTTGGCATCAACCCGCCAGGTGCGGAACATATTATCCGTTTCCAGCAGTAGGGAATCGTTGAGATAAATCTGCGCGTAAGTATCCAAACCTTTGAATATCAATTCGATGTGTTTCTTTGCCAACACCTCTTCACTTACATCAAAGGTGGTTTGAAATTCCCAGTCTTCCTTTTCGATCCACTGCAATTTTTCCTCATTGTCGCGCCAGAACGGGTCTTCGATCATGCCGTTTTGCAGCAGGGCGGTGTGTGCGCTCACGGGAATTTTGACGGGTTTCCAGGTGGGCGTATTGGCTTGCCGGAACTCCCACTGGCCCGTGCTGAGCGGCTGACGGAGCGGTGCATAGTTGATTTGTGCTTCGGAAATCATGGGTGCTAAGATGAGCAGAAAAGCGAGACCCGCCTTCGCTGAAGCTACGGCTGGTAAAAGAGTGAGTCGTTTCATTCGGCAAAAATAGCAGATTAATATGTCCAATGCCCAAGGGAATGTCCAACCTGCCTGTTCTCAGGCAGGTTGGACATTAATTTTGGGGTAATTATATTATTTCGGCTGCTTGCATAGTATTTGTAATCATAATACATGTACTTTGCAGTACATTTTCACCTTAAACACATAAACTATGAAATATTATTCACTTCTCCTTTTATTATGCGCTCAATCCTTTTTCTTGATGCCTTTTGCAAATGGGCAGTCTTGGGAAATATTATTTCAAGATGATGAGATTGACCCTGCTAATCCAATAATCGTATTCCCCGGCATAGATAATGGGGTTCGGTTGTCCGTTTCTGAGTCGTACAACCCCAGCCCTAGTTTTATTTTTTCTTTTGACCTAGACGGAAACTATCTTGGCAATGATGCTATTCCCTGGACCCCGCAGTGGCAAATAATGAATGCAGACATTAGCGGAGCATCCTACTGGACCACCCATTACAAATTGAGAAAACTGAATGCGAACAACCAGATTGACTGGACTTATACAGCACCTACCACTGCCGGAATTTTTTGGGGAAGGGCAGCACCGAACGGTGGTAACTGTTTGCAATATCATGCGACCAACATAGGTGAAGTCATTGATTTTGTTGATAAAAACGGCCAATTGGTGAATCGTTTTACTTTCGCGAACGGTTGGCCAGACGATTATTATCCAGGGCACGACCAAACCTTGATTTATACAGAGGACTCTTTTGGGCCATCTCAAATTCATTGGACAAAAGTAGACCGGAATAATCAAGTGATTTGGGAACGAGATTTGGACGATAGTTTTGTTTTTGTGGCTGGATCGCTTTCAGATGGATCTACTTATTACCAAAACTATAACAATCAATCTATAGCCAAATTAGATGCAGCGGGGAATATCGTGTGGGAGCGCAACTTGGTAAGTTATTTCAATGATATGGACTATACTGCACTCTTAGGTATGCTGGTGAGGCAGGATGGCAGTATTATTTTATGTATTGGAAAATATATCTTCGCAACCGGTGAACACAGCCCAAGTTTCGTAAATATTAACCCATTGAATGGCGACCCTATTTGGATCAAACAGATCGAAACTCGCGTAGAAAGTGTTGGTAATTTGGGAGCCCCAATGGTTGAAATGCCCGACGGCGGAATTTTGGCATGCATTGGGCCAATATGGGGAGGGCCTACGAACGATAAGGTGCTCCTTGTGCGCACAGACCCCAATGGCAATACATTTACAAATCAAATCTCTGGAAAAATTTACTGGGACGAAAATTATAACTGTCTCCCAGATGTCTCCGAAACGCGATTGAAACAGGTTTCTGTCCTCGCGCAATCGGGTACCAAAAAATACTCTGCGACTTCTGACATGGATGGCAATTTTTCAATGGTCACCTCCGGAGGAGAATATACCATTTCCATTGCCCAACTAGGCTCATATTGGGATTATTGCGGCTTCCCCAACCCCGTAACTATGCAGTCTTCCAATGATACAGTATTCCTGAACATTGGAGCAAAGGCCACGGTAATTTGCCCAGAGATGTTTGTCTCCATCGGAAGCCCTGTTTTCCGCCGGTGTTTTGATAACAACTATCTGAAGGTGCAATATCAAAATCAGGGCACTGCCCCTGCCATAAACGCTTATGTAAGCGTAACGCTCGACCCAAAACTGATTTATTTGTCCTCCACAGTACCGCTTCTGAACCAAAGCGGATCAACTTATACGTTCGACATCGGTACCGTGGATATTGGAGAAAGCGGCTTTTTTACGATTAATTTCCAAGTTGATTGTGATGCTACCTTAGGGGAAATACTCTGTGTAGAGAGTCACATTTACCCTGATACGAATTGTATACCGACTGCTGGCGCTCGGGTTGCCAATCGTTTTTGTCTTCCTGTAGTGGCATCTTATGATCCCAACGATAAAACTGCGTTCGTAGATGGTAAACCGGAAACCGCCAAGATATTGCCTGATTTAGATCTTGAGTATCTAATCCGTTTTCAAAATACGGGCAATGACACCGCCTTCACTGTCGTCATAGCAGATACACTTAGTCAGCGCTTGGATGCTACAAGCGTTATACCTGGCGCATCAAGCCACCCTTATTCGTTTGAACTGCGCGATGGAAATATATTGCGATTTAAATTCAATAATATTTTGCTGCCTGACTCAACGACGAACGAACCGGCTTCAAACGGCTTTGTCAAGTTTTATGTTCGGCAGACTCCCGGCAACCCAATAGGCACCACGCTCCGTAATTCGGCAGCAATTTTCTTTGATTTCAATTTGCCGATAATCACCAATGAATCTATGTTGGTCATCTCTACTGCCGTTCGCACAAAAGAACCGAGCGGTTTGCTGGAAGTGAAAACCTGGCCAGTTCCTGCGCATGATCGTGTTGAGATGCTTTTGCCCGAGGGAGCATCGGCAATTCAATCATGGAAACTCATTGATATGAGGGGCCAAGTGTTGCGCACCGGTAGATCTGAATCCTCCAATTTCTCCATCCGGCGGAATGGGCTGCCTAGCGGGGTTTACTGGTGCCAGTTGTTGTTGGAAAACGGTAAAATAGCGCTCGGCCGGGTGATTTTTGATTAAGTACCAACGAAACAGGCAATATCCAATGTTCGCAACTTGAATGTTGGACATTCCTTGTTCGACATTGGATATTTTTCTGGATTTTTGGCGCTTAAAGCAATAGACTTGTTGCGGTGGATGCCTTTTCCTCTCACTCAAGCCCTCCACCGCAACAAGTCTAATCAAATCCGCCCATGAAAATTCTAATGGTTTGTCTCGGCAACATCTGCCGCAGCCCCCTCGCCGAGGGCATTATGAAACAAAAGATCCGCGAAGCAGCCTTCGATTGGGAAGTGGACAGCGCAGGCACCGGCCACTGGCATGCGGGCCAATTACCCGATCGTCGCTCGATTATCAAGGCGGGGCAGTATGGTATTGATATTACAGACCAACGAGCAAGGCAGTTCCAAGTGGCTGATTTTGAACGTTTTGACAAGATTTTTGTCATGGACGCCCAAAATCTGCGGGATGTACTGCGCCTGGCCCAAAGCGACGAACACCGCGCCAAAGTCGAAATGATTATGGACCAGATATATCCCGGCCAAGCCCATGCGGTACCGGATCCGTACCACGACGATGATGGGTTTGAGGAGGTGTTTCAGATGCTGGATAGGGCTTGCGGGGTTTATGTATCGAAGCGTTAAAATTGAATGGGACAAAAGTGGGGCTTCGAGACTTCTGCGAGTTGGGGTGTCTTTCCATTTTCGGGTTTGACTTTCCAGTTGACCATTTCATATAGGCGAATGCCGCATCTGCGCTTCATCGCCCTAGCAGAAATCGCAGAGGAAGTGAAAGGTCTGTACCGGCGGCTTTAGCCGCTGGCACACCATGCACTCCTGGCACACCATGCACTCCAGCGACTAAAGTCGCCGGTACAGACTCGCCCAGCTAGTGGCAAAATAACCGACGAAATTCCACCTGCCCGCAAACTCCGCATACAGAAGGCCCAAGCCCATTGGAATAGCCATTGGAAGGGTAGGGGTTGTTGGCTGGGATATTCATGGGATGCATAGATTGATGCGCACACGGGCTGTCACGGAATTCGGATTTCATGGCCATGCGATATCGCGCCGCCTGCTCCCAGCGGCCTGCGCTGCAACTGCCGCAGAAAACACTCAGCCCTGTTATCAGAATCAGTAACATCATCGAAGATCTGCCGGGGCTTTTTTGCGGCTGGTTCAATTCAGTACAGGCTTTCGCGACAGAACATATCCAAAGCAGGGCCATCAAAACAACCGCGCCTATTAAGGCCAAAAGTGCGTTTTGCTCCAGTTGGTGAAGGGTATCCATGGTATTTAAGTCAAGCAACTGCTCCGTATGCAATGCTGCACTGGTTTGAGCTGAAAGGAGACTTATACCAATAAGAGAGAAGGTGCTGGTGAAAAGAAATTTTGCAGTCATGATATTCCATTGAGCGTTAACATTGAATGGAACAAAAGTGGGGCATCAAGACTGCTGCGCGTTGGGGCGTCTTCCTATTTGTGGGTTTGACTTTCCAGTTGACCGTTTCATATCGCCCAATCTGCCGGCTGCAATAACCCGTCCAAGGCTTTTTTTAGTTGTGCCATAAGAACAGAATATACTTGAAGGTCGGTTTCTGTCTGTGCAATTTGTTCCAATTGAAGCGCCAAGCCAGCCGCTTCTTTCAATCCGACAAATTCCAATTGTGGCCTAAAACTGTGCGCTACCTGATAGATTGCCGCTCGGTCTTCTTGCGCCAAAGCATCTTCCAATCGTTTGATTTCCAATGGGTACTGTGCTAAAAACCTTTGAATAAAATACCGCATCTGCGCTTCATCGCCCTCGCAGAAATCGCGGAGGAATGCCAGGTCTGTACCGGCGGCTTTAGCCGCAGGAATGCCTGGTGCTCCTGCGGCTAAAGCCGCCGGTACAGACCCGTCCAGTGCTAACACTTCTGCTACCACTTGCGCCAATTCGCGCGGTTTAAAAGGTTTTCCCAAATGCCGGTTCATACCGGATTCCAAGGCGTTTTCGATTTCCTCCGGCGTGGCCGAGGCGGTCAAAGCAATGATTGGGAGGTCGGTGGAAATATGCTGCCGAATGTAGCGAGTGGCTTCTGTTCCCGTCATTTCCGGCATTTGCATATCCATCAAAACCAGATCGAAAGCTGCGTTTTCAAGTAGTTTTACTGCTTCTTTGCCATTTATAGCTTCCACAATTTCCGCGTTTTCAAAATGCCGACGGATGGCTTCTGTGGCAAT
>CAZKBH010000020.1:0-79662 GCA_964550795.1 uncultured Saprospiraceae bacterium
ACCCGTCCAAAGCGCACTTGATGCGGACGGGTCTCGACAAGATGACAAGGCTGGGGATTAGCGCCAGGCGAGACGCAGTAATATTTGTTTTAGCCGGTTTGCGCAATTTAAAGCCCGGGATTAAAGGGGAATATTGCCGCCATTTGTTACGGCTTCCTGAATGAAGGTCCTAATGATAGCCCGAATCGTGATGGATAGATTTTTTCCCCGACCTTTGTGGTTGGGTGAATGGTGTATTGGTGAATGGTAGAATGGTGATTGGTGTAATGGTGATTGGTGTAGTGGGGGGGACAAGCTAGCCTTGGAGAAGGAGGGCATTTGACTTAAAAGCATACAAACCGATTTATAATGCGGAAAATTTACTTCCTCACACTGTTGATTATAATCCTTCGGGTGGCGGTCGTTGCGGCGCAGCAGGACCCGATGTTTACCAACTATCACTTCAATGCGCTGGTGTTCAATCCAGCTTACGCGGGCAGCAACGAGCATCTGGCCCTCAATCTTTCGCACCGCCAGCAATGGCTGGGCTTCGAGGGTGCCCCTGTGACGCAGACGCTTACTGCCCATACGCCCCTCAAAAATGAACGGGTTGGGTTGGGGTTTTCCCTCGCAAACGATCAGATTGGCCCTGGAGGCGCTACAGATTTGGCAGCATCTTATGCCTATCGGATGCAAGTGGGTGCCAGTAAAAAATTCAAACTCTCGCTGGGTTTGCAGGCCAGTGTGGCCAATTGGCGTGGCAATTTCAGCAGCATCCCCGTGCAGCAATCGGACGATCCTTCGTTTTCCCAAAACCTGTCCCGTTGGTTGCCCAATTTCGGCGCGGGGGCATACTTGTACAGCGAAAAATTCTATCTCGGATTGGGTGTGCCCCGGCTTTTGGAACACGATTTGCGGGACGCTAAAGATGAGTCCATGGCTGTTTTTGCCAAAAATTACCGCCATTTTTACCTCAGCGCAGGCACCGCTATTCCGCTCAGCGGCGACCAATTGGTGCTGAAACCCAGTTTGTTGTTACAAAACAGTGGTTTTTTTAGTGGGCAGGATGGACAAAAAATCGGGGCACCCATGTCGGCGAATGTGGGCGCATCGGTTCTGTTCCGTCAGATGTTTTGGGTGGGCACCTCGTATCGTACGGCATTTTCGGGCAAATCTTCACACGATTCAGCCAATCTTTGGGTAGCCTTTTCGTTGAGAAATGGCATGCGCTTTGGGGCCGCTTACGACCTTACGCTCAGCAAATTGCGCAGCGTCAGCAGCAACTCGTTTGAGATCATGTTGGGCTACGAATTCGATGTAAAAGTGAAACAAGTGGCTTCGCCCAGGTATTTTTAAAAGATTAGCAATGAAATATACGGTTATCTTCTCGCTCCTTTTGTTGCCCACTCTGCTGCTGGCGCAATCCGCCCGGCTCAAACGCGCGAACGATGCCATGCAGGATCTGGATTACATGACGGCCATCGTGGAGTTCCAGCAGGTGCTGCAAAAGGAAGATTTGTCAGAAGCCAAACTCGGACTCGCGGAGTGTTACCGCAAAATCAACGACACCGAAAACGCCGAGTATTGGTATGGTCAAATCGTTCGACTTCCCAACGTGAAACCCATTCACAAGCTGTATTACGGCATGATGCTTCAGGCCAATGGCAAATGTGATGTAGCGCGGCTCTGGCTCAAACAATACGAAAAAGAAGCCCCCGACGATGCCCGCGGACAGTTTCTCGCCCAGGCCTGCGACCTTGAAGAAGAACTTTTGACCAAAAACAAAGGCATTTACCAGATTACGCACCTCCCCTGCAATTCCTCTTTTGATGACTTTGGCCCCAGTATTGTCCACGGCCAACTCGTATTCGCCAGTGACCGCGACCTCGGTACCGCCATCAAGCGCACCTCCATGTGGACCGGAAATCCATTCTCCGACCTCTATACCACAGCACTCAAAACTGATGTGCCCGGCGCAATTGCCTCGGCGCGTTTGGATAAATTTTCGGCCAACCTGAACACCCGTTTCAACGAAGCCGCCGCGGCCCTCTCGCCCGATGGACAGACCCTCTATTTTACCCGAAACAACTACGTGGACGGCAATACCGGGCGCAGCGAAGACGGCTTGGTGAAACTGAACATTTTTGCAGCCAAACTCGATGCAGCGGGCAAATGGTCGGACGTAACCCGACTGCCTTTTAACTCTGCCGAATACAATTCTGCCCACCCGAACATGGGATCCGATGGCAAACGCCTGTATTTTTCCAGCAACCGTCCGGGTGGTTTTGGCGGAATGGACCTGTATTACAGCGAGTTAAACAACGGCATCTGGAGCGCCGCCATCAACCTCGGACCTACAGTCAATACCGAAGGCAATGAAATTTTCCCCTACATGGCCCCCAATGGCCGCCTGTATTTTGCTTCCAACGGACACCTGGGTTTGGGCGGTCTCGACCTATTTTACAGTACACCAAAGGGCGATAAAGACTGGAATCTGCCCATCAACCTCGGCGCACCGCTCAATTCCACCCGCGATGATTTTGGGGTTTGTTTTGGCGGCGATCTCTCCTGGGGCTTTTTTACCTCCGACCGCGATGGCGGCTCCGGGCGGGATGATATTTATGGTTTTTCCAAAAATGCCGCGCCGGTAGAAATTTACGTGTTTGATGCCCAGACCAACAAGCCGATCAGTGGAGCTGCGGTACTCAATTCGCGTACCAACCTGACGCTCAGTACCAGTTCCGAGGGCATTGTGGCCTTCGATATGCGCCACGCCGAATGTGCGGATTTTTCGACGGCCAAGAAAGGCTACGAAGCCGTGGTGAAACCTGGTTGCACGGGCGAAGCTGGGAGTTCCCAGGGACAGATTACCCGGATTGAAATTGGGTTAAATAAACTCAGCAATTTCACGGTGCAAGGCATGGTATTCGACATGCGCGACGGCTTTCCGGCCAATGGCGCGAGGCTGCTTCTGAGCAATGATTGTGGCAAAACGGCCCCTGAACCATTTGTGACGGGTCCTGACGGCAGATTCAAATTCAAACTGGACAAAAATTGTTGTTATACGCTTCGAGCGGTTCAGGAAGGGTTTATTTCGGGTGTTGCTGAGGGGATTTGCACCAAAAGTACCACGCGAAACCCTGCTTTTAAGGTCAATCTGAATCTGGAGCCTTACCGGGACGCAGAGGGTTTTATCGTTGAAATTCCCGAAAAAGCAGTCGGGAAAAAAGGTCCGCGTTACAACGACCTTTCCGGTTTGTACGAAAACCCCGACGGCACGGCAGCCGATTTTGATTTAGAAGACGGGCTTACGGTCCGCGAGGGAATTCTCCTTGACAACGGAGTGCCCAGCAAACCCGAAGAAACGACCTGGGCGCGGGGTTCGGAGGGCTTTTTGGTCAATTTGTATTACGATTTGAACGCCCATGCCCCCAATGTGGCCTCCATGCCCGAGCTGAAAAAACTGCTCAAAACGCTGCGCCAAAACCCTGAATTTCAGGTAGAAATTGCCTCGCATACCGATTCAAGAGGCTCTGACAAACACAACCTGGAATTGTCTCAGCGCCGCGCCGAAAACGTGGTAGAATGGCTGACCAAACAAGGCATAGCCCGCGAGCGACTTACCCCCCACGGCTACGGCGAAAGCAAACTGGTGAACCCCTGCGGCGACGGCATCCCTTGCACGGAAACACAGCACCAGCTCAACCGCCGCACGGAATTCCGCATTACCGGCGCTATCGAGGTCAGTGATACTAAATCTCCTGCGAAATTGAAGTCTGCGCCTTGTGAGGGGTGTCCGTTTTAAAATTTACAAAATTTTATTTGTAAAAAGTTTGTCATTTTGGGAGGACGTATTACCTTTCCGGCCTCAATCAAAAACCTGTGACAAAAACCCTACGCCTCGATGAATGAGTACGCCCCCGTTTTCAGCGAACTGCTGGAGGCGGGGGCGTGTGTTTTGGGGCGGCATACACGCAACGGACGACTAAGTAAGTTTTGAATTTTTACATAGTCGTCCGTTATATACCTGAAACAGTTATTTGAACACTCTCCGCCTCAACAATCTCCCCTCTCATTCACCTCCCCTGGCCATAAATTAGCCAAAAATTAATAACTTCGCTTACATTCGCAGTCAAGATGTCCTTTCAGGCGGAGCAAATAAACCGGTTATTTAAGCAGGCTAGCACCCTTCAGTTGTTGCGAGAGCATAACTCATCGCTCATCCTCTCCTTTTTGCGCAGCGTTTTTGCAGAAGGGCGTAACAGCATCGGGCAGGACGAACTCATCCCGCTATTAGCCCATTACTTACAGCAATTTGATGAAAAAGACGTGTTTGACGAATCGGACACCGAAACCTCCGATCTGTTTAGTCGCTATCGCAATAAGGCCAAAGCCTTGCTACGCGATTGGGAGGGTGTAAAAAAACGCTATCTGCGCGGCTTTAACAACGCTGAAGGTCAATATGAATACAGCGTAACAGAACATGTGGTACGGGCTTGGCAATGGCTAGAAGGCTTGGAAACCCGGGAGTTTACGGGTACGCAATCGCGGTTCGATGATATTTTTGAAAAGCTAAAACGTATTCTCGAAAATAGCCGTGAAAAAACAGACAAAGAACGAATTACCGATCTACGACAAAAACAACTGAGCATAGAAGCCGAAATAGCCGCTATCCAGGCTGGAAAAAGCCAATACCGTCCCTTTGACAACATCCGCCTCCGCGAAGAATACGACGGCCTGCTGGAGCAGGTACGCGCGCTGGCTACCGATTTTAAAGCCGTAGAAAGCAATTTTGAACGCATCCGAACGAAGTTGCTGCGCCAATACGCCGCGCAAGAAGGCAGCAAAGGCGCTATGCTCGGCGCTGCTCTTGATGCCCGCGACGAATTAGACCGCACCCGGCAAGGTCAGAGTTTTAACCACTTTTTTGAAGAACTCCGAGACGCGCAACGCTCCCGACAGTTTGAAGAAGGCGTTAATTCACTCCTCGCTATTATGAAAGACAGGCAGGTTTCGTTCACCAGCGAAAACCTCCTGCAACGCCTGTATAGAAACCTGCTTCAGGAAGCACAACCAGTACTGGAAGCCAATCGCCGTATCGCAGACCGTATCACGCGCATTGTGGCAGAAAATACTTCACACAACCGCCAGTTGCTGCGTCAGCGCTTAGCTGAGGTCAAACAATTACTATTGCAACCCGCTTTTAACGAGGCTTTTACCAACACTGATCAGCCCTTCTGGGTAATAGACAGCCCGGAAGCCGATATCTACCTGCCGTTGGAAAAAATGCTTAAACTACAGACCAGCGAACAGAAACTGAGCTTCCAACTCCCGCAAAAAAGTGATGATGCCAAGCCAGACATTCCATTTTCAGATGATCTGTCTATTGCCCTTCGTTTAAAAAAACAAATTTCCGAAGCCCTCGAAACCGATGTGCAAACCACCCTGGCCACGCTTTCAAAGCAGTTCCCCATGCAGGAGGGATTGTCAGAGCTGCTGGCTTATCTGAACATCGCCGCAAGCAACGGCAATCGGCATTTTTTTGACGCTGCGGAGGATGATTTGATTGCTTTGAATGCTGAAAAAGAACAATTTGCAGACGGTCCGCGGGTGCTTTTTGTCAAAGATTAATGATGCAAGAACTAAACCACATAGTCCCTGAAATTGCCTCAACGGAGCAACCCACGAGCTTCGCGCCATTAGCCATTCGTTTACTGAAAGGTGTGGTCTATGAAGAAGAGGCCCGCTACTGGAACGACCTGGTGAAGGCACACGAACTGCCCCTGAGGCGGTATTTTGCCCAGATCGGGCTAGACCTTATCGTAAATCGGCAGGAAGGATTTGCGTACTTACGCCAGGTCCAACAGGAAGAGATAGAGACCAATCCCCTACCCCGCCTCATGACCCGACGCTCGCTCACAGTGGACCAGACGATACTGTGCGTCTTGCTGCGCGAACACCTCGAAGACTATACCGTTAACGAAAGTGCCAGTCGCGAGCCCATTTTGACCTTGCGAGACCTGCGCGATATGGTGGAACTTTTTTTCCGGGAACGCAACACGCAACAGCGTTTTTTGAAAGATGTAAAAAAAACGGTGGAGGACGTAAAAAAACAGGGTTTTCTTGAAGAATTGAACAGCGGCGATACCAAGCTGAACGACGACGAAATTCGGTATCGCGTTAAACGTATCCTCAAAGCTTTTATCGGCCCGGACGAATTGCAGCAACTTGCCCAACAAATCGCCAACCTATGAATCAATCCGAACTGACGATTTTTTCAACTGACGCAAAATTTGCAGGGTTTCGTTTAACCCGTTTTGAGGCGTATAACTGGGGCACTTTCCACGAAAAAGTTTGTGTGTTGCCGCTTTTAAATGAAAATGCATTGCTAACCGGCGCCAATGGTGCGGGCAAAACCACGCTTGTGGATGCCATCATTGCGCTGCTCAACCCCACACCAGAACGGTATTTTAACCAATCGGCTGGTTTTGAAGACCGCAAACGCACCCGAAAAGTGGAGGATTACGTGCGCGGTGTGTACGGTTACTCCGAAAAAAATCGCGAACAATTGCGCGATTTGCCCGACGAAAAGCCAACCTACACCGTGCTGTTAGGCGTGTTTTACAACAACGACCTGCAACAATATTACACGCTGGCTCACCTGTACTGGTTTCGAAACGGAGAATTGCAAAAGCGCTTTTATACGGCCCCCATCGAACTGAACATAGAAACACATTTTCGCTTCGGCGGTGATATTCGCGCTTTCAATACTGCGCTTAGCAAAACGCTTCAGGCCAAATCTTACGATAGTTTCAATGAATTTGCTGCCGATTTTCAGCCCAAACTGGGCATGCGAATACCCGCCAAAGCCAATAACGCGGCGGGCCGTGCCAAAGCCTTGCACCTGCTTGCCAAAACGGCGGGTATCAAAGTGCTTGGCGACCTCAACGCTTTTATTCGCGACCATATGCTCGATGAGTACAATATGGATGATGCGTTCGACCAGTTGAAAAAAGAATATGCCGACATCGCTGAAACCCAACAAACCCTCGAAAAAGTGACCCGACAAGAGCAAATGCTGATGCCTTTGCTGAATAAAAATGCCGAACGGCTCCGGTACCACAGCGAAATGCTGGAATTAGAAGTCTTACAACAAGCCATCGGCCCGTGGTTTGCCCGCCAACACGTCGACTTGTTGGAAACAGGCATCGCGGAAGCCAGGCGGCATTTGGAAAAAAATCAACAGGATTTAGCACAAACCGAGGATGAATTGACGGCGCTTCGAGACCAAGAAACCAATATCAAAATCAGCATCAATAATAATAAAGAAGGGCAGCGCCTGCAACAACTCCAGGAAGATCAAAAACGCAGCGAAGTTGAGTTTGAAAAGCGCCGAAAAGAGGCCGAGCGATACGCCACTATCGCCCGCAGCTTGGATTTGAGGGAGGAGCCTGATTACGCGACGTTTTTTCATCAGCAGCAGCAGTTGAAGGAAATAGCCAATCAACTACAGGACCAAATACAGGCCAAAACCAAACATCGCGACGACATCGTCAGTAAAAAAAGCCAGCAGGATCAGGCCGCAGAGGAACTCAAACAAGAACTTGCTTCGCTCCGCAAACGGCGCAACAACCTGCCCGATGAACTCATCCGCTGCCGCGCCCGCCTGGCGGAAGGTATCGGCATAACCGAAAACGAACTGCCTTTTGTTGGCGAGCTGGTGCAGGTTCGCGAACAGGAACAAACGCTGTGGCGACATGCATTAGAAAAGTTACTGACGCCCTTTTCCCTGTATTTGTTAGTGCCGCCCCTCTACCTGTCCAAGGTGGTGCGTTGGGTGCGGACCAATCAAACGGGCGTGTTGCTGCGGTTCGTTGAAGCCGAGGAAAACGCTGGCGAGGCACTACAAAGCGACCACAGTTCAGCCATTGCAGCCAACAAACTGGACGTTCACCCCAAAACACCCTTTGCCCACTGGCTGCGCAACGAACTCAACAAACGCTACCCGCACCGTTGCACGGAAGATAACGGCGAGTATGAGCGCTCGCTCAAAGCGCTTACGCCCGAAGGCTTGTACAAAAGCGATAAATTGCACCAAAAGGATGACCGTCAGCGCAACCAACGTTACGTGTTGGGTTGGGACAATGCCGAACAAATCCGCCAACTCGATGAAGAACTTCGCCAACTGCAAGGCGAGATCCAACGCTTGCAGGAACGTACACAAACCATTGAAAATGAAATCAGCCAATTGAATGGAAAATTAGCCAATACGCAGCGTTTGGCCGATTTTCCAGACTTTAAAACCATTGATTTTGACAATATTCAACTCCAAATTGAAGAGCTGACCAAGTATATTGAAAAATTGAGCCAGGCATCCTCGCAGATAAAAGTGCTGGAGCAACAGTTGCGACAGGTGGAAGGCAAGATCAAAACCGCCGAGTCGCGCAAAAGTGAATGGCTGCGTTCTGAAGGCCAGATGAATACCCAACTCGGCCAACTCCGTACCAAACTGGATTTCAAAAAAACAGATGCCGCCGAATACGAGGCGCATCCAATCCAAACTCCGCATTTTGAGGCATTTCTGAACAGCGTACCCGATTTGGACCTTCCAACGATAGACAAAACGGAGCAGATTCAAAAAAGTCAATTGGCCGAAAAAATCAGGGCCGCACAAAAAGTCGAATTCGACCTCCGCATGGAATCCGAGCGCCTGATGAAGGATTTTAAGCAGCCCACCAAGGCACTGCTCGACCAATTTCCTTCCTGGCCCAACGATACCGACGAATTGGGCAACCCAACCATCGAAAACATCGGCGATTACCTCAGCCTGCTCGAACGCATCCAATCCAACCAATTACCCGAACTCCGCGAGCGCTACCAGGCACGCGCCAGCAAAGACATCGGCAATGCCATGCAAGCCTTTCAGCGGCGTCTGGAGGACCAACTCATCGACCACCGCGACAATATCCGCAACATCAACCAGTCACTGCGCGCCCTGTCGTACTCGCACGACACGTATTTGCAAGTGGTGACCGAGGAAAACCAACGCAGAAGCCGAATTGGTGAATTTTTTCAATTGCTCCAATCTTGGGACTACGACCGCGCTGCTTTTTTGGCCGCTTCAGGGCCTGAAAAATTGGAGATTTGGAAAGAAACCGTACGAAAAATTGGAGATATTATCCGGCGTTTGGAAGACAATGACCTATGGCGCAAGGAAGTTACCGATGTGCGCAATTGGCTCAATTTCAAAACCCAGCAGTATTACAGCACTAATAACGAGGTAGTGCGTGGTACTTTACTAGACAGCACAGGCGGCAAATCGGGTGGGGAACAAGCCAAAATCACCTATACCATACTTGCGGCAGCCCTTACTTACCAGTTCAACATCAGTGCCGACGAGCGCAATGCCCGCTCCTTCCGCTTTATCGTGGTGGACGAAGCATTTAGCAAATTGGATCCTGAAAACAGCGCTTATTTGCTCGATTTATTGACCGCCCTCAAATTTCAAATGCTCATTATCACGCCAAATACTGGCATCGCGACAGGCGAAAAATACATGAGCCATTTGATTTTTGTAAAAAAGGAATCGGAATCGCCGCCCCGATCCGTAGCCTACTGTTATTCGATCAAAGAGGTGAAAAAATTCATGGTAGCTCAATGATTACGACAGCAGATATTCGCAAAAGGGCAGAGGCTCATTATCGCCAATGGTTGACGGCTATTGCCCAAGGGAATCCTGCGTATGAACCGCTTACGATCAAGCGCACTGGCGACCAAAAAAAGGCAGAGGAACGTTGGGAGGCCTTGAGTGAACTCGTCAATCAAAGCAAGGAAAAAACGGGATTGGGCTATCGAATTGAGCTGGAAGCGCCCCCGCCCAACAGCAAAAACAAACAAAGCCGCCTTCGGGCTATTGTATTTGACACCGCAGGCGATTTGCTTCAGTTTATCGAAAAAACGCCCGAATTAGACAATTTTAAACGCAATTTCGCCCTGATTAACGGAACACCCGAACTTGCATCCTGGTGCGCTGCACATGTCCGCGAGGTTGTGCAATACGATGCGGTTTGGCCCCAATTGCTCGCCGTGGTACGTTTCTTTCAGGAAGATCCAGCACCTGCGCTGCCCATTCGTTTATTGCCCATCGAAGGGGTTGACACCAAGTTTATTGAGCAATACAATGGCGTTTTGTGTCAATTGTTAGATAATATCCTGCCTAAAGCGGCCATTTATACCGCACATAAAAATTTTTCAAAGCGATACGGGTTGCCGGAACAAGCACCGCTCGTGGAGTGCGCCTGGAACGACCCGACCCTAGTAGCGCAGTACGGTGGATTCAATCGCCTTGCGTTTCCGGCAGACCAGTTGGGGCAAATTCCGCTTGCTGCTTCGCGTATTTTAGTGGTCGAAAACAAAAATAGTATGCTTCAGGCACTACAAGAGCCTTTTTCTGATGGCATGGTCATTTTCGGCGGCGGTTATGGAATATCGCTGCTCAAAGACTGCCAATGGCTGCATCAAAAAGTCCTTTACTATTGGGGCGATCTGGACGCCCATGGATTGGCCATCTTGAGCCGCTTTCGCGACTTTTTTCCGAATATTCGAGCCCTGATGATGGATGAAACGACTTTTGAAGCCTACCCGCATGCGTGGGTGGAGGGCAAGCCTTACTATGGCGCAGTTCCAGAAAATTTGAGTGCCGAAGAACGGCAATTATTCGAGCGACTCAACAGCAAATTGCTCCGATTGGAGCAAGAAAGAGTGCAATATCGGATGCGTCACTAGAATTTTCTCGCTTTTGATTCCAACTAAATTCCTGAACACGCTCTTAATTACATATTTTGCATCAAGCTAACCGAGATGGTTAGCTTGACACAACTAGTAAATGTAGAACAAATATGTTTTCACCCAATAAGGGCTATTTAGAGGAAGGTGACGGCCCGGGTTAGACACCAAAAAGAAATCCGTTTGGTGAAACTTAACAGTATCTTTATGGAATGAAACCAAGCATACAAACCAATTTAACCAAAACCCCTACTGGCATTGCTGGATTAGACGAAGTGACAGGAGGTGGTTTTCCGAAAGGCAGACCAACATTGCTGTGTGGCAGCGCAGGTTGCGGTAAAACCTTGTTCGGCATTCAGTTTCTTACCAGTGGCATTACAGCCTACAACGAGCCGGGAGTGTTCATGAGTTTTGAAGAAACCAAAGGCGATTTGGTAGCGAATGTAAAATCACTTGGCATTGATTTAGAAGAAATGATTGCCAACAACAAACTCCGCATTGACCATGTGAGAGTGGAACGATCCGAAATTGAAGAAACAGGCGAGTATGATTTGGAGGGATTATTCATCCGCCTCAACTATGCCATAGAGAGTATTGGTGCCAAGCGAGTGGTGCTCGATACCATTGAATCCCTTTTTAGCGGCATTACCAACACCGCTGTGTTGCGCTCAGAAATTCGCAGATTATTTAGCTGGCTGAAAGAAAAAGGCATTACAGCAGTTATTACAGGGGAACGTGGCGATAAAACTTTTACCCGCCAGGGTTTGGAGGAATATGTTTCAGATTGTGTAATCCTGCTTGATTTCCGCGTGATTGACCAGATAGCCACCCGGAGGTTACGCATTGTAAAATACCGCGGCAGTACACACGGCACCAATGAATATCCTTTTCTGATTGACGAAAAAGGGATTTCTGTTTTACCCATTACTTCGCTTAAACTGAATCATCAGATTTCTGATGAAATCATCTCAACCGGTCTGCCTTCCCTGGACAAACTGTTTGTGAAAGGTGGCATTTACCGGGGTAGCAGTACGCTCCTAACCGGCTCGGCAGGCACAGCCAAAACAATTTTGGCTTCTTACTTTGCAGCGGAAAGTTGTAAGCGAAAGGAGAATACCATTTATTTTTCTTTTGAAGAATCGCCTGAACAATTAATACGCAATATGGCCTCGGTTGGCATTGACCTAAAGGCCTATATCAACTCAAAAAAGCTAATCATCCATTCTTCCCGCCCTTCTTTGTTAGGTTTGGAAATGCACCTGCTTGTATTACACCGGCTCATTGAAGAACATAAACCACAAACTATCATTGTTGACCCTATCAGCAGTTTAGTCACTGTTGGTAATACTGGCGAAGTACAGGAGATGCTCATTCGCCTGATGGATGTGCTTAAAAAAAATCTCATCAACGCATACTTTACCTCGCTTACCCATCAGAGCAGCGCCGCGCATGATATTACGATTGATTCCATTTCTTCTCTGGCAGACATTTGGATACAGGTAAACAACGAAGTGGAAAACGACAATCACGTGCGCGCTCTTCGCATTGTAAAGGCCCGAGGTATGGGGCATCAAACAACCGTACAGCATTTTATCATCACCCATCAAGGCATCCAAATGCTCCATGTTGAAAATAAAAAACCTTCAAAGGACACCGCAGGATAATAGTCATCAAAATAATAAGCATCACCGTACAACCTAAATTTTTTATGGCACAGCAGGAAAAAATTGAATTGAGATTATACGTAGCAGGGCAAACATTGAAGTCGGTAACCGCCCTGGAAAATATTACCAGGTACTGCAATGAAAACTTAGATGGAAAATATTCCATTGAAGTAATTGACCTCTTAAAAAATCCGCAGCTTGCTGAAGGAGATCAAATATTTGCAATCCCGACCTTAGTGAGAAAAGTGCCCGAGCCTATCCGCAAAATAATTGGCGACCTTAGTAACGAAGAAAAGGTTTTAGTGGGATTGAACATCGTAAAGGTAAAAGTAGAAGAACAGTCATGAAAATAAATAAAATACAACATATTCCCGAAGGGAAACTACTCCTCCAACTCTATGTGGCAGGAATGTCGGCAAAATCAATGGAAGCCATTGAAAATATAAAACAACTGTGCGATGAATACCTGCAAGGCGCATTTGAACTGGAAATCATTGATTTGTACAAAAATCCGGAGGCAGCAAGCGAGCAACAAATACTTTTTAGTCCATCTTTAATCAAAACGTTTCCCTTGCCGAGAAAAATGCTCATCGGCACTTTTTCGGCCACTGAAAAAGTTGTCAAAGCATTAGGCATAACCATAAAATAATATGGAAACCCAAACACCTGCAATGCTTTTGTCTCAGATAGAAGCATTGCAAAATCGCCTCGCTGAATCGGAACAACTCATAGAGGCCATAAAGGCGGGTGAAGTGGATGCTTTTGCGATCACGACCAACAACAAAGCCGAAGTATTCACCTTACAAAGTGGGGACTATGCGTATCGGGTGCTAATAGAAAATCTCAGTGAAGGTGCCCTGAATCTATCTGAAAATGGATTAATTGTTTATACGAATATCGCTTTCTATGAAACCCTTAAACTCCCCTATGAAAAAGTTATCGGACAAAATATTATTCAATTTATACATCCTGACTCAGTAGAAACGTTCCAAAAACTTTTCAAAAAAGGATTAGCTGGACAAAGCAAAGGCGAAATAAATTTAATTGTCGAGAAAAAGTCCTGTCCGGTATATATTTCACTCACCTCGCTTTCTCCTGCATTGCCCACCGTGGGCGTGATTGTAAGCAACCTTACCGAGAAAAAACAAGCCTTGAAAGAGCTTGAAGTGAAAAAGAGCTTACAAAATATTTTTCAGAATGTTCCTGCGGCCACTGCTGTTTTTACAGGACCTAAACACAAACTTATTTTAGCAAACAAGGCTTACGAAAAATTATTCAATCGCAAAGCGAAAGATTTACTCGGCAAAAACATTCGTGAAGTTTTCCCTGAACTAATAGAGACAGGCGCTTTTGACCTGGTTGACTATGTTTTTAGAACGGGAGAATCATTTTATGCCCCTGAATATGCCTCAACCGTAAATCTCAACAATGGAGATGAGCGGCAGGGTTATTTTAATTTTTCTATGGAGCCATTGAAAAATGATTCAGGAGAAATTTATGCAGTGATTGCGATGATTTATCCAATTACAGAGCAGGTGTATGGAAGAAAAAAGGTGGAAGAAAACGAGAAGCAGAAGGTGTTCCTGTTGAAGCTCAGCGATGTACTTCGTCCGCTCAGCGACCCGGTGGAGATTGAAGGAGCTGCTACCAAAATATCCTTGGATTTTATGGGCGCGGACAGGTGTTACTACAGTACCTTAGAAGAAGGGAATGCTATTGTGTTGCGTGATACTTTTCGGGAGGGTTTGACTTCCCTTTCCGGGGTTTATCCCATCAGCAATTTCCCCCTTTTTAAAGCCGTAATAGATGCAGGGCGTCCTTTTATAGTGGATGATGTGTACACCTCTGATATCATAGAAGAAGGGTTAAGACAGATTTGCGTGGAGGTGCAAGTAATTTCAATGATCAATGTACCAGTCATTAAAAACGGCAAATCGGTTGGCGTACTATCCCTTGTGCAAAGTAAGCCCAGGACATGGACAGGGGCAGAGGTGCAATTAACCATAGAAACAGCTGAGCGCACCTGGGCTGCAATAGAAAGAGCTAAAGTCGGAGAAGCCCTGCGCAAATCAGAAGAAAAGTATCGCACTCTTTTCACGTCCATGGATCAGGGCTTTACCCTCTGCGAGCTGATTCGCGACAAAGAAGGTAAAGGAATTGACTTTTATATACTGGAGGTGAATCCAACCTATGAAATACAGACAGGCGTAAGCAAAGAAATGGTAGTTGGAAAACCCCTCTTGGAGGTTTTTCCTTCACTCGACAAATTGATAGAAACCTATGCTGCCGTGGTGGATAATCAGCACCCGGTCGAATTTGAGCAATACTTTGAAGACACGGACCGCTGGTTTGCAATCAAAGCTTATCCTGTTGAGAAGGAACGGTTTGCCGTTTTGTTCAGCAATATCACCGAACGCAAACAAGCGGAAGAAATAATAAAAGAGAGCGAAAGTCGCTTTCGGGGTATGGCGGATGCCTCACCGGTGCTAATCTGGACCCTTGATGCGCTCGGGGGGGCGTCCTATTATAACAAAACGTTTCTTGATTTTATTGGGGCTTCCAAGGATGAGGATATCTCTGACTGGGAAAAAATTGTTCATCCCGATGATTTCCAAGCTATGTTTGAGGCAATAAATAGGTCCATTGCAAAAAAAAGTGCTTACGCATCAGAACTCCGCCTGTTAAGAGCCGATGGGCAGTGGCGCTGGGTGATGGCGCAAGGTAGTCCACGCTTGGATACTAACAATGAGTTTCTGGGTTTTGTTGGTTCCTCTGTTGACATTACCGAACGCAAACAGTTTGAATCTGAATTGATGGAAGCAAAGACAGCTGCAGAAAATGCCGCCAAGTCCCGGCAACAGTTTTTATCTAACATGAGCCATGAAATCCGAACACCTTTGAATTCTATCTTAGGATTTACCAATGTGTTATTTAAAACTGAACTAGGCAAAGAACAAAAAGAATATGTACAAGCCATAAAAACAAGTGGCAAGTCTTTAAACCTGCTCATCAACGACATACTTGATTTAGCAAAAGTGGATGCAGGTAAAATGACATTTGAAAAGCAGCCTTTTGAAATGCAAAAATCAGTATCTTCAATATTACATTCTTTCGATTTAAAATTAAAAGAAAAGAATTTAGTACTTGTAGAAGAATACGACAGCAAAATTCCATCTATGTTGTTGGGAGATTCGGTTAGATTAAATCAGATTCTTTTTAATCTTGTTGGAAACGCCATAAAATTTACCCACAAAGGAGAAATTATCTTAAAGGTGAAAGTACTGTTCGAAGACGAAGAGGATGTGATCATTGAACTTACCGTTACCGATTCAGGAATTGGAATCCCCGCTGACAAATTAAACTCAATTTTTAATCTTTTTGAACAGGCTGAACTTAGCACATCCACTTCTTATGGCGGAACAGGATTAGGGCTTGCTATTGTTAAAAAATTAGTGGAAGAACAAGGTGGGACTATCAGCGTACAAAGTAAACCCGGGGAAGGTTCAACATTTAGTTTGGTCCTGCCGTTTGGAAAAACAGATATAACATCAGCACAAGAAATAGAGATGCCCACGCTGAAAGCAGAAAGTCAAAACCTGCGCGTATTGGTAGCCGAAGATGTTGCGCTAAATCAATTATTAATCAAAATTATTTTAAGCGATTTTGGGTTTGAATATGAATTAGTAGGCAATGGAAAACTAGCCATAGAAAAAATGAAAACCCATACCTTCGACATTATTTTGATGGATTTGCAAATGCCTGAAATGAATGGATATGAGGCAACAGAATATATACGCAAAACATTGAAATCTCAAATTCCAATCGTTGCTTTAACGGCAGATGTAACTACAGCAGATGTTTCGAAATGCAAAGAATTTGGAATGGACGATTATATTTCAAAGCCCATTTCCGAAAACTTATTGTACAGTAAAATAATGGAGTTGGTACAAAAGAAACGATAGCGCAGGCGGTTCGGCGCTCTCGGAGAAACATATCCTCGATATTCATTTATTTACCCATCGCTATCTCATAACTCTTCTGGCTGGTATAACGCCTGCCAACACATCCGTGGCCTCCACTTCTATGAGATGTTTCCCTGCTGGAAGTTTGCTGGGGACTTTCGCATGAAACCGAAGCCTCCTACCCGGAAACAACGCTTTTTTGGGTGCAATTCAGACTGTTCACATTCATTTCAAAGGCAAGTTCAAAATCGACTTCGCGCCTAAATCCAAGTTGGACGTGTTCGTGCGCGGCGACTGGATGACGGATTTCAAGGAGAGGTTTGGGAAGTATATAACGCCACTCATCCCTTTTTTCCTGGCACTCAGCACCAAACTTTTGTACGCAGTTATACAGCCCGTGCACTTTTGTTTTGTAAAAAAACTGACATCAACAAAAGTTATGAGAACGAGATTTTTCTTCGCCCTGCGCGAGCACTACTAGCTGCTCGCAGGACACAAAAGATGGATTACTACATTTTTTCACACAATAACATTTTTAAGACTATGAAAAACATTCTTTTGATGGCCCTCTGCGGCCTCAGCATCCTTTTGGCCACCTCCTGTGAAAAGGAAGCGGTAACAGAAACCTTTTCGTTCAATTTTTCAGAACAGCAGCACGGCTGGGCGGTCGGGTTCGCCGATTACAGCGACGCCTACGAGCAATTGGAATTGGAAGGGAAACTTGCTCCGCTGCCCCAACCGCTCAATCCATCGGGCAAAACGATGGGCTTGAAAGTGCAGGGAGACAACCGTCCGGACGACCTTTTCATGTTTGTCAAGCGCAAGGTGACGGGCTTGCAGCCCCTTCAAAATTATACACTGCGCATGGACATCCGGTTGGCCAGCGACGCACCCAAAGGTCAGATTGGTATCGGCGGCGCACCAGGCGAGGCGGTCTTTCTCAAAGCAGGCGCGGTCACCGAAGAGCCTACAGTCAGAAAAAACGCTGCAGGCTACTACACCATCAACATAGACAAAGGCAACCAAGCACAGGGCGGCAAAGACATGAAAGTGGTTGGCGACGTCGCCAAACCCGATGACAAACCCGGTTACGCCAGTTTGATCCGCCAAATTGATAACCTCTCTGTAAAAACCAATGCCCAAGGTGAGTGCTGGCTCATTGTCGGCACCGATTCCGGCTACGAAGGCATGACCCGTCTGTATTACCAGACCATTATAGCGACCTTAAAAGAGTAGCCATAACCCGCTCGTGTTTTCATGTGACCGCCGGGCGTTCAGCTCGGCGGTTTTCCCCTGTACGCCCCGGGATTACCCAACTTATACGAGGTCAACCCCACCAAAGTAGATTTGGCTGCATTTCGCTCCAATTGAATGTTTTTTTGTACTTTTGTTACAAATTGTTTCGCAAATGGCAAAGAAATTAGTTCGGTTCGACTGGGCCATGAAGCGGCTGCTTCGCAATAAAGCCAATTTTGACATCTTGGAAGGCTTCCTTTCCGAGTTGCTCCACGAAGATTTCAAAATCAAGCAAATCCTTGAAAGTGAAGGGAATAAGGAGACCGAGGACGACAAGTTCAACCGGGTAGATATTCTTGTGCAGAATAAAACAGGCGAGTTAGTCATCGTTGAAATTCAAAATACCCGTGAAGCTGACTACTTTCAGCGGATGCTTTACGGAACCGCCAAGGTCATCGTCGAACATATCTCTGAGGGGCAGCCGTATTCCCAAGTCAAAAAAGTGTACTCTGTGAACATCGTTTATTTTGACCTCGGTCAAGGGGATGACTATGTGTATCACGGTACAACTACGTTTTTTGGCATCCACAGCAACCATGAACTCGAACTGTCCGAAAAGCAAAAAGAACTTTTCAAAAAAACCTCCGTATCGAACTTGTACCCAGAGTATTATGTGATAAAAACAAATCGGTTCAACGATGTCGCTATGGATACATTAGACGAGTGGATATATTTCCTGAAAAAGGCGGAAATTAAAGACGAATTCACCGCAAAAGGGCTGAAATCAGCGAGCCAGAAACTTGATATCCTGAAATTAGATCCTGCTGAGCGCAAGGAATATGATAGATACATGGAAGCGCAACGGAGTGACGCCAGTTTTGTGGAGACAGTAAAACTAGAAATAGCGTCGGCGATAAAAAGCAGAGAGGAAGAAATTGCTGAGAGTGCCCTCATAGAAGGTGCATCCGCCGATTTTATTGTCAAAATCACCGGGCTGCCTATTGAGCAAGTCCGAGATATAGCTGAAAGGCTCAAATTGATAAAATTGAAGTGAGAATGAAGTGGTTAGCTTTGTTCTCATTTTGCATATTTTCGTTTGCACTGCCTTGTCAAAAGCAGGCATTGCCTCAACAAAGTCAAAATAGTTATACTTTGTGTGAGGACTACTTTAAGTTTATCAAAGATAATTTTCGCCCTAATTCGCTTGGAATCTATGGCCATAACGATTTGTTTCCGCTCAAAAAAGAGGAACAAACAGCTAAATATCGAAACGAGATAATAAATCAATGTCTGATCGGAAAAACAAAAGAAGAAATAATATCTATTTTTGGAAAGCCTTCTTTTTCATCGTTAAATCGACTTGATTATTACTTCAACGGCAACTGTTCAAAAAAAGGAGCTAACCCAAAGAGCCCAAGTATCCTTAGATGTGTTCGATTGAAAATTTATTTGAGCAATGAAGGAATAGTTACAGGAGTTCCTGCAATAATCAACGAGTCTGGACAAAAGCAATAAATAGTCTTATTTACACGGGGCTTGACCACGTACCAACTAAGGAATATCCAAATAGACTTGATTACTACATGACAGCTAAATGCCAGGGAAAAGCCCGTGGGGATACGCCTAACATACCGGGATGTATTCGACTCCAAGTTTACTTTGATGAAAACAAAAAAGTAGTTGGCGTTGGGGGCATGACAAGAGAGTAGATATTTGGTGCTAACAATGCGTGGTCGATGCCTACTTCCCCACCACAATCTCATAACTCGTCTGGCTAGTATAAATCCTGCCAAACATATCCGTGGCCTCCACTTCTATGGTATATTTCCCTGCTGGAAGCTTGTTAGGTATATTCGCTCTCCATAAGTGCTTGCATTTCTGCGGATTAGAAGGGCGTTTCCCCTCCAAGAGTTCCGTCGTGGTATCCCACTCAAACATTTCCAGCAGATAGATAGGGTCATAATCCTCCATAAAGCGCATGTCCTGCCATTCTCCACCATCTATGCGGCAGCGCAGGGTGGATTTTTCATTGCTTATAAGTATGGATGCTGATTTGAATCGGCAAAGTAGGGCTGATCCCGGTCAGGCGGGTTAAGGCATACTTTAAATTTAAGAGAAGCTTTGGGGGGCGAGGGTTTTTATACAACTTCCGGCTGAAATGCCGTATTTTGTGTCTTGCTTCGTACCGTGAATTATATAAACAATCATTTATGAATTCAAACCTAGTTTCCAGTCGTATTTACCTATTTTTTCTGTTGACCCTGATTTGTGGTGGAAGCAATATTTGGGGACAAGTTATTTCCGCCGAAGAATCCTTTTACAAGGAAGCCCTGAATTTGCGTGGGAAGGGAGATTTCCAATCGGCGTATGAAATGACCATTAGGTCTGACAGCTTGCTTCAATCCAATCCCCACGCGCCCAATCTCTTGAGGGCACAGGTAAAACACTTACAGGGCCTTATGTTGTACAACCTGAATTTGTTCCCTCAAGCCATTGGGGCACTCCAATCGGCGGACTCCATTTACGCTGTTTTGCAAGACTTCGGAGGAAGGGCGGATTGTTACCTTTTTATAGGGAATAGCATTTGGTATCTGGAAGGGGCAGAAGCGGCTTTGAAGCAATTTGACCTGGCCATTCAATTCGCTCAACGGGACGATTTTAATACCCGGCAATACCGGGGTAAATACTATCTTGACAAGGCCTATGCTTATGGAGAGTTGGGCAAGTTTAAAGAAAGTTTTTTGTGGTTGAATAAGGGCTTGGAAATGGATCGGGCGCACTTTGGCGAAACATCCAAGCAATATGCGGAGGCTCTCATGGTACAATCTGTGATGTTCAATTACCAAGGCGATTATTACAAATCGGCACAGGGCCTGGAATCCGCGTTGCAAATTCAACAAAATCTGAATTCGGGTGAGAATATACAGCATTTAGCACCTATTTATGGCAATCTGGCCGTTACTTATTTCTATTTAGGTGATCTGGATGAGGCAGAACGCTATAGTTTGAAAACTTTAGCTGCTTACCGTAGCATTTTGGAAGGCGAGCACAATCAATTTGGCATGATTTATCTACACTTAGGCGATATCAATGTGAATCGGAACCAACCGGAGGAAGCCATGGAATGGTACCGAAAAGCAGATCTGGTTGCTGATACCAATGATATCAATCTCCAAATTGGGCTTCGATATGGATGGGGGTTGAGTTTGCATAATTTGGGTAGGTACGCTGAAGCGGACAGTATCTACAAAGTGTTACGGAAGTCATCGGAGGAGTTTTATGGAGCCGAGCATTCCAATGTGGCTGTTTACTATGAAAACTTTGCAAACAATTTGCTTGCGCTCGATAGTGTAGAAGCCAGTCTTCGCGCGTTGGATAAAGTTGCAGCAATTAACCGAGCGTTGTTCCCGCCCGGTCACATAACTGAGGCTCGGATATTGGCATTGAAAGCAAATGTATATTGGACGGCACGTTTTTATGAAAAAGCCATCGAAACCAGTGAAGCAGGTCTGCAAATATTTGAAGGGAAGCCCGATGCGCTGTTGATGGAACACCACAATATATACTACACTTTGCACCATTCTCGGGCCAGATCGTTTTTGCAAAAAAGCGGCCAGGATCCCTTGAAAGCCGTTCAAGCGTCGCTGGTGAGTTATCGAGCATTGGAAGCTATCTCGGATCGTATCCTACGGGAAGAACGGAGTATGGATGCACGGCAACGCACCCTGTCCAACCGGGGAAATTTATATGAGGAAATGCTCCAAGCGCTGCATCAATTGTCCCGATGGACCGTTCCCCAGAATGAAGAAATGTGGCGAATTGTAGAAAAAAGCAAGGCTATGATCCTTTTGGACGGCATCCGAAAGGTCCAAATGCCCATGGTGGAGTTGGTGCTGGATTCTATTCAAAGAACAACCGCCGCCTATAATTTTTATCAGAAAAAAATATTTGATGCGATGCAGCAACCCGGGACTGCGGATGAAGATGCGGTGATACAGTGGCAATCGGCGGCTTTTGACTTAGAAACGCGTCGGCGCTTAATTTGGAAGGTCTTTAGGGAAGAGAACCCTGTGCTTAGCGATAATTTTGAACCCGGGAAAAATATACGCTCGCTTCAATATGTACAAGACACCTTACTTCAATCCGATCAAGCCTTGCTCGAATATTTCGTCGGCGACAGCAGTATTTTCCTCTTTGTTGTAAAGCCCGATACTTTCCTCGTTGAGGAGATACCATATAATTTCCCGCTTGAAGACTGCATTGAAGGACTTCGAAAAGGTCTATATGGCTATTACGCTGCTGGTAAAGAGGAGCGTTCCGATCCAGACCTCCAGAAAAATTCACGCAAGTTATACCTGGAAAACGCCCAATTCCTTTATGAAAAACTCTTCGCCCCTGTGGCACAATTCCTCCCGGAAAAAGTCATCATTGTCCCGGATGGCCCTTTGGGGTACATTCCCTTTGATGCCTTGTTGGATCGAATGCCGGAGAACGAAATTGATTTTAAATCATATCCATATTTGCTAAAAAAATACCAGTTTAGCTACGTTTATTCGGCTACACTGCTGCGCGAGATGCGAGAAAAAAAACATCGCCAGGAGCCTAGGAATTCTTTATTGGGCTTTGCGCCATTCCTCTCCAGCGACACGACTAACCTTAAAAAAGAACGCCAAACAGTGTTGCAAAAAGGGTTTGATCCCTTGCCTTATAGTAAAATCGAACTTGAGCTGGCGCGCCAAAAAATGGGAGGCGACATCGTGACGGGCAGTAATGCCCTGTTATCTAGATTTTTGGCTGTTGCTGGCCAATACCGCATCCTTCACCTTGCCACCCACGGCGTAGCGGACAACCGCGTGGGCGACTACGCTTATCTGGTTTTTAACAAACACCCGGATAGCGCAGGGTACTCCTTATTATATGTCAAAGATCTCTACAACCTCTCCCTCAACGCGGATCTTGTGGTGCTTTCTGCTTGCGAAACCGGGATAGGTAAACTTCAGCGTGGAGAAGGGATCATTTCTCTGGCAAGGGCGTTTGCTTATGCGGGCGCCAAAAGCATACTCACCTCACTTTGGAGCGTGAGCAACAAAAGCACTTCGGAATTGATGGCTTTGTTTTACGAAGAGTTGAGTGCAGGCCGAGACAAAGATGCCGCCCTTAGAAAGGCAAGGCAACGCTATATCGAAAATGCTACGGTGCGCAATGCGCACCCGTTTTTTTGGGCAGCTTTTGTACCTGTTGGGGACATGCGGAGGGTGAAATAAGTTTTTTGTCTTGCTAATCCGCTGGCCTCGCCACTCTTTGAGCGAAAGCGGTTTAGTTAAAATCATGCCCTAATCGGCATTGACTATATGAAATGGCCCACGACGTTTACCGTGTCGTGGGCCATTTCATTTTACGATGGAATCGGGATGTTTTATAAAACTTCAAATGAAACCTTACCCAGGAGCCCTTGGCGGCAAAAAGAAGTTGAATATAGACTGAATCTTCAACATTTTAAATATAAAACAAATGATCCAACGGTATTTCAATCTTCACAGACTCCTATCTGTGCTTGCGCTATTCGCAGCTACACAGCTACAAGCGCAAACAGTCGAACCCATGTTTTTCGATTCAGAAAAACAAATGGTTCAAGAAACTAAAACAGCTTTATTGCTGCAAAAAGCCCGGCGTGATAGTATAAATTACCATGCTGAGCGCGAATCCGCGATTCAAATCGCAATCCGAAACAACTTGCCCATTGAAGGACTGCGCGAGAGTGGGAGTTTTTCACTGCAAGGATTCGACGGGTCAGGACTACTCAGCTACTATGCTTCCGACAACGCCGTATCAGCAGAAGTCCTGCGAACCTCGGAACTTCATCCTGGCGGAGACGCAGCCCTTTCCTTAACCGGCGCCGGGGGAACACTCGGTGTCTGGGAGATTGGTCGGCCGCGCCTGACGCATGTTGAATTCGGCGGACGTGTCATTCAAGGGGATAATTCAGGGGCTTCCATTGATAATCATGCCAACCATGTTTGCGGCACCATGGTAGCTTCTGGCATTAACGTTAATGCCAGAGGTATGGCTTATGAAGCCAATTTACGTGCATACGATGCTAACAATGATGTGTCGGAAATGGCTGCGGCAGCAGCTGGTCCACTTTACCTTCGGGTATCCAACCACTCCTATGGCATGATCTGTGGTTGGGATTACGACGATTACCAAGGACAGCCCACCTGGTATTGGTGGGGGACACCAAGTATCAACTCAAACACAGAATATCGCTTTGGGCTTTATGACAGCAAGGCGCGTAACTTCGATGATGTGGTTTATGACGCACCTTTTTATTTACCCGTATTTGCAGCCGGTAACGATCGCGACGATTTTGGTCCTTCGCCTGGCGCTCAACATGTGGTAAGAAACGCCTCCAATCAGTGGGTGTCCAGCACTGCCATTCGCCAGCCGGATGGCGGCAATTTCGGGTATGATTGTATCCCCCCAGGTCAATGCGCAAAAAATGTGCTGTCGGTCGGTGCGGTCGAAGCAGAAGCATCCGGAGGTCTGGTCTTTTCAACAATGTCTGAATTCAGCAGTTGGGGCCCTACAGACGATGGGCGGATCAAACCGGATATCGTTGCTAGAGGCGTGGACGTATATTCCAGTGGCAGTAATAATAATTCGCACTATTACACCTCACGGGGCACTTCCATGGCTGCCCCATCGGTGGCCGGTTCGCTTCAACTATTACTAGAGCATTATTCCACCCTGAATCCGGGATTTACGATTCGTGCTTCAGCGTTGAAAGGACTTGTGATTCATACTGCATCCGATGATTCCGGGCCTAATTATCAGGAAGGTTGGGGATTGATGAATACCCGTGCTGCGGCGGATTTAATGAGTAATTCATTCAATGCCAGCAGTAAAGACCGGCTCGTATCCCGGGATTCATTGTCCAATGGCGGACAAAGGGAATATACATTTTACCATGATGGCACCGGGCCATTGGTTGCAACAGTTGTGTGGACAGATCCGGCAGGACCCATTTCCACCAATACCTTGAACCCAACCCAACTCCGACTGGTCAATGATCTGGACATCCGGCTCGTCAGTGAAAATGACAATTCAGTCTATAGGCCATGGGTGCTCAATCCCGGCAACCCTTCCGCCAATGCTACCAAGGGTGATAATTTTCGCGACAATTTGGAGCAGATCTATGAAGAAAATCTGCCGCGGGGACGTTATTTTTTGCGCGTCACGCACAAAGGCTCTCTGAATGGTGGGGTACAGTTCTATTCCCTGATCCTATCCGGAAGATCCAATTTGTTGACAGCCTGTAGCGGCTCCATCTCCAATGGTAGTGGTGGAAACAATTACCTGAACAATACCAGCCATTCCTGGACCATCAGTCCGCCCAATGCGGCATCGGTCACCCTGAATTTCACGTCGTTCAATACAGAATTAAATTATGATTTTGTAAAAGTATATAATGGGACCAGCGCCTTCGATCCGCTCCTCGGTGAATTCAGTGGTGCTTCTCTGCCACCCTCACTCACCGCCAGCAGCGGAAAAATGTTTATCGTGTTTGAGACGGATGGATCAGTGACACGCCCGGGTTGGAGTGCCAATTACACTTGTTCCACGCCACAAATATCTGTAAGCGTAAACCAACTTTTTTCAGGATCTGGAGCCAACACGAACTCGTTTGATCTTGTGGCGAATTGTAATTGGACCATCTCAGGCATTCCTTCCTGGTTAACCGTGACTCCCTTATCAGGGAATTCCAATGCGCAGATCCAGGTGAATTTTAGTGTCAACTCCTCCACTGCAACGCGTACTGCCAACCTGATAGTCACAGGTTGTGACGGCACGGTACTGACGATTGAGGTTACCCAGTTTGGGTGTTCCGCCCCATCAACGCCCAATATAGCGGCCAATGGCCCGACAAATCTTTGTCCAGGCGAAAATGTCACCTTGACAGCTTCTAATGTATGCTCCGGCTGTACGGTCAGTTGGTCAAACGGACAAAGCGGAACCAGCATAAGCGTTTCGACCCCAGGAACTTATACGGCTTCGGTGCAAAATACCTGCGGCCCCAGTTCTGCATCCAATGCTATTGCAGTCACAATGGGCAGCATGCCCAACGCGCCTACCATCGCTGCTGATGGCCCGACAAATCTTTGTCCAGGCGAAAGTGTGACTTTGACGGCCAGCAATGTGTGTTCTGGCTGCACGGTCAGTTGGTCGAACGGACAAAGCGGAACCAGCATAAGCGTTTCAAATGCAGGCACTTATACGGCTTCTGTGATAAACAGCTGCGGTCCCAGTTCGGCGTCGAATGCCATTTCAATCACCATCGGAAACACGCCTCAAGCGCCTACGATTGCTGCAAGCGGATCCACCAGTTTGTGTCCCGGCGAAAGTGTCACCTTGACGGCTTCTAATGTATGTTCCGGCTGCACGGTCAGTTGGTCCAATGGACAAACTGGCGCCAGCATAAATGTGTCAAATGCAGACACTTACACGGCTTCCGTAATAAACACCTGTGGTCCCAGTTCGGCATCGAATGCCATTTCAATCACCACAGGAAACACATCTCAAGCACCTACGATTGCTGCAAGCGGACCCACCAGTTTGTGTCCCGGCGAAAGCGTGACTTTGACGGCCAGCAATGTGTGTTCGGGCTGCACGGTCAGTTGGTCGAACGGACAAAGCGGAGCCAGCATAAATGTTTCCAATGCAGGTATTTACACGGCTTCCGTAATAAACACCTGTGGTCCCAGTTCGGCATCGAATGCCATTTCAATCACCACCGGAAACACACCTCAAGCACCTACGATTGCTGCAAGTGGACCCACCAGTCTGTGTCCCGGCGAAAGCGTCACCTTGACGGCAAGTAATGTATGTTCTGGCTGCACGGTCAGTTGGTCGAACGGACAAAGTGGAGCCAGCATAAGCGTTTCAAATGCAGGCACTTATACGGCTTCTGTGATAAATATCTGCGGTCCGAGTTCTGCGTCCAATGCCATTTCAATCACAACAGGTAGCGTACCCATTGCGCCCACCATCACTGCCGAAGGCCCGACCAGTCTTTGTCCGGGGGAAAGTGTGACCTTGAGCGCTTCCAATGTATGTTCTGGTTGTACGGTCAGTTGGTCGAACGGACAAAGTGGCGCCAGCATCAATGTGTCCAATGCAGGCACTTACACGGCTTCTGTGATAAATATCTGCGGTCCGAGTTCTGCGTCCAATGCCATTTCAATCACCGCCGCACCGCCATTTTTACCCACCATTCAGGTGAACAATTCATGCCAGCTCGCTGCGCCAACCGGCAATAATTACCAGTGGTTTCTGAATGGCATGGCTATCAGTGGTGCGAACGGACAGTTCTGGTCTGCTCAGGCGACCGGATACTATGGGGTCAGCATGACCAATTTGGCAGGTTGTGCGGGCACTTCCGACCCGGTGTTTGCAGAAGCTTGCATGAGCAACTTGGTGAATGTATCCGAAAACCTTTCATTGGTTTTATACCCAAATCCTGCCAAGGATAAGATCACGATAGAAATGCGGTCTTTGGAGGATTTGAGGGATATCAGACTTGAATTGTACACTTTTGACGGGCGATCCATAGGCTCTGTATTCCAAATAGAAAGGCTTGCGGGAAATTCGAGTACAGAAATTCAATTGCCGGAATTACCTGCCGGGATGTACCGATATCGGCTTTCGAGCAGCCAGGGTGATGCGCTGGGCAGTTTGATGATTGTGCGATGAGGTTCTAATTGAAGCATTGGATTTTTTTGCGCCGGGTGGCCTCTTTTGGGGTCATCCGGTTTTTTGTTTGTAATAGCAAAATATTGATTATCAGTGGTTTGTGAGAAAATTTTTTAAATTTTTTAAAATTTATCAGTACACACCTTACCAGCTCAGTGGCCGTGGCAATAAGAAGTAAATTTACACTCACCACCTGTTTTACATTCAAAATCACCTGGGAATGTAAATCGAATCATCAAACTTATTCATAAACAATGAAAAATCTATCCAACTCCACCACCCCACACAATCTCCTGCTCAAATTGCATCTGGTATTGACCATGGCCTTGCTCAGCTTTTCCATGAGTTCCTGCGATCCCGCCGCCTGGGAGGCCCTGGCCGTTGCCATCGAGGAAAGTCAGGCCGCGACCGCGAGTACATCAGCGTCCAGCAATGCTACCACCAGTGCTTACCAGTATACCAATACAACGGGTTGCAAAGAGCTGCGTGTCCGGAAAACATACCAGTTCATTGCCCGAAAAACGGTAAGCGGGGTGACTACCGTGAAGCGCTATGAAGCGCGAACGGAAAACTACCTCATGTATTTGGTAGAATTTGATGCGAATGGCAACATTTTGAAACGTATTGATGCCGGAGGGGCGCCCATGCCGCAGGGACTTGATTTCCGGGCTGAACTGCGGCAGGAAATGGACTATGTATATGGCTCTGACAATCGGCTGAAATTGGAACAACAACATAAAATGGTGCCGCTGTTCTTTTATTGTCAGCCTTGGACGGTGCAGTTGGTGAGTAATTGAAAATGCAGGAAATCCTCCAAATTTCAAAAACGTCGAAATCAAAAACTCTCTAAATACACAATTCTCTAATTCATGAAATTCAACATCATCTCAATCGCACTGACACTAATCCTTTCCTGGAACGGATTGATCGCACAAACAGAACCAACTTCAACAGCGAAACCGACATTTAGCGCCAATGCATCAGCCAATGCACTCTATGCCGGAAATGTGCCTTTAACCCTAACACAAAAGGCCGCCAACCGCAATGAGAACGAATTTAGATTAATCGCACAGCGCAATGATTTTTGGGTGTCAGGCCAATCATACTGGAAGGGAACTGACTCTATTTCAAACACATACGACAGCCACAGTAACCTGATACAAAGTGTTACGAGGGCCTTTGATGGCTGGATTTGGGATGTAAAAACACGCATTTTAAGGCAGTACAATGTAGATAATCGAATCATAGGATCCATTACCCAACAATGGGACGGCGTGGCCTGGGTCAATACCTACCAGAGTATCCTGGAATATGACGCCATCGGAAATCATACCCTTACTACAAATCAAAACTGGAATAACGGCTCCTGGTTAAATACAAGCAGAACCTCCTTTCAATATGATGGGAGCAACAACCTGACAATACAAACTAACCAGGTGTGGGAAGCCTCCAATTGGAAGACAACCGGGCGCACAATTTACGAGTACAATTCAAGTAACCAACGAACGCTTTACCTATCACAAAAACCTGTTGGCAGCAGTTGGGAAAACGAGTTCCAATACACCTATCAATATACAAATGGCGATCTAACGCTTCAAATTTCAAAAAAATGGGAAGGAAATACTTGGGTCAATCAAAATCGTTGGGACCGAGAATATGATTCAAATCATAACCATATTTCGACTATACATCAAGATTGGGAAAATTCAGCTTGGGAAAATTCTCTACGGTTTACCCTAGAGTATAATGCAAACAATGATCCTGTTGTGCGATCAATACAGGGTTGGTGGGATGCCCAATGGGTTAATTGGTTCCTCACTATTTACGAATACGACGAAAATTTCAACCTAAAAACGGAACTTGCGCAGGAGTGGCACAGTGGTGTATTTGTAAACACTAACCGCTACATTTATTACTACGACAGTTTGGTTAGCACCAGCGAATCCGGTTTAGAATCTCTTGATATTCAGGTATCCCCCAATCCCTCAAATGGCACTTTTTCCCTCAACGTCCAGGAATTAGAACAACAACCCTGTCAAGTTTTTCTGTACGACCAACTCGGCCGACAATGCTTCCATCAATCCTGTTCCGGTCTGGCATTGGAAGCAATTGACGGCAGTCATTTGCCCAGTGGGGTTTATATCCTGCGGGTTGTTGCTTCGGATGGGAAACAAGTGGTGAAGCAGATTCAAATTTCGAGGTAAAATTTTCAGCCGATAAAAATTCAGCGGAAATCAAAAGCTTGCATAGGATTTAACCCCAAAAAAAACGGGATTCTCGAAACGAGAGCAATCGCCTGAATGGTGGTTGCTTTTATTTGTGCGGGTGGAGTGTAAATTCGGTTGGATTTTTGTGGGCGGCTTGGCTGTTTGGGGGAAGGGGTTTTATCTTGCTGGCTTGTTATTCATCTTTTAAATATTTTTGGATTATGCGTACTGTAGTTTTAATTTTGGTGGGGTTTTTTATAATTTTAGGGAGTACTCTTGTGATGGGGCAGGTGGAAGGGGATACGCTGGGGCTGACGGGGACGATGGCGGACACGGTGGTGGCGAATCAGTTTTTGAATGAAGCGATTGAACTAAACAAGCAAGGGGGATATGAAGAGGCTTTTGTTAAGGCGGATAGTGCAGAGCAATTATTTGTTTCTATAATAGGAACGGAGAGTAAAGAGGTGGCAGATGCGCTACACCAAAAAGGGACCTCCCTGTTTTTGAGCAGAAGGTATGAGGATGCAATAGCTTCTTATTCGAAGTCTCTTTTAATTCGAACAAAAGTGACTGGAATATTAAACCCTGACGCAGCCGCATCCTATAATAATATTGGTATTTGCTACAGAAAAATTGGAAACTACAAAAGAGCGATAGAATCTCATAATGAGGCGCTAATCATCAGAACAAACACCCCCAAAATAGAAGAAAAGGATTTGTCTGCAACTTATAATAATTTAGGGTTAACATATGTTGATATTTCAGAGTATGATACTGCTGTTGGTCTATTAAAAAAAGCTCTTGAAATCAATTTAAAAGTGTTTGGTTCAGAATCTAATGAGGTGTCAAACATATTCAATAATTTAGGATTGGCTTATAGTGGAATCGAGCAATATGATAATGCACTGGATTGTTTTAGTAAAGGACTTAAAATACGCATAAAAATTTTAGGGCCAGAACACCAGAGCGTCGCCATGTCCTATAATAATATCGGAACCATATTCGGCGATAAAGGCGATTATAAATCAGCACTGTATTACCAGCAGAAATCTCTGGATATTCGCCTAAAAGTTTTAGGCCCCACACATTTAGATGTAGCAATGTCTTTTGGAAACATAGGGAATATATACTATTCTATAAGAGAACTTGAAAAATCTCTTGAATATCAAAATAAGTCCTTAATGATTCTTTTGCAAAACCTTAATCCGGAACATCCTGAAATATCGAAGGTTCTAAACAATCTTGGTAATACATATGAAGAAATGGGCGATTACGAAAAATCATTATTCTGCCTCGAAAAGGCACTAAAAATAAAGCAAAATATTTTCGGGCCAGAGAGTCCAGATGTTGCTATAACGTTAGATAATTTAGGCGTTTTATATAGAGTAAAAGGTGAATCTGAGAAAGCTCTCCAATGTTTCGAGAATGCTTTGAATATTCAGACAAAGGCCTTTGGACCAGACCACCCGGATAACGCTATGTCGATACATAATATGGCAAGCATTTATGATGATAGAAGAGAATATAGTAAGGCAATTGATTTGCATCTGAAGGCTCTAAATATTAATACTAGAACCAGAGGGAAAGACAACTCAGACATAGCATCTTCTTATCGAGATATTGGACTCGCTCTAAAAAAACAGGGTAAATATCTAGAAGCTATTAAATTTTATGAAATGACTCTATCCATCTGTAGGCCCGATCCAATTAACAATGAAAAAATATACCCATTTGAACAATTTCTGAAGAGCATAATTGAATTAAGCGAGATATACAAAATACAGTTTATAGAGATAAAGAGCCCAAATCTACTTAACAAGAGTCTAAATTATTGTGTAGATGGACTAAATGCCATTGTAAATGGTCGATATTTATTTGCCAGTGAAACATCAAAATCCTTTCACCTCTCCAAAAACTACCCCATCTACGAACAAGCCATCTCTGTCTCCCTCCTAAAAGCCGAAGTAGACCATAACGACACCCTCCGCCAAAACACCTTCAGCTACGCCGAAAAAAGCAAAGCCTCCCTGCTCCAAGCCCAGATCAAAGCCGCCGACGCCATCAACTTTTCCGGCATCCCAGATTCCCTGCTCCAAAAGGAATACAAGCTCCGCGTCGACATCACCTGGCACGAAAAACAACGCCAATCCCTACTCGACCAAGGCCTCTCCGAAACCGATACCAACACCCTCCGCATCTCCAGCATCATTTTTGACCTAAAACGAAACTACGAAACCCTCAAACAACGCTTCGAAACCGAGTATCCCGAATATTACCGCCTAAAATACGACCTCTCCACTGTCTCGCTCCAATACGTGCAAGACACCCTGCTCGAATCCCCAAACCAGGCCCTGCTCGAATACTTCGTCGGCGACAGCAGCATCTTCCTCTTTGTCGTCCGGCCGGATACCATGATCGTCGAGGAGGTCAAGCGCGATTTCCCGCTCGAAGACTGGATCCAAGGGCTGCGCCACGGGTTATACGGTTACTATACCGCTGAAAAATTGATTCAAACAGATTCCCTCAAGGCCGATGCACGAAGCAAATACCTGGAATTCGCCCCCAAACTCTACGAAAAACTCGTCGCCCCGGTAGCACAATACCTGCCCGAAAAAGTCATCCTGGTACCCGATGGCCCGCTGGGATATGTGCCCTTCGATGCCTTGCTCACAGGCGCACCCGAGGACCTGAACAATTTCAAATCCTACCCCTATCTCCTTCAAAAACACCAGTTTAGCTATACTTATTCCGCCACGCTGCTGCGCGAAATGCGGGACAAAAAACACCGCCAGGAACCGGAAAAAGACTTCATTGCCTTTGCCCCTTTCTACAACGGCGATACCACACTGCTGGCCAGTATGTATGCCTACGACGAGCTGATGCGCAAGGACCTCCAGCCGCTCGCTTATTCCGGACCAGAAGTAGCAGCCGCGTCTAAACTCATGCGCGGTGAAACCATAGCTGGCGCTGCCGCCACGGAGGAAAGATTCATCAGCATGGCCAGTGATTACCGCATCATTCACCTCGCCACCCACGGCCGTGCCGACAATCGTGTGGGCGATTACGCTTTCCTCGCTTTCACCGAAATAAAGGACAGTATCGAAAACGAGCTGCTCTATGTCAAAGACTTATACAACCTCTCCCTCAACGCCGACCTCGTGGTGCTCTCCGCCTGCGAAACCGGCATCGGCAAATTGCAGCGTGGAGAGGGCATTATCTCCCTCGCCCGGGCATTCGCCTACGCGGGCGCCAAGAGCATCGTGACCAGTTTGTGGAGCGTGAATGATAAAAGCACCTCTGAGTTGATGCGCTTTTTCTACCGGGAATTGAAACGTGGAAAAGACAAAGACGAAGCCCTGCGTTTGGCGCGACTGCGCTTCTTGAAGGAGTCGTCGGTGCGGAATAGTCACCCGTTTTTCTGGGCGGCTTTTGTGCCGATAGGGGATATGCGGCCTGTAAAATAAAGGTTGATGGCACGCGGATAACGCGGATAACGCGGATAAATTTCAATTTCCCACAGAACAACCTTACCCCTCCATTCCGCCCGGCAATAACGGTTATCAATGCAATCTTTCACATCAAAAAAGAAACATCATGACAACCGTATCGTCCAACACTCCTTTTATCAAAAAAGCTCGCCTTCTTTCCATTTTGGGGGCAGTATGTTTGGTTTTGAGTCTGCTTTCCTGTAAAAAAGACCCTATTTCTGAAGAAAATAACCCTTCCGGGCCTGGCACCGAAAACACGATGACAACCGGCTGGCTGGGCAATGAAAACAATGCTACCATTCCAAATGATCCCTTGTTTTTCAGTGGTGGCACAGCGTCGTACATTGACCTTTCGCCTTTTATGCCATTGGTTAGGGATCAGGGCCAAACCGGCACCTGTGTAGCCTGGGCTTGTGGTTATTATCAACGAACCGCGCTGCGCGCCATTGACAAAAATTACTCGCCCAGCCAGATCAATAGCACCAGCAGACAGTATAGTCCCAAAGATCTTTTTTGGGCGCTCCCTACCAAGGGCGATAATTGCGATGGCGCCTTATTTGAGCATGCGCTGAACACCCTGCAACAAAGGGGCGTGGCCACAATGCAAACGGTCCCTTATCAAAATCTGGGTGATTGCAGCCAACAACCATTGGTATCCTGGACGGATGAGGCCGCTGCTGCTAAAATCAGTTATTTCCGTGATTTGCCCGTGACGGTGAGCGCCATGAAAGCTAAATTGTCTGAAAAACGTCCGCTTGTTTTTGGTGCCATGGTCACAACGGGTTTTCAGGCATGGAGAGGCAGCGGTATCATGCAGAAAAATGATTTGTACGGCGCCGGACTTGGGGGACACGCGATGACCATTGTGGGGTATGACGATGCCAAAGGGGCCTTCCGAATTGTCAATTCCTGGGGCGCTGACTGGGGGGATGAAGGGTATGCCTGGATTGATTATGATCTTATGACCGATCCTCAGTTTAACAAATGTGTGTTCTCGGCTTATCTGGATCAGGACAACGAACCAGTTAATCCGCCTCCTTCCGGCAATACAGTAGATGTGGCGGTAAATAAACTGAGCGATGTAGATGACCCCGATTATACCAACCCGCTTAGGCGCATCATCCGTTACAATGTAAAAAATAACGGCAGTAAAATCATTAAGTCCACCAAAGACTGGGATATTGCCTATTTGTACGTAAATGCCTACGATGTAACGGATTATCAGGTTATTGTACACCGCTATATCACAGATGATTATAGCGGCTTGGAAGGTGAACAAGGCCCCAATCCCAATGGAATTGGTCTCTCTTCCAACCGCTGGTACAATGCGTCTCTGGAATCTGGTGAGACCTTGGCTGAGGCTATGTTTGATGCCAGCAGTACCAGCGTAATTAAAGCCTCCTTTACAATGCCAAACATCACAGGATACTACTATATGGTAATGATCGCGGATCCATTTGAAAAACTCGAGGATGCCAATTTGGCCAACAATACCTGGTTTCTGGTGGGTGCTGATGGCGGACCGATCTATTTCTCCAATGGCGTGGGACAAGGATTTACTTCTGGCGAAGCAGAGGAGCGCAGTGCTGATTCCAACCCACATACCCCTGTAAATAAGCAACATCCGAACGCCTATCGTCCGAAGGAGATCCGTAAGTTTTTACAGCAGGAGTACCGCGCTGGTAAAATTCAAAAAGGACCCAATCAAGATACCGCTGCTGACCAGGTGAGTGGACAGTAATTTTTTTCTAAAAATAATGCCCGCCTGCTTGGTTACGCCATGGGGCGGGTGTTATTTTTGAGGATTCTAACTTTCCACTATTTCTTAAAGCTATCATTTTTCTTAAATGCGAAACTTCCTTACTGCCGTTTTAATTAGTATTCTGACACTGCTACAGAATTATTCTGTCGGTCAAAATTCCGTCAACATGTCTCTGGCCGATTCAAGCTCGGTACAATTGGCCTTGCGATTTACGGACACACTGCTTCTTGGGGGCGATCATTCCAATGCCATAACATTGGCTCAACGTATCCTGGATCATTGTCAAACCAACGCGGATACCACCGGACGAAACTATAAGGCAGGATTGGAAAAGATGGGGCTTGGTCACTATTATTTGGGGAATTACCCCTTAGCAGTCCAATTGTACCGGCATGCTTTAAGCTTATACAGCATAACAGAAAGGGAGGCGAATGCTGCTGCTTATGCTGCCACTCAATATCGGGTAGGCTTGGCGTACCACTATCTTGGCCAAAATGATTCCGCTTTAGTCTGGCATATGGCGGCTTTGCACGGGCGCGAAGCAATTCAACCCATTGATTCTAATAGCCTTGCAAGTAGCTACAATGGTATTGGAATGGCGTTCGACGCAACGGACCAACCTGATCAAGCATTAGAGTGGTATGGAAAAGCCACGAAAACCTGGAAGTCGGTCAAGGGTTACTGGAATAGAAATACCGCTAATGGATACAATAATATTGGCATTACATACCATACCATAGGCCGCTACGAAGAGGCTTTGAAATACAAGTTAGAAGCATTACGCATCCGCCAGAAGATCTTGGGGCCTGACGAATATGATACTGGCGCTTCGTGGTTAAATCTTGGGGCAACTTATCATGCAATCGGTCAGCTTGATAAAAGTGCAAATGCTTTAGCCGAAGCGTATCGAATCTGGTCTCGGATTTTGCCTCCCGAGCATCCAAATCTCGCTTTATTAATGGATAATACAGGTATCACATTGATGGATATGGGGGACTTTACAAACGCGGAAAAATGGTTAAAAGACGCCTTGAAATCGAGGCTGGATAATTATGGATATGATTCACCGGAAACCTGCAAACCCCTCACAAATTTAGGAGTGCTTGCCGGTAAAACGGCCGACTATTCTGCTGCCATTGACTATCAATTGAAAGCGACCTATCTATTCCAAAAATCAGCGGGAAATGAGTACGAGTTGATGGTGGCTTATAGCAACATCGGAGTCTTTTATTCTGATTTAGAGGAACATCAAAATGCTTTACTTTGGTTAGAAAAGGCCTTGGAATTGAGCAATAAAATCGAATCCGTCCGCAAAGATATGATTACAGACATTTACTACAACATGGGAATAGCTTTTCAAGGTTTACAACTTTTTGACAAAGCGCTCGAATATAAACAAAGAGCTCATAATGAAGCATTAATCGCACTGGGGGATACCAATACACATTACATCAATTACACTGAAGGTCTTGGCCGTTACTATCGGGACACCAAAGATTACGATAAAGCATCAAACTATTTTGAAAAAGCACTCCAACTCCGTGCCAAACAGGCTGGATTAATGAGTATGAACTATGCAATGGTGATGCTTGAAATTGCTCAGGTTAAACTATTGGCGGACGAAATTGAACATATTTTACCGTTGTTACAACATGTAGAATATATTGTCCACTACCATAATCCAAATGGAGCCTCCAGTGATTTGCGTACCTGGATGAGGATCAAGTATTTATACGCCCAATATTTTCAATCTCGATATGAGTTGGACAAGCGTCTGGAAGATTATGAACAGGCTGCTGTGCTATATAATGGCATGCGCGATACCTTTTTGCTCCACTTATCAGACATGAATGGTGTTGAGTCCTGGAGATACTGGACAAACTTTATCTACCCAGCTTTTGGTGATGCTATCAAGCTTTATACAGAGCAATACCTGCACAACCACCAAAAAGAAAGTGTTGCTCAAGCATGGTTGTTTTCGGAATCTGCAAAATCTCTACTTCTCTTAAAAGCAATAAACGATGAAAAGGTCGTTAATTTTAACGGCATCCCTGATTCCATAATTACTCAAGAACGCCTGTATCGCGTACAAATCACTTTTTTAGAAAAATTAAGACAGGAGATGATTGCCTCTGGAAAAATTGAGCAGGACAGTCTGGTATTGTCCGTGTCAAGTCAAATTACAGATTATCGGCAAAAAGTAATCCAAGTGCGAGATCAACTCAACCAACATGCGTCGCAATATGTCAGCTTGCGTTACAACCTCAATCAAATCCCTCTGCTTCGGGTTAGCGAAACCTTGGTGGGGAAAAATCAGGCCCTCCTCGAATACTTCGTCGGCGACAGCAGCATTTTCCTATTCGTAGTCCGGCCAGATACCATGATCGTCCAAGAAGTCAAGCGTGACTTCCCACTCGAAGAATGGATTGAAGGGCTGCGTTACGGAATATACGGTCACTACGCTGCCGACAAAGCGATCCAAACAGATTCGCTTAAAGCCGACGCCAAGCGCCATTACCTCGAATTTGCCCCTAAACTATACCAAAAACTCGTCGCCCCGGTGGCACAACACCTACCCGAAAAAGTCATTCTGGTACCCGATGGGCCACTGGGTTATGTACCCTTTGATGCCTTGCTTGAAAGTCTCCCTCAATACGAAGACGATTTTAAAAGCTATCCCTATTTGCTCAAAAAATATCAGTTCAGTTATACCTATTCTGCCACCCTTCTGCGGGAAATGAACAACAAAAAGCACCGCCAAGCACCGCCAAAGCCTTTCCTTGGCTTCGCACCTTTCTTTACAGGCGATCAGCTCGCTTTTGAGCAAGAATATGGCGACGTATTGCGAAAAGGATTTGCCCCTTTGCCATACACCAGGGAAGAAGTTGGCCTAGCACGCAAAAAAATGGGCGGCGATGTTGTTGTTGGCCAAAGTGCCACCGAAGAACAATTCTTAGAAATTGCCAGCCAGTATAGCATTATCCACTTGGCTACACATGGCGTAGCCGACAATCGCGTGGGTGATTACGCTTATCTCGTTTTTGGCGATCATCCAGACAGCTTTGGGTATGAGTTGCTTTATATTAAAGACTTGTACAACCTCTCCCTCAACGCTGACCTCGTGGTGCTTTCTGCTTGTGAGACCGGAATCGGCAAACTTCAGCGCGGTGAAGGGATCATATCTCTAGCACGCGCATTCGCCTATGCGGGGGCTAAGAGCATGGTCACCTCGCTTTGGAGCGTCAGCAATAAAAGCACTTCGGAACTTATGGCCTTGTTTTATGATGAATTAGCCCTAGGCAAAGAAAAAGATGCCGCCCTGCGGGAGGCAAGGCTGCGCTATATTAAAAATGCCTCAGTTAAGAATAGTCACCCGTTTTTCTGGGCGGCCTTTGTGCCGATAGGAGATATGCGGCCGGTACGATAGCCCGCATTGAACCGATGAATTATTGAAACGCCTGCTGTGCTTGATGCATGGTGGGCGTTTTAATTTGTTGGTTATCAATGGTTTTGAAAAATTTATTATTGGTTTTTTTGAAACAACCTTACTAGGTCAAAGATTGCGGCAATAAGTGGTAGAATCTTTTCACTCACACTTAAAATTGAAGAAATGGAACCAATTACAATCACCATCGCTGGAATTAAATTTATCGGCATTGCTGCAGTAAAACTCAAACTTTTGGTTTTTTACTGGAAAGTCAAAAGTCTAATTGCTGCTGCTGGAATTAGTGCGGAAACTTTATCTATCGCCGCAGTCGGCGCTATGTTAACTGCTGCGGTTGAGGGGAAATCTGCTGATAACATACTTAAAACCGGACTAAAAAACGGGTTGTCCGATAGCCTTTCAAGATTTATCACTTATGAAGTAATAAGAGTTTAAATGGGGCTGAAGCAATAATGTATGTAAATCAACCAAATTCATTCACCTAACAAAAACAATATCATGCGAACTAAATCAGAAGCGCGGCTTAAAGCCGAGAACATCGTATCAAATTGGGTTGCAGGCGCTGCCCTTACGGGTTGGATTCCTGGAAGCACTATCTTTTTGGCAGGGGCCAACATGGTCATGATTCGGAAAGTAGCGGATACATTCGGAGTTGGCTTTTTCGATGAGGCTGCTGTTAAAGCCCATTTGGGCGGAGTGGCTGGAGCTGCCTTTGGAGGGAGTGTTGCTGGAGAAGCCTTGGTGTTAATTCCTCTTGTAGGTCCAGTACTGAAGGCAGGTGCTCTGGCAGGAACAGCCAAGTTAATTGGTACTGCCGTCATTGAATACTTCCATGACGAAAGCCCACTCCCGGATTAGTCTAACAGAAGTTCATACCCGGTTGTCTATTCTTGAATAGGCAACCGGGTACATTCAACATCATTTTTTCACCCTATCATTTTTAGACATTATGAGCAAGTTAGCAGATGATCTCGAACTCCACTACAATGAGGCGTACTATCGCCATGATCTTAAAGCTGGAATTAAATTAATTGCTGAAATAGCTGGCGCTGTTTCATTAGGCAGCCTGTTATTATCCATTTTGTTTGTCTGGTTGCCTGGTATTGGTATTCCCATTACCGCAGCTGTGGCGGTAAAAGTTTTCAAAGCTGCCGCCGAAGGTTATACGAATCTGGATGCTGAAGATCGCAAAAAGGTTCGTGCTGTTGTGAGATGGACTCAAGGTGGTATCCGGTTATTGGATTAATTCATGTAAAAATTACGCAAATCATGTTCACCATCACCATCCTCATTGACAATCAAAGTACTGCCGTCAATATTCACCCGAATCATACGGCTCGGCAAATCCTGGACTACTTGCAGCAAAACCGTCTGATTTCGCGGTTTCAAGCCAACGTTCATCTCTTTTTTAACGGAGGCTTATTGCCTCTCAACCAGCCTGTATCGCACTTCGGCATAGGGCCGAATGCAGTACTGAATGTTGTTTCAAACAATGGTCCCGGCTTTGGCGGTGGCGGCAAAGAAACCCTTTTAGTTGCCTTGCTAAAGGCATTCGCTAAACTGAAATAGCCATGAACGCATTAATTGAATTCTTTCAACCAGCTTGGAACGGCTGGGGACAATCGGTCGTTTTTCTAGGCGGTGCCGTGGTCGTCTGGCTGCTGGGAAGGGCACAATCCATTGGGGAAATCCGTAAGCTCCAGGCAGAATTGGTTTCGTTGCGCGTCAACCAGTTTGAGAAGATTATCACCTTGGACGAGAAGCTACGTAGCGTGACAGAACGGGTATACGAACAATTGTACGCACTGCTCCATGCCACTCAAAACGCGGATGCAGAAGGAGCAAAAACTGCCCGGGAAGCGACCCAAAAAATCTTTTTGCTGGAGTATATCGGGGCTTATTTTCACTACACCAGTGTTGGTCGCTGGGTATTCCCGGAAGTCCGGTACGAATTGGTGGATGATGAGATCATACCCTTTCTAAAAACTTCGGCAATGCTGCTCGAAGCGCTCAACCAAGCTACGGTACTTTCATTGACCCAGCAGCAAGTCTTAGTAATGAGCGACATAGATTTCAACTTCGCGCTCCGTTTTGCCAGAAAACACACGCGGTTTTGGGAGTTTGAACGTCGGAAAAGTTTAGTCGAGCTTGAAAAAAGACTGCTGAAACAGGCAGCATGACTGGATGATGCCGGGAAAGGTGTGTTTGTGTTTTCAGATACCCGCCTCTTTTTTTCTAAAAATAATGCCCGCCTACTTGGTTACACCAAGGGGCGGGTGTTATTTTTGGGCTTTATTCACTTGGTAAATTTTTATATTATGCGTGGTTTTTTTGTTTTTGTTTTAGGGGTGTTTTTTGTATTTCTTGGTAAGCCTTCCTTTGGGCAGAGCATGGGAGATACTTTGGGGTTGACGGGGACGGTGGCGGATACGGTGGTGGCGAATCGGTTGTTTGAAGAGATGAAAGGGTTGATAAAGGAGCGGAAATGGGAAGAGGCGGAAGGGAAAGGAGAACAAGCAAAAGTTGTATATACGAGGCTATTTGGGGAAGAAAGCAGGCAGGTGGCTGATGTTTGGCATCAGAGGGGATTCATTTGTTATGGCCAGGTAGACTACAATATGGCATCACATAGTTGGGAAAAATCCTTAAACATTCGATTGAAAATATTGGGAGAAGAACATTTTGACGTGGCTAAGTCATGCAACAACCTCGGCATTACCTACGAATCAAAGGGGGAGTATGATAAAGCAACTGAATATCATCAAAAATCCTTAAATATCGGATTGAAAATATTTGGAGAAGAACACCAGTATGTGGCCACTTCTTACAACAACCTTGGCGCTGCCTACCAATCAAAGGGAGAGTATGATAAATCATTAGAATATCAACAAAAAGGATTAAATATAAAATTGAAAATGTTGGGAGAAGAACACCCGGAGGTGGCCACGTCATATAACAATCTTGGCAATAGTTACGAATCAAAGGGGGAATATGATAAAGCATTAGAACATTATCAAAAGGCCTTAATTATCTTATTGAAAATATTTGGAGAAGAGGATGCTGACGTGGCTAAGATATATAACAACCTTGGCAGTGCCTACGATTTAAAGAGAGAGTATGATAAAGCATTAGAATATCATCAAAAATCCATAAATATCAAATTGAAAATATTTGGAGAAGAACACCCAGAGGTGGCCACGTCATACAACAATCTTGGCATTACTTACCAATTAAAGGGAGAGTACGATAAAGCATTAGAACATCATCAAAAGGCCTTAAATATTCTATTGAAAATATTTGGGGAAGAGCACCCAGATGTGGCTGATGCATATCTCAATCTTGGCGGCACCTACCAATCAAAGGGAGATGATAGAGCATTTGAATACAAACATAAAGCCTTAAATATTTTATTGAAAATATTTGGAGAAGAGCACAGTTCTGTAGCTCTGCTATATAATAATCTTGGCATTACCTACATATCAAAGAGGGAGTATGATAAAGCAATAGAATATTATCAAAAATCTTTAAATATCCGGTTGAAAATATTTGGCGAAGAGCACCCGGATTTGGGTCAATCATATAATAATCTTGGCGCAGCCTACAAATCAAAAGGGGAATATGATAAAGCAGTTAGTTTTTATAAAAAATCTATCCATGCTTGCGGTTATATTGAATATGATTTTTCGAAAGTTAATTCAGTGGAAAATTTAGTTGAGGGACTATACAACATTGGGCGGATGCTACATAGTAATTATACACTAACCAATGTTCCACAATTTATGAATCAAACATTTGACTATTCAAGCCAAACTATCTCAGCAGTCAATTACCAACAATCAACCTTCACAGAAGAGTCCTCCAAGTCCCTCCACCTCTCCAAAAACTACCCCATCTACGAACAAGCCATCTCCATCTCCCTCCTAAAAGCCGAAGTAGATAAAAACGACACCCTCCGACACAACACCTTCACCTACGCCGAAAAAAGCAAAGCCTCACTCCTCCAGGCTCAGATCAAAGCCTCCGACGCCATCAATTTTTCCGGCATCCCCGATACCCTCCTTCAAAAAGAACACGATCTCCGAATAGACATCACCTGGCGCGAAAAACAACGCCAAGCCCTCCTTGACAAAGGTCTCTCCGAAACCGATACCAACACCCTCCGCATTTCCAGCATCATTTTCGACCTTAAACGCGACTACGAAACCCTCAAAAAACGCTTCGAAACCGATTACCCAGAATATTACCGCCTAAAATACGATCTCAGCACCGTCTCCCTCCAATACGTCCAGAACACCCTGCTCCAACCCAAAAACCAGGCCCTGCTCGAATACTTCGTCGGCGACAGCAGCATCTTCCTGTTTGTGGTCCGGCCGGATACCATGATCGTCCAGGAAGTCAAGCGCGATTTCCCGCGCGAAGATTGGGTCGAAGGACTGCGCCAAGGAATATACGGTTACTACGCCGCCGACAAAGCGTTGCAAACGGATTCACTAAAAGCCGATGCTAGAAGTAAATACCTCGAATGCGCCCCAAAACTTTACCAAAAACTCGTCGCCCCGGTAGCGCAATACCTGCCCGAAAAGATTATCCTGGTGCCTGATGGCCCGCTGGGATATGTTCCCTTCGATGCCTTGCTCACAAGTGCACCCGAGGACCTGAACAATTTTAAATCCTACCCCTATCTTCTTCACAAACATCAGTTTAGCTATACCTACTCCGCGACGCTGCTCCGCGAAATGCGAGACAAAAAACACCGACAAGAACCGAAAAATGACTTTCTAGCCTTCGCACCTTTTTACAATGGTGATACCACGTTACTGGCCAGTATGTATGCCTACGACGAGTTAATGCGAAAGGACCTACAGCCGCTTACTTATTCTGGCCCGGAAGTAGCCGCTGCGGCCAAGCTTATGCGCGGTGAAGCCATAATAGGTACTGCCGCGACGGAAGAAAGATTCACCAGCATGGCCAGTGATTACCGAATCATTCACCTCGCCACCCACGGCCGCGCTGACAACCGCGTGGGCGATTACGCCTTCCTCGCTTTTACCGAAATAAAGGACAGTATCGAAAATGAGCTGCTCTATGTCAAGGACTTATACAACCTCTCCCTCAATGCCGACCTCGTGGTACTCTCCGCCTGCGAAACCGGCATCGGCAAATTGCAACGTGGAGAGGGCATCATCTCCCTCGCCCGGGCATTCGCATACGCGGGCGCAAAGAGCATCGTGACCAGTCTGTGGAGCGTGACCGACAAAAGCACCTCGGAACTCATGCGTTTGTTTTACCGGGAATTGAAGCGTGGAAAAGACAAGGATGAAGCTTTGCGATTGGCTCGATTGCGCTTCTTGAAGGAGTCGTCGGTGCGAAATGGACACCCGTTTTTCTGGGCGGCCTTTGTGCCGATTGGGGATATGCGGCCTGTGAAGTAAGAGGCAAGCGGATAATGGTACGAATTATTTCTTCTGCAGCGCCAATTCCAAAGTTTTGGCACGGTCAAAATAAGGGTGCTTTGGATTGGCCGTGATTTCTTTCAATAGGGCATCCAGGCGAGTACGAGAATCAGGGAGTTGTCTGGTCATGCAAAAAACCTCGCACCAAAGCGCATCTAGCTTTCGATCAGAATCAAAGTCCCGAAATTTGTGGAAGTCTGCTTCAGCTTTTGCGTACTGACCTAAGTGGTAGTAAGTATATCCGCGCAGATAAAGAGATTCTTGTTCCCGGTTTTTGTCCGGCTTTTCAAGCAATTTCAACGCATCCCGGTATTCTAGATCCACATAAAACCTGACGGCTTGATCATAAAGCAACTGCGACTCTTCTTTTTCTTCTCCCATCAGCGTTTGGCTGAAATCTTCATCTATATAACTATTGTCCGCTATGGCAGCAAAGTCTTGGTCTATCTTTGGATTTTGAACCTTTTGATTTTGAACCTTTGGTTTTTCAACCTTCGGTGTCTGAACCGGAGGGGCTTTTTTTTCAGCTATAGGTGGGTTTTGACTAACTGGTGCCGTGGAAGTGGTATCTTTTTCTGCGGATGGAGATATGGGATTGGAATCCTTGACTTCTTCAGGTTTAAACCCGTTTAAGTTCTCGACTAGTACAAACAGACCCCCTGACAAAACAACCAAAATAGCAACAATTCGCCAATTACGATAGAGAAACGACCCCTTCCTGCCATTGGAGGGAGTATCTGTTTTTTTTTCAGCTTCCGCATCATTGCTCCAATCATCCAATTGCGCCAACAGATGCTCGTTCCGCAGCATACGCAACACTTTAGATTCTGATCGAAGGGCTTCCACACGCCGTATCAAATCGGCATCCGATTGGAGTGCATCCTCAAAGGCCACCCGGTCTGACACACTCATCCGATCATGGATGTAGTCGTCAATATCTTCAAATTCGTATAGCGGATTCATATTTCGCGTAGTTCTTCAAGCAATTCAGGGCGTTCAGACAAAATTGTGTTGAGCTTTTTTCTGCAATCACGAACAGCCATTTTGGCCGAATCATGGCTTTTATAGTCAAATTTTTCGGCAATCTCCCCCATGGAATAACCGTGACTATACCATTGGAGCAGTGTTCGACATTTCGCTCCGGTCGAAATCAGTAATTTGTCTAACAACTCCCTTTGATGCTGTAGGTTAAATTCAAATTCGGGATTGGTCACAATGTCAACATTCCCATCATCCATTGCTCGATCATGCATTGCTACCCGCCGATGTTCCGAGCGCCGCTTTGTGTAATACATCTGCGTAGCTATTTTGACAATATAGGTGGAAATGGCGCTTCTTGTAGGGTCATACTTACCCTCCTCTACATGATTCAAAAAAGCCACCAATGCCTGGTTTAGCACATCCTTTGCATCGTTTTCGTCACCCCCCAAAATCCTTACCTGCTGCCTGACAGCCCCCTTAAGTTTGTCGTTAAGACAGAGGTGTCGCATAGCTGCATTGATTTGAAGGTTCACATTGCTTCGCAATGCCTCGAGAATAGATTGATCGTCTTTGAATGGATTGTTCATTCCTTATTGCCGGGAGTCAAACAAAGGTAAGGAGCATACTAGAAATTTTTACAGTTTGCCGTCATCGGCATTGTTTGGAGCAAAAAAGGCCAATATTGCTGGATGGTAACGACACAGTTCCACTGTCAAGTCCACGACTTACCTTCCTTTTTTTACCCAAATACCAGGTGGCTTGCGTGGTAATTTTTTGATAGCCTCCACTTTTTGGCGTAAATTTTGAATATTTTTATGCTTTGGATTACTGTGGCTTGCTTCTAAGAAATAGATAAATTGGTCTGCCAATTCAATTTTGCCGCTGTAGAGATAATATTCTGCTGCGGTCAGGTAGTACGATAGCACCTCGTGTTCTGCAAATTTGGCTCGGCCGGCGTAGGCGACAATGTTCCAGCCGCGCATCAAAACAGGCAGTTTTTCGCGGTCGGCATCCGATTTTATCCAAAGCATGGATTGCATGACGCCATTGTAAAAATAGTCGGGCTGCGCTTCAAGGCACTCGTTAATAACTTGTTGCGCCGCTTCCAGCCTGCTCGACTGATAATAAAACACGAACAAATGGTTTTTTAACATCGGCACCTGTGGATACTGCTGGATTAATTGCCGAATTTTCTGTTCCGACGAGTGCTCAAGAGTAAAGTCGTTCATCGCTTTTGCAGAAAGCTCTAATGCTTTCTCGATGTCAGGCGTAATAATAAGGCCCATCGGGTTCCAGTTGCGGTCTTCTCCAACTACTTCGAAGCTGATTGAATGGAGCACCGGAGGAATACGTTTCCAGTTTATAGTCATGTGTGTTGATTTTGATTTGTGAGCCTCCCCTTACCCCTCCCAATACCTTGCCAAACCATGCTCCTTTGCCAACCTTGCCGTAGGCGGAAACTCCCAGATAAATTCAAGCAGTTCTTGCGCATCGCGGCGGAACTCTATGAAATAATCCTCGTGGAGCTTCTCGGCTTTTTTCAAAATAGTAGCGGTTCGTTTTACCACATAGGGAGCCAGCGTATCACTTCGGCGATCGGGAAATTTACGCAGGATATTCTGATGCGTCCGAAACCCTTCCGCGAGCATGAACAAGGTGAGAGACACCTCCCCGGATTTGTCTTTGGTTGCCTGCACGTGCTCCGTGATGCGAGCGTTCCAGTGGCGCAGGTCAATCAATAGATACCCGGGTGTGGCGTGGGTATAGGTAGCGGATTTGGCGAGGGCTTTTTCAATATCCTCGCGGAGTGCTGCGGCGCGATCGTCGCGGGTTTCACCTCCTTCCAGAAGTTCAAAAACGAGGCGGCGCACCAGTTTTTCGTCTTTGGCTACCAGACGGAGCAGCAGTTTATCCTTTTCGGCCACCGGCATCCGGGCGATGGCGGCTTTGAGTTGTTCGTCAAGTTTGGGCATGGCTATAATTTCGAAGGGCGAAAGTTCGGAATTTTTACCTTTGCGCCGCTCTTCCCTAACCACAAGACTGTTTTTATTACTTTTCAATGGCCCGTAACGCCAATGAACAAACCTTTCTGTGTAAAAAACATTTTACGTTACCCGCCGCAGCCTTGGCGAAGGAGGGTAAACCACTCACCCTCCTTCGCTAAAGCTACGGCGGGTAAACCAATCCCCACTCCATCAATCACCAATCCCCAATCCACCAATCCCCAATCCACCAATCACCCCCCCCACCATGCCCATCGGAATTGACGATATGGCGTTTTACGCCCCAAAACTTTACCTCGACCTCCGCAGTTTGGCGGATAAACGCGAGATCCCTTACGAGAAACTTGCCCAAGGGCTTGGGTTGCAAAAAATGGCCGTTTGTGATGTTCACGAAGATGCTGCCACGCTTGCAGCGGAAGCCATCGCTGAATTGATTGAGCGCAACCACCTCGATCCGCGCCAGATCGGACGGATTTACCTGGGAACTGAAAGTGCACTTGATATGGCCAAACCCACCGGAACCTACGCGGTGGAAATGCTGGCGCAACGTTTCGGCGCAACTTTTGGGGCTGATTGTTTTCGCCATTGCGATGTGTTGGATATGACTTTTGCGTGCATCGGTGCCGTGGATGCTTTGCAAAACACGCTCGATTGGGTTGCGGCGGATCGAACGCGCATCGGCATCGTAGTGGCGAGTGATATTGCCAAATACGAACTCAAAAGCACAGGCGAGTACACCCAGGGCGCCGGAGCTGTGGCCATGTTGGTCAAACACGCACCGCGTTTGCTGGCGATCCGACCGCTGTTTGGGGTAGCCATGGAGAGTGTGCACGATTTTTTCAAACCCCGCCGCGAGCGATTCTCAGAAACGCCGGTGTTCGACGGACAATTTTCCAACCTGTGCTATCAAAACCGTATGTCGGAAGCACTGCTTGATTTTCGTCGCCGGGCGGTGAGGGCCAGGTTGTTTCGCGAGGATCAGTTTTTGGCCTTGTCGGAACGTTGGTCGAGGATGATTTTTCACCTGCCCTATGCTTTCCACGCCAAACGGATGTTTGTGGAGGAGTTTGTGGAAGAACGCAAACGCAAGGGAGTCTGGGCCAATGATGTGGCTAAGTTTGACTTCACGGAGCCTTCCGCCGAGCAATTTCCCGATGCAAAATCCTTGGGCAAAGCGCAGGCTGTTTTTTTTAAAACAGTTTCAGAATCAACCCCTTACCGACGTTTTGTGCAAGAAAAACTCGAACGCGCCCAACGAGCCAGCCAGGAAACCGGCAATCTGTACACGGCTTCGATTTTCCTCGCCCTGATGAGTTCTTTGGAATCGGATGCGCAGGAACGATCCCGTTTGGCGGGCAAACGCATCGGGTTTGTGGCGTACGGCAGCGGCTCCAAGGCTAAGGTTTTTGAAGCAGTGGTGCAAAAAGGATGGCAGGAACAGGCAAGCCGATTTGGAGTGTTTGAAAAATTAAAAAACCGACAAGCCATTGATTACGACCAATATGAATTGTTGCACACCGGCGCTCAGGTGGGCCCGATATTAAAAGAAGCCAAACGTTGGGGACTGGATCGGGTAGGGCAGGAGGGCGTGACGCTTGGGGCGCGGTATTATGCGCAGCATTGACGCGTAAAAATTAGCGGGTGTCTTAAGCGGTGGTATGGCCTTCAGGCCGTCGGGAAGCGCGCCGTTTACGGCGCAGAAGAATACTTTAGGGGCGTAAACGCCCCTTGTCCCGACGGACTAAAGTCCATACCACCACTCAAAAGACACCCGCTCAACTATCTAATTACAAGACAGATACCAGATTTAGGCTTTCCCAGCATCCAGTTCGTCCTGCCATTTTTTAAGCTCGTCCCATTGACCTGCTGCGGCCATTTCGGCTTGTTTCGGCCAGGTGCCAGGATCATGAATCTGGAAACTTGGACCGGCAGCGCCCAGGATTTCTTTGAGCATGTCCACAGAGGTATTCGCCAAGTCATTCCAGGTTTTGATACCTGCCTGGTGACAAAGCTCCTCGATTTTTGGCCCGATGCCTTCTACAATTTTCAGATCATCCCATTTCCATTTTTTGTCGGCAAACATGATAGTGGCCGGGTTTGCGGCTTTTTTACTGGCACCAGCGGCGATACCGATACCCGCACTGGCGGCGGCAGCTTGTTCCCGAAGCGCCATCCGTTCACCTTCGCACATCATCAGATCACTTTTTAGTTTGCGAATTTGTTCGGCTTTGGCTTCGCTGTCCGCTTCAGCTTGTGAAAGTTTTACCCGCAGATCCGTTCCTTCTTCGGTGAGGGCGCTGACGCGGCCAGTTAACTCGGCTATTTGATCGCGCAGCCAGCCTACCTTATAATAGGCACGAGCGGCGAGCCAGCCGAGGAGAAATGGGATGAGGCAAAGGGCAAGTGCAGTGGGCAGATTGTCCCAGATGCTGCAATTCAAGAGGATATGTGAAAGCATGGCTAGTTTTGTTTTGAATGTTTAACGGTTGACGGTAATGACGACCCGGCGATTTTGGTGGCGACCCGCTTCGGTATCGTTGGGGGCCACTGGTTCGCTTTCGCCCTTGGAGTTGGTAGTAATGCGTGCGGCTGCGATGCCGTTGGCCATCAGGATTTTCGCCACCGATTTGGCCCGGGCGGCACCAAATGCCATATTGCTCTCGTCGGAACCCACCTCATCGGTATGGCCGACCACGGAGAAGGTGGTATTGTTGGTTTTGTGTTTGTCGCAGAGTTCTTTCAGGTAGGCATCCACTTTCGGATCGCGTTCTTTCTCGGTGGAGTTGTAGGGGAAGAGCAGAATCACGTCCTTATCCGATTCGATGATGGCGCTGTCTTCGTTTTTGAGCACCATTTTGAGCCAGGAGAAATCGGTGCTCTCCTTGGGACTGCTGCCATCGGCCAGACCATCGTCCACGAGTTTTGTGGCGATTTTCACCCGGTTGGCGGGGAACTCAGGTGCCAGCATATCGCGGATGGAGGCGGCGCGCGCCAGGGCGAGTTTTTCGCCGTTGGCCTCATTGGCGCGGTAATAGCCTGTGATCATCAAGGTATCCCCTTGTCCACCACCTTTTAGAAGCGTTTTCTTCCAGTCAGGGAATTTTGGGTCGTCCACGGGTTTGTCGGCGTTCCAGTTGAAGAGCGGGACGCCGGAAGTTTCCGTGGCGGTCGTCGCAGCGGAGGTGCCTTCACAACATTGGCATACGTTGCAATGCCAGTAGTTGATGCACCAGGCTGTGTAGCCTGCAAAAAGCAGCCCGATGAGCCATAAAGGAATTTTCATGTGAATCAAATTTTACGTTTTGTACTGTTTTGTTTTGACAAAAGTCTGAAACAAAAAACAATACTTGTTCAATTTGCGAAAAAACTTTTCAATGAATTCACATCGGCGTAAAATCACCTGATTCATAAGACTTGTTGCGATGGGGGCGCTCGAGCGAAATGGGTGCAAATTTTATTTTAGACAAGGCAAATTTTGCAGTCGAATGCGGGCGATTCGGCGAAAAATTTAACGTAGTATAAAATCAAATTTGCCCATTCCGCTCGAGCAGTACCCCATCGCAACAAGTCTATAGTAAAAAAGCCCTCCCGAATCCAGCGATTCGGGAGGGCTTAGGTAATTGGACGAAATACAGGGAGGCTTACTTCTCGTCGTAGTTGAAAGGCAGCAATTTGGCGTCTTTCACCGTAGAGAGCGTCATCAGGGTTTTTAGCCGTTCAATTTCTTCGATTTGGCTAATGGTCTTGAAGAGCAGTTGCTCGTAGGTTGGGATGTCTTTGCAGATGATTTTCATCAGAAAATCAGCTTCGCCGGTGATGATGTAGCATTCGGTGACTTCATCAATCTGACCAATTTTTTCCAGAAAGCTGTTCAGGGCGTTTTCACGCTTCCAGGCCAAGGATACCAAAACGAAGGTTTTGACATTCAGCCCCATTTGCGTGGGGTTCACGTGGGCGTGGTAGCTCTGGATAATATCGCTCTGCTCCAGCTTTTTTACGCGTTCCAGCGTTGGGGCAGGGGAGAGGCCAATTTTTTTGGAAAGGTCTAGGTTGGTGATCTTGCTGTTCTCTTGCAGGATTTTTAGGATCTTCAAATCAATTTTATCCAATTTCTCAGACATAGCGCGTAGTTTGGTAGTGAAATTTTATTTCGGCTCAAAAAGTTGGGCAAAGGTACAGTGCGACAAAATCATTTGCAAGAGATTGATAGACAAACCTCCGTAAGTTTTGTTAATAAAGCGTTTTTGTCGTGTACTGGCTTGAAAACGAAAGGGTTCGGTGGTCGGAATCGGGTGTTTTGCCAATAATTATTTCCCCAAATGGGCGATTGCAGACAATTTGAAGGAAGAATAGCCAGTCGTTCGGCCCCTTGCTTAAATCTGCCAAATAAAAGGAAGGGTGTGGTCGGTTTGGGGTGGAGGATAGGTGGTCGGGCGGTTGAATCAAGGGCATGCAACAGATTTCCACGCTCTGCCACTCCACAATGTCGAATCAGCATAAATGCCCAAAACAGCTCCGGAGAGGCCCAACGATTGTAACAATATATGGTGTATGTATCCCGACCTCGGAGAGGTCGAGCGCCACCAACGTTCGACCTCTCCGAGGTCATCCCGACAGGAATAACACGATGTATTTAAAAATGTGTACCCGCTTAAAGTCCCAAAACCATGCTTCTGAGCACCATTTCACGGTTTAGTTCCCCCCGTCAAAACTTTTTTCAGAAAATTTTCAAACCTATTTGGAAATTAGACTCAGGTGGTTCTACCTTTGCCGCCGCTTAAGGAAAGAGGGTATCAAAATTAAGTTTTGTTTACCCTTTCCAAAAAGGCTCAATTTGAAATTTTAAAGTACTTACGAGGTAATGAATCAGAAAATTCGCATCAAACTCCGGTCATACGATTACAACTTAGTGGACAAGTCCACTGAGAAAATCGTGAAGACTGTGCGTGCGAGTGGAGCCGTTGTAACTGGCCCGATTCCGCTGCCCACCGAGAAAGAAGTATTCACTGTTTTGCGCTCGCCGCACGTGAATAAAAAAGCTCGGGAGCAGTTCCAGTTACGCACCCACAAGCGCTTGATTGAGATATATACACCGACACAGAAGACGGTGGACGCACTCTCCAAGTTGGAACTCCCGAGTGGCGTTGATATCCAAGTCAAGCTCACGTAATCGTTTTAACCGCCATAGCCCTTTAGGGCGAAGGAGGTCCATTCGCAACAGCTGATTTTAGAGAAGGGGATTTTTCTCCGCAACGTCTAGCTTAAGTTTAAGCGACCTTTTTGATTCAAATGTTTGTGGTTTCCGGTAAGTGGTCAAAGTGTTCCGGGTTATTCCGAATAACTGCCATTTCCGCAAGCGGTTCCGTTTAACGGAAAATCGCTTTCCGTGTATCTGCACGACTGGGAACCACGCCAACGAAACGCAACGTCGTTCAACCAATAAATTCTTCAGAAAGTGAACGGTCTGATTGGCAAAAAACTGGGAATGACCAGCATCTACGACAACAACGGCAAAAACGTTGCAGTCACTATCATAGAAGCTGGTCCATGCACTGTAACCCAAGTGCGCACCGAAGACAATGATGGCTACAAAGCCCTCCAATTGGCTTACGGGGAACGTAAAATTAAAAACACTCCTAAACCCCTGATGGGTCACTTCAAAGCCGCTGGCTTGGAAGAACCACTGCACAAAGTGCTCGAATTCAGGGACATGAATGTTACTAAAAATCTCGGAGACGAGGTGACCGTAACCGATGTGTTCCAGGAAGGCGACAAAGTGAGCGTGGTTGGCACCTCTAAGGGTAAAGGCTTCCAAGGTGTTGTGAAACGGCACGGCTTCGGCGGTGTCATGCAGCAAACACACGGTCAGCACAACAGGCTCCGTGCACCAGGTTCTTTGGGTAACTCTTCAACGGGTGCCAAAGTAATGAAAGGAATGAGAATGGGTGGCCACATGGGGGTTGATCGCGTGAAAGTGCGTCGCCTTCAAGTCATCAAAATCTTCCCGGATCAAAACCTGATCTTGGTAAAGGGTGCCGTACCCGGCCATAAGGGCGCGTACGTGATCATTGAAAAATAACTTTTGACCTTTTAATTTCCAGAGGAAATGAAAGTTTCAGTCTATAACACAAAAGGCGAAGATACTGGCCGTCAGGTTGAGTTACCCGCAGAGGTGTTCGGTGTAGAACCGCACCAACATAGCGTTTGGCTCGATGTGAAGCGATACCTCGCTGCACAACGTCAGGGCACGCACAAATCAAAAGAGCGCAGCGAGATGAGCGGCTCCACCCGTAAACTGCACAAGCAAAAAGGCACAGGCGGTTCACGTAAGGGCGACATCAACAACCCGCTTTACCGTGGTGGCGGTCGTGTATTCGGCCCACGCCCACGCAACTACGATATAGATGTGAACGCAAAGGTTCGTCGTCTGGCTCGTCGCAGCGTACTCTCGGCAAAAGCAGCGGAAGGCAACATCTTTGTCATCGAAGATTTTTCTTTCGACGCGCCAAAAACGCAGGAATTTGTAAACATCCTGCGCAGTCTTAAGGTAGAAGGCAAAAAGCCCCTCACGGTGCTCGCAGCTTACGACCAAATTTTGTACAAATCCTGCCGCAATATTGATCGGGCATCCATTGCTCCGGCCAGCGATTTGAACACCTATCAGATACTCAATGCTGGCGCACTCGTCATTGCCGAAAGTGCCATCGTGAAAATCAAAGAAAATTGCGAATAATGGGTTGTTTGGAGCTTGGATGACTGGATTTTAAATCACCAGTTCCCAATCACCATCAAACCAATCACCATCAAAGTCATGGCTAAGCAAATTTTGATAAAGCCCGTTATCACGGAAAAGTCTACCAAACTCGCGGATACGCGGGATACTTACTCCTTCGTGGTAAACAGAGGTGCGAATAAGATTGAAATCGGTGCTGCCGTTGAAAAAATGTTCAACGTTAGCGTAAAGCGGGTAAACACCGCGGTAATTCCGGGCAAACCTAAATCGCGCAGTAGTAAAACAGCCATCGTCCGTGGCACGAAGTCCTCTTACAAAAAGGCTTTCGTAACACTTGCTCCAGGAGAAACGATTGATTTCTTCGGCGGCGACGAAAACTAAGAATGAACGAGTTAATGAGGGTCTTGGCCTATGCCTTTTTCCTCTCTATCACTGACAATACGCTAACGCTGACATAAGAAATGGCAGTCAAGAAATTTAACCCGCTAACGCCAGGCCAACGCTTTCGCGTAGCGGTATCAAGAGACGAACTAACGAAGGGTGCAAAACCTGAACGCTCGCTGATGGCTTCTGCCAGCAGCAACGGAGGTCGTAACTCGGACGGTCGTCGTACCATGCGCTACCGTGGCGGTGGGCACAAGCGTCGCTATCGTATCATTGATTTCAAACGCGACAAGCAAGGTGCTGCAACGGTAGAGTCTATTCAGTACGACCCTTTCCGCACTGCGTACATTGCACTCGTGGCCTATGCTGACGGTGAAAAAGCCTATGTTCTTGCCCCAAAAGGCTTGGAAGTTGGCACCACCATCGAATCAGGTCGCGGAGTTGCTCCGGAAACGGGCAACTGCCTTTATCTCGCAGAAGTACCCCTGGGTGCCATGATGCACAACATCGAAATGCAACCCGGACAGGGCGGTAAATTGGTGCGAAGCGCTGGTGTAGGAGCTGTGATGATGGGTCGTGAAGATCGTTTCGCAGTAGTCCGTATGCCATCCGGGGAAGTTCGGCGGATTTTGCTCACATGCCGTGCCACTATTGGTACCGTGGGCAATCCTGACCACAACCTCGAAATCATGGGTAAAGCGGGTCGTAATCGTTGGAAAGGCCGTCGCCCACGTGTTCGTCCAGTAGTGATGAACCCAGTGGATCACCCAATGGGTGGTGGTGAAGGTCGCGCATCCGGTGGTCACCCACGTACCCGTAAAGGCTTCAAATCCAAAGGTGCTAAGACTCGGAGCAAAACAAAAGCTTCCAACGCGCTTATCATCAGCCGCAAAACGAAGTAAATTTTTTCTTGATCTGAAAAAGTGTTGGCTCGAAATTAGTAATGGAGTGCTTTCACAGTCAAGTCAACAAATCAACTATATCAACGCATCAACAATAATTGTATGCCGCGTTCACTGAAAAAAGGCCCTTACATCCATCACTCGTTGTTGGAAAAGGTAGAAAAAGCAAAACAGAGCAACCGCAAACAGGTAATCAAAACCTGGAGCCGCTCTTCGATGATTATCCCTACCATGGTAGGTGAAACCATCGCGGTACACAATGGCAAAACTTTTGTACCGGTTTTAGTAACCGAGAACATGGTAGGTCACAAACTTGGGGAATTTTCGCCAACGCGTAACTTCCGTGGTCACGGTGGAAACAGGAAATAATTGTTAATGTGGTCAATGGGATTAATGTGGTCAATGAGATGAATGTGGCCAATGTGATCAATAAGATGAATGAGACCAATGTGGTCAATAAGATGAATATGGTCAATGTGACCAATGTCGAACATCCGGAGATCATAAGCACATTGACCACATTAAACACATTGACCACATTACCTTCATTACCCACATTAAATACATTTTTACACATTTAGTAAAATGGAAGCAGTAGCAAAATTGAGAAACGTCCCGATGTCACCGCGCAAAATGCGCTTGGTAGTGGATAATATTCGCGGCAAAAAAGTAGTGGATGCCCTTGGCATTCTCCGCTATACCAACAAAGAAGCCGCTATGTGGCTTGAGAAATTGGTGCTTTCTGCCGTCAGCAACTGGGAACAGAAATACGACCAGGTGGGTGGTGCGGATGAATTCGACCTCGTTATCAAAACAGCGTTCGTTGATCCAGGCACAATCATCTATCGTTTTCTTCCTGCGCCGCAAGGCCGCGCTTATCGCGTCCGCAAACGTCGCAATCACATTACCATCGTCGTCGAGAATCGCGTGGCGTTGGATAATGAAAAAGCTTAAACCGCTCTGAAAATCACACATTCGTACCATCTTTCATTCAGTTAAGAATAATGGGTCAAAAAGCAAATCCGATTGGTAACCGTCTTGGCATCATCCGTGGTTGGGATTCCAACTGGTACGCCGACAAAGATTACGGTCTCAAAGTAGTTGAGGATGAAAAAATCCGTACCTACCTTCGCGCTCGTCGTCCAAAAACGGCCACGGCAGATCCGCGTGATCGGAACAAACCAGTGCAGAACGGCATCAGCCGTATTGCTATCGAGCGTACCATGCGCCGAGTTACCGTCACCATCCACACCAGCCGCCCAGGTATCATCATTGGCAAAGGTGGCAAGGAAGTTGACCTGATCAAAGAAGAATTAAAAGTCCTCACTGGCAAAGAAGTTCAAATCAATATTTTTGAAATTCGCAAACCAGAGTTGGATGCAAATATTGTCGGCGAACAAATCGCTAAACAAATCGAAGCCCGGATCAACTACCGTCGTGCAATCAAAGGTGCCATTCAAGGTACCATGCGTGCCGGCGGCGAAGGAATCAAGGTCCGCATTAGCGGTCGTGTGGGCGGTGCCGAGATTGCGCGTTCTGAAGAATACAAGGAAGGGCGTACGCCACTCCATACTTTCCGCGCCGACATTGATTACGCATTGGTAGAAGCTCAAACGGTGTACGGTAAAATCGGCATCAAAGTGTGGCTCTTCAAAGGCGAAGTACTCCAAAAACGTGAACTTACGCCGTTCGCAGCAGCAGAAGGAACCGGTGGAGATCGCCGCGATGATCGTCGTGACGACCGTGGAGGCAGAGGAGGAGATGACCGCAGAGGTGGTGGTGGAGATCGCAGAGGTGGTGGCGGTGGTGACCGCAACAGAGGTGGCGGCGGTGGCGGCGGAGATCGCAGAGGCGGTGGCGGCGGTGGTGGTGACCGCAGAGGCGGCGGTGGTGGCGGAGGTCGCCGATAAGTAAAAGACATTTGGCAGTAAGTATCTATAAGTTGCTGCCATCCATTCACAAACATTGATTGACAGGCTTTCTAAATCATTCAGACGATGTTACAGCCCAAGCGTCAGAAATATCGCAAACAGCACAAAGGCCGCAACCGTGGCTTGGCTTTTAAAGGCAGTTCAATTTCCTTCGGATCTTTCGCATTGAAATCCCTGGAATTCGGACGCTTAACGAGCCGCCAAATTGAGGCAGCACGTATCGCGCTCACTCGTAACATGAAACGTGAGGGTAAAGTGTGGATCCGTGTATTCCCAGACAAACCACTTACTTCTAAGCCCGCTGAGGTGCGTATGGGTAAAGGTAAAGGTGCCGTTGACCACTATGTTGCAGAAGTGCAGCCAGGTCGTATCATCTTTGAAATTGAAGGGGTTAGCCCTGAAATTGCACTTGCTTCGCTTCGTTTGGGGGCTCAAAAACTCCCAATGCTTTGCAAGACCGTGACACGCCACGATTACGAAGGATAAATGATCAATGTGGTCAATGTGGAAAATAAGACCAATATGGTCAATTTTTCCACAGCTTGAAAAGACCACTTTGACCAAATTGACAACATTAGCACATTAAATACAATGGCAAAGGAAAAATTGAACCTCGTTGATATGAATGATGACGAACTGCGCAGTCAACTTGCCAGTGCAGAACAAGAGTATCAGCAATTGAAGTTCGACCATGCGGCTAAAGGCATTGCCAATCCCATGGAAATTCGTGAGCTGCGACGCAATGTTGCCCGCATTCTTACGGAAGGTCGTCGTCGCGAAATCGCTGCAATGAGTCCTGATGAACTCGCAACGCGTACCAAACTTCGCGCCCGCCGCCGCAGAACACGTTAAGTACCGAAAGCGACCCAATTGGATCGTTCAGACGACTTAACCTTATTAACAAAGTTGAACTAATTACATCTCGATAGATGGAAGCAGTAGTAAGAAAACTTCGCAAAACAAAAACAGGGGTAGTGGTTTCCACCAAAATGGATAAAACCATCTCTGTAAAGGTCGAACGCCGACTGATGCACCCGCTTTACGGTAAATTCGTAAAACGCTCCAATAAATTCTTCGCACACGACGAAGAGAATACCTGTAATGCAGGTGATTTGGTGCGCATCATGGAAACCCGCCCGCTCAGTAAAATGAAACGCTGGCGCCTGGTAGAAGTCCTTGAAAGAGCGAAATGATTTCTAGTTATGAGTTACAGTTAACTCATACTCATAACTCATAACTCATAACTTAATAAAGTCATGATTCAGCAAGAGTCCCGTTTGAATGTGGCCGATAACTCCGGCGCGAAAGAAGTGCTTTGTATTCGTGTGCTGGGCCACACCCGCCAACGCTACGCAGGTGTTGGTGACAAGATTGTGGTGACCGTGAAGGATGCTACCTCCAGTGGTGGTATCAAAAAAGGCACTGTTTCTAAAGCCGTCATCGTACGTACCCGTAAAGAAATCCGCCGTAAAGACGGTTCCTATATTCGTTTCGACGATAACGCGGTAGTACTCCTCAATGCTTCCGACGAACCACGCGGAACCCGTATTTTCGGCCCAGTGGCACGTGAACTTCGCGATAAGGATTACATGCGTATCGTGTCACTTGCACCAGAAGTACTTTAAAATGTGTGAAAATGTGGTCAATGAGATAAATGTGGTCAATGTGAAAAATGTGGTCAATGAGATAAATGTGGTCAAAGTGCCATCATCTCAGCAAAAATGACTCATTAACCACATTAGCAAATCAACCACATTGACCACATTAACCACATTGACCACATTAGTAATTAGCAATTTAGCACATTCAATAAAATGGCTACGAAGAAAAATACAGTTAAACGCTTTGCCCCAAAACTTCACGTCCGTAAGGGCGATAAAGTGGTTGTCATTTCTGGCGACGACAAAGGAAAGACGGGCGATGTGCTACAAGTTTTCCCGGATAAAAACCGCGCAATCGTGGAAGGTATCCGAATCGTGAAAAAGCACGTAAAAGCAACCCAAACGGAATCTGGTGGCATTCAGGAAATGGAAGCAAGTATTCATCTTTCCAACCTTGCCCACCTAGATCCAAAAAGCGGCGAAGCAACGCGCATTGGCCGTCGTGAAGAAAACGGTGTGCGCGTACGCTATTCTAAAAAATCTGGTAACGTCATCAAGTAATGAACTACGTACCTCGTCTCAAGACAAAATATCAGAAGGAAGTGGCTCCTGTACTCATGCAGCAGTTCAACTACTCCTCTGTGATGCAAGTACCACGCATCGAAAAAGTGTGTATCAACCAAGGCATCGGTGCTGCTACTGGTGATAAGAAATTAGTGGACAATGCTGCCACTGAGCTCTCTATCATCGTAGGCCAGAAAGCGGTTTCCACAAAGGCAAAGAAGTCGGTTTCGAACTTCAAACTCCGCGAGGGGATGCCAATTGGAGTACGGGTAACGCTGCGCGGTGATCGGATGTATGAATTTCTGGATCGTTTCCTGAACATCTCCCTCCCACGCGTTCGCGACTTCCGCGGTGTGAACGATAAGTCTTTCGATGGACATGGTAACTACACAATGGGTATCACGGAACAGATCATATTTCCAGAAATTGACATCGAAAAGGTGAGCAAAATCATGGGTATGGACATTACCATCGTAACGACTGCCAAAACGGATGCGGAGGCTTATGCCTTGCTGAAGGAAATTGGAATGCCGTTCGTAAAAAAATAACTCAGAATCTCATTTTCAACGACATAAAGCAATATGGCAAAGAAATCCGTCATTGCCCGCGAAAATAAGCGCAAACGCATGGTAGCCAAGTACGCTGAGCTTCGCAAGAAACTCAAAGAGGCTGGAGACTATGATGCGCTCGACAAACTCCCGCGCAACTCAAATCCTATCCGCTTGCACAACCGTTGCTTGCTGACAGGCCGTCCGAAAGGCTACATGCGTAAGTTCGGCATCTGCCGTGTCAAATTCCGCGAAATGGCTTTGTTCGGCAAAATTCCAGGTGTAACTAAAGCCTCCTGGTAATAAATGTTGTTCGCCGGCAGTGTTTCATTCAAGGTCTGAATTACAAACAACGCCTTCAAAATCGAGCAACCAACAACCAACAACTATCAACTATTTTTTGATAAAATGCACGTCACCGACCCGATAGCAGACTATCTCACCCGCATCCGCAATGCGCAAATGGCGGGGCATCGCATCGTCGAGATTCCGGCATCGCGCATCAAGAAATCCATGACGGAAATCTTGTACGATCAGGGGTATATTCTCAAGTACACCTTTGAAGAAAAAACGCCGGAGAACAAGCAGGGTCTAATCAAAATCGCCCTGAAGTACGATACGGTAACCAAAAAACCGGTCATCCGCGAACTTGTCCGTGTAAGCCGTCCAGGCCTGCGCAAGTTTTCCGGTGCCGGCGATATTCCACGCATCATCAATGGCTTGGGTATCATGATTGTGTCCACGTCCAAAGGGGTGATGACCGACAAAAATGCCCGCGACCTCAATGTAGGTGGTGAGCTGCTTTGCTACATAAGTTGATGAAGGTTGATTAAAAGTTTATGAGCGTGAGATAATCTCCCATAAACCATCATCAACCCTCATGAACCTTTATCAACAATTAATAAAGAACACACTGCGATATGTCACGCATTGGAAAATTGCCGATAAGCCTTCCTGCTAAAGTGGAAATCACGGTTGCAACCGATAACACGGTCACCGTGAAAGGCCCCAAAGGCTCGCTTAGCCAAAAGGTTGACCCTGATATCACGGTTAGCGTCGAAGATGGTACACTCACCGTGAATCGTCCAACCGATCAGAAGCGCCACCGCTCTATGCACGGCCTTTACCGCGCCCTCATCCACAACATGGTTGTTGGGGTAAGTGAAGGGTACACTCGGGAGATGGAAGTCATCGGGGTAGGTTTTCGTGTGGAAAACCAAGGCAACCTTGTTACCTTTACCATTGGTTACTCTCACCCGGTAATCTTTTACGTTCCTTCCGAAATCAAAGTGACCACCGCCATGGAAAAAGGCCAGGCGCCACTCATTCGTTTGGAAGGGATTGATAAGGAATTGCTTGGACAAGTTTGCGCTAAAATGCGCGGCTTCCGTAAGCCAGAGCCTTACAAAGGAAAGGGTATCATGTTCAAAGGCGAACAGATTCGTCGCAAAGCGGGCAAAACCGCTGGTGGCAAGAAATAAACTGGTCGATGGTGATTGGTATATTGGGGATTGGTGGAAACAAATTACCACTCCACCGATTAACAAATCACCAATATACCAATCACCAACAACAAATCAATGCCTTCCCGGTCAGTAATCGGGATCGCCTTAATTGATATTAAAATATGAAACGCACAAAAGAGCAAAGTCGTAAACGCATTCACATGCGTGTCCGCAAAAAAGTAAATGGTACGGCAGAGCGCCCACGTCTAAGTGTTTACCGCTCCAACAAAGCAATTTACTGCCAGGTAATCAACGATTTGGCTGGACAGACCTTGGCTTCGGCTACTTCTTTGGGAATGACTGGTAACAATGTTACACAAGCTACTGAGGTTGGCAAATTGATTGCTGAACGCGCAAAAGCAGCAGGTATTCAAAGTGTGGTTTTTGACCGCGGTGGATATCTTTATCACGGCCGAGTAAAGGCCTTGGCTGATGGTGCTCGTGAAGGAGGTCTTCAATTCTAAAATGGTTATTCGAGGGTTTGTTGATTCGGTTTTATGAATGACCTTATCCACAAATCACCAAATCCACAAATAAACAAGCTTAGCAAAATGGCAAGGCAAGAAAGAGAAAAAGAAGTTTCTCGCACCAGCGAGGAATCCGGTCTCAAAGAAAAACTCGTATCGCTCAACCGCGTAGCTAAGGTTACGAAAGGTGGTCGTACGTTCACCTTCGCTGCAGTTGTAGTGGTAGGGGATGGCAAAGGCACCATCGGTCAGGGGCTTGGCAAAGCTCGCGAGGTTTCCGAAGCTATTTCCAAAGCTGTGAAAGACGCGGAAAAAAATCTCGTGAAAGTGCCTATTCTGAACGGTACTATCCCGCACGAAGCGTACGGCAAGTTTGATGCCGGACGTGTACTCATCAAGCCTGCTGCACACGGAACAGGTGTGATCGCGGGTGGAGCTATGCGCGCGGTGTTGGAGTCAGTAGGTGTTCACGACTGTCTGGCCAAATCACAGGGTTCTGCCAATCCGCACAACGTTGTGAAAGCTACCATCGCAGCACTTGCAAGCCTTCGCAGCCCTTCTGAAGTGGCGCGTCAGCGTGGCATTTCGATGGAAAAACTCTTCAAAGGATAATACGTTGTTTGAACTTTGGCGCAACATTTGTTTGCGTCGAATACCAAACGGCGCTCAACGAATACCTAAACAATGAGCAAAGTAAACATCACGCTGCTGAGAAGCCCTATTGACAAGCCAAAGCGTCAAAAGCTTACCCTCACGGCACTAGGCTTTCGCAAAATGAACCAAACTGTTCAACACGAAGCTACCCCCCAAATTGAAGGGATGCTCCGCGTGGTAGCACATTTGGTTAAAGTCGAAAATGCCTAAGCATTTTCAACACAAGTAATTGAAATTCAATACAAATCTTGTGGCACTTCTTGGGTGCTGCATTGAAATAAAGATAAGCAATGGATCTCTCTAATCTCCGTCCGGCAGAAGGTGCTACCAAAAATGGTAAACGCATCGGTCGTGGCACAGGTTCTGGCCGCGGCGGCACTTCTACCCGTGGTCACAAAGGCGACAAGGCCCGTAGCGGTGCAAAGCAAAAGCGTCACTTTGAAGGTGGCCAAACGCCTATGCAGCGTCGTTTGCCTAAGCGTGGCTTCAAGAACGTGAACCGCGTGGAGTTTGTGCCCCTTAATCTGGGTGCATTGGAAGCTCTGGTTCAAAAGACTGGCGTCAATACGTTTGATGTCGCTTCATTGGTTGCTGCTGGCGTTTCTCGTGCTTCTGACAAAATCAAAGTATTGGGAACTGGCAAGTTGGCCTCCAAAGTTACCATTAAAGTGCACGCAGCCTCGGCATCTGCCAAAGCAGCCATCGAAGCTCTCGGTGGTAGCATCGAACTCGTTTAAATCTACTCCCGGTAATGAAATTTTTTACCGTACTTAAAAATATCTGGAGCATCAAGGAGCTCCGCGAGCGCATTCTCTTCACGCTTGCTCTCTTGTTGATTTACCGCGTTGGTACGTTCATCGTATTGCCAGGGGTGGTGCCTGCTGCGCTCGACAAAGCAGCCCAAAACCGCGGCGGTAATGACCTGCTCGGGTTGATCAACATCTTTACGGGTGGCGCTTTTGACAATGCCGCGATTTTTGCCTTGGGGGTAATGCCCTACATTACGGCATCCATCATTGTGCAGTTGTTGGGCTTCGCTGTGCCGTATTTCCAGCGCCTGCAAACTAAAGAAGGTGAAAGTGGTCGTAAACGTTTGAACCAAATCACCCGACTGCTTACCGTAGCGATTTCTTTGGTTCAAGGCGGAGGTTACTTGCAACTTATGCGCAGTACTCCAGGGGCTGTTTCTCCGGATGTACCGGAAGGGTTGTTCTGGTTCGCTAATATCGTTATTCTGACTGCAGGTACAATCTTCTGTATGTGGCTTGGCGAACGGATTACAGATAAAGGGATCGGCAACGGGGTTTCTTTGATTATCATGTCTGGTATCATCGCACGACTGCCTTACGCATTCTCCTTTGAATTTGTAAAACTTTTCGGCGAGAACAAACTGTTGCTTTTCTTCGTAGAGTTGGCCTTCTTCTTTGTGATTGTCCTGGCTACTATTTTGGTCATACAGGGTGTCCGACGAATACCGATTCAGTTTGCCAAAAGAATGGTTGGCCGCACAGGTGGCACCATGCCACAGGCGAGTGCACGGGATTATCTTCCATTAAAAATCAACTCGGCTGGGGTTATGCCGATCATCTTTGCGCAAGCATTGATGTTCCTGCCTGCCACCGCCATGCAATATTTTTCAGACTCAGGTGCCACTGGTGGCGGTATTCCAATGTTTAGTGACATCTACTCTTTTGGGTACAATGCACTGTTCTTTACCCTCATCGTAGTGTTCACGTATGTTTACACGGCCCTGATGATCAACCCTACCAACTACGCGGAGTACTTAAAGCGCAACAACGCCTTTATACCCGGTATAAAACCTGGGGAAGCTACTTCGGAGTACATTGACAACATCATGACACGCATCACACTCCCGGGCTCTATTTTCTTGGGTTTGTTGGGTATCCTGCCTTCGATTGCTGCAACCATGGGTGTCAACCAACAGTTCGCACTGTTCTTCGGCGGAACCACACTTCTTATCATGGTAGGGGTTGCACTCGATACACTCCAGGTAATTGAAAGTTACCTTTTGACAAAAAAATACGATGGTCTGATCAAATCAGGCCGCATTCAAGGCCGCTCATCTTCGGGTATCCAAGTTGGTCAGCCTCAATAAATTATGGGCTTATTCGCTACAGCCAACGATGGCAAGCGGCTTTTTTATAAAACTGCCGTAGAGATTGAATTGATGCGGAATGCAAATTTGGTTGTTTCAAAAGCCTTGGCACACGTCGCCGGGATGTTGAAACCAGGGATTACCGGTGCAGAGATTGATAAAGCGGCAGAAGAATTCATCCGGGATCATGGTGGCCGACCAGCATTTAAAGGGTACGGCTCCCCTGAAAATCCATTTCCAGGATCTCTTTGTGTTTCTTACAATGATATCGTGGTGCATGGGATCCCAAGTAAAAGAGAATTTAAAGAAGATGATATTGTTTCGGTGGATTGTGGGGTAGAATTAGAAGGGTTTTATGGGGATGCAGCATTCACTTTTGCTTTTCAAAAAGTAGCCGAACCCACCATGGAATTGCTTCGAGTTACGTACGCTTCACTTTATCTGGGCATCGAACAAGCCATCCATGGAAAAAGAATCGGGGATATTTCTTCAGCGATTCAAGAGTACTGCGAACGGAAACATGGATACGGGGTGGTACGAGATTTAGTAGGGCATGGCGTAGGACGTTCCTTGCATGAAGACCCGGAAGTACCCAACTATGGAAAGCGAGGCAAAGGCCCACTAATCATGGAAGGTTTGGCCCTGGCGATAGAACCAATGGTCAATTTAGGAAAAAAAGATGTGCTCCAAACAGAAGACGGATGGACCATTCATACCCGCGACAGATCACCCAGTGCACACTATGAACATTCAGTTGTAGTGAAAAAAGGTAAGGCTGACATACTCTCTGACCATACCTATTTACTGGAAGAAATAAAAAATAACCCTAACTTGCAGGAAATCCAACCTAAAAGTTAGACATTTGCACCCCGAAATCCAAAGAGGCCGATTTTTATGGCAAAAGAAGATATTATCAAACAAGATGGCGTGGTTTCCGAAGCCCTTTCCAACGCGAACTTCAAAGTTCAACTGGAAAATGGCCACGTAATCTTAGCGACCATCTCAGGCAAAATGCGGATGCACTACATCCGGATTCTGCCAGGCGACAAAGTCTCTGTCGAGATGTCGCCATACGACCTGACAAGAGGGCGCATCATTTACCGCTACAAGTAACTTGTTGATTGACAAGTTCTTAAATTACTTTTTGCAAACCGACAACTCGTCACGATATGAAAGTCAGACCGTCCATCAAAAAGCGTTCTGTTGATTGCAAGATTGTTCGCCGGAAAGGCAAACTCTACGTCATCAACAAAAAGAACCCTAAATTCAAACAACGTCAAGGCTAATTGGCTGCTGGTTTGATCATCGGTAGGTATAGCCCACCAAAATCGAATCATCTGTTCAACAAATCAACAAAGAAATATGGCACGTATTGCAGGTGTGGATTTGCCCCGCCACAAAAGAGGAATTATCAGCCTCACCTATATTTACGGCATTGGGCCGTCTTCCGCAAAAGCTATCCTTGAAAAGGCTGGCATTAGCGAAGATACCAAGACCGAAGAATGGACGGATGACAACATCAAAGTCATTTCTCGGGTGCTTGCCGACGAATACAAGACGGAAGGCCAACTTCGTAGTGAGGTTCAATTGAACATCAAACGTTTGATGGACATCGGCTGCTATCGCGGACTCCGTCACCGTAAAGGATTACCACTTCGTGGCCAACGTACCCGTACCAACGCCCGTACTCGTAAGGGTAAGCGTAAGACGGTAGCCGGCAAGAAGAAAGTAACGAAGTAATTTGTTTAATGTGGTCAATAAAGCAATGTGGTCAATGTGTTTAATCTGGTCAATGTGTTTGGCCTTATCACATTGACCACATTAAACACATTGACCACATTCAAAATTGCCCACATTGACCACATTCGAAAATTGACCACATTAATTCTGACCACATTCTCATACAATGGCAAAAGGAGCAGCAAAAAAGGTTGTTAAGCGGAAAGTGAAGATTACCCCTGAGGGAATCGTTTTTATCCAGGCCAGCTTTAACAACATCATTATTTCCATCACCAACAAGCAAGGTGAGGTAGTGTCTTGGGCATCTGCTGGTAAAGCAGGTTTCCGCGGCTCAAAGAAAAACACCCCTTATGCAGCGCAAGTTGCCGCGAGTGATGCTGCTAAAACAGCACATGAAGCTGGCATTCGTTCCGCAGAGGTGTTTGTGAAAGGCCCAGGCTCCGGTCGTGAATCTGCCATCCGTGCTATTGACCAATCTGGCATTAAAGTACTCGTTATCAACGACGTAACTCCAATGCCGCATAACGGGTGCCGCCCTCCAAAGCGCCGCCGCGTATAATTGAATGTGGTCAATGAGATCAATGTGGTCAATGTGCCACATTAACCACATTAACCACATTGGCCACATTAACCAAATTGGCCACATTGACCACATTGGCCACATTAACCAAATTGGCCACATTCATTAAATTGACCACATTAGAATAAGATGGCTCGTTATACTGGACCAACCACAAAAAAAGCCCGCTCGTTCGGCGAACCAATTTTTGGTTTTGACAAAGCGTTCGAACGCCGCAAATACGGGCCAGGCCAGCACGGCCTGACGCGCAAAAAAAAGCAGCCTTCCAACTATGCAGGGCAGCTTAAAGAAAAGCAAAAAGCAAAATACACTTACGGTGTTTTGGAGCGTCAGTTCCGTAAAACCTTTGTAAGCGCAACCCGTCGTCACGGGGTTACAGGCGAGGTTTTGCTTCAACTTTTGGAAGCTCGCTTGGACAACACGGTGTACCGTCTGGGGATTTCCCCAACCCGCCGTGGTGCCCGCCAATTGGTTGGTCACCGCCACGTAACCGTTAATGGCAAAGTGGTGAATATTCCTTCTTACTCATGCAAACCAGGGGATGTTATCTCTGTGCGCGGTAAATCGAAAGGTTTGGAAATCGTAACGACGCATGTTGGCGCTAAAACCAACAATGTACGTCAGTTCGGTTGGCTTGAGTGGAACGTTGATAAGATGCAAGGTGTGTTCCTTGCGTACCCACAACGCGATCAGATTCCAGAAAATATCAACGAACAGTTGATCGTCGAGTTGTACTCGAAATAATACACAGCAAACTCGGAACGGTTGGCCTTCTTTTGGAGGGCCAACCATTTTCGCGTTTCCCCCCTTACCTCTGCCGTCGAAAACAAACTAGTTTTTCCCACCAACACTCTCGGAGCATTCCACATATGAGTATTCTCAATTTCCAGAAGCCTGACAAAATCCTGTTGCAAAAAGCAACTGAGTTTGAAGGCACTTTCGAGTTCAAACCATTGGAGCCGGGTTTCGGTCAAACGGTTGGCAACTCGCTTCGCCGCGTTCTCCTCTCCTCACTCGAAGGCTATGCCATCAACGCCGTGCGCATTGGTGGTGTTGACCATGAGTTTGCGACGATTAAGGGTGTGGTTGAAGACGTGGTGGACATTGTGCTTAACCTCAAGCAAGTGCGTATCAAACCTGTGGTTCAAGACGAAAAGAACACACAGGAGAAAATCTACCTCACCATCAGTGGTAAGGAAGAGTTTCGCGCCAGCGACATCGAGGATTTTACCAACGTGTTCAAAATCATGAATCCCGATCTCCTGCTTTGCCGCATGGAGCCATCGGTTACGCTTGAACTTGAGCTTACGATCAGCAAAGGCCGTGGTTATCAGCCCGCTGAAGACGGCGCACCAAAGGATGCAGCAATCGGGGTAATTCCAATTGATGCCATCTACACGCCCATCAAAAACGTCGCCTACCGTGTAGAAAGCACCCGTGTAGGTCAACGTACGGACTACGAAAAACTCACCATTGACATCAGAACGGACGGAACCATCCATCCAGAAGATGCGATCCGGGAGGCAAGCAGAATCCTGATCCAGCATTTGATGCTGATTACGGACGAAAATATTACTTTCGATACCCCAACAAATCGGGAAGAAAGTGTAGTGGACGAGCATATCCTCCACATGCGCAAATTGCTCAAAACTTCTCTCGAAGACCTGGATCTCAGCGTTCGTGCATACAACTGCCTCAAGGCCGCCAAAATCAACACTTTGGCCGAATTGGTGCGCTACGATACCCATGAACTCCTCAAATTCCGCAATTTCGGTAAGAAATCGTTGGTAGAAATCGAGGAGCTGCTGCAAGACAAAAATCTGACCTTCGGCATGGACCTGGCGAAGTATAAGTTGGACGAAGAATAGTTATTTAATGATGAATGATGAATGATGAATGATGAATAACACGCTTAGTGATTCATCATTCATCATTCATCATTCATCATTCATCATTAACAAAGTGTGGTAACCGTTTCGATGCGGGGAGGAAGTTGAACTGATTGTTGAACCTGGTGTATTCATCATTCATCATTCATCATTCATCATTAAAAATTCCCCCTCTTGCTCCGGTGCCGCCACCTAAACAAAAGGTACTCTTTCAATGAGACACGGAGACAAAATTAACAACCTCGGGCGTACAGAATCACACCGCCGCGCCCTGCTCGCAAACCTGGCAATCGCCCTTGTTGAGCACAAACGAATCACCACTACACTTGCAAAGGCCAAGGCACTGCGTCGTTACGCAGAACCTTTGATTACCAAAGCAAAAGACAATTCTACCCACTCTCGCCGGATCGTGTTCGGCTACTTGCAGAATAAAGAAGCGGTAAAAGAGCTTTTTGGCAGCGTAGCAGAGAAAATTGGGGATCGCCCAGGTGGCTACCTCCGCATCATCAAACTTGGCTTCCGTCGTGGTGACGGTGCAGAAACTGCCATGATTGAGTTTGTGGATTTCAACGAAACCTACGCTCCAAATGCAGGCAAGGTTCGCCAAGCGAAGAAAACCCGTCGTGGTGGTCGCAAAGCAGCCGTAGCCCAGGAGACAGCAGCGCCAGAAGTGGCAGAAGAAGCTGTAGTGGCTGAACCAGTGGCTGAAGTGGCAGAAGAAGTAGCTGCGCCAGTGGAAGCAGCAGTTGAAGAAGTAGTTGCTCCAGTAGAAACACCTGCTGAAGTAGTCGCTGAAGTTAGTGAAGCAGCACCAGCTGCGGAAGAGGCTGCACCAGAAGCACCTGCTGCGGAGGACAAAAAAGAAGATGCATAAGCACGCGCCCAACAGCGCGCTTGAAATACAAAGGCGACACCCCTAAACCGGGTGTCGCCTTTTTTGCAATATGTAAAATAATAGCGTAATCCCATATTTAACATACCGGGTTAGAAAAATCAAAAACTTATCAATATTTTTGCTAATTATTTGTAGTCCAGGCCTGGACAATGAATAGAAAAACGTACTCAATTTTTCATCTCTAAATCATTTTTATTATGAAACAATCCTTTCAAAATGTGGCACGATGGTTGTCACACACACACACACACACACACACACACACACACACTTGCAATAGGCATGTTGCTCTTTTTGCAATGTTTGGTGGGGAATGCCCAAGATCCGGGCAATTTTCAAATTTTGCCTCCAACTTATGACCCCGCTACAGGCATTACACGTTGTACCATCAATTGGATCAATGTGACACCGCTGAACGTTCGTGGGCTATTCGTAGAGGCAAACCTTAACGGAAGCCAAGTTTGCCTTAACAATTCGACGGCAATAGTACCGACAGTCATCCACCCTGGCTTCAATGTCAACCCTTACAATAGGCAGATTGGTAACAACCAATTAACCATCTCAAGGGGCGGCCTCGCTAGCTCACCGCCCTTTTCTTTGCCAATCCCAAAGCCCTACGCTGCTCCACCAAATACATCTTTTTTAGTCCTAAATTTCAGAGCGTTACCATCTTCAGTTTGCACCTTAAGCATATCTGGATGGGTTAGATTTGAAACGGGTCCTATTGTGCACTTTCAGGCCCAATCCCACATATTGACGCTTTCCTCAGGTGCATTAATTGCTGGAGACTTAGTGAAACCGGAAGGTTTGGGTTGCGACCTCGGTGCCGGAATTGGCCAAGGTTTATTGATACCCGGTGTAACTGTTACAAAAGTGGCTACGGTTACACCGGGAGTATGTTTCCCAGGAGTAGCCAGTGAAAGCGAGTTGTTTCAAGGTCAGTACCAGTTTTTGAATAATCCTCGTTATGAGACCTACACCATCACACCCAGCAAAATATCTACAGATGTGTGCTGTGGTGTAACTTCGAATGACTTAGACTGGGCAATTGACAACATTTTTAACTCTCCACTGCCTCTCGGTAGAGCTATCGCTGCAGATATAAATGGCAGCAACTCCTTTACGTCTTATGACATCGTTATTATGCGTAGATGTGTGCTTGGGCTACCAGTTGGGCCTGAATATTTAGCCCCGGACTGGAAACCCTGGCGTTTTGTGCCATGGGACGGGCTAGCTAATCCTTGGCCTGGTTACGACCCACTAGACCCGGCAACACAGCCGCATGGAAATTACGAAAGCACTATCACTGCTACTGCTCCTTTTAGTGTAGCAGCGTTTTGGGGCGTAAAGCGGGGCGATATTGATGGAGACTGTCAAGACTGCGGGCCGTTTTTTGGGCCAGGTGAGGGTGAGGAACGTACAATCCCTTTAACGCAAAAGGTGTTTATTACAGACATAAACCTAGTCGAGGGTCAGGAAGCATATATCCCTGTCCGCGCTAGTGAACTAAACCATGTCCGGCATTTTGGCATTGAATTGTTGTTTGACCCTAAGCAAATTGAAGTGCTTTCCGTTGAAAATGGAAATCTTGAAGAAGAATTTGTTTACTACGATTTTACAACGGATCAACATGGCACGTCAGTTCGTTTTTCTTGGTTGACTTTAGAGCCAGAAGGTGTTGATTTGTCTGAAAACGAGGTGCTTTATTATGTGAAAATTCGAGCTAAGAAGGATATTATATCTCTTAAAGAGACTTTTTGGCAAAATCTTGACCATACCTCAAACTGGCTGTATGCGGATGGAAGAGATGAGAAGATGATCTTTAAAGCCGGGATATTGACTTCAAACTCGATCTCTTTTTCGGCAACCTTAGTAGGAGGCAACCCGGTTGGGACTTCACCAAGTGTAGATATTACACTACCATCGCCTGCTATAGTAGTTATTAAGCTGATAGATGGGAAAGGTCAAGCGATCAAGAGCGTAAGTCAATACCTTCCGGAGGGTCTTAGCAGTGTGCCAATCATTGATTTTCCAACTTCCTCCGGTGTTTACACGCTAAGCATCCAATCTTCTTATGGAATAAGAACAATGCGGCTCGTGAAAATCTGATTGAGTCAATAAACCTTACAGGGAACATGGGATGCCACCCATGTTCCCTGCTTTGTATTTCAAGTCAAACACCTCGCATCATGCAAAAGTACCTTCTCCCGCTGATTTTATATTTCGTCCTGGTGGGGACTTCCTTGAACGCGCAGTCCATTTATTATGTGCGACCCAATAGCTACCAAATAGACGACAACAAGTATTATTTTGGGGTCATAGATGTTTCTACTTGCCAAGACTCCACCATCTTTTTGATAAATAATACTAGCAACATCGCCGGAATCTATGATGTAGCCGTATGTCCAGACGGTACTTTTTATTTTGTTTGTGGGAATGAAACTTTTCCGTATGAAATGGTTGGGCGGCTCAATTTTCAAGACAGCTCGATTGTTCCCATAGCCAATGTATTGCTTGGTAATTCTTTGACTTGCGATGGAAATGGTGTGCTTTGGGGAGGCGGAGTTGATTTATATTCTTATGACCCCTCTTTTGGTACATACATTAACTACGGTGATATTGGCTATGGATTAGCAGGCGACCTCACATTTCGAAATGGAAAACTATATGGGACTACCATAACCAACGACTTCATTGAGATTGACCCATATAACCTTCCAGTTACTAATATTACTTACAACTACCCAGTAAATGAGTTTACATTTGGCGTAGTAAGCGTGGCGAATTCCTGCGACTCTACAACTACCTATATTAGTGTTACGAATTCGCTTTCGCTTCCTCAACCCGATACAATCAATCGGATATATGCCATAGACCCAATATTACAAACTACCACTTTTGTATGCGACATGGCACATGGTATTTGGGGAGCGGCCACCCTCACCGAACACATCGCCTCCGACTGCACCATACGCCTAAACCTCGACCCGGATACTTCCTCCAATGCGCCGCCCACAGACTGGCAAGCCATGCCACTGTGTGCACCGGGCACACTGATGCTCTCCGATACCGATGCAACTTACTTTTCAGGCTATCGTACCGATTCCATCCGATTGCGGCTGCTGCTCCCGGCACCGGATGTCCCCCTGGAATATCTAAGTGCTGTCTCCAACGGCAATGTCAACGTCAGTAGTCAGGGACCTGGCTGGCTGACCTTCTCTCCTGTGTCCACTACCTCGCTTGTTATTTCCAATGCTGGCTATCAAACGGCCCTCCGCACTGCGCGTTGGCATAACGATGCGGCCATTCCAACACCCGGGCCGCGCATCGTGGAAGTAATCGCCTTTGCTTCGGGGGGAAGAACGGACACCGCTTATGCTTATTTGCCGGTTCCCGCTTTGCTTTCTGCCGGACAAGACACGTTGTTTGCCGTCTGTGAAGATGCCTTGCCTTTCCCGCTGTTTGTACCCGGCGCCGCAGTTGGGGGCTCCTGGGCTCCTGCGCTTTCGGGCGGTTTGTTTTCGCCCCAAACAGATTCCCCCGGCATCTTTTCTTATTCCATTGGGAACGGCCTTTGCCCTGCAGATACCGCTTGGGTAAGCGTAGAATTGTTGCCGCTTCCCGGTTTTTCATTGGGGCAGGACACGAGCATCTGTGCCAATGAGTTTCCCTTGGCCCTTTCAGCGCCCCCCTCGTCGGGATGGCAAGACGGGAGTATTACCGGTGTGTTTTCCGCCACTGAACCTAATTTGTATTGGGCGGAGTACACGGATGCAAACGGCTGCACTTTTCGAGATAGCATTGTTGTTTCGGCCAACGCTTTGCTAAATACATCGGGAACAGCCCAAGCCTGTTATGGCCAATCTTATGCGTACAATGGGCAAACGTTCAACGCCGACACCACGGTTTGTGTCACATTTTCTGCCCTAAATGGTTGTGATTCAATCCATTGCCTTCAACTGGCGTTTTACTATCCAGCACTTGCACTGGACACTAGTATTTGTAGTGGTCAGGTACTTTCCTGGCTGGGAACTGAATATGCAAGCTCCGGTTTTTTTGCCGACACGATGTTGTTGGGCGGCTGCCAGACTGCTACAGCCTTGCTTTTGGAAGTCCGTCAACCCGATACGGTGTCTTTAAATGTGGACATTTGTGAAGGAGAGAATTATGCGGTTAATGGGCAGGTTTTTACACTTGATGGATTGTATTTTGTTGATATTCAACACCTTGATGGATGTGATACGGTATTGAGACTTGACCTGAATGTTCGCCCGGCAGCTATGGAATCCGTCTCAGCGGCCATCTGCCCAGGCATGGGTTATGTGTTCAGCGGTGACACGCTTCATACTCCCGGCTCCTACACCGCATCCATGCAAACAACCGAAGGTTGTGATAGTACGGTAACACTCACGCTAGGGCTTTTTCCTGTTCCTGATCCGCAGATATTTGGAGACACCCAGATTTGTAACGGTGGCGCAACGACCCTTTCTTTGGGCGCATTTGCTGCTTATGCCTGGTCTGGAGGCGAAAGTGCTTCGGCTATGGAGGTCACGACTCCGGGAAATTATACGGTGACGGTTACGAGTTCCGACGGCTGCACAGCTTCAACATCTGCACAAGTTTTTGAACTCCCTCCTATTACTGCTGATCTTCTCTCGGGCGATCCACTTTGCCATGGGGAGAACAGCGGGTACATCGAATTGAGTGGTTTAATGGGTGGTTTGGAACCAACTCTATTCTCGCTCAATGGAAATGTTCCGAATGATTCACCGTTTTTTGAGGGGCTGCAATCGGGGCAGTGGGAAGTGCTGGCAACAGATGCAGCGGGTTGTACGGCTACCTTTACCTTTTCTTTGCAAGATCCGCCTGTTTTATCGGTTGAGTTGGGCCCCTCGCTGGAACTGGACATGGGAACAATTTATACCATTCAGGCCCTTCCCAGTCAGAATGGGCCTTTCAGTTACCAGTGGTCGCCGACGGAGGGCATAGATTGTTCCACTTGCCCCAGTCCCGTTTTAACCGCCGAAAAAGACATTACCTACGTGCTGGTGCTTACGAATGCTTCGGGTTGTACGGCTACGGGTAGTTTGCTGCTGCGTATCAAAAAGAGCGAAAACATATACGTTCCGAATGTTTTTTCTCCAAACGGGGACGGCGAGAACGATTTTTTACCCATTTACGGAAGTGAATCAATTTCCCAGACGGTAAACTTGTTTCAAGTGTATGACCGTTGGGGAAGCCTCCTCTTTGAGCGTCGGGACTTTGGATTGAACGATGCATCATCTGGCTGGGATGGGAAATGCCGGGGCAAGTATGTGCTGCCAGGGGTATATGTCTGGTTGGCGGAGCTTCGTTTGAGCGATGGTTCGCTGGTGAAAAAAAGTGGAGAAGTCACGGTTGTGCGTTGAGCTCAGGTTTGGAAGAATATACAAAGGCGACACCAGGTTTTAAGGGTGTCGCCTTTTTTTGTCCTTCCAATTCTACTTCAACCCGAAGCTGCGTACTTTCGCCATTTCTAAGCCAAGACTATGCTAGATTTTGTAGAAGATTACCGCAACACCATCGTTCAGATCGCAACACCCTACAGTACGGGTACGGGTTTTTTCCTGCGGGATCGTGGACTAATTGTGACCAACCATCACGTGGTGGAGGGCAATCGGGAGGTTGTGGTGGAAGGGGCGATGTTTAAAAAACAACTCGCCAAGGTTCGGTATATTGACTCAAAATATGACCTGGCTTTTCTGGATGCTCCCCAAAATGGCACTGAACTCCCCGAAATTCGCCTCGGAACCGCTAAAACCTTGCGTGAACGGGATGCCGTAACGGCCATTGGCCATCCATTTGGATTGAAATTTTCCCTCAAAAGCGGCATCATTTCCAACACCGCCGAGCTGATGAATGGGATTCCGTACCTGCATATTGACGCAGCGCTCAATCCGGGAAATTCCGGCGGGCCGCTGGTTGACACGGAAGGTGATGTAGTCGGCATCAACACTTTTGTGATTCAAAACGGCGACAACACAGGCTTCTCCTTGCCGGTCCGGTATTTGGAGGAAACGCTTGAGTTGTTTGCCGAGACCAATTCTGATAACGCCTGTCGTTGCACCGCATGCCTCAATATCCTCACCGAGGCCACGGTTGAAAATAAACTCTGTTCACATTGCGGACACAAGGCCGAGCTTCCCGGGAGCGTGGAGGAGTACGTTCCTTCCGGCACCGCCAAAACCATCGAATCGCTCATCAGCAATATTGGTCACGACGTGCGCTTGAGTCGCTCTGGGCCCAATGCCTGGGAAATCAAACAGGGCAGTGCAACCATTGTCATGACGTATCACGATAAAACGGGGCTGCTTTCTGCCGACGCTTTGCTGTGCGAATTGCCCAAAAAAGACATCAAACCGCTCTACGAATATTTACTGCGCGAAAATTACGCCAATGAAGCGCTTTCACTCAGTGTGCACGAGCAGGATATCGTCCTCTCCCTGCTTATTTTTGACCGATATTTGAATGAAGAAACGGGTCAGGCCATGCTCAATAATCTGTTCGAAAAAGCCGATTATTACGACAATAAACTGGTTGAGGAATATGGCGCGACCTGGAAAGCAGCGTGACGGTTAATGTGTTGGTTGTCAATCGAATCAATCTTCTAAAATCGAATCAATCAGCGCATGATTGCAAAAACGCCTTCCCCGCCTTATTATGCTGTCATTTTTACCTCGCTTCGCACAGCGGGAAACGAGGAGGCGTACGCCGAAATGGCTGAACAGATGGACAAACTCGCTGCCCAGCAGCCCGGCTACTTGGGAGTCGAATCAGCCCGTGATGGACTCGGCATTACGGTTTCTTATTGGGAAAGTCTGGAGGCTATTCGGCAATGGAAGACCCATGCCGAACACCTGGTTGCACAACGTTTGGGTCGTGAACAGTGGTACGAATCTTTTAAAACCCGAATTTGCAAGGTTGAACGGGACTACGGGATGTGATAGTGTAATGATTCGATTTTGGACGATTAGGCCGATTGATACGATTGACAACCAATGCCTTACAAAATCATCCTGCTCAAAACCACTTTGCGTAACTGTATTTAAAACAGTTTTACCCCGTACAATACCAACCAAGCGATGGCCAGCAACGAGGTTGCGATGACCACTCCGCGCATTGCCTGTTCCCAGCGCCGTTTCCGGAAACGGCTTAGCAGGAAGAGATTGACCGAAATGGCTACTATTGCCAAGGTTCTTTCGCGAAAGTTTTCCGAAAAACCGGCACCACTGGCCGCCCCTTTTATTTCAAGCAGTGAAAAGAGGTTATAAAGCACCAAAAAACAGGTAGTAGGAATCAGAATGCCGTATAACAAACCGACCCAGATTTCGTCGCGTTGAAACATTTTTTTTGAATTGAATGGTTAGGAATGGTTACCGCTGCTCAAGATCCTTGAGGGATTCCAGCGCAGGATAACTGGTCAGGTCGTGCATAGAAGGCACCACCGAAATATAGCCGTTATCCAAAGCCCAAATATCGGTGTCTTCAGCCATGTCGTTGTTGTAAAATTCGCCGCTTAGCCAGTAGTACGGTTGCCCGGACGGGTCGCGGCCTTCCACCATTTTTTCTTTCCATCGCGCATCGGCTTGTCGGCAGAGTCGCAGCCCCTTGATTTTTTCGGCGGGAAGTTTGGGGATGTTGACATTAAGGAGCTGGCCAGTTTTGAAGGGGCGGGCGAGCATAAATTCAATAATATGCCGTATCCAGGGCTTTGCAGGTTCAAAATCAGCATCAAAGCTGAAATCGAGTAAGGAAAATCCCACACTTCGGATGTTTTCCAGGGAGGCTTCCATGGCGGCCGAAAGGGTGCCGGAGTAAATAATATTGATGCTCGCGTTGCTCCCGTGGTTGACGCCAGAAACACACAAATCAATCTGGCGGTCTTTTAGCACCACGTTTTTGGCAAGTTTTACACAGTCAACGGGCGTCCCCGAACTTTCCCAGGATTCGATTCCGGGGAAAATATTGACTTTATTTAGCCGTAGTGGCTCATGAATGGTGATGGCGTGGCCTTTTCCGCTTTGAGGAGAATCGGGGGCTACCACCACGACATCGCCCAGTGAGGAAGCGACCTCCACCAGGGCTCGAATGCCGGGTGCTACGATGCCGTCGTCGTTGGTTACAAGAATTAGAGGTTTTGACATTTTGCAAATGTAGCTGGATTGGCGAATTAACAGCAGGCAAGAAATATGTATATAAATGCGTTTAGATTCGTTATTTGCAGCAAATTTTGCTAAATTCCTGATATTCAGGTGCTTTTTTCAAAATTCCGCCATATCCTTGTGGAGAAATTAATAAAACCTATGCGCTAAGTACCGATGAAATAATAATCTCGGCCCTCCAAATAGGGAGGTTATTGTATCATCGGTGCCAATCACCTGCAAAATTTTTGCCATGAAACAAATTGTCCTCGCGCTTGCCGCATTACTTTCCTTCCAAATCCTCCCGGCGCAGAACGTTTCATACGTTCTATTCAATCGGGACTGCATGAATCAGTTGGAATACCGTTACTCGTACCCCAATTTAAAGGGCGAAAATTCGGTATGGGCCTATTCAATTAAGCCCAATGTACAGGAAAACTTCATTTTCATGACCAAAGGCGCAGGCCATTATTCGCCTGAACTGCCTGCTGGCACCGTTTCTTGCCGTGACCTCAACCTGGACGATGCATTCGTCGCAAGCGTCAATCGAGGCGCTGAGCAGATGCTCATTGTTTTCCAGCGGCAGAGTGGCGGCTACTGGCTGATGCCTGTGGAATCCGCCACTTTTGTGGCGCGCAGTGGCTCAAATTATTGGGTTCGCGGACGCCAGAGTTCCTTTCAGTTTGACACCCTTCGATTGGTGAACGAACAAAATCTAGCGGTTGCCGGCTCCCTCACAGCCGCCTACTTTTCCGGAGCTAAACTCAGCAACTGTCTCCTGGAATATTCATTCCATTGTGAGCCTATTAAAACAGGCCAAACACGCTCTGATCTCCAAATTATACCGAGTATCGGGGTGATTAACGATCGAACGGGCAACAATGCAACTCAAGCCATGGAAAACGAGCTGCAGCTCGTTCGGGTAAATGGGAAGTCTTTGGAAGAATATATCACAGTAGCATGCCCGGCGGGTTCAGGCAAAATTGCCATTTCTAAGTCGCAAAAAATGGCTGGTTATGGCAATACGGGCTTTGAGCCCGACAAGGAAATTGCCTCCATCATGCGAAATGAGCAGGTAGCCCCTACCGTCGCGGCCCCTACCCTGAATACTAAAGGCATTGCGTGTGCCGAGACCTGGGAGCCTGGGACCCACATTGTGCAAAAAGGCGAAAATCTGCGCGCCATAGCACGGACTTACAAGGTTTCGGAGCAACAGCTGGTTAAATGGAATAAAATTCAGAACCCGGATCTGATTGAAATTTGCCAAAAAATATGGCTCAAGCAGCCCACGACAAACGCGAGCAAAGGAGTAGCTGCACAGACAAACAGCGAGCAGCAAGCTGGGAAAACGGTTCAGGCGCAAAGCCTTGCATCACCCAGGGTTGTAGATCCAAATCGCCCGGCGGCCTATTCGGATGGCGCTACTGGGAATACGAACTACAACGTCTCCCCGGAAACAAAAAGCAAAGTCACTGCTCCAAGGCTCCATACCGTTCGTCGGGGCGATTACCTATATAAAATTGCCAAAATGTACGGTTGCCCGGAGGAGTGTATTCGTATTGCCAATGCCATGCCAACTGGGGGAGATGAGCCACTAAGTATTGGTCAGGAAATTATCATCCCGGAATGCACCTGCACGGTAAATGGCAAATTGATTCAAAAAACGCCTGCCCCGGCAGCTGTTCAGGCACCTGTGGTGAAAAAACAGGAATTGGTTGCGGAACAACCACCTGTGAAGACCGTAAAAAAGCAAAGGGGCATTCTGGATGAAACAGATAACAGTCCGATGCAGTACAGCAATGAAACGGCTAATCCAGCTCCACAGAAGCCCAAACCGAGCAATCTTTGGGAAGAAACTTCACTCAACAACAATGACGCTGCACGAGTTAGTCCAAGCAAGGCAGCTGAGTCTAACGCCCGAAAAAATGAGGCCGCTAAGGTCCCATTGTTCAAAGAACATCTGGTTAGACAAGGGGAGAACCTCAATTCCATCGCTACCAAATATCGGGTGGATGCTTCTGAGCTTTCCCAGGTAAATGGCCTGGATCCGAAAGAATCTTTGATTCCGGGCAAATTGGTTTTAGTACCAATTTTGGGGAATTAAGAAACAAGTTATTGTTTACCCGTTCCTAAGTGCTGTTGGAGCGGTCAAATTTGGGTATAAAAAGAACAAGGGCTTGACCATTCATTTGGTCAAGCCCTCGTTGCATCTATCAGCGCTTACAAACCTAACCTTTCTCCATACAGTTCAGGTCCTC
>CAZKBH010000021.1:0-23003 GCA_964550795.1 uncultured Saprospiraceae bacterium
TTTTCGACAGCCAAGTCTTTTTTGGTTACTTTTTTGGACGCAAAAAAGTGACAAAACACAAGCTAAAGCACTGATTTTGCCTTACAACACTTTCTTTTTGGGTAAAGAGATATCCAGGTGACACCTTACCCGCGCTAATACTCACAACGGAAGCCAGCAGCAGCGAATACAGCAGCTCGTTTTTTGCCACGAATTCTGGATTCAGGCATGCTGTACTAGTTGAAGATCTTGCATCAACGTTTTCAATGGGACTCCACGCAATTGAGCCAGGTCAAGTAGTTTTTCCAGCCGTTCTGCATGTTTTTGTTCCAGATGATCAATGAGTTGGAGCATCTCGGCGTGCTCTTCGGCTGTTAATATACCTGACTTCGATTTTACATGCAGGACTTCGAAGCGTTGCTGAAGTTCGGCAGGGATACAGTAATTTGGCTGAAATTCACCGGGTGACTTCGAGTCAATTGCAGGTTTGCTCCCTTCTACTCGGGCTCGTCTTTGGCTCCATCCTCGCGAACCGCAGGCCAAAGCCAATGGTGGGCTTCTGCGTCCTAAATGGCGCAGAAGCCCGACGGCCTGAAGGCCATACCACCGCCTTGGGCCCGGTTGTCGCAAAATGGATGTGCTTTCAACAGGACCGTTTCGCAGTGGAAGCGGGCGTCCGAGGAGGACACAGAAAGACTAACTACTTAAGGGGCAAAACGCCTGCCATTTCTCCAATTACGTTGACTAATTCTGTTCCGGTAGGGATAACAATTTTTGCATTCGATTTTAATGAAACCTCAACGGTTTCCAGTTTTCTCAGTAGTTGTGCGTTCCCAACAAAATATTTATTGGCAGCTTCATTAACCAATCGAATCGCTTCAGCTTCCCCTTCTGCATTCAGTATTTTAGATTGTTTAATGCCCTCAGCTTCTTTAATTTTTCCGCGTTTTACGCCATCGGCTACTGTTTCCGCGGCGGTAGCATAATCGATGGCAGCAATTTTTTCATTCTCAGCCTTCACCACTTTGTTCATTGTTTCTTGCACATCTTTAGGCGGATCAATTTGTTTCAGCTCCGTTCTAACAATTACAATGCCCCAACTTTTGGTTTCGTCCGACAATGTTCGATGAAATTCAGAATTGATTTTCCCCCGTTCACTATTGGCGGATTTCAGGGTAAGTGTACCGATAATATTCCGGAGTGTAGTTCGGGCAAGATTTATGACCTGCGACTCGTAGTTATTTACACTGTACTGGGAACATTTTACACTTTCTTCCTCTTCCATCACTTTAAAATAGACCACGGCATCTACGCTTGCGTTCAAATTGTCATTTGTGATAATTTCCTGCGGCTCAGCATCAATCATCCGTTCGGTAATATTCACCAATACCATTTTTTCAATGAAAGGAATTATCCAATGAAAGCCGGGTTTCGCAAATTTATCGTAACGTCCTAATCGTTCAACTAAACCTCGTTGGGTTGGTCGTACAATTCTTATTCCGGAGAAGAATATTAAAATCAACAATGTGATGATGGGGAATAAAAGAGATGAAGTTGCCATTTTTTGTGCGTTTAGTAAGTTGTGAAAGTTTTTTTGCAAGATACGCTTTTAAAGTGACAAATCCTTGTTGTATGCTATGAATTCGAGTCCCCCGGTGAATTTCAGCCACGCTCCCAGCGCTTGTTGGGGATATCAGCAAAAACAACAATTGTTTTTTTATTTAAAACTAATTGTTCATATTTTTGCCTCCAACAAAAATCAGATAAAATGCAACTAACAGAACTTATCTCCGCGATTTAAACCACGCACGAGTACACGCAGCGCTTTGCCGTACAACAGACAAACGTAGCACTTAGCATCCGGTATTAGGTGTTCGATATTCGGTGTTCGATGTTCGGTGTTCGATGTTCGATATTCGTTGTTCGATATTCGATGTTCGGTGTTCTTTTTGATACCCAGTATGCGGATAGTCAGTTTACATTATTGAATATGAGCAGCAGGGAAAGGATAGGGCGACTGTAGAGCCTTTTATCAAATTTATCCTCAAATTTGGGGGATAGTGTCCCCAAAATTGCAAGAAATTGAAAATCAATTCATCGGGGCCGCAGGCCCGCACCAATGCCAAGGCGAGTTTTTTTTGCGCCGCCGAAGCAGCGTCCTACCTTCGCCTCCCGAATGCGCTATTTTCTAACACTCTCCTATCGCGGTACACACTACGCCGGTTGGCAAATACAACCCAACGCACCCTCCGTGCAATCCACCATCGAAGCAGCGTTGAGCACCATTTTGCGCCAGCAAATAAACCTCACAGGCTGCGGGCGAACCGATGCCGGGGTGCATGCCCGGGATTATGTGGCGCATTTTGACGCAGAAGGCGAATTGCCGCCCACTTTTTTGAACAGCCTCAACAGCATTCTGCCCCAGGACCTCGCCATGCACGAGATCCGGCCCGTTTCGGCCGAAGCACATGCCCGTTTCGACGCTTTTGAGCGCAATTACACGTATTATGTAGCCTTGCGCAAAGACCCCTTTACCACCGAAACCGCCTGGCATTACCCGATGTACCAGAAGCTGGATTTTGAAAAAATGCAAAAAATGGCCGCTTTACTGCCTCGTTATTCGGCCTTTTTGCCCTTTTGTAAAACCGATAGCGGCGTAGATCACTACCAATGTCAGCTAAAAGCCGCCTATTGGGAACAAGTCCCCGAAGCGCATCAGTGGAGATTCCATATTTCCGCCAACCGTTTTTTGCGGGGCATGGTGCGGCTTATTGTCGGCGCAAGCATCCAGATTGGCAGGGGGCAGCTGGAACTGTCGGAGTTGGAAGCGGCGCTCGAACAACAAACACCCTTGAAAAAAAGCCTGAGTGTGCCGCCACACGGTTTGTTTTTGACAGATGTGAAATACCCATTCTAACTTTGCCCCATGACCTTTTCCTCCAAACTCATCGAAAAAGCCGTAGAAGCATTCGCTTCGCTGCCCGGAATTGGCCGAAAAACAGCCCTGAGATTGGTGCTGCACCTCCTGAAACAGGAAAAATCGGCCACCGAACAATTCGCCGCCGCACTGACGGCCATGCGCGAGGGCATCCGGGAATGTCGCCAATGCCACAATTTGTCGGACGACGAACTTTGCCAGATCTGCGCCGACCCACGCCGCGACCGCGCGTTGGTGTGCATCGTTGAAAATATCCGCGACCTGATGGCCATCGAGGAAACCAGCCAGTACCGCGGTTTGTACCACGTGTTGGGCGGCATCATTTCACCCATCGAAGGCATTGGTCCTTCGGATTTGAACATTGAGTCGCTGGAAATTCGCGCCGCAGCAGGTGAATTTAAAGAAGCGATTATGGCCATTAGCCCAACCATTGAGGGGGAAACGACCATTTTTTACCTGTCTAAAAAGTTACTACCCCTGGGCATAAAAGTGAGCACCATCGCGCGTGGGGTGTCGTTTGGCGGCGATTTGGAATACGCCGACGAACTTACGCTCGGACGCAGTATTGTGGCGCGTACCCCGTACTCCGGGCATTAGATGCGGTTGTTAGACCTTGGAAATAAGTGGATTAGTCGTTGCAGTCAAGGGGTTCGACTATTGACACTGCGACATTGTGCCTCGAACTAGTTCAGTTTCCACGACCAAAGTGTACTTTTGCGCACCATTCGGAAGCATTCAAAAGTGCGGCACACCTCAGAGGTGTGCCGCACTTTGTGCCACACATTTCCCAAAACCGGACTAATTAAGACCTGATTTTATGAAGCAATTCACCATTCAAAACCCTGTGTCCATCAGCGGGGTGGGCCTACACACGGGCCGAAACGTTACGCTGACGTTCAAACCCGCCGATGCTAACCATGGCTTTCGTTTCCAACGCGTGGATTTGCCCGATCAGCCCGTGATTCCGGCAGATGTAAAACTGGTGTTTTCAACCAATCGGGGTACCACGCTCAAAAGCGGCGAAGCACAGGTTTCGACCGTTGAACATGTTTTGTCGGCACTGATTGGACTGGGTTATGACAATGTGTTGCTTGAAATAGACGGCCCCGAAATGCCGATCATGAACGGCACCTCGATGCCATTTGTGGAAGCCCTGCATCAGGCCGGACGCCTGGAATTGGCCGCAGACCGCGAGTATTTTGTGATTACAGAGCCAATTTCTTACAAAGACGAGGTGACCGGCACCGAACTTTTGGCCTTGCCTGCCGATCAGTTTGAAACGACGGTCATGATTGATTTTAACTCCAAAGTGCTGGGGCCGCAGTTTGCCGCGCTTCAGGACATGAGAGAATACACGGCGGAAATTGCGCCTTGCCGGACCTTCGTTTTTTTACACGAACTGGAAAAACTGCTGGACCTCGGTTTGGTCAAAGGTGGGGATCTGGACAACGCCATCGTCATCGCAGACCGGCGTATGGATCAGGATGAGCTGGATATTTTGGCCAAAAAGATGGGCAAACCCAGCATCAAAGTGGAAACTGAAGGCGTTTTGAACACCGTAAAACTGCATTTTCCCAACGAGCCGGCACGGCACAAGTTGCTCGACGTGATAGGCGATTTGGCCCTCATCGGGAAACATATTCGGGGCAAGATTGTGGCCACCAAACCGGGTCATACGGCCAACATTGAATTTGCCAAAATTCTCAAAAAGCACTTTTTGGAAAAACGGCGCCTGGTGGGCATTCCCAAATACGATCCTGAAAAAGAACCTGTGTTGGATGTGAACGGGATCATGGGAATTTTGCCCCACCGCTATCCCTTTTTGATGCTGGACAAGATCATTGAGATGAACGAGCAGTACGTGGTAGGCATCAAAAATGTGACCATGAACGAGGCGATTTTCCAGGGCCATTTTCCCGAAAATCCGGTGTTTCCGGGCGTATTGCAGATTGAGGCATTGGCCCAAACTGGCGGTATCCTGGCCCTTCACAACATGCCGGATCAGGGAAACTGGGACACTTATTTCCTGAAAATCGAACACACAAAATTCAAGGCAAAGGTTTCGCCTGGCGATACCCTGATCCTCAAAATGGAGCTGCTCGAGCCAATCCGCCGGGGCATTGTCCGAATGCAGGGTACCGCCTATGTGGGCAGTAAACTGGTGTCGGAAGGCGAACTGACGGCGCAGGTGGTTCGTCGAAACAAAGAAGCTCCTGCGGGAGCATGAGTCCTTTTATTACCGGAGCTTTTTCACCCGTTGAACCTGGTTTAGCGGATTCAATAGTGGGCCAACCCATTCTAAAGCAATGAATTACACCGACGGCTTTCGCGATGTGCACCCAAATGCCCGCATCGGCAACAACGTCCAAATCGGCCAATTTACCACGATTGAAGCGGACGTATCCATCGGCGACAACTGCTGGATTGCACCCAACGTGACCATCATGAATGGGGCGCGGCTCGGCGACAATTGTCGGGTTTATCCTGGTACGGTACTCAGTGCCCAGCCCCAAACCAAGGGGCTTTTGGAGGAAGCGGCGACGCTCGAGATTGGCAGCGGCACGATTATCCGGGAATGTTGCACCCTCAATCGGGGCAATCTCGCCTTTGAGGGCAAAACGACCATCGGCGAAAATTGCCTCATCATGGCCTATGTGCACATCGCGCACGATTGCCACATTGGCAACAACTCGGTGCTGGCCAACAATGTCACGCTCGCCGGACATATCCATGTGGGCGAATGGGCCACGCTGGGCGGTATGGTAGCCGTACACCAATTTGTTCGCATTGGCGCACAAGTGATGGTCGGCGGAGGCTCTCTGGTGCGAAAAGACGTTCCACCCTTTATCACTGCCGCCCGCGAGCCGCTTTGTTACGCAGGGATCAATTCCATCGGTTTGCGGCGCCGGGGTTTCAAAATAGCTGAAATGCACCATATTGAGGACATCTACCGAATCCTCTATGTGCGCGGGCACAGTGTAAAAAAAGCCTTATCGCTGATTGAATCCGAGGTGCCCGACAGCGTGCACAAAAACCAAATTCTCGATTTTGCCCGTGATTCAAAACGGGGGATCATCAAAGGGTACCGGGCGTGACCATCCAACTGCAAAATATCGGCAAACGATATCGCCTCGAATGGATTTTTCGGGGACTGGACGCCACGTTCCAAGCGGGCGAACGCTGGGCAATTTTAGGTCCCAATGGTTCCGGAAAATCCACCTTGCTCAAGGTGCTTTCTGGTCACCTCACGCCTTCCAAAGGCAACATTTCTTTTGAAAATCAAGGCGTTGCGATCAAAGAAGAAGCGGTGTATAAAAAAATCAGTTATGCCGCTCCGTACATTGAATTGATTGAAGAATTCACGCTGGAAGAAGCCTTGCGTTTCCATGCAAAGTTGAGGCCGCTCCTGCCGGGATTTACTCCCGCCAGCCTCTATGAATTGCTTTCGCTGCCGCGCAGTCGCCAAAAAGAGATTCGATTTTTTTCCTCCGGAATGAAACAACGCCTGAAACTCGCGCTTGCGGTTTGTTCGGACACCCCGGTGTTGTTGCTGGACGAACCCGCCACCAACCTGGATGTACAAGGTGTTGACTGGTACAAAAATTTGATTTCAACCTACGCTGCCGAGCGCCTGGTGATTATCGCCTCCAATGACCCGCACGATGCGGCGTTTTGTGGGAAGCATTTGAATATTTTGGATTTTAAGTAACCACGACGCTTGTTTTCATGGTTTCCTGGAAGGATTCACATGTTTGGCCAAAATTCTGGCACCTTCCTTTTTTACTTCAGCTGTTTTTCTGAAACTCCAAACCACATCACTTGCGGCTTTTCTGGTGGCTTCTATATCTACAATGGGTGCTAAATCAACGCAGGATTGCCCGAAAAGTTAAGTTTATTCTGGGCTTGGTTACGAGCTTTGTCGGGGGCAGACGGTGGAGCCAGTGCGTTTGGGTGGTATCTTTCATGATGAGTAGGCTTCCATGCGCTAAAACCAGTGAAATCGTCTCTTTGCTTGCTTTGTGCTTCAGGGCAAATTTGCGTTCTGCGCCAAAACTCAGGGAACCGATGGCGCCATTTTTTTTCAGATCTTTTTCAGCATCGCTGTGCCAGGCCATGCCTTCCTCGCCGCTGTGGTATAGGTTGAGCAAACAGGAATTGAAGGTTTCTCCCGTTTTTGCTTCGATCAGAGATTTCAATGCTGCCAATTCTGGGGTCCAGGGCAAGGCCCGTTTGGTGATCTTAGAATAGGTATATTCAAAATCTGTGTCGCCATACCAGGCTACTTTTCGCTTGGTTGTGATGCGTTTTCCATAGATGAGTACCTCATCATTTTTCCATTCGATGGTATGCATCAGACAATCGAAATATTGATTCGCTTCCTGGTCCGTCAATACTTTTCCATAATAATGTACCGTGCCGTCCTTAGGCAGTAAATTGCGAGGGCTATTGGGTTCGTTGTTGAATAAATCCATTTTTCTTTTGAAGCTGTTTAGCGCCTTGACTCATCGGGAAAGGTAGCGTGGAGGGTTTAATTGAAAGCCAACCAGCTCGTAATTAGCATTTCTTCCGCTTTCTTGTGTTTGTTGCAGGATGCCTTTTTCTACCAGGTCTTTAATGTCCCGCAGGGCGGTGTCGGTAGAAGTTTTGGTCATTTTAGCCCATTTGGACGTTTGTAGTTTGCCTTCAAAATTTTCAAAGAGTTTGTTGAGTATCAATCGTTGGCGTTCGTTTATAGGGGTATGTTCGTGTAGTTTCCAAAACTCAGCTTTGCGTAATATTTTTTGTGTAGTGTTTTCGGTAGCGAGCATTGCATTTTTGAGGCAATGCAAAAACCAATCGAGCCATTCAGTGATATCCCCTGAACTATGTTGCACTGTTTGCAGTACTTCGTAATAGCGTTTGCGTTCGGCCAATATTTGACTCGACATACTGTAAAACCGTTCTCCACTGCCTTCGGCACGGGCAAGCAGCATGTCGGTGATGGCTCTTCCAATTCTGCCGTTTCCGTCGTCGAACGGATGAATAATAATAAACCAAAAGTGTGCGATTGCGGCCTTTAAAACAGGGTCCAGGCGGTTTTGGTTGTTGAACCAATCTAGAAACTGGTCCATTTCCGTTTTTACCAATTCTGGCGCAACGGCTTTATAATGCACTTTTTCCTGGTCCATTGCGCCCGAAACCACTCGCATTTCACCGCTGCGGTATCCTCCCACTTCTATTTTGTAAGGTCCGCTGTATCCCGTAGGGAAAAGTGCGGCGTGCCAACCGAATAAACGTTCCTCGGTCAAAGGCAAGCTGTGGCGTTGAGTGGCATCAAGCATCATTTCCACCACACCTTCTATGTGGCGGCTGCTCGGCACAAGTCCTCCGGCGTTGATGCCCAAACGTCGGGCAATAGACGAACGCACCTGTTCATAGTTGAGCAATTCGCCTTCTATCTCTGATGATTTTACGACATCAAGCGTAAGAGCGGTAAGCGTAGCTTCTGCCTTGGCAGAAAAGCCCAAAGCATTCATTTGCCCTATTATTTTACCCTGCATGAGGCGCACCGCACCGAACACAAGGTTTATAGCGCTATCCTGCCAGGAAAAATTAGTCCAGTTTTTATGCTCGTAAATGTATTTTTTCATCTCCAAAGACCTTTTTGCGGTGAAAAAACAAAATAACCCCCGCATATTTGCGGCGAGTAATTCTTTTTTTTGCCGCAAATATGCGGGGATTATTTTGTTTTTTCACCGCAGGGAGTGGGTATGATACACTTCAGGGTAAGCCAAGCCTGAACTTTGATAGATGCACCGTGCTCGATTTATAATAGTCAACGAATAAGGAAACGGCACTAGCGCTATTGGAGCCAGTGGGGTGTTGAAAAAAGGCGAGCAGGCCCAGCTACAGTGGGCCAACAATGCCTGCCATGTCCTCAAGCATAAAAAAATATCCGAGAGCGGAACTGTAATAACGCAGCGTTATTACAGTTTTTTAAGGCCTTTGTATCGGGAAGTGATTGCCATCAATATGTTGTTCACCCCTTCATCAACTTCCTCGTGACCGATTTTCCCTCCGCAGTAATCCGTACCAGGTACAGTCCATCGGGAAAAGCGCCGAGATCAAAGGACTGGTTGAGTTGATCCGTCGTGCTGACTGAAGCGGACCAGACCCGCTGCCCCAGCGGATTCAGGATTTCGATTTGCGCATCCATGGAGCGGTCGAAGCTTGCCTTTAGCGTTGCAAAGCCGCTGGTAGGATTGGGGAAAAGTGAAAGGCTACGGAAGAAATCAAGCTCGTTTGTCGCTGAACTGCCGAGGTTGAACGTGATTTCATCGGAGCAGCCAAACGCGTCATTGACGGTCACAGTATAGCTGCCAACAGCCAGATCGGTGGAGGTTTGCCCGGTGTTACCATTGCTCCATTGGTAGGTATAGGGCGGATTTCCCAAGCCCACCTGAACGGTGGCCGAGCCGTCATTCAGGCCAGGTGTGGCGGGAATAATATCCGCACTCAAAGCCATATCCGCAGCACAGGAAAGGATGTTGATATTGTCGAGATCAAACCAAAAATCGCTGGCGCCCCAGGTGCCTTGGAAGCGGATTTTAATGTTCTCGCCCGCATAGTTGCCCAACGGCAATTTAATGGTCCGCATCGCCACCAGCGGGGCATGGGTAAATGAATTGATGGCGTACAACAGTTCATAATTTGCACCACAATCGGTTGAAACCTGGACCTCAATCTTGCTCCCAAACTGCAAAATCGTCGGCGTTTGACCCTGAGAAGCAAAATTCGTGATGCGATAAGTGAAACTTAAGGAATCATTTGGATTGACTACGCCCGAACGCGGCAAATCCGCAGCAAAGAAGGGGTTTCCACTGTACAGGTTGAAAGCCAACACGTTAGAAATATTGTTGTGAGTGTTCGTCACAGAAAAACCAAACTGTGGGTCGAAGTTCCAATCCGTCGGCAGGTTGGTAAGTCCTTCAAAATTTTCCTGCAATGGCAGCGGATCCGGAAGATGGTCAATGAAGTACGTAGCCGTATCATTTCCAACGGCCTCGTCGCCGTTCAGGATGGTCCAGCTCTGGATGGTGAATGCGCCATCCCGGCTGTCAAAAGGCACACTAAAAAGGTGTGAGGTCTGTTGGTCCGTGGCTAAACTACCCGGCACATTTTGCACCACAGGGGTTCCGCCATTGATGCTGTAAGCCACTTGCAAACCCGATTGGGTCTGGCTTCCAAAATTGGAAAAGGAGAAAAGTATTTGGTCGTTTTCGAGGCCACATTCTACAAAATCGCCGAGGGTGCTGATGCTTAAGCCCGCAAGGTCTTTCTGGAATGATTCAAAAATCCGAATGTCGTCTATGCCAATCCCGCCACGCAGGAAAAACGGCGCGGTAGAGACTGCAAACCGCAAACGAACTTCCGATTCTCCGGCTGAATTGGGCAAAGAATGCCTTGCCGTGATCCAGCCATTGCTGACGCCGGACCAGACTTCCTGCAGGCCAAAAAACAGGTTGTTATCGTTGTACCAGTTTAGCCCTTCGCCGATTGCACCAATTTTATCCCAGTTTTGGCCACCGTCTAAAGACATTTCAAGCCAGGCCCCGTCGTACTCCGTTTGCAATTCGTGAATGAGGGAAAATTCAATGGCCGGGTCTTCGTCCATCTCCGAAAAATCAAAACAAGGCGATTCCAGATAGGAAAATTCAGAAGGGTTATAATTGCCCGTGAGGTTCGTGACCCAGGCGTTCAGTCCGCTCGCTGCAGCAGGAATGGAGGGTTTGTTGGGCTGGCCAAATTCCCAGGAAACATTCTGTCCGCTCGGGGTCCAGCCGCCGTCCCAAACTTCAAATTGTTGGACATACGTGGGTTGAAGGCGGTTGTTCAGGAAATACGTGAAAGTATCGTTCTGCAAATCTTCGTCGCCAGAAAGCTCCGTGAACACATCAATGCGGTATTCACCCGGATCTGAAAAATCGGTCAAGGTTTCAAACGCAATGACGGTGCTGCTGTCTTTACCCAAAATTCCGGTAAAAAAACCATCGGCAGGAGGCACAACGGGCGCGTTTTGCCCATTCACCGCATAGCGAAATACGAACAGCGATTGCGGCGCAGAGCCGAAGTTGGTCAGGATAACCTTAAGGGAATCCATGCCCAGATCGCAGCCGCTGACCGGGGCTACGATGCCGGATATACCCACGTCGTTGGTCCAGTAAGTTTGGAATGAAAGCGGCCCGATCAGCTTCGAGTATCCGGCTATGGTGTCACAATTTTGTTGCACATATACATCGTACCAGGTCTTTTTTTGAAGCCCCTGAATCGTTACGCTGGGCAGCAGGACATTCAAGGTATCACCCATGTCAGGCCCCGGGGTGAATCCTTGCAAACCATAAATCACGCGCCAGCCAATGGGCGTGCTGGTTCCATTGTTATTGGGCTGCCAACGGATCCGGGCGCGATTGTCCCACACATTGTCAACCGATAGATTGAACGGCGGCGCACAGTCCACACACGCGCCCGGGCCATTGAAATAGGTGCCAGAAGTCGGACCGATTGCCGACACAAGCAGGCCGCCGGAATTGTCGTATATGTAAAAGGAAACTTCGCTGATAAAGCCTCCTGAAACGTAGGAAATTAGGAGCGGTGAGCCATCCAAAACATTGAATGTCAAGGAATTAAAAGACCCGTCGTCCGTAGTATTGTTCAGCGTGTAAGTGCTGATATTCCCCCCACTATTGATGGTAAGTACACCCCCGTTCCAACCGTCGCCGAAGGAGTCGAACATTTCGAGTGTGAAAAGGCATTGTGATTTTGCCGAGAAACTGAGCACGAAAAGAAAGGCGAAAACGGTGGTGCGAAGTAGTTGAATGTTCATAATTGCTGCCGAGTTGATTCAAAAAGCGAAAACCAAAGGTAGGCCTTGGCGTAGATTTAGAACAGTGGAACTTCATTTCTGCAAGTATTGGCCAAAAAAATTGCGCATTTTGTTTTGTTATTTGCGGTTTATCCTCCCATTTTGGCTATTGCTTCCCGCAACCTTACTTACCTTCGCGCCCTCTTTGACCCAGTCAAATTATCCGCACCACACCATGTCGCGTACCCGACCGAACTATTTATACGCCATTGCCAGTGTCGCACTAGTCCTTTTTGTGTTGGGCTTTTTCGCGCTCATGGCATTGCATGGGCAAAAACTGGTGACACTTTTTAAAGAAAAAGTGGATCTATGGCTCGAACTCAAGCCCAGTGCCGATGAGTCCGACGTAGCGCGGATCGTGGCGGAAGTGCGCCAACAACCCTTCGTAAAAAAAGAAAGTGTCACGTTCATCACCCGCGAACAAGCGGCGGCCACCATGCGCGAAGACCTCGGGGATGATAGCATGCTTGAAGACATGCCCGACCTGCTGCGCGATGTGGTCCGATTCAATGTGAAAGCGGAATTTCTCGACGATCAAAGACTGGCAGACTGGCGTGAATCTTTGCAACAAGACACCCTTGTGGACAATCTTTATTTTGAAGCCGCCAACACCAGCAACGTGGGCGAAAATATCCGCAGTCTCGGCATAATTACACTTTCACTGGGCATTTTTCTCATCTTTGCAGCCATTGCGCTCATCCACAACACCATCCGATTGGCCCTGTATTCCAATCGTTTTATTATCAAAAGTCAGGAACTGGTGGGCGCATCCTGGGAGTTTATCAGCCGTCCATACATCCATCGGGGCGTGATCAATGGTCTTTGGAGTGCAGGAATTGCCATTGTGGCACTCAGTATAACACTCTGGTGGCTCCGAAAAATTATGCCCGATCTGGAACAACTGCAAGATATGAACGCCGTCGTGCTGGTATTTACAGGAATTGCGCTGCTTGGTGTCCTGATTTCCGGCCTAAGCTCCTGGTGGGTGGTGAATAAGTTTTTGAGGATGAAATTGGATGAACTATATTGAAAATGTGGTCAATGTGATTAATGTGGGGAATAAGGAAATGTGGTCAATAAGGTAATGTGGTCAATGTGAGTAATGTGGACAATGTGAGTAATGTGGACAATGTGGGGAAGCCCTCGGGTTGTCTGGTAAATGAAGAATAACCACACAATTGGCTGCTTTTTCGAGTTGCATAAAGAGCTTAACTACTAAAAACCTGGCGTGTACACAAGTCGTTTAACTGCTTGGACATCAACCCAAGCCAAGGCGGGACCCATTGACCACTTTACCCGCCGAAGCCCAAGCGTAGGCGGGACCTCACATTAACCACATTGACCACATTAATCACATTGACCACATTCAACCCATTGACCACATTAATCACATTAATCACATTGTCCACATTCCCCCCATTGTCCACATTAATCACATTCTTTTAAAATGGCAAAGCAACAACAACGATCCAACGCACCCCAACCACAAGCGCGCAAAACCGCGCCGGCTCCTGTGCGTCGCGCGGCAGAGAAAAAAGAGAATATCTTCACTGCAGGCAGCAACGAACTCATTTTTGGCCGCCAAAACTTCATTTACATGGGCATCGGCCTGGTGATGGTGCTGCTGGGTTTGGCCGTCATGTCTGGCGGTTCTATGCCCGATCCCAACGTATGGGAGCCGGAGCGTATCTACAGCCCCATGCGCATCACCGTGGCGCCCATCCTGATGGTAGCCGGTTTTGTCATCGTGGCCGTGGGCATATTCAAACGCAAACCCGAAGCAACGCCCAACGAACCTGAAGCATGACCCTGCTGGAAGCCATCATCCTGGCCATCATTGAGGGCTTGACGGAGTTTTTGCCGGTGTCGTCCACCGGGCACATGGTCATTGCGTCCTCGGCCATGGGCATCGCTTCGCAGCCTTTTGTTAAGGTATTTACGGTTGCGATTCAGTTCGGGGCTATTTTGTCGGTTGTGGTGTTGTATTGGAAGCGGTTTTTCCAAAGCATCAATTTTTATGTCAAGTTGTTTGTGGCGTTTTTGCCCGCCGCATTTTTTGGGCTTCTGTTCAAAAAACACATTGATGCTTTGCTCGAAAATATCGTCGTCGTAGCCCTCGCACTCATTGTGGGAGGCATTATTTTTGTTTTGCTGGACGACTTTTTCAAACGACAACGCGACAAAAAAACCTCTGTGGATCAGGATGTTACGATGCCCCGTGCCCTGCGGATTGGTTTTTTCCAGGTCATTTCGATGGTGCCAGGCGTGAGCCGTTCTGCAGCAACGATTTTTGGCGGATTGGCCAACGGGCTTTCCCCAACCACGGCGGCAGAGTTTTCGTTTTTTCTGGCCGTCCCGACTATGTTTGCAGCCACCTGCAAATCGCTTTGGGATTTTATCCAGGACGGCGGCGCAACCTTTAGCAGCCATGAAATCAAGTTGTTGGCTGTGGGCAACATCGTTGCATTTTTGGTCGCGATGGTCGCCATCCGATATTTCATTCAATTTCTGACCAAACACGGATTCAAATGGTTTGGTTATTACCGCATCATATTGGGCATCGCCCTCCTGATTTTGTGGAAAATGGGCTACTTCGAGGGGGTGAACCTGGGAGATTTTTGACGGATCCCGGAACGCTGTTCCGGGTATAAGCACACCTTATTTTTTCCGGAACGACGTTCCGGGGTACATTCAAACCATGCTAGACAAACTACAAGCGTTACGCGATAAATATATCTACCTGGAGGAACAACTGGGCGATCCTTCCACCGTGGCCGACCCTGAAAAGTCGAAAAAGGTGAATAAGGAGTACAAAAAACTCCAGCCCATCGTGCAAGCTGCCGAGCAATACGAGAAAGCGCTCGCAAACATCGCCAGTGCAAAGGCCATGCTCGTGGGCGAAACCGACCCCGACATGCGCGAAATGGCCCGCGATGAAATTTCAGACATCGAACCTGAACGCGACCGGCTGGAAGAACTCCTCATCACCCTGCTCACGCCAAAAGATCCTGAGGATGAAAAAGATGTGATTTTTGAAATACGCTCCGGCACGGGCGGCGATGAAGCGGCCTTGTTTGCCGGCGACCTGTACCAAATGTACGGGCGCTACTTTTCAAAACAAGGTTGGGATGTGGAATTGGTGGATGAAACCCCCGGCACTGCGGGCGGTTATGCCAAATTGGTGCTCGAAGTTTCCGGTGACAATGTGTACGGCAAACTCAAATTTGAATCCGGCGCACACCGGGTGCAGCGTGTTCCCGAAACGGAGGCCAAGGGGCGTGTACACACCTCTGCGGCTACGGTGGTGGTGCTCCCCAAGCTGGAGCCCGAAGACATCAACATTCGAAAAGAAGACATCCGGACCGATACTTTCCGGGCCTCTGGTGCGGGCGGTCAGCACGTAAATAAGACAGAATCCGGGGTGCGTTTTACTCACTTACCCACCGGGGTAATTGCGGAAAGTACCGAGAGTCGCTCGCAGCACAAAAACCGCGACATCGCCATGGGCCGCCTCGTGCAGCAAATCCGCGACAATCAAATCCAGAAAGAAGCCTCGGCTTTCGCATCTGCCCGAAGAAGTCTTGTGGGTTCCGGCGATCGTTCTGAAAAAATCCGCACCTACAACTACCCCCAAAACCGCGTGACCGACCACCGCTTAGAAGGCGACAACAAAAATTTCAACCTCGATAAAGTGGTGGAAGGCGACATCGAACCGATTATCGAAGCCTTAACCATTGCGGATAATGCTGTAAAAATGCAGGGAGAAGCCTGATTTTGAAAAAAATTAAAATTCTTTTTCCAAATATTTTGGAAGTCTAAAAATATCATCAGACATTTGCCGCCGCTTTAGGCGCAAGGGCGCATAACTCAGTTGGTTCAGAGTGGCTGCCTTACAAGCAGCAAGTCGGAGGTTCGAGTCCTTCTGTGCCCACAAGGCCTTCCTTTTTGGAAGGCCTTTTTTTGTTTGTGCCTACTTCCGCCATTCCAGGCGCCGCGCAAAACAAATAGACTATCTATGAGTTAACCATCCTCATAGCGTTACAATACACCTCCCTATCGCGTTCTATCTGGCATGAAAAATTACACCTTCCCCCTCCTGCCTTTCCTGTTTTTTGCTGCACAAACCCTGCTACCAGCTCAGAACCCCAGCGATCCGCTCTTGCCGCTGGATGAAGCGGTCCGTATCGCCCTGGAAGCCAACTACGATATCCGGGTCAGCCAGGCTGATGCAGACATCGCTCGGCTGAACAACACCCGGGGAAATGCCGGGATGTTGCCCAACATAAACCTGGTGGCCAATGAAAACTTCACCGTGAGTGCATTTCAACAAAAACTGGTTAACGGTACGGAATTCAAAGAGCCAGGCGCAACGTTCAACAACGCGAATGCAGGGGTACAACTTGTCTGGACCATTTTTGACGGGCGCAGAATGCAAATCACCAAGCGGCGCCTGAACGAACTGGAAGCTTTGGGCCAAACCAACCTTCAAAACACCGTGCAAAACACCGCCGCCCTGGTTTCTCAGGCGTACTACGATGTTGTGCGCGGAAGACTGCAGGAGCGGGCCTTGGCAGAAGTCATTGCGCTCAACGAAGAACGCCTGCGTATCGCGGAGGCTCGGCTGGCGGCGGGTTTTGCGGCTCAAACGGATGCCCTGCAAGCCCGCATTGACCTCAACCAGCGCCGCGCCGATCTGATTTTACAACAGGCCCTGACTTCCAATGCCAAACGCAGCCTGAACCGACTGCTGGTTCGTCCGCCCGAAACCCCGTTCCGCGTGGATGAGAACCTCGCCAGTGCCTACAACCCGGATCGCAATGATTTGATGCAGCAGATTACGGCCAACAATCCCGGCCTGCTTTCCCTGCAAAAATCTGCGGAAATCGCTGCGCTGCTGGTGGATGAAAACCGCGCGCTTAGTCGCCCCAGACTTACCGGAAACAGCCAATTGAGCGCTGCCCGATCCGACAACGGTGCAGGTTTTACGGTGAATAACACCCAAGCGGGTTTGACCGTCGGACTGGGCCTGGTGGTTCCGATTTACGCGGGCGGCAATTTCAAACGACAAGTAGAAACCGCCCAACTTGCCGCCCAGCAATCCACCTTTCTCATTGAAAATCAACAACTTTTGTTGGAAACACAATTGGACAACCAACTGGCGGTGTACCAGAGCCAGCAACAGGTATTGAGTCTGGAAGAAGAAAACGTGCGCATTGCCCGCGAAAACCTCAACGTCAGCACCGAGCGATTCCGCGTCGGCACCACGAATGGACTGGAGCCACAAATTGCCCAAAATTCACTGGAACAAGCTTTGTCGCGCCGGGATCTGATGCTGTATAATTTGAAGGTGGCGGAGATCCAGCTGCGGTTATTGGCGGGGGGATTGTAGCTGATTGAGTGATCAATTGAGGCGGTGACTTGAAGTCACCGCCTCAATTCCACCCTAAGTCACCGCCTCAATTCCGTCTTATGACAATGCCATCAGAGGTTCGGCGTTCATAACTCACCTATGCGCCTGCCACTTCTGACCTTCTCACTATTTATCTCCACAGTATCTTTACTAACCGCTCAAAATCTCCTTCAAAATGGAGATTTTGAAATACATGGCAAGTTGGATTGTATCAACTGCCCCATGTTTGACTATAAGTTTTCAGCGGTCATTCCCCCTTGGAAAACCATAAACGGCAGTTATCCTTTTATCTGTGACTGTCAGCTTAAAAAGGAGGCCACTGTAGTAAACGAGGGGATTTGCGATTTCAGGAAAGTGAGTCCGCGCAGCGGGTGCAATATGATAGAGTTTGAATATGCGCCTTCCTGTCTGGATCAAAAACATGAAACCCGTGGCTGTTCCTCTTATTTGGGCACCAAACTCTCCAAAGCCCTGGAAATTGGCTCTGTGTACGAGATTTCCTTTTGGCTTCATATTCTTCCTCCCCATCCTGCGGATTCGGATTACGCCCGCTTTATTGGCATTAATCTCTATCCTGATGTGGTGCGCAATCCTACGGGCAAACTATTGGAGAGTGCTGATTTTCAAGTAGATACGGTAATTTTTGGACACTGGTATCAAGTAAAATGGCTTGTACGGCCAGTTTGCAATCTTCAGTTTTTAGTTTTGGGTGTGTTTCGCGGAGATGAAGATCCACCAGTCAATGGAGATGGCCGCCACAATCGTTTTTATGTGGACGATGTGGAAGTTAGAGAGGTAGCTGGAAGCAAAGACCAGGCCGCTGCCATTGTTCCGTATTGCAGGTTTTTGAAAAAAGAAAAGGAAGATACCCCGAAGGAAGTTGAGGGAGCCTTATGCTTTTTCAATTCCAACGACAGCTTACTTTCTTCCCTGGCTATTACCACCCTTGATGCTTTTGCGCTCCGAGCGAAAGCTAATCCGTCCACAACCTTTTTAATCTTGGGCCGAACGGATAATGTTGGTGCTCAACACAAAAATCTGGCCCAAGCGCGGATAAAAAGTGCGCGGGATTATCTGGAAAAAACACACGGAATACCTCCATTCAGGTTTCTCTCCATAGCTTCCGGCATGGATAATCCGCTGTCAGATAATGGTATTGAAACGGGGAGACAACAGAACCGCTCTGTTCAAATTCAACAGATGGATAGCCCCATACATTTGATGGTTTACAGGCATGTTTTAAGCCACGTTTTCGAGGGCGAAAAATTGGAAGCATTCAAATTGTTGAATATCTGGTTGAATATCGTGTCTGACAGCAAAAAAATACTCGCTCTGTTCGACCCTCGACTTGATCCACTAAAATCTGATCCTACATGGAAGGCTTTGGTGGTCAAAAAAGTGAGGGCGTCTTATCGCTCCCGGTTAAATCCAGACCTGGCTTTTGTGTTGGATTCCTTGGGTTTAGAAGACCAAAAATGTCGGACCCTGAATCGTTATGTAGAAAATATGCACGTTTATTTGGCCGATCAGGATAGCACCGAGGAACGTTGGAGTGTATCCTTTTACTCAGACACCAGTTATCAATGCCCAATACGGGATGAAACCCATGTACAGGCCCTGATCCACTTGATTGGCAATGATTGGCCTAAAATTTCGGAAGTAGGTGAACGGCCTGCTAAAACCGCCTTTCTAGTGGTTAGTCATACGGGCGATACGTCTATCATCGCTCGATATTTGCCGATATTGAAACAACGATGTCAAGTGGGAGAAGCCGAGTGGATACATTTTGCCACCTTGTCTGACCGGATGCTGGTCCATCGCGGGCTACCTCAACGCTTTGGCACACAGTATCAACCACCTAGCAGCAAGGCCGAAAAACTCAGGCTTTTCCCTTTGGAAAATGCAGCAATGGTAAATGAATGGCGAAAAGAATTGGGCCTGGAACCCATTGATTTTTGATCAATTGAGGCGGTGACTTGAAGTAAATACCGTCAACTTAGCGATGAGGTGACATCTTCGAGGTACGAGAAGGTGTCACCTCATCGCTAAATCCAGGAGTAAATCTTGTCGTTCGGAGATGTTATTGCAGCACAACTAAAGAATTACGTGTCATTTCTATCACGTCGGCTTGAGACAGTTCTGCTTCAATGGCGGGAAGATTGCCTCGAAATAGCTGAAGAAGATCATTATTGCTAATATTGCCAACGGTAAGGAACAATAGCTTCCAAGGCTCCTTTTTACTAAAATAGCTATCAAAAAAATCGGAGTCTTTTGAAATAACTACCCGTGATTCATTAAGGGAAATTTCGTTGATTTCTAAATCGTCCGTTCTATTTCTTTTAGGCAATTCTAACGTGTGGATAGCGTCGTGTCCATATTCACGAAGCAATCGTGCCAATGATTTTGGTAATTGAGCATCCACGATGAATTTCATGCTGCCAGGGGGACAACGTGTTTAATTTTCAATGCATTTGCTGCAAAAAGCAGGCACGCATGTAAGTCGTCCTCTTCCAAATCTTCGTAATCAGCCAGAATTTCACTGTGGGTCATCCCTGAAGCAAGCAACTCTAATATGTTTTCCACAGGATAACGCAGCCCACGCACAACGGGTTTGCCGTGGCAGATATTCGGAGCTGAGGTGATACGGGCAAGTAAATCTTCTTCTTTTTTCATAATGCAAAAGAAAGTGTTTTTTAGCAATTAAGTGGACAATTGAGGCGGTGACTCCAAGTCACCGCCTCAATTACACCCCTCACAAATCCCCCAAACTCCTCGGCCTTCGCTCCTTTTCCCAGAAAAAACCCTCCAGCTTTTTGGTGTCTTTTCCTGCCTGGCTCATTGGGATAAATTTACCGCTGGGCTGCTGATAAAATTTGATGCTTTCCACCTTGTTGTCGCCAAAAAAGAGCCGCATTTCGGAACATTCCGTTTCATTGAGACCGATATAAGCTTGTTTCTCGTCCACCGCATAGTACACGGCCTGAGCGTTACCTTCCACCAGCATTTCGCGGGCCTGATCGTCGCGGAAAAAAACGGTGGAATTCCGCCCCTTAATTTGGTTGAACAAAATGCCATCTTCAGAATTGATCACCATGGAGTTTTGAAGCAACCACATTCGATCTAACTTCTTGTTTTTCAACAACATTTTGATTGTATCGCCCGAAAATTGCGAGGTGTCGGACCAGATGATGGGCAAACGATTCAATTTGTAAAACCAAAAAGTTGAGTCTGCGCTGCTGTACGTGAGCGAGTCGCAGACGGCCTGCAAATCGCTTTTAAAAATCCGCACATCTCGGTGCGCAATCAGTTGCCGCACATCGCTGGCAGAATCGGGTTTGAAAGAAGTAAGGGTGTCTGAACTCATAAAAAGGGTGTCGCCGTCAATCAAACTTTTCATCATGGGTCGCCCACCCGCCCCGGACTCCCCAAACCCGCCAAAAGCGTTTAAATATTGCGATGTTTTGTTGTAGTCCATGCGCCAGGAAAAGACCGTGTAATCGCTCGAAGTGTCCTGCCACATCACGCTGCCAAGCGCAAGACCATTGCCAAGGAAATCATTAAAATCCAGCGAGTCCGCCTCGATGATATTGGGCGGATCACTCACCCGACCCCGACCCGAAAGTTGATACGTTTTATTCCGGCTGTCGTAGCGGATTTCCGCGCCCTGAATATCGCGGGTACTGTCGCGGTAATGGGCATTGCCCCGCAGCATGGTTTTTTCATTTTCCGTGTTGTAACGGATCACATCCGCATCGGCAAATTCGCCTTTTTGCGGGTTTTCAATGTGTGCATCGCCTTCGAGGGTGTATTCTTTGCGCACACCTTCGTAGCGCATTTTTCGCGCCCGACCGAGTTGTCCGTCTTTTTCGTACTGCGGGTTTTGGTCAAATTCTGCAAAGTTGTTTTCCATGTCGTAAAAACCACTTTCGGTGTAAATTTTGCTCCCGCGCTGACTAATCAGGGTCGGGGCCACAAAACGCACCATTTGTGTTTCGGTGTTGAACGCCATGGTATCGGTTCGCATGGTAAATTCCGGGTCGGTCACCACCACATCGCCTTTCAGAAAAACTTCTTTTTGTTCCACGAAATAATGTCCGCGCCGACTCACCACCTGACTTTTGCCGTTCGTCATGGTCGCGCCGGTTGTATAGGTGGCAATTTTGTTGCCCATGTCATATCGCAGGCGTTTGGTGAATAATTCCTGCTGCCCGTTCACCAGCACGACTTCCCCGAACAAATCACTGATTTTAGTTGCCGCGTTGTAATGGGCTGAATCTGCAAATGCCTGTACGGAATCTCCTTGTGCGATGACCACTTTTCCGCGCAGCACAGCAAAATCCTTATCAAGCGTAGCTGTATCGCAGTAAATGAGGGTTTTTTCCTGCCGAAGCCGCACCGTTCCGCTGAGTTTTTGGACTTCACGGCCATTTTTCAAAAAGTATTCAATCACGGCTGCGGTCTCGATTTTAAGTTTTTGGGTGTCAGATTTAACAGCTGCCTGTTGGCTCTTGGCATTAGGCACCTGACCGCTCGGCGTTGTGGGCTGATTGGTAATTTTGGATGGAGGCAGACCCGTGTTTTGCGCCATCATCCAGTGGGCAAACAGGCAAAACAAGACAAAAAAGCCAGTTTTCAAATTACGAGCAAGTAGTTTCAATGTAATGCGTGTTGTTAAAAAACATGAGGTTCAGGAATGCACAAACAAAATACTTTCGGCTCATGTTCCGCAGGGGCTGGAATCAGCTTGAATTCACCCGGTGACTCCAAGTCACCGGGTGAATTCAAGTTGATTCCAGCCCCTGCGGAACATGAGCCATACTTTCATCTAATCCTTAAAAGATCTGGCATGGCATTCCATCCAAAAAACCGCGTAGCGGTGCCATTCTAGTTAGGTAAAGCCAACATCCCCATCCCCATCTTGCAAAATCAAAGGCTGATGCGCCAGTATTTCTGTCAATCCCTTACCCACAAAATAAGTCCGTTGCATGGGTTTTCCCCAAAAAAACGGGCTTCGGTTTTTCTTACAAAACGCCACCAAACGCGGGTGGAAAATCGTCATCATTTTAGCCCCCAATTGAATTGCTTCGGCAAAGATAACGCTGGCAACGGTGGCGGAGTGTTCGTCTGCATGCCAGGCGTGCGGCACCCGCAGATGACCGTCGCGGACGGTGAGCAGGAGAACGCCGATGGTCTGTCCTTCGCTGTTGAGCAATTGGAGTGCGCGGGTTTGAAATTGCCGGGCGGAGGCCGTAAAATGATACCGTTGGGCAAAATCATCGGGTTCTGGCGATTCCTTTACCCAGGGATTTTGGAGCATCCAGTTCAAAGTTTGGCGGTCGCGACGAGCCAGTTCGCCTTGCTGCCGGGCGGCGATAAATTCGGCAGTGGCATCGTCTATTTCAGTAATCGCCTGAATCGAGCAGGCCTGTTTTTTTGGGTGGAAAAGATTGATTCTCAAATCATTGGGAATGGCCAATAGCGCATCAGCCAAACGCAGAAGCGGCTTTAAGGTTTCAAAAATCGGTTTTTTCGGTGGCAGGATTTGGGCAAAATTTGGGCGCAAATATCCCCGGTAACCCATCAGTGGCAGGCTTTCCGTAAAATGCGCTGATCGCCGATACAAGTGACTCACCTCCGGCGAAAACTCCGTCAAAATAACCCGATTTTGCCAGGCTTCGAGCATGGTATCTACCAATTTTTTGGCCACGCCTTTGCCCCGATGCGCGGGGGAGACCCAAATGCAGGACAGCCATGCCATGCGCTGGGGCGTATCT
>CAZKBH010000021.1:23013-26629 GCA_964550795.1 uncultured Saprospiraceae bacterium
CTGATCGGGCACGGCCCCCCGGTAACCAATCAATGCATCTCCCTCCCAAGCGAGCGCGAGCACCACATCTTCGGGTTGGGCGCGCGGGTTTTTCGCCTGGGAAATGGCGCGTTGCGGCGAGATGGGCAGCACGGTCATGCGGCGATATTCCTCGGAAGCCACGAAAGTTTCCAATTCGCGAATGGTCAGGCAGGTGATGTTCATGGTGTGGCACTCGGGTTTGTGCTGGGGCGTTCAACGGTGTTTTTGCCCAATATTTTCCTCAAAACGGCATAAGCCAACTCGGCAGAAAGCATTTTTTGGACCGGCAACGCGCTGTGTTCCATCGCAAATCTGTGCAAATGGGTCGGGAAGGTATCTTGTTTTGCGCCTGCGGTACCAAACGTGAGGACTGGGCCGTCCATTTTTTCCCGCAAGAGGTTGAAAAAATCCAGTCCCACCCCATGATCTGTAAACGGGAACGCGAAGGTCGGAAGTTTGGAACCACATATTTGTTTTAGGGCTGCGAGGCTCTCCAGGGTTTGCCGAATTTGTGCTTCCAGCGGTATTTGGCTGTACCGCGGGTGGTCGAGACTATGTGCCCCAAAGGTAAAACCTTGATCCTGCATGGCCCGAATTTGTGTCCGGTCGAGGTACGGTTTTTGGTCTGCGAGATAGGCCGAAAAGTCCAGCCCGATGTCTTCCGCCCAAGTATCGAGCAAGTGTTGATTAGCATAGGTAATTTGCATCGGATCGCCCGGCAAGATGCGGCCCGTATGACGCAAAAGACTGGCTTTGTAACGAAACATGAGTGCGCGATTGTCCACAAAATCGGTGTTCAGGAAAAAAGTGGCCGGGATTCCTTTTTCCAATAAAATCGGCATCACCACATCATGGCATTCACGCAGCCCATCGTCGAATGTGAGGTGAAAAACGGGACGGGTAAAGGGGCGATTTTCAAAAATGTGTCCCCAAAGTGTTTGAAGATCAATGGGTTGGAAGTATTGAAGTAAAAAATCCAGATCCGCCAGGAATTGTTTTTCGGAACGAACGGGGTACAAGTGAAGCAGGTGCGGCGGGGGTTCGTCGCTGACCAAATGGTAAAATGGCAGGAACAAATTGCCGCCCCAAAGCCCTTGCCAGTACTTGAAAGGCAAAATTGGTGCGGTATGAGAAAGGGCTTTGGTGAGGAGGTGCTTCATTGAGATAATTATCGTACTCGTTTTTTAAACAATGTATTAGACTCGTTGCGATAGGGTGCTGTTTGAGCGCATGGACAAATTTTTTTTCCGCGTTAAATCGGCCTTGCGTCGAGATGATTCGGGGTGCGATTTGAAGTGTAACTTCGCAAGGGTGTTAGTGAGGCGGTGACTTCAAGTCACCGCCTCACTTGGCTCCGGGCTTTGCACAATCCCTGAATCCTTCAAAGAAAACAAGCCCCCTTTCTAATTGGACGCTCAATTATTAAACACAAATTGTTTTTAATTTCACAAAACTGTTTTAATTTCGCCCATATTTTAACGCATCCTCCCTCATCTTTTTAAAACTCCGTTACTTTGGGCGCAAATTACAAAACATCGAAGCCGAACGGCAAAACGAAGGTTTCGGCTCCTGCCTCCGCTCCTGCCTTCGCCAAAGCTACGGCGGGTAAAAAAGCTACGGCAGGTAAAAAAGCTGCAGTAGGTAAAACGGCAGGTACTAGTAAAAAAGGAATTGGACCCGCCTCCGCCAAGGCTACGGCGGGTAAAACAGGTAAAACGGGTAAAACAGGTAAACAACCAAAAATGCAAGAAGTAAGATATACCGAAGACGAAATCAAATCCCTCGACTGGCGCGAACACATCCGCCTGCGCCCCGGCATGTACATTGGCAAACTCGGCGACGGCTCCAGTCCCGACGATGGCATCTATGTGCTGCTTAAAGAGGTGATTGACAACTGTATAGACGAATACGCCATGGGCAATGGGCGACAAATTGACATCACCCTGAACGAAAACGGCTGCACCGTACGCGACTACGGGCGCGGTATTCCACTCGGGAAAGTGGTGGATGTGGTGTCAAAAATCAACACGGGCGCGAAGTACGATTCGAAGGCCTTCAAAAAAACCGTGGGACTCAATGGCGTGGGTACCAAGGCGGTGAACGCACTTTCCGAGTATTTCAAAGTCAGTTCCGTGCGCGAGGGACAGATGAAAACCGCTGAATTCAACTACGGCAATCTCAAGGAAGAGAGCAAATTGCTGCCGACCAAAGAGGACAACGGGACGCTGGTCGTTTTTAAACCCGACAACGGTCTTTTTAGAAATTACCGCTGGCTGCCGGAGTTTGTAGAACAAAAACTTTGGGATTACGCCTATCTCAATGCCGGTTTAAAAATCAATTTTAACGGCAAAACTTTTCTGTCAAAAAACGGCCTGCTCGACTTACTCGAGAAAAAAACAGGCCAGGAAGCCACCCGCTATCCCATCATACACCTGCGCGGCGAGGACGTGGAAGTGGCCATTACCCACGGCAGCCACTACGGCGAACAAATCTATTCGTTCGTGAATGGCCAGAACACCACCCAGGGCGGAACGCACCTGAATGCCTTCCGGGAGGCTTTGGTTAAAGTGGTGCGCACCCACTTCAAAAAAGAATTTGACGCCAAAGATATCCGCGAGAGCATCATCGCGGCGGTGGCAGTGCGGGTAGAAGAGCCGGTGTTTGAAAGTCAGACCAAAACGAGACTTGGCTCCGAGCGTATGTCGCCCGACGGGCAAGCGATACGTACGTTTATGTCGGACTTTTTGATGAAGGAGTTGGATAATTTCCTCCACAAAAACACCGAGGTAGCGAAAGAACTGCTCAAACGGATTCAGCAGAGCGAGCGCGAACGCAAGGAAATTTCGGAGGTAAAAAAACTGGCGAATCAACGCGCCAAGGCCGCCAATATTCACAACAAAAAACTCCGCGACTGCCGTTATCACTTGAATGAGAAAGGTCCGGAGGAAGTGCGGCTCGCTACGACGGTGTTCATCACGGAGGGCGATTCGGCCAGCGGTTCCATCACCAAATCACGCAATACCAACACCCAGGCGGTATTCAGTCTGCGCGGTAAACCTTTGAACTGCTATGGCCTGACCAAAAAAATCGTGTACCAGAACGAGGAATTTAACCTCCTGCAACACGCCCTCAACATAGAAGACTCGCTCGACGATCTGCGCTACAACCGCGTGGTGATCGCTACCGATGCCGACGTGGACGGGATGCACATTCGACTGTTGATGCTTACGTTTTTTCTTCAATTTTTCCCGGATGTAGTGCGCAACGGCCACCTGTACATCCTCGACACCCCGCTTTTCCGGGTGCGCGACAAGCAGCAGACTTTTTACTGCTACTCCGAAACCGAAAAGCAACAGGCCATCCAAAAACTACGCGGCAAACCCGAAATCACCCGATTCAAAGGTTTGGGTGAAATTAGTCCAAGCGAGTTTGGGGCATTTATTGGCGAGGACATCCGCCTCGATCCGGTTTTCCTGCCCGAAGAAACCAATCTTGACCACGTGCTGGATTATTACATGGGCAAAAATACCCCTGAGCGTCAGGAGTTTATCATTGATAATTTGCGCATTGAGTTGGATATTATTGATGCCCCGGA
>CAZKBH010000021.1:26639-43760 GCA_964550795.1 uncultured Saprospiraceae bacterium
TTTATCCGCCGAAGTCTTGAGCAAAGAGGATTTAGCGGCGGTTTAAATCAAAAATTCAGGCCTAACATTCCGCGGTGGATTTCAACCATTTTCAGCTATCGCGGAAGGAGCCAAAATCAATTCAATTACCAAGCCATAATCCGTATTATTGACTGGCAGCCCGCTCAACAAAACGCTTGGAGAAACCTCAACATCGCTTGGATGGAGCTCCGGTTTTGAGGCTGAATTGTTACCGTGTTGGTTCTGGTTTTTTCGCAGTGGAACCAAAATGATAACTCAAGTACATTAGTCTGATAAAACGGAAATCAATCTCTAAAAGATTCCCCGTATCTGTACGCACAACTGCTCCATTTTGCAAGGTTTTGGTTCTTGAAAATTCCAGCGCAGCTGAGATATTTGCTTCCATCCCTACACTGAATCGCGGCAGAAAAAAGTAGCTGATTCCACCCAAAACCGAGGCTTGTGCAACATTCGCCTTGCTTTCGAATTCATTAGGATCTGTAACAATACTGATTCCATTGGCTCGACTTAGGCGTTGACTTCTTCCCAAAGAATTCCAACGTCTATAGCCCGCTTCCGCACCGAGATGGAACCTGAAATTCTTTTTACGAAACTGCATTTCTGCACCTGCGTTTAGAAAACGATGCTTTATCAAACCGGAACCCTCTAGCAAAAAAGTAGTGTCACCCACCTGTCTCAGAGTAATGGAATAATCATGCGCATAATCATAATAGCCCAGCAACAAGCGCAACGCAAAGCGATGCTTCCCCTCCATATCTGTCGTTTTACCAAGGGCATGTTTGTACAATATATTTACGCCGGATTGTTCTCGAAAAGGTTGCATAAAATCCACCCCGATTTCATTCGAATGACGAAACGGCCGGTTTTCTTGGGAAAAGATGTTTGATGCAAAGAGGAAAAGGGTTGCCAGCAGGAATACTGCTCTCGGCGAAAAAGTAAATGTAAGCATGGTGAATTAGAGGTTGTCTAAGGCGAATGGAGTCTTTTAACAAAAATGATAACTCAAGTACAAAAGCCGGAAAAGACGGGTATCTATTTCTAAGAGCGTCCCCTCGTCAGTCCGTGTAACCACCCCATTTTGCGGATATTGAGACTTTGAAAATTCCAGCGCAGCGGAGAGATTCGCTTCCATTCCAACACTAAATCGCGGCGAAAAAAAGTAGCTGATTCCACCCAAAATGGAGGCTTGAAACACATTTGCCTTCGTTTCAACGTCGCTCCGCTCGGTTACAACACTCATGCCGGGGACTCGTGTTATGTCCTGACTTTTACCCAGGGAGGTCCAACGTCTATAGCCCGCATCCGCGCCGACATGGAACCTGAAATTATTCTTTCGGATTTGTATTTCTGCACCCGCATTTAAAAAACGATGCTTTGACCTACCGGAGCTTTCTCGCCAATATTCGGTATCGCCAATTTGTGACACAAGCCTGGAGGAACCGTAGGTATCCTCGTAATAGCCCAGCAAAAAGCGCAGCGCGTATCGCTGTTTCCGCGCTTGGTCTGCCTTTTTGCCAAGTGCATGTTTGTACAAAACACTTACGCCTGATTCTACCCGGAGAAATGGCGCAAAATCCACCCCGATTTCGTTCGAATGACGAAACGGCCGGTTTTCTTGGGAAAAGAGGTTTTGAGTAAATAGGAAAAGGGCTGCCAGCAGGAATACTGCGCTCGGCGAATAAGTTGGAAGCATGATTTTGATTTTAAAAAGTTTGAAGTATTGATATAGTTAGCCCAAAAACTTCGCCAGCAGTTGGTGAAAATGATGGGTTCCCTGTTCGTGATGTGGGGCGTAACGACCGTGGTTATAAAATCGGGAACGGATGCCGCGCTGTACGTTTTCTACCACCACTTCGTCTTCTATTTCCACCTGATCCAACCCGGCGCCTGCACCCAGATTGAGTTTAGTTTCGTCCAAAACGTACACTTTAAAACGCACTTTACAGGTGCTAACTGACTGAGGTTCAACGATATTTAAAGAAAGCCCCCAAGGATAGAAGTTGAACATCATGTTTGGGAACACCCAAAAGTAATAAGCTGCCACCTGTTTTCCATAATCCGGCGAACTTGGCGGCATTTCAAAACTTGCCGCGCCGTTTTTGGCAATTCCAAGCTGTAAATTAGCGTATTGAAACAACTCTGTGCTGTAATTCCCCCAATCCAGTACCGCACTCAGGCTGTTGTGCACAAATGGGATGTGGAAACCCTCCAGATAATTTTCACAGTACAAAGCCCAATTGGCCTGCACCAGGTAATCCCTGGAGTATTCCGGATAATACTGAAGCCGATCCAGCGGAAGCCAGCCAATGCGTTGCATCATGCTACCCAAAAAATCCTCGGGCGGTAAAACCGGATTAAGGGACGTAAACAGCAATTTACCCCATTTAAAAAGTGGTAATTGTTTCAAATGATCCGATTCACTCGGAAAATCTTTCACTTCCGTAAACTCCGGCATAAACTGAAATTTCCCATCCAGACCAAACACCCGGCCATGGTAGCGGCAGCGCAACTGACTTGATTTGCAGGGTTCATAAGCCAATAAATTACCCCGATGCGTACACACATTGGACATACAATGCAGCCCTCCGGATTGATCTCGGGACAACAGCAGCGGCTCGCTCAGGTACTGATCCAACAAGGTAAATGGCCACACACATCCAGGCTCGGGCACCCGATCCGTGTCGCCGGCAAATTGCCAAGAGTTCGCAAAAATTTTTTCCCGGGCCTCCGCATAAATTTCCGGGCTGGTGTACACCTCCGTGGCAATCGTACGCGCCCGGGTGATGTCTGGATCTATATTAAAACGAGGCATTATGGAAGCGATTTATAAGTATTCAGTTGCAAAGGTGAAAAAAGGTATGGAGTAAAGGAGCGTGTTTAGAAAGTGTGGTATATCTTAATTGTGGCGAGATGATTCGGGGTGCGACTTCAAGTCGCACCCCGAATTCTACCAACCCATGTGGGATAACACGTTTACTAAACTTTTAGAAGTTTAGTAAACGTTGTGCAGGCTGATGCTGAAAACTTAGCGACAACAGACAATCACATCAAAAAAAACGGCTTTAAAACCAGACTTTTGCGGCGGATTTTTCCCCACCGCCAAGACCAACAGATTTTAAAAAAATGCGCAAAATAACCGCCGACTGGGTTTGCCCCGTTTCCTCCGCCCCCCTCGAAAACACCGTCGTCATTACAGACAATGCCGGAAAAATCCTGGCCATTGAACCTCGAGCACAACACGACCTCGCAAGCCTCGAAATACACCCGGGAATCCTTGTGCCCGGCTTCATCAACACCCATTGCCACCTCGAACTCTCCCACATGAAGGGCAAAGTGGACACGGGTACCGGACTCATCCCATTCATCACCGGAGTGGTCACGCAGCGAAATGCCAGTGCCGACATCATCGCAGCAGCCATTGAAAATGCCGAGACTGAAATGCTCGAAGGCGGCATCTTGGCCGTGGGCGACATCTCCAATGCCCCCGACACCTTCGCCTGCAAGTCCAAAGGCCGGATGCGTTACTACACCTTCCTCGAATTGTTCGATTTTTTGCAGGATGCCGGGGCCGAAAAAACCTTCTCCGATGGCTTGGCCGTGCGCGAGCAACTCCCCGAAACACCCGGCAACGCGCACGCTTTTGTGCCCCATGCGCCTTATTCGGTGAGTAAAACCTTGTTTGGAAAAATCAACGAATTTAATCCAAAATCGGGCATTACTATAAGCATCCATAACCAGGAAACACCTCCGGAACAGCAGCTTTTTCTGGAGAAAAAAGGCGATTTTATAACGTTTTACGAGAAATTTGGCATCTCCCTCGAACAATTTGAAGCAACGGGCCAGCCTTCCATCTTCTACGCCCTAGCCCACCTGAACCCCGCCAATCGAACGCTTTTTGTGCACAATACCTTGACGACCAAGTCTGATCTTGAAGCCGCCCAGGCTTGGTCGCCAAATACTTTTTGGGCCACCTGCCCCAATGCAAATCTCTATATCGAAAATCGTTTGCCCAACTACGCAGCTTTCCTCGAAACAAAGGCCTGCGTAACCATCGGCACCGATTCGCTCACTTCCAACTGGCAACTTTCCATCCTGGAAGAAATGAAAACCATCGCGCGCTACCAACGCTATGTCCCCTTCCAGGCAATCCTGCAATGGGCCACACTCAACGGCGCTCAGGCCCTTGGCTTCGACGACACATTGGGGAGTTTGGAGGTCGGAAAAACACCCGGGCTTGTGTGTATCCAAGGCGTTTTACACGACTGGGCCTTGCAAAGCGATGCCAGCGCTCAACGTATTATTTAACCCCCTTTCGAAGCTATTCAACCCCTAAATATGGCTTTACTTTGGCCAACCAGGCCTGATCTGAAATGGCCCGCATTTGTCCAATTTCGTCGGCAGAACGGAAGGGGCCGTGATGCTCGCGATACGCAACAATCAATTCTGCCTGCCTTTTTGTAATGTACGGATGGGCGTCTAAATCGGCCACAGAGGCTGTGTTGAGGTTGATTTTTCGAATTTCAGGGGCGCTCATCACCAGTTGAGACTGGATGCTTTGTAAAACACTATCGGGTAATATTCGAACCTCCCTGAGCTGTTCCGGCGATAAAAAACCGCCTAATTTTTCACGGTAATTGACCAACTGCCGCGCCCTGGTTTCTCCAATTCCGGGCAAACTTTTCCAAGCCTCTACGCCTGCTCGATTGATATCCAACGGGCCATCCAAGGGCAATTTTGCCCCAATAAACGCTCCCCCGGCATGTGTGACCGGGTACATTGGCTTGGCTGATGCTATATTTTCTGCAAATGTGGCGTAGGGCGCAATTCGAGCATAATCCGCCTCGTCGAGGGTGTAAATTTTCTCCAAATCTTCCACTTTTCGGAATTGCCCGCCTTTGCTTCGGTAGTTCAGGATGCTTTTTACGGTTCGAGCGGGTAAGCCGAGCCGTGAAAAGTCGGTTTCGCTGGCGGTATTTGGGTCGAAACTGAAAAGTTCTGCCGGTGCACGTTCGGTGAAATTATCCGCCTGGAAACTGCTTTTTTGTCCAATTTGGATGTACGGCGAAAGGCGCTCATAATCAGCGGCTTGGAGACTCCAGATTTTCTTAAAATCGGCTGGCTCGCGAAACTTGGCACCTTTGTCGCGGTAATTACAAATGATGTTTGCCACCTTTTCAGAGAGTCCGAGGCGGATAAAATCCTCGAAAGAAGCCGTGTTCGGATCGAAGGCAAACAATACCTTGCTGGAAGGTGTGGCAGTTTCATGGACGAGGGCGTTTCGAAACAACGAGATTTCAGTCCTAAAAGCTGAAAAATCAGTGCCGCCCCGGGGACGTAACCAATGGGTAATTTCAGGAATGGAAAAGAGTGCCACCACAAGTAGCATGAGAGCCAAAGTGCCGTTTCGTTCGGTTCGATTGAAACGCAGGTAATTAGAAAATTGAGTTTTCATAATGTATTTATGGTTTATGGACAATATTATGGAATGAAATCCGTCGTTTGTTCGGCAATCCATGCGCCCATGCTCCGCACGTCGTGATAGCGCCAGCCCATGGATTCACACTCCTCGCGCCAGCGTTTTATCTGCTTGAAACTATTGGATGCATCAAAAACCAGGACCTCGCAGGGAAATCGTTCGCGACATTCGGCGATGGAGACTTTGGGGCTTTTGGACAACAGCAGCACATCCACCGGGACAGGGTCAGGATCACCCCGCCGAATCCAGGCGACATCGTCCAACAGGACCATTTTTTGATTAAAAAACTGGACAAACGGCGGGTCAATCAGTAAATTTCTGTCAATAAAAAACGTCGAATCGCCCAGCAGAACATTGGTTTTATCCCGCATTCCAGCAGCCGTTCGATGCGCCTGTGCCGCGAATAATTCCTGTTTTTTGGTAAGCGTATCGGATAAAGCAATGACCTGATCCCCCTCCATAAAATCCATTAAACGGGCCTTGTTTACGCTGTAAATCACGGTTTTGCGCTGCACCTGTTTGTCCGTCACCGAAATGGAACGATAGGCCCCGAGCAATACCATTACCCCCACAAACACCGCGATCCATTTGCCGCGCCGCGTTACCATGGCAGCCCCGAGCAGCACCAGACATGCATACAAGGTAAGCACCACCCAGCCCGGAATCCAGATATTGCGCAATACGCCGCCCGGGATGCCCTGGATGAAAAAGATGATTTTATTCATCCATAAAAGCATTTGATATAAAGCCACCCCGAGCCAATCCGCCAGCGTTTGAGAGATCCAATCCAACAACACCAGCATGGCCCCACCCCATAAAAACACCGCTCCAACAAAAACGACCACCCAGCCAGCCAGCCAAAAATAGACGGGGAATTGATTGAAATAGAATAAAGACAGGGGTAAAGTGCCCAATTGTGCGGCCATGCCCACCAGAAAAACCTGAAGCGGTTCATCAACCCAGCGCGACATAGGCGGGAACATTTTGTAAAACCTGGGATAAAAAAATACCATGCCCGCCACCGCTGCATAGGACAGTTGGAAACCCACATTAAAAAGCATAAATGGGTTGTAAATCAACAAGATAAAGGCCGATGCAGGCAGCACATTCCAGGCAGAAGCCTCCCGCCAAAATGATTTCCCCAGCATATAAACACTGAACATCACCGAGGCGCGCAGCACCGATGCCGTTGCGCCGGTCAGGAAAGTAAATGCCCAAATGGCGCTCAAAACGAGCATCATCTCCAGCAGCCGGCCGTATTTGCCGCGCAGCCGGAGCCTTCCAATCATGAACATCAAGCCTACATACAACATCCCGATATGGGTACCCGAAACTGCCAAAGCATGCATCGAACCCGTTTCCGCATACGCCGTGCGCATGTCGTCGGAAAGATCATCAGTGTAGCCGACCAGAAGGGCCGATGCCACGGCGTATTCATCCACTGTGGGAAAATATTTTTGGAGGAGCGAAAGCAATCGGGTGCGACTTTCGTAGGCTTTTTTCCAAATCAGGCAGCCATGCCCTTCAGAAATCCGAAGCATGGAGTCAGGCTTCACAAATGCCTGATAATGAATGTTTTGAAAGTGCAAATAGCGGCTGTAATCGAAAGCATTCGGGTTTTTCGGCGGCTCTGTTGGGCGTATGCTTGCTTGAAATCCAAGCCTGTCTCCATATCGAATGCTGTCGGAAAACGGGGTGTCGTCCAGAAACAACATGACATTCCCGGTAACGGTTTGGAAGGAATCCGGGCTGAATCCAATCGCATCAATATGTACGGGGATTTTCACTTTTGCCCCCTTGGAAGGCGCTTCATATACGGTTCCAAGGAAGTAGCGGGCGTGTTGAACATTTGACGCAAAATGCCCCGGCTGGCGCAGCTCATTGTACTCAACCACATGATAATAGCCGAAGCCAAACAGCAGCAAGTGCATATATGCGCCAAAAGTCCAGCGAAAGCGGTATGGAATTTTTTGAATGGCGAGTACAGTACCTAAAGCGGTACCCAGCAGAAGCGCCCAATCCAGGCCTGAGATTGGGACATCACGCCAGGCACCCAGCGCAATGCCGACCACTAAGGGGAAAAGAAAACGGAGATAGGGTATCCCATGCGGGTTCATTTGGTAACATATCCTTGGGGGATGAAGCGGTTAAAAGATAAATCTCCTGCGGAAAATTCGCCAGGATTTGGGGCAATCAGGGCGGCCTCTGTGGCAGATTCTAAACAAAGTTACATTTTAATTTTGCAGCAAAAAAGAGCTAGGCTGATTTTTGTGCAAAAAAAGGGCGTGTTCAGCAAAGTGTAGTACACCTTTTTGAACACGCCCCTATTAAACAAACCGTGATTTAAGATAAAAACCACGGAATACTGTCGATTTTTTTATCGAATCACGACTTTTTGTACGCTGCTGCCTTCGCCATTTTGTACGCGAACCGAGTAAACCCCAGCTGGCAAATTTTGTACATTCAGCGTGAGCACCTGCCCCTGCGCAAAACCTTGCAGGCTGCGGGTCATCACCAAACGTCCATCAGCGGCTACCATCGAAACCAAAACCTGGCCTTCGAGGGCTTCTCCCAAGCTGACGCGCAACACATCATCCGCAGGATTTGGTTGAACGAGCATTTGGAACGCCTGATTGGTTGGTTCTTTGGTACTAACAGTCACGGGTTGTACTATCACACCATATTCTGGTGCACTCGCACAAGCCTGATCGCTACCGCTCGTGATACACGCTTCGCCGGCATAATTGAAGAGGTCGAGGATTTCCACTTCGTCAATGTACCAGGCACCGTTCGGGGGTGCGTCTGCAATATCCGAACCAAAACGGAAACGGAAGGTGATGTCTTTTCCTGTGTAATCACTCAGGTCGAAGTAGGACTGTTTCCAGCCACCTGAATTTCCAGAGAACCCGTACAGGAATGGAATCGCGAACGTGGAATATTGAACGCTGCCATCATATCCGGCACGGATGGATTTGTCGGTATTCAAACGGAGCCATTGCTCCTGTGGGTCAGCCAGATCTTTAATTTCCAGGAACCCGGCATCTACGCCTGCTTCTGTTTCGTATTGGTGCCAGAAGCGGAGGGCTGGTTTGTCGCCGGTAATGGTTACGCTCAGGGTTGTTTCGAGGCTGAAATCAGATTCGATGGGTGAGTTGCGACCAGCCCAGGCACCGGTGCCGCTACCAGGGTGAACCACTACATTTTGGTGAATGAAGATCTCACCGGTGTTTGGATCAACCAAGGTTGAGTACCACTCATCTTCGTTGTCCAACAAGTCCTGGAAGTAACGGCTGGAGCCTAATCCGGACGAACTTTTAGCGGTATAGGTAAGCGTTTTTTCAACGCCACTTTGCATGGCGCCGAGGTTCCATTGTACCATTCCACCAACGGCTGTTCCGCCGTCAGAAGCACTGACCAGCGTAAGCCCGGTGGGAAGTTCGTCGGTCACGATTACACTGGCGGCTTCCTCGTCTTTGTGGTTGGTCACAGTGATTTCAAATACCACATTGTCGCCGGGTTCGATGGTAGGCGTGGTGGTTACCTTTTTGATTTTCAATTCTTTGATACAAGTTGGGATCGGGTCAAAGCTGGCAACGCCGTCTCCGATGCTTTCCGATTCGCCTTGTGATGCAAAATAGCCCAGGCCACGCCGTGCGAATACGGAAGAAATGAGGCAGGTATCTGCGCCATTGTAGTTCAAGATGTCTGCCATCATGATTGCATCGCGCCCATCAATAAATCCTGGGTTGCAGGGTTGCAATTTCATGCCATCCACCACGAGTTGTACTGCGCGGTAATTGCCGCTGTTGGTATTGTTCAGGTCTTCATCCCAACCATATTTTTCTACCATAGCCCAGTACAGATCCCAGATCATATTAGACCACACCTCACCAACGCCGTGAGGAACGGCACTGGAGGGCACATCTTCATACGTCAGCGGAGCAATGGTCATATCCGTAGAATATGGGTAACGGCGAATGCCTTGACCGTTGGTTTCCTGATACAAAGCATAAGTACCAATACCGCGTTTGTCTGTGCCCTGATCGCCTGGCTCAACGGTCAGGATAAGCCCTGCCCAGTCGCTCCAGCCTTCGCCCATTTGTTCAGCGTTGCCAAGACAACTGAAGCCGTCGCCGGTGAGGCGATTGGAGATACCGTGGTGATATTCGTGGGCGATGATGCCGTTGTCGAAATCTCCATCGCGTTGCAGAGGCCCTGAAAAATTGGGCAACCCGATGGAGATGTTCAAGCCTGCGCCGGCAAACTGACGCAACAAATCGCAGTTAGATTTGGTCATCATAACTACTGGAATGGTTACATTACCACCAACTGAGCCGGCAGCCATCCCTAGTGTAGCATCTTCAAAATTGCAAATAATGCACGCGATGCCACCCGCCTGCTGTACATTAAAGGCTTTCATGCCGAATTCGCATTCGCCGCGGTCCACCAGGACAATTTTCCCGGCCACATCATTAATGGGTGCGTTGCACCCCAAGGTAGGGGAGCCCGAGCCATCCGTTACGACGATACCGTCGCCTGTTACAGGAGTAGTTGTGATGGGTGCACCCCATCCGGCAGAAGCTGATCCGTCATAGTTTCCAATAATAGCACCAGGGCCATTCACATTGATGATTTTGCCACCAGCGCGATCCCAAACGTACATCTGCATCCGTCCGTTTCCGCCATCTGGGGGAGTTGCAAAGTTGGCATTGTTGGTGCCGCCGCCATCCAGTGCTTGTGCATACACCTCGTCATTGCCCAAGCCTCCGTTGCCGTAGTTGTTGAATTGGAAATTTCCCGCTTGCTCATCAAAACCATAGCGGTAAAAAACATCGTGGATTACGTTGTTCATGTAGAACAAATTGGTGATTGCTGCCTGCGAATTCACCAAAGGTTCTGCATTGGGATCGAATGGAAAATCCACATTCAAGGATGGACCACCCTCTGCAGATTCCGTTGGATCTGGGGTGTTGTCGTTGGCTGTATCGTCAAAAGCCCATACGTTGTTGCCACGGGTGTAGGTGTACTCTCCGCCCACTTCACCGTCGGTGTCTAACCAACCGTATGGAGAGGCGGCAAGGTCGGCAGGATTCGTAACGATGCTGCGATTGCCGTGGATAGGGCTTTCCACCGGAAGCGCAAAAACGTTGTAGGTTTCGTCCATCAGCAGTTCGCTCATGGCAGATACTTCTGAATCGTTTTTGGCCTTGGTGGGTGCTGCAGCCGTGTGGTTATGGGAAGCATCGCATTCATTTGCACCGTTTCCGCGGTGGCCATGGCCCAAATTGCAGTATGTAGTGTGGTTGAGTTTGGTAGAGATGAGGCCGGTTTGGGCATCTACCGCGATGGTCCAGAGGTCAGGAGTGTTGGCTTGGTCAATGACCATTTGCCAGGAAAGCCGAACGGTGCCGTTGTTGGCAAGCACATAGGCTGCCTTTACTGGAATTTCTTTCCGTGAAATTGCACCGCCCTCGAACACGAAATTTTGTTCGTTGGTTTTGCTGCGCAAGGCAGGAACAGGGAAACCCGTAAAGCCCAAATTGGCCATGGCCATTTCCAATGCTTTGGCGGCACTGATAGAAGGTAAATCGGTGTTCGTGCGGCGGTTAAGCTCGTGCACAAAACGGTGACCGAGGTGAATGACCTCGCCATTGGGTTTCACGTGCAGACCAAAAAGGCCGTTGAGCACGGGAATTCCGCGGTGTTGTTGTTGCACCCAAACGTGTGTGATACCGTTGTGTTTGGTACGGTACTCGCGCACGACTTTTACATCGGATACGTCGCTTTGGGTGAGTTCAAATTTTGAAGGAGATTCTTGTAAAAAACGGAGCGCCGTTTCACGTGCGCTGCGATCTTGGGCAGAAAGGCTGTTCGCTACCAGGAGCAATAACCCCGCAAAAAGCCCTAGGCGAGTGTAAAGATGTCGGAACATTTAACAGACAGTAAGATTTAGTGAAATAATAGTGTTGGCTCTCGGAGGCTGCCAAAGGTAGTACAAGGTGCTTTCCTTTAACAACTACCTTTTTAAAATTGCCAGAAATAGCGAAGATTAAACGATGATTAAGGTGATTTGAATGATTTGAGTGCGGCAAATGACTGATTTTAGGAATTTGGGGTCAGTTCAGGTGCGAGACAGTCGCGTGGGGCTACGCAACTGTCGAGCAACGCAAAATGGCAACAAATTAAGCCCTCCAAACTGGAAGGTTATTGTTTCATCGGTACTTATACACCGTATAATCCTAGTTTCTACCTTTGCCTCAAATTTGAAATGATTTGAAAAACATGACAGCCAGCCAAGCGCCTGCTCCTTCGAGTGACGAAGCTTGTAAAACGAATCCACAACCAGCTGCACCCGTGACAGAAGTCAAACTTTTTGCTTGCTCAGCCTCCAAAGAATTATCCAAAGAAATCGCCCTCCATTACGATACTGAACTTGGCGACACCACCCTTGCGCGCTTTAGTGATGGCGAAATGCAAACCGTTATCAACGAAAGTGTGCGTGGAGCCTACACTTTTTTTATCCAGAGCACCTGCCAGCCTCACGACAATTTCGTGGAACTCCTGCTTTGGATTGATACGGCCCGACGCGCTTCAGCGGGGTACATCACAGCGGTAGTGCCTTACTTCGGATACGCCCGTCAAGATCGGAAAGACAAGCCCCGGGTGCCGATTAGTGCCAAACTCATGGCCAATATGTTCACTGCCGCTGGCGTAAATCGCATCATGACCATGGATTTACACGCCGATCAAGTGCAGGGATTTTTTGATATTCCGGTGGATCACCTTCGTTCAGAAGCCATTTATGTGCCTTACCTGGAAACTCAGGATCTTTCAAAAGTGATTTTCGCCAGCCCGGATGTCGGCGGCGTAAAACGCGCCCGCATCTACGCCATGCACTTTGGCCGCGAACTCGTCATCTGCGACAAGTACCGGACGAAGGCCAATGAGGTGGCTGCCATGACCGTTATCGGCAACGTAAAAGGCGCAGATGTGATTTTGGTGGATGATCTTGTGGACACCGCCGGAACACTCTGCAAAGCCGCCGATGCGCTGATGGAAAAGGGCGCAAATTCTGTGCGCGCCATTTGCACACACCCTGTTTTGTCTGGCAAAGCGTACCAAAACATCGCAGCTTCGCAACTCACCGAACTGATTGTATGCGATACCATTCCGCTCCGCTCGGACATATCGGAGCCTAAAATCAAGGTGCTTTCAACAGCCAATCTTTTCGCGCGCGCCATTCGAAATACGGTGGAGCACAAAAGTATCGCTGCGCTTTTCCATTAGTCACTTGATTTGCCGCCGCTTTCTGCCTATTTGCCGCCGCTTTCTAAATATAGTTTTCGATACAAAAGTCGCACGGTTACCTTCGCGACAGTTTTCTCATAGTATGTTTTGATTTTCCTACTGCTTCCCCTTCTGGCAGTAGGATTTTTTTGAATCCTTTCTCCCCTTTAAGGGCCCCCGCTCTCATATATAATCTTCGGTTAGGCACTCGGCGCGACGTATCTGAATGAACGTCGCGCCTGGTGCGGGTCGCTCCTTCCAACTTTTGTGCTATGTGTCTGTTTAATACGTTTGTCCTCCAAACGATGCTCATGCATATCTCCACTAAAAAAATCTTATTTGTATTGGGGCTTTCGCTCTTCAGTGCCGGTCTGTTTGGCCAGGTAAAAAGTGGGGCCTTCCGGCTCATGCTCAATGGGCTGCTCAGCCACAGTGTTCCCGAAATTGGGGTTCAGGAGGCCGCCCGCGACCGCGCATCTATTGTTTTTTTGGATGCCCGTGAACCGCGTGAATTTGAGGTAAGCCATATTGAAGGCGCGATATTCGTTGGATACGACCATTTCGAGGTGGAAAAACTGCCCAGACAATTGGACAAAAACCAACGATTTGTCATCTATTGCGCCGTAGGTTATCGCAGCGAAAAAGTGACCGAAAAGCTCAAAAAAGCGGGATTTTCCAATGTTTCCAACCTGTATGGAGGCATTTTTGAATGGGTCAACCAAGGCTTCCCCGTCGTTAATCAAACTGGTCCTACTTTAGATGTGCATGCTTTCGACCGTACATGGGGTATTTGGCTCAAAAAGGGGAAGAAGGTGTATAAATGAAACTGACTATTTGAATATTGAATATCGAATATCGAACACCGAATATTGAATATCGAACACCGAACACCGAATATCGAACACCGAATATCGAAGGGGGAAAGACATAAACCGGCGTTGATAGAACATTTGGACTTAATATCCATTCGCCTTTAAACTACTTCGGTGTTCGATATTGGGTGTTCGGTGTTCGGTGTTCTGCGGTTCGGTGTTCGATATTCGATATTCAATATCCGGATAGTCATTCTAATGAAAAAGCCCGGTCACCACTACGGGACCGGGCTTTCTACTGTACGAAATTTCACTATTACAATGCTTCCACCAAATTAATTCTTTACAACCTTAAATTTCGGAATGTCCATGTGATGGGTAGTTTCGTTTCCGCCAAAACGATACGCAACACCCACATTCACGGAGTAATCAGCAAACGCCGCATCGCCATTTCGAGGATTACCGCTGGCATCGTTGCCGGCTGCAATATCGGCTACGCTACGGGTGCGTTTGCGGTAAAGCGCATAGGGTACATTGGCGGAAAAAATAAACTGCCCACGTTGGAAGGCTACGCCTGGCTCCACTGCAACAATAAAGCCCGGGCGACGAAACCCATTGCTTCCTCCAATCAAATCGCGGGTTGGAATGCCCTCTGCGCGAAGTCCTAAACCCGCAGAAACGCCTTTAGCAGGCCAAACCACATAGTTCAAGCCCGCCCGTACCACAAATTGATCGGCAACCGAATGGAAAGCCGTGATGGCATCAATGGGCGTAGAATTAGCAGTCAGCACCCGTTGCACAGTGTTATTGGTTTCGCGGGGGTTTGACATATAAAACCCGTTGAAATACAAAGCTCCTCCTTTGAAAAGGGTGGTATAACCCTGGATTTCGAGACTGATTCCCACGCCGCCGTCGCCCAATTGAATGGATTGATCAACAGCTTTTGTGATGATAGAATCTCCCCCATCGCTGGCTTTCCGGCGGTGAAATTCACCTTGTACATTTGAATTTCCGGTAGGCAATTTGATGCCAAGCCCGATGGCGAGGTTTTTATTCATGTGCTTTTCGGGGTCCAGCAGCCAATAGGAAGCGGACAGACGCAAATCACCAATGCCTTGTGCGCCAGTGTTGAAACGTTTCTGCTCCGGGTTAGCGGACAAAGAATTACCGTAGTGCTCGTACAAAGAAGAGCGATCGTAGTAGATGTAAGGAAGATTCACGGAAACACTCAAGCGATTGCTAATCCCGTAGGAAAGACCAAGTTCCAAAGAGTGTGCATCATTGATCACCTGCGTGTTTTTCTCGATGCGCTCTTTTTGTTCAAAATCGCTCTTAAAGTGTCGGAAAGACTGGAAATAGCGATAGTTGGCACCTGCCTGCCACTGCCCTTTGCCCAAAACAACAGCGTTAGCAGCAGTTCCCGCACAGCCTCCGAAAGGTCGAACGGCTACGCAGCCTTGAGCGGCAGCCTGTTGAATAAAAAAGGCCAGAAGGAAACCTGCGCAAAAAAGGATGGGTAGTAGTTTTTTCATGAGACAGAATATTAGTGTGGATGAAATTCTGTCACAAAAGTATCGGCACCCGGCCCTGAACCTGCTTAGAAACTCCTTAGACTGTGCTTAGAGAATGCTTAGAAACGAACGTTCACGTTATTCCACCTTCACCCTCGACGACTCACTTTCAGAACTCGTATCCCGGCGGCGGGCACTTTTCAGGTCTGTGTTGCCGAAGCGGTAACTGAAACTCAGGCGGGCCGTTCGGGTGTCGTTGCGCTGCAAAAAGTCAAGCTCGATGTTGGAATAATTGACATAAACATTGGAAAACTGGGTATAAAAAATGTCGTTCAACGAGAGTGAAAGCCGGCCGCGTTTGTTCCAAAATGTTTTGGACGCTCCGATATTCAGCCCGCCCATGGCACCAATGTCGAAAAATTCTTCCAGGAATTTGGTCATGTACCACCCGCCTACTTCAATCTTGAAATCAGCGGGCAGATTCACGTTTACTTGCCAATAAGCCAGCCAGTTCCACTTACTTCGTTCAAATCTACTACCTAGATATTCCGCATCGTAGGTATTGAGAATGAATTGATTGCCTCCAAAACCATCAATCAGTTTTTTGTATTTAATCGGAAAATTCAACTCAAATGCCCAGCGCTCGTACTCCGCCAGATTGGCCGCCGTTGCAAAAGTTTTGGTGCCTTCCAGCCGGGGCGCGTTCTCAAAAATGACATCGTCCGTTTTGGCGTATGAAACACGAAGAAAGGGCTGGTTGTCATACGTGAGCGCAAGTTGGGCGTTGTTACTGATCTCGGGGCGCAGGGTCGGATTGCCCTGTTGGAAAGTAAGCGAGTCAATAAAAAAGGCAAAAGGATTCTGCTGCTGAAATGCCGGGCGATTGACCCTGCGGCTGTAGGAGGATTGCAGGCCAATATTTTTGTTTATTTTGTAGAGCGCACTGGCGCTTGGAAACCATTGCAGGTAATTGCGGTCGAGTACGGTTTGGCCCGCTGTAGTGCCCAAAATCACGGTTTGTTCCGCACGAAGCCCTGCATTCAGGTCTATTTTGGTGAGTCTTTTGGACAAATTCAAATACCCCGCGTTGATGTTTTCTTTGTACAAAAAGTCGTTGGACTGGCCGGGGTCAATCTCGCCGCCTCGCAAAAATTGCAGGTCATTGTCAATGGTCGCAAAACTTGATTTTGCTCCCATATCTGCTTTAAAAGTGGAATCAAAAGGCAGCGTGTAGTCCAGTTTCCCCACGTAAATTTGAATGGGCTGGTCGAGATTTTGCTCCGAACGAGATTCGGGGCTACCTACCTCGTTTTGAAAAATATTGAGGCGGCTGCGGTTTTCCAACTGGTATTGGCTGTAATCAAAGTCGAGGTTGAGCGTGTGGCCTGTTTTTGCATTAAATTCATGCCGCAGATTGGCATTGCCCAGGAAATTATTGCGGTCGGAGCGGGTATCGTTCTGGGTCGTAAAGGAGCCAATGGGTTGCGACAAAACCCGGTCGAACACCTCGGTCACATTGTTGGCGCGACTGTCGCCCGTTCGGTCAAAACCGCGAAAAAGCAGTCCCACCGTCGTCTTTTTGGTGGCAAAAAAATCAGCACCAAACCGAAAATTCTGCACTTGACTCGTTGAAGGATTGTAATTCGTTTGGGTGTAAATCTCGTTCCCGATAAACCGCTCCACCTCTATCACCGTAAAAGAAGTGCGATCCAGATAACTGTATGAGCCAAAAAGATTCCATTGCCCTTTCCGATAATTGAGCGACAAAGAGGGATTGATTCGGTAATAATTGCGGTCGTCGGAACCAGCTTCGGTTTGATCGTACACGCTGCCGCCGGTGGTGAGGGCCACGGTTCCGTTGAAACCCAGATTGGCGTTTCGTTTCAAGATAATATTGATGATGGCCCCGCCCGCCGCGTCAAACTGGGCACCCGGCTGTGTGATGAGTTCGATGCGGTCAATCTGATCGCCGGGCATGTCGCGCAGCACGGCATTCATGTCGGCATATTGAGAA
>CAZKBH010000021.1:43770-79388 GCA_964550795.1 uncultured Saprospiraceae bacterium
ACGACGACCTGGTAGCCAAGTCCATGCAACCCGAGTCGGCGCAAGCGGCACGCGCCGGGGTTTCCGTTGCGGCCGATACCAACGCCGACGACTACGCCGAAGCGCAGCGCGTTGCCCAGCAGGTTCCAGGTCGTGGCCACGCGTTGGTACCTTGCGCCCAGCAGCGCAGCCCAGTCGCCGGGCATGTCGCGCAGCACGGCATTCATGTCGGCATATTGAGAAGGTTTGCCGTCAATCCAGATTTGAACACTGGAATTGCCTGCCAGGGTCACGCGGTCCTGCACCACCATGACCCCGGGCAATTTTTGCAACATTTCGAGGGCTGATCCGCCGCTGGCCACAGGGCTATCGCTCACATTCATGATAAGCCGGTCGGCTTTTTGCTCGAATAATGGGCGTTTAGCCACCACTTCCGCCTCTGCCAAAAGGTTTGCGGAAGGACGCAGGGTAATGTCCGCGCTTACATTTTTGCTCTCGGCCCGCACCACAAATGGCTCCGTGCGCTGCGAATCATAGCCGACCAAACTAGCCAGGATATGATATTCCCCTGGTGCAACACCCGCGATGCTGAAGGTTCCCGCTGCATCCGTTAAGGTCCCCTTCACGAACTGAGAATCCGGCGTACTCAACAGTACGATGGTCGCAAAACCAAGCGGCTGTTGACTTTCGTCCGTAACTTTTCCACCGACAGAAATTTGAGCAAAAACAGGGAGGGACGCGCAGAGAAATGCGAGCAAAAAAGTTGATTTTTTCATGAAAAAAGACTGTGATTAAAGTGCTTTTGATGGAAACTGCAAAAGACAAGGGTAACAGAAAAAAGGTTGCAGAATCCCGACCTCGGAGAGGTCTAACGTTTGTAGCAAAATATGGTGTATGTATCCCGACCTCGCAGAGGTCTAACGTTGGTGCCATTGTCCGCAATGTTCGACCGCTCCAAGCCCCTTGACCTTGGTTGTATTAAAATGTGTACCCTTGCATCTTAACTCTTAAAATCCAGCAACATCTGCTTGACCGCTTCCTGAAAAGCCGCCTCATCCCCATCGCAGAATTCCACCTCTATGGGAAGTACAAAAACCGGAAGCGTGTTTTTCCAGAAAAAATCCTGGTGAAGCTCCAGCCGCATGGCATCTTTTTCGGTGGTCAGAATGATTTTGTTGCGTCCTGGCAAACGTTCAAATCGGCGCAACATATCGCGGAGTTCATCTTCCTTAAAAAAGTGATGGTCTTCAAACTCCAGCGTTTGGGCCGATTTAACCGTCGCGGCGAGGTGCTTCAGTAAATAATCAGTGTTGGCAATGGCACTCATCAGCAACACATCCGTGTCCAGATCCAGTGGCCGACGCTGATCCGGGCGAAGCAAATCGTAAGGAATCCCATATCGGTATCTGGAAAAAAAGACCTGTTGGCGGGGGAATGGATCAATTTCCAGGATCATTTTTTGTCGCTCCTGCAAGGAAAGCTCGGGTGGACATTTGGTCACGACAATCAGGTCGGCACGTCGGTAATTGTAACGGCCTTCGCGCAGACGCCCGGATGGGAGCAGCCAATCCCGGGTAAAAGGACGGGCAAATTCAGTGAGCAGGATATTCAGGCCGGGCGTGACTGCCAGGTGTTGGAAGGCATCATCGAGCAGCACACACTGCGTTTCGGGGTTTCGTTTCACCAGCTCGGGTACACCCAAAGCACGACTTTCGCTCACGGCAATGGGCACCTCCGGAAATTTTCGCTTGAATTGCAAGGGCTCATCGCCGACCATCTCCGCATTGTCAATCACCGTCACCGGCCGGTAGCCCGAGGTATTGCGGCCATAGCCGCGACTGAGCACGGCGACTTCCAAAAACTGATTCAGCCACCGAACGAGATATTCGATGTGGGGCGATTTGCCCGCACCGCCAACGGAGAGATTGCCGACTGAAATCACCGGAAGGTCAAACCGCACGCTGCGCAAAATCCCGATGCGGTAAAGCAGATTACGCAGCCCAACGCCCAAACCATATAGCAAGGCAAAGGGAAGCAGCAGAATGCGGATGACGATATCTTCAGACATGGGAAGGGATTGTACCTAAAAAAGAAAATCCCGGAGTCTTGCGATCTCCGGGATTTCTCGTGGTATCTCCCGGAATCGAACCGGGGACACATGGATTTTCAGTCCATTGCTCTACCAGCTGAGCTAAGACACCAGACTTGCTGAAAAGCGGGTGCAAAGATAACTGCACATTTCTTAAATGGAGAAGCATAGAATGAATTTTTTTCAAAAATCATTCGTGTAACTTTGCGCCATGTTCAGAATGATGCTTTTAGGAATGGTTTTGCTGTGCTTTTGCGCTACTGCGCAGGGTCAAAATGCCACGAACCCCTTCGAGCTTTGGCACCGTTTGCCCAAAGAGGCTTCGATTGCTATGGACGGGTCACTCGTTTCGACCAATCCTTTTGATGTGGTGCCGCATCGCGCGCCCGTGGCCAGCGTGTCAGCAGCCGCCGCAGAGACTGCGGTATTCAAACCATTTGCGGTCTTGCCCCGGGGCGGCGGATTGTCTGGAACGGTGTTGGCGGCTTTGTTGCTGACGGCTTTTGCGTTCCTTACTTTTTCGGTGGCTGCCAATCGGAGTGCGGTAAGCAAGGCCTGGGGTGGATTTTTGAGCGACAACGGATTTTCTGTGGCACAACGGGAAGCTTCGGGATTTGTGGGCACAACCCCTTATTATTTGCTCTACGCCAATTTTTTGTTCAATGCCGGCATTTTTATCTTCCTCGTCACGCGGGTATTTCATGGTGACACGTTCAACAACCTTTACTTTCTGCTGTTTTGCCTGGGCGCGGCAGTCGTTTCGTTTTCATCCAAACATTGGATGCTGGGGGTTTTGCGGAGCTTGTTTCCCGTGGAAGCAGAGGTACGGAAGTACAATTTCCTCATCATTATCTTCAACTGCGTGCTCGGGCTTTTTCTGGTCCCGTTCAACCTGTTGATTGCTTTTTCGGCCAAATCTGGCATGGAACAGTTGCTTTTGGTCTCCTGGATGCTTGGTTTGGTGGCCATTTTTTACGCGTATAGAAGCATTCGAGCCGGTGCAATTGGCGGTAAATTTTTGTCGCAAAGCCCTTTTCACTTTTTGTTGTACCTTTGCGCCGTCGAGATTGCCCCAGTACTATTTTTAGTGAAACTAGCCATGATGCAAACACCGTAAAAACAGTGGTTTTTCGAGATTTTTTTGCATTTTAATCAGCGTTTTTCGACCGCGCGCCCGACTCAAACTAACACAAATTTCACACAAAACGCACTCCCGAATGTCTGCAACTGCAACTGCTGCACAAGTTCAGGATTCCACCCCTTCAAAAGTACACAACATCCTCGTTTCGCAGGGCCAACCAGCCGTGCGAACCGCTTACGACGAGATCGAAAAGCGATTTGGGGTGCACATTGACTTTGTACCTTTTGTGGCGGTGGAAGGCCTCACGGAAAAGGAGTATCGCAAGAACCGCGTGTACCCCAACGATTACTCTGCCATACTCTTCACGAGTAAAAATGCAGTGGACCACTTTTTTCGACTCTGCGGCGAAATGCGCATCAAGATGTCGGATGAAACCAAGTATTTCTGTGCAACAGAAACCATCGCGAACTACCTTCAGAAATTCATCAATTTCCGAAAACGTAAGGTATTCAACGGCACAAAGTCTATTCTCGACCTCAAATCGTACATCCTGCGAAACAAGGACGAGAAATATTACCTGCCTTGCGGCGACCAGGGCAATCCCGACGTGACACGCTTTTTCAAAGACTTGAAAATCGCGGTCCAAGAAGCCGTGATGTATCGGACGGTGAACAACGACCTGTCAGGCTTGAAAGACATCAAGTACGACATCATTGCGTTCTTCTCGGCCAATGAAATCAAGTCCATGTTTGAGCAATTCCCGGAATTCAAACAGGAAGACCGCCGCATCTGCGTTTTTGGCACCGCGGCCCTCAAAGAAGTCACCGAACGGGGCATGAAAGTCAATATTCAAGCCGGCACCCCTGAAGCGCCTTCCATCGCAGTAGCCTTGGAGAATTATTTGAAGGTGGCGAATAAGAATTGATTTTCAAGCAGTTAGGAAATATTGAAGCGGCCGATTTCACCTGGTGGAATCGGCCGCTTGCTTTTCGGCTCGCTGCTGGCGTGGGGCACACGCTGGTGCACGTCCACACGCTGCCGTATGGCAAACGCTGGGGAACGGCATACGCTGGGGCACGGCTCTGCCGTGTGCCTATTATTCCGTCGGCTCTGCCGACAAGTCGGTCGGTGTCTTCCCGATCTCTGTTAGCGAAAACACAGGCGCATTGACAGGGAAAACCTCAAGTTGCAGAATGTTAAAGTTTTTGTGCCCATAGTTCCAACAAGAAATATTTAGCATATATTGCTATCCATTTTGAAATAGACGCTTATTCTGGTTGAATTAGCATTTAAACCGATGAAGTATAGCCAACACAGCGTAGTTTTGAACACAACAAGATCATAGTCATCTCAAAATCAGGCATTTGCCTCACTAAAATCATCAAAATCACAAGAATCATAGTATAACAATCGCTCAATATATAGATTATTGCTTTAACGGTATTTGATAGATTTTTTAACTTGTATCAATATTATATGAAAAATTTGATTTTTCTCCGCCAGGCATTTTCCCTCCCGCCATGACAAAATTGCTCGCCACCCTCGCCTTTTTTTTTCCCGCTTTACTCGCTGCCCAGAAATATGACCACCAGTGGCCCTTCGGGTATGGAACCAACTTGCCCTTACAGTTTGGCATTAGCATTCTGGACTTCAATGGGGGACAGGTCTCCGTCGCGCCGTTTGCGCAAAACATGGCGGAAATTGGAACAACTGGAAGTTTCATCTGTGACAAGGAGGGGCAGCTCATGCTCATGACCAACAACTGCGCCGTCTTCGACCGAAACTTTCAGGTCATCGAAGGAGGGGGGGGGCTTACACCTGGTATTACCCACGATGTTTATTGCCCAACGGGATATTATCCCGCGAACCAGTCTGCCCTTTTTTTGCCAGCACTGGATAACGACTCCATCACATACCTGCTCCATAAGGACACCGAGGTTTCTGATGTGCTCCAAAGTGCTGTTTCCAAAAACCTCTACCTATCCGTCATCGTCAAAAAAACAAATGGTACGTTTAGGCTCAAGGAAAAAAGGACATTGTTTGCCAGCAATATGGTCACCAACCGCCTCAACGCCTGTTTGAGTGCCGACGGGACGAGGTGGTGGGCTTGGGTGGCGGGCTTCGGGTCTAACACCTTCCACAAGTTCCTCATCGGAGGGCCGGAAACTGTGCAGGGGCCTTTCCCTCAGCAGATAGGACCTCCCCTGCTTCCCGCCGAGGTGGGCATAGGCCAGGTCGCCTACTCTCACGACGCGCGTACCCTTGGCATTCACAACAAAGCGCACGGTGCCATGCTCTACGATTTTGACAATGCCACTGGCGAATTATCTAACTATCGGAACTTTATCTATCCAAACCCGAACAATGGCACTGCCGAAGGGCTAGCCTTTTCCCCCAACGGGCGATTCCTCTACCTCACCGCTGGGCGCGACCTCTTCCAATTGGACTTACATGATTCAGACCCAGTGGCATCCACCGTGCACATCGCCCAAGTATCTCTACCCGACGAGACCGGATGGCCCATCGGCGTTGGATACCTACACCCCGGGCCGGATTGCAGGCTCTACGTCAGCCCTGGCACTACTACCTTTTACATCCATGTCGTGCACCAGCCAGACGAAAAGGGCACCGACTGTCAGTTTGAGGTCAAGGCCATCAAAACCCCCACACGACTCGCTTTTGACTTACCCAACCTGCCCATGTACCGCTTTGATGGGGACTGTGATGGCAATATCGGCTGGGGCATCGTCGGTACGCAGGAGCTGGAGGTAACACAGGAGCCTATGCATGCTTTCCCCAACCCCGCCAGTGACATCGTCACCGTAACCCTTCCAGAAAACCACGGCTGGCAGGCACTCACGGTACACGACATGCTGGGAAGGGAAGTCGCGCGCATCCAACTGGCAGAAGGGCAACCCTCAACATCCTTCCAGACTGCGGGACTTGCATCGGGCCTTTATTTTATTGCGCCTTTGGGTAAGAAGGACCAGACCCTTAAACTTGTGGTGAAACATTGATCACCAGCACTTGTAAACGAGGTGACACCTCCTGCTTCGGAGGTGTCACCTCGTTTACAAATGAAATCAAGTCCATGTTTGAGCAATTCCCGGATTTCAAACAGGAAGACCGCCGCATCTGCGTTTTTGGCACCGCGGCCCTCAAAGAAGTCACCGAACGGGGCATGAAAGTCAATATTCAAGCCGGCACCCCTGAAGCGCCTTCCATCGCAGTAGCCTTGGAGAATTATTTGAAGGTGGCGAATAAGAATTGATTTTCAAGCAGTTAGGAAATATTGAAGCGGCCGATTTCACCTGGTGGAATCGGCCGCTTGCTTTTCGGCTCGCTGCTGGCGCGGGGAAAACGCTGGCGCAAAGTACACGATGGAAAACGGAAAACGCTGGCGCAGGGCTCTGCCGTGTGCCTATTATTCCGCCGGCTCTGCCGATAAGTCGGTCGGCGGAACCGACCAAATAGTAGACACACGGCAGAGCCCTGCGCCAGCGTGTGTAAATAAGTTGAAAAGCCCAGCGTGTGCCTGAAGCCCGGATAGGGGCACATTTTATATACGTCGGAAACGGGCACTGCGCTCGTTTACACCTCACATCCGCGTAATCTTCGCCCCAATCGCATTCAGCCGGGTATCAATGTGCTGATATCCCCGATCAATTTGATTTACATTGTGGATGACGCTTTTCCCCTTGGCAGAAAGTGCCGCGATGAGCAGGGCCTGTCCGGCACGGATATCGGGTGAAGTCATCTCGATGCCGCGGAGTGGGTATTTCCGGTCCAGGCCGATCACAGTGGCGCGGTGCGGATCGCAGAGAATGATCTGCGCGCCCATGTCAATGAGTTTGTCGGTGAAAAACAAGCGACTTTCAAACATCTTTTGGTGCACCAGCACCGAGCCGCGTGCCTGCGTTGCGACGACGAGGATGATAGACATCAAATCGGGGGTAAACCCAGGCCAGGGCGCGTCGTAAATGGTGAGAATGGAGCCGTCAATGAAGGTCTGTATCTCGTAGTGCTCCTGCGCTGGAATGTGCAAATCATCCCCTTTGACTTCAATTTGAATGCCCAGGCGTTCGAAGGTGTGGGGAATGATTCCCAAATGCTTGACTCCCGCGTCTTTGATCGTGATTTCACTTTGGGTCATGGCGGCAAGGCCAATGAACGAACCAATTTCGATCATGTCGGGCAGACAACGGTGCTCCGTGCCCCCGAGTTTTTCCACGCCTTCAATATGGAGCAAATTGGAGCCTACGCCCTCAATTTTTGCCCCCATACGTTGCATCATTCGGCAAAGTTGTTGTACGTAGGGTTCGCAGGCAGCGTTGTAAATGGTCGTTTTTCCCTTGGTCAGCACCGCAGTCATGATCACATTGGCGGTTCCGGTCACGGAGATTTCGTCCATGTGGAGGTAGCCCCCTTGTAGTCCTCCCTTGGGTTGTTCTACGTAGTAGATATCCTTTTCGTCGTCGTATTTGAATTCTGCGCCCAGTTTTTGGAAGCCCAAAAAGTGCGTGTCCAGGCGCCGCCGACCAATTTTGTCGCCGCCTGGTTTGGGCAGGGTCGCCCGTCCGAAGCGAGCCAACAAGGGCCCGATGAGCATCACAGAACCGCGCAAACGCCCGGCATCTTTCATAAATTCGTCGGAGCGCAGGTAACCAATGTCAATCGTACTGGCGGAGAAGCGGTAGGTATCGGGTGCAAGTCGTTCGACTGTTACTCCAAACCCGCGCAGGAGTTCGATGAGTTTGTTTACATCGAGAATGTCCGGCACGTTCGAGATCGTGACCGGCTCGTCGGTGAGCAACACCGCGCTGATGATTTGCAGGGCTTCGTTTTTAGCGCCTTGTGGCTGGAGTTCGCCACGGAGCGATTGGCCGCCGATGACTTCAAAACTGTCTTGTTGCATGAAAATTGGACTGTTTGTGTGGGGTTTTACTTGGAATGGCGGGCAAAGGTAGTGCGAATGATGGATGATGAATGATGGATGATGAATTTCGCGTCTTTTCGAAACATTCATCATTTATCATTCATAATTCATCATTTAGTTTACCCCACATTCCACCCCGAGCAATTCCATTGCGGCAATAAATTCATTGCCAACCGTCACTTTTTTGGCCATTGAAGTGAAGGGCAATTTCTCTTTGTTCTGATAATCAATGAGTTCCACGTGTAAAGTGTGTTTGCCTTTGTGGCTGAGACAAATCTTCTCAAGCTGTTCGATGAACGGTGCGGTGATTTTTTCTACCGGAATTTTGAGTGTGATGGACTGCGTTTTTTCTTCGCCGATGGTTTCCAGGAGCCGAACGTTTAAAACCTTGAACTCCATCTCGTCGGAATTGTAGCGCTGCTTGTACTCGCCTTCGACATAAACGGTGGTGCCTTCTTCAAAAAAGGATTTGAACTTGGCATAACTCTCCGAAAACATCGTGATCTCCAAGGATCCCGTGTAATCCTGCAAGGTAAATCGGCCCCAGCCGGTCCCTTTTTGGCTGATTCGATGTTCTGCTTTGAGCACAAAACCCGCCACATTCACCTTCCGGCCCTTGAAATTTTCAATGTTGGCCAGCGGCGAAGCGAAGGTTTCCCACTCATAGCGGAAATCGTCGAGCGGGTGACCGCTGAGGTAGATGCCAACGACGTCGCGTTCTTTTTGGAGTTTAAAAATAAGGCCCCAATCCTCTGCTCTCGGGATTTTCGGCTCGGGAATACTGACGGAATCGGAGAGATCGCCAAACAGGGAATTGACCGACATCAGCTTGTCTTCCTGGTGCGCCGAACCATATTTGATGAGGTTTTCAATGAAGGTTTCATATTTATCCGTCGGCGCAAAAAACACGCCCCGTGCAATTCCAAAACTATCGAAAGCACCCGCGTACACGAGATTTTCCATCACTCGTTTGTTGACCACACGAAGACTTACCCGGCGCATAAATTCAAAAATGTCCTTAAACGGGCCTCCTTTTTTGCGTTCTTCGATGAGAATTTCAACGGCTGCTTCGCCCACCCCTTTCACGGCGCCCATGCCGTATCGGATATCGCCTTTTTTATTGACCGAAAAATTAACGATAGACTCGTTCACATCAGGACTTTTGACGGCGAGGCCCATGCGCTTACATTCTTCTAGGAAAAAGGTGATTTTTTCAATGTTGCTTTGAGAATGCGTCAACACCGCCGCCATGTATTCGGATGGGTAGTGCGCTTTCAGGTAAGCCGTCTGGTAGGCCACAAAGGCATAGCAGGTCGAGTGCGATTTGTTGAAAGCGTAGGAGGCGAAGGCTTCCCAGTCGGTCCAGACTTTTTCGAGGGTTTTGGCGTCGTGGCTGCGGGCGGTTCCACCATCGATGAACTGGCCTTTCATCTTGTCCAGGACTGCTTTTTGCTTTTTACCCATGGCTTTCCGCAAAACGTCGGCATCACCTTTGGAAAAGCCAGCGAGTTTTTGGGAAAGGAGCATGATCTGTTCTTGGTAGACACAAATGCCGAATGTATCCTTGAGATATTCCTCCATATCCGCCAAATCATACGTCACCGCCTGGCGCCCATGTTTCCGGGCAATAAAATCCGGAATATATTCCAGCGGACCCGGACGATACAACGCGTTCATCGCAATCAGGTCGTCAAATTTGTCGGGTTTCAGGTCGCGGAGGTATTTCTGCATGCCCGCACTTTCAAACTGGAACGTGCCGTTCGTTTCGCCTTTTTGGTAAAGTTCGTAGGTTTTTTTGTCGTCGAGCGGGATGTCGTCAATGCTGATTTTGACCCCGTGATTTTGCTCGATGAGGATCAGTGCGTCGCGAATGATGGTGAGGGTTTTGAGACCCAAAAAGTCCATTTTGATTACCCCGGCATCTTCAATAATGGAGCCTTCGTACTGCGTGATGAGCAGTTCGGTTTCTTTGGAGGCATAGACCGGGATGATTTCCGTCAGGTCTTTTGGCGCAATGATGATGCCCGCCGCGTGGATGCCGGTGCCGCGCACGGAGCCTTCCAGGATCATGGCTTCTTTCAAAACCATGCCTTCGGGTGTATTGACGGCGGCTAAATGTTCGCGGAGTTTTTTGGCATTTTCGATGTCTTCCGGGCCCAGATTTTCTTTTTCTGCCAGGGAACCTTCGCCGGTAAATGGGGCGGTGAGCACGCGTTTGAGCGAGGTTCCGGGTTTATCGGGGACCAATTTGGCGAGCGCATTGGCCTGGTCGAGCGGCAAATCGAGTACCCGGGAAACGTCTTTGATAGACATTTTGGCGGCCATCGTGCCGTAGGTCACAATCTGCGCAACTTGCTGTTTCCCATACTTTTCTACCACATAATCAATGACTTTTTGCCGGCCTTCGTCGTCGAAGTCCGTGTCAATATCGGGCATGGATTTACGGTCAGGATTCAGGAATCGTTCGAACAGCAACTGGTATTTGATCGGGTCAATGTTCGTGATGCCGATACAATACGCCACCGCGCTGCCCGCCGCTGATCCACGTCCCGGGCCAATGAACACCCCGATGTCTTTGCCGTGGTTAATGAAATCGGCCACGATCAGGAAGTAGCCGGCAAACCCCATGGTTTTGACCGTGTGCAACTCAAAATTGAGGCGATCTTCGACTTCGGGCGTGATTTCCCGGTACTTTTTCCGGGCACCCTCAAAGGTCAGGTGGCGGAGGTAGTCGTCCTGGGTTTGAAATTCCTGCGGCACTACAAAATTGGGCAGCAGGATGTCTTTTTTCAGTTTCAGGTGCTCGCATTTATCCACGATTTCCATGGTATTGTCCAATGCCTGCGGCACGTCTTTGAACAAAGCACCCATTTCGGCCTGCGTTTTGAAATAAAACTGGTCGTTCCAGAACGCAAAACGCCCACCTTTCATCACGGTGCCTTCTTCCACAAATTCCCGAATGGCGGGCGTGGCTTGTTTTTCGCCGGTGTTCACACAGAGCAGAATATCGTGGGCGTTGGAGTCTTTTTGGTCTACATAATGCGAGTCGTTGGTGCAGATCACTTTCACTTTGTATTCCTCGGCCCAGCGGAGCAAAACCTCGTTCACGCGATCCTGCTCGGCCATCTGATGTCGTTGAATCTCAATGTAATAGTCCTCCCCAAAGATATCGAGCCACCATTCGAATTCTTTCTTGGCGGTAGCTTCGTCTTTTCTCAAAATAGCCTGCGGCACCATGGCACCAATGCAACAAGTAGTGGCGATGAGGCCTTCGTGGTACTGCAAAATCAGCTCCTTGTCAATGCGCGGGTATTTGCCGTAAAGTCCCTGAATATAGCCCAAAGAGCAGAGTTTGACCAGATTTTTGTAGCCTTCCGGGTTCTTTGCGAGGAATAATTGGTGGAAACGTTTGTCCTTGTCCTCCTTCGTAAAAGTCCGCCGATGCCGGTCTGTCACGACATAAAATTCGCAGCCCACGATGGGTTTTACGCCCTCGTGTTTAGCGGCTTCAGCCACAAATTGGAACACGCCGAACATATTGCCGTGGTCAGTGATGGCCAGGGCTTTCATGCCATCGGCGGCTGCTTTTTTGAACAGGCCGGGGATGGAAGCGGCCCCGTCGAGCAGGGAGAATTGGGTATGGCAGTGGAGGTGGGCGAAGTTTGGCATGTTAGTACGCCGGAACGCTGTTCCGGCACAGTTTGTATCACGGAACGCTGTTCCGTGTGGTTGTACCACGGAACGCTGTTCCGTATGGTTGTACCACGGAACGCTGTTCCGTGTGGTTGTACTACGGAACGCTGTTCCGTGTGGTTTTACCACGGAACGCTGTTCCGTGTGGTTTTACCACGGAACGCTGTTCCGTGTGGTTAAATAATAAGCCGGAACAGCGTTCCGGCATACACGCGCACGGAACGCTGTTCCGTGTGATTAAATAACAGGCCGGAACAGCGTTCCGGCATACACACGCACGGAACAGCGTTCCGGCATACACGTAGCGTTCCGCGACACGGTCTGGTTCAAAAGAGCGCTGGTTTTGCAAAAGTGGACGGCCATTGATGCCATTCTTTTACCAAACAAGCCTTCACGGGGTTTCGAAGTATATAATTCACAATCCGATAAAACTCTTTTTCTGACCGCACCACATGGTCATAAGATTCTTCTTCCCAAAATGATCCTTCCAGTCCTAGGCTCCGATTGCTATGTAAGCCAGTAAACTTTTTCAAATCCTGCATTACTTTGAACAACACTGGCGCATTTGGCATCAGGGTCATCATCATATGAACATGATTGGGCATGATGGTGTAAGCATGTAGATCGTATAGCTTCCCATCGCGATGTTGAAGGGCCTCTGAAACGATCTCGGCTACCCGATGCTCTCGCAGCCAATATGGCCCATTAGGATTCGTGTCTAAAAATTCATCCGTTGCAGCAAAAAGCCGCTTTTGCTCAATGTAAATCTGTGCACGTTTTTCCCATTCAGTCCAATTTTTCTGTTCCAAAATGCTTCGCTGTAAAAGTTCATAGTTTTCACGTAGATTACGAATCACCTCCATGGGAATAGAGCCAGCAGGCCGAAAGGTCACGAAAAAAGTGGCTTCCGCAGGTTGGAAATGGGGTAGTTTTCGATCGTAAAAATGTGCATGCATGGGTTTTCATAACTTCTTGGGGTTGTAGGTTTGCGCAAAAATAAAACAAAGTGTTGAACAATAAAATCCTTTTAGCAAACAAATTTGCTACCCAAACACCTCCTGCAACACCCGCAACGCCGAGCCTCGATACTTCGCAACAACCTGGTCTGAGGTTTTTTCAGGCAGCAAATAAGGCATTTCTTCCAAGATTTTCAGCCATTGCACCGACCTAAAACTGGAAAAATTTCCGCCGGAAAACGGCTGTGGATGCGACTGGATAATACCGACTGCGAGGAGGTATGATGGAGAGCGGCTCCGGTTTGGATTTTGTGCCGGAACAGCGTTCCGGCCTACACTAAAAACCAGGTCGCCGATTTGCATTCGCCTGGCCCAGCAGCGGAGTTTTTGAAGTAAAAGCTCAGGATATTCGCTTTTTAACCGATTTATCTCCTCTTCAAAAAGTGTCTCATCCCACATCCGGTAAGCCCTCCAAAAAGGCAACAGCAAATTTTCTGCATCGAAAGGGATTTGATTTTCAGAAAAGACAACACTGCGCTCGATTTTCAATTTGTCCAAACGAACGAGCCAAACTTTTGATCCACAACTCACTTTTTTGCGCAAATCGCTGATCGGAAACTGCGTTTTTTCAAATAATGGGAAAGCGGCAAATATCTTAACATCTGCATACCGCACTTGAAAAATGCGTTGGGCAGAGGCTTTTTGACGCTTCAATTCTTCACGAAACGCGGACACCATCACCGCTTCATCCGTAAGCAAAAGGTTTTCGGCATTGGAATTATAGGTCCAATTGAAAGAGCCTGTGAGCAGCAGGCTGTCATCTAAAATTGCAAATTTGTGATGCATCAACCCAGCCGCCCGACAAGCCCAAAGTTTACCGCCGGATCGGATAAATTGTTGAAAATCAAGCCCGCCTTCGCGGATATTCTGGCTGTCATATTCGAGCAAAAGTTCTACCTGAACTCCTGCGTTCAAACGTCCAAGCAAAATTTCAAAAATGTCTTTGTGAGAAAACCAGCAAACTGCAATGCAGATACTATGTCTTGCTTCGGAAAGGTGACGGCAAATGTGTTGGGGCAAGTTTTGAAAATAGGCAGCTTTCATTGGTTCATGGGCGGCGCTGATTTTGGGTAAATTTAAAACAAATGGTTGGGATTTTGCAGTGATGTGGAAAACTTGTTTTTTTGACGCCTACCATTTCTAACCCCATGGATTTTGGGCTCCACAGAACTTTCAGTTCATCTAACGAGTTGGTTCGTCCAATAAAACAATTGCTGGATGAATCAAGATATTAAGTTATTGGATGTCGTTGCACTCTTTTAGAACTCCCCGCCGCCGCCACCACCAGTATTTCCTCCCCCAGCACCGCCTCCAACTTAGCCAGGCTCTTCAAAGTGAAATTGTGCTCCCCAGCGAGCCACTTGCTGATTTCCGATTCACTTTTCCCCAAGGCTTGGGCCAGGTCTCGCCGCTTCATGCCTTTGCGATCCAGTATGGCCTGCACCCGGTCGAGGATGTCGGTATATTTTTGGATGAAAATGTGCGTTTCGGCGGGGATTTCATCCAGTGTTTGGCGAAAAAGACTTTTAGTTGCCATGATTTAGAGCAAAATATCGTGTTCAGTACCATCGAAATTCGTGATTCGACGGGTGGTCTGTTCAATGAGAATCGTCTTGTCCTGCACTGCTTCCCAGATCATTCGCGCGAAATGTTGTGCCTCACGGAATTTTCGGGCAAGATCTTCGCTGGCTTGAGCGGTTTGGGCCGTTTTGAGACCTCCATTGAATAGCACTACTAGATTATCATTCAAGCGAGTGCAGTAAAGGCGCAACGGATTTCCGAAAAAATTGATCTCAATTCCATTGATCTCAAAAGTTCCTTTGGGAGGCAATGCAGATGCTGCATCCTCGTGGCGACTGAAATAGTGTCTGCGAGCACCTTTTCGTTCACCCATATCGGCCAATAGTGCAGCAATTTGCTGATAAAATGGCCGATATTCTTCCGAGTTGGCAAATCGAATCACAAATTTATTGGTTTCATTTTCCTTCGATTCATCCCAACGGACAGAATAGTAAGTTACGAGCGCGAACGCATCATCAAATATCTCAAGGACAAAGTTCTTCACTTTTAAGTTAAGTTCAAGGGTTTTATCTAAATTATTTAAACGAATTCTTGTGCAAATATAAAACAAAAAGTGTTGTTTATAAACAAAGCTTAGAAAATTTGTGTCTAAATAACGGTCAAACACCTCCTGCAAAGCCCACCCCCTCACCCCAAAATCTTCACCCCATACCCCTCACCCTTCGCCTCCAAATACTGCGCCGCCGTTTCCCTGATCGTCTGCCCAATGGGCCGATACTCAAATCCAAAAACGGAGCGCGATTTTTCATTCCCGTAGGTGAAGTTCGTCACACTGGCGCGGGCGCTTTCTTTGGTCGCGAGCGGGGTGGTTCCCAGGATTTTTTCCTTTAGCCATTCCACGCGCCAGGCTACTTCGGCCAACAAAGGCCCAACTGTGATCGGCGGTGGCGCAACCCCCAATTCAGTGGCAATCATCCCGAAAAACTGCCGGTGCGAAAGATTGTCGCTGTTCAAAATATACCGCTCTCCCGTAATGTCACTTTCCATGAGCTGCACCATAAATTGAACCACATCGCGCACATCCACAAAACCGGAGCCGCCGCTGGGACAAAACTTCAGACCCGCATCAATTTTTTTGAAAAAACCGGACATCCCTTCCTCCCAGTCTTTGCTACCCACGATCACCGAAGGACTCACAATGGCCGCCGATAAACCCTCTGCAATGCCACGTTGCACTTCCATTTCCGCCGCGTATTTGCTCTGGGCATAGCGGCTGTTCTGTTTACTCTCCACCCATTTGCAGTTCTCGTCCAAATGTGGCCGATTGGCTGTCCGGCCCAGTGCCGCGATGCTGCTCACATGTACCAATCTTTTTACCCCAAAATCAATACAGAGATTTACGACGTTTTTGGTGCCTTCTACATTGATGTTCATCATTTTACGCGCATCTTTTGGATGAAAAGACACCATGGCAGCACCATGAAAAACATGGGTGACGCCTTGGAATGCGTCCTCTAAAGCACCCAAATCACAGACATCCGCTTCCGCCCATTCTACCTGCTCCGCTACCCCATCGAGGAACGCGAGACTGCTGGACGCGCGCCTCAGACCACGGACTTTGTAGCCCTTTTGCAACAACAAACGAATCAAATACGAACCCACAAAACCAGTGGCTCCGGTGACTAAAACGAGCGAATCTTGTTTCATAAAGTTTTACTTTTTGAACGTTTGCGTGTATTCAGCCACCGCCAGAATTTCCTCCGGATTAAGGATTGAGCCGAATGGAGTCATGAGTTTTTTGCCGTTGGTAATGATATTTACGCGCTCTTCGAGGGTCAGTATGCTCTGGCCAAGATCTTTGGCACCGTTCAAGCCGAGCGCACCATCCACACCGTGGCACGTCACGCAGTTTTGCCGAAATACAGCCATTCCATCCGGGACCAATTTTGAACTTTCGCCTTGGGCCGCAGGGCTGCGTTGGGCGGTGTCGTTATCGCTGGAACCACAAGCGGCAGCAAAAAGCAGCGCAAACCCAAACGTCGTATTTAAAATTCTTAGCATGTTATTCATTTTTATAAAATTGCCGTTTAGTCCCTAAATTGTTAGTTTTGACTAAAAACAGGGCAAAGATGGCCTAGGTTTCTGGCTTTGGGCTAAAATTTGTGGCTTGATTTTGGCCCAAGGCGTTACAATAGAATTTTTTAAAATTGGCCCTTGTGTGCCAAATGTAAATGACAAGATATTTTAGTGTTTGTTCATAGTGTTTGTTTTTTGTTTTGTCCCTGTCGAGTAGCAATATTTGACAGGGTTCTTTTGTCTGAACGCATAGTTTTTTTTGACTTTTTTTTCGCCAAACCCACTTTTTTTCATTTTTGGCACAGGTTTGGTTAACTATATATTGCTTCATACAATAGAAACGGTTTAGTGAAAAAGCCCAAGGCAAACGTGCCTTGGGCTTTCTTTTTATAGTCCATTGTCAGACTAATAAACATTTTCTGAAATTGAGACCTCACTCAAATTGCGCGATTTACCGCAGCAAAGTCAGGCTCCCGGCCCGCACTTTTTCCTCGCCTACACACTTGTAACGCAAGCGGTAGAGGAAAACCCCGGGATTAACGGCTTTCCCATTGGAGGTTCCATCCCAGGTTTCAAACTGGGTCATTGCGTTGAATACCCGCCCGCCCCAGCGATCAAATACCTCAAAAGAAATGAATTCATCCACAGCAAACGGATTGCTGATGCCAAAAACATCATTCAAATTCGGGCTTTCGGTGGGGGTAAATGCGTTGGGAATAAAAACCTGGTTGCAATCGAGCGTCGCGGGGTCAATGACCGTCACGAGCAGGGTGTCGGTGGCCACGCAATCGTCATCGTAATTGAAAGTTATTTCGTAAGTGGTTGTTTGTGTGGGGGTTATGAAAGGCTCTGCGGCGAGCGGATTGTCAACGCCTGCCAATGGATTCCACACAAACTGGCTCACACAATACTGCGTCACAGCGGGTTTGAATGAATTACCAAGATACACGAGCGTGTCGCGGGTCAATATTTTATCCGCGCGGAGGTTGTATCTATTAATTTCCGTCACGCTGAGGGCTTTGCTGTGGAAACGCAGCTCGTCAAACACCGCTTTTAGCTCCACATCCAGCGGACAAACACGATCCCCAATGACAAGCGGGGTGGTATTGGTCAGGTCAATCCGTGCTTTTGAGGTTCGAGAATCGCGCAGGATACCATTCACATACAGGGAATAAACGGTGTTGCTTCGCGTCAGCGTGATGTATTGCCAACACGCATTGGGGTCAAGTTTTGCCGTGACATTGGCAAGCAACGTATCGTTTTCACTAATGCCGGAAGTAATGGTTCCCACACTGCCAAAATCGTTGTAGCGCACCCAAAAGGCGTTTTTCAGGTTACAGGAATCCTGCTTGGCCATCACCAGTTGGGAGGCGTTTTGCTGGCTGTTCTGCGGCGTTGGACGGAAATAAAAACTGACCGTGAAGTCGCTGGTGGTAAACACATCGGCGAAAGGACCTACAAGGTTGATGCCGTCATTGTCTTCCAGAAAATACATGGCGGAGTCAATGAGGCCGCAAGTACAGCCGATGGCACCTTTGAGGACGCCCGTGGAGCCATTGCCGCTGTCGTCCACGGCTTTACAATTGTCAAACGAGAAATAGGCCTCCAGTTTGTCGGTAACAACTTGCGCTGAAACAGTGGCAGCAGCAAAAACGAGGGAAAGTAAAATAAGAAATCGCATCCTAGAATCGAGTTTTGGTACGTTTAGATGGGTTGAGTGGGGCAGGCAGAACGCCGCAAATGCGGAGAAAGTGTAAGCGCGGGCGCAGAAAACTTGTTTGTGCTCAAAGCCGACTTTTAACGGCCCAACATCTTGCCCAGATCGCCCATGCCGGGGGGCATGATGCCTTGCAGCAATTTGTTGGTTTCGAAGGCTGCTTTTTGTTTGGCTACGTCCAGCGCTTCGTTGACGGCTACCAAAACCAGGTCTTCCACCTGCTCTAAGTCATTGATATCCAGCTTACTGGCATCAATTTTAATATTTTCAATGCGCAGGTCGCAACTCGCTTTTACGATTACGGCACCATTGCCAGAATCAGCTTCCACGAAAATTTCAGCCAGTTTTTGCTGCATTTCCTCCTGCTGTTTTTGCAGGTTTCCAAGTAGGTTGTCGAACATTTTTTTGGTCAGTTTGTGTATCGGCGAGCTTGTTGAATGCCAGATACCGGATGATATATTTTCGTTTAAAGTCCGTCCGTGATCGCGTCTTTGCTGATTTTGCGAATCATACCGCGCAACACCGCGCTGGCACCCACTTCCACAAATTCAGTAATCCCATCGGCGAGCATATTTTCGATGGTTTTGGTCCAACGAACGGGCGCAGTCAACTGAGCGATCAGGTTTTTACGGATTTCCTCGGGGTCTGTTACCGGCAGTGCATGTACATTTTGGTACACCGGACAAACGGGTTTTGAAAATTGTGCCGCGTTGATTGCCTCCTCTAATTCATCCTGCGCGGGCTTCATCAACGGCGAATGAAACGCACCGCCAACGGGCAATACCAGCACCCGTTTAGCCCCCAGCGCGCTGAGTTTTTCCACGGCAATTTCGATGCCTTTGCGAGATCCGGAAATGACCAATTGACCGGGAGAATTGTAGTTTGCCGCTACAACTATTTCATTTTCAATGCTTTGGCACACCGCTTCTACGGCGGCATCTTCCATGCCCAGCACGGCAGCCATGGTGCTATCCACCAATTCACAGGCTTTTTGCATCGCAAATGCGCGCTTGCTCACGAGCAAAAAAGCCTCCTCAAACGACAAGGCACCTGCCGCACAAAGCGCGGTAAATTCACCCAAAGAGTGCCCGGCTACTGCCGATGGTTGAAAAGCCGCCCCCGCCACTTTGGCCCGTACGATACTTTCCAAAAACACCGCCGGTTGGGTCACATTGGTCTGGGTTAAATCTTCCTTGCTGCCGTTGAACATCACATCGCTGATGCGCCAGCCCAGGAGGGCGTTTGCCTGTTCGTACAGTTCATTGGCCTGGGTGTTTGATTCGTAAAGTTCCTTGCCCATGCCTTCCGCCTGCGAGCCTTGGCCGGGAAAAACGTATGCTTTCATGTAAAAAGTAGTTGCTATGGTGGTTTCAGGTGCCTAACCGGGATTTTCACCACCTTGTTTTGGACGGCAAAAGTAGTAAAACGACAAAACCTTTGTGTTAGAAAGGTTCAGGCCTGCAAATAACAACAGTTCTTTCGCCAGAATGCGACATTTGATTTCTTTTTTCAAGTCTCGAGAACAAGATCTAGAAAACTTCAACTACTTTTGATTTGCGATATTTTCGCGTCATTTTTTACATAATTCATTTCAACTCACAATTCATTTTATTATGAAAAAAACAATCCTCGCATTACTTAGTGATGCCCCCCAATTTAATCCCTTTAAGACTCGTAAGGGAAGTATGAGTGGTCTCAGAGCCGCCTCAAAAGCCCTTTTTTCGATTCCATTACTTGTCTTAGGACTTTTTTTTCTTAGCTCTCGAATAGAGGCTCAAACCATTTCTGGCACTGTTTTCACTTCTAGTTGCGCCACCATCGGTGGTGGCTTGTCCATTTCCATCTTACTACCCAATGGCAGCGTTATATCTACGCCAGTAAATGTCAATGGCACTTGGTCATTCACAATTCCCGCAGGGGCACACGAAGGAACCTACGTCTTTACATTAATCAATGCTATACCTGTAGCTGGCTATACATTAGTCAAAGGCGGCTCCAACGTCGTCGGTGCCAACTTTACCTTATCGTCTCCGCCAATACCTGATTTGACGGTAAATAATATCTCGATAAATATGACCAGTCCGGCTCAATTCTATACCTGTCAGATGGGCTTGCCGCCAAACTATGGACTGAATTTTTTTGGAATTTCATCCACAGCGATAGAGTCCGGGTCATCTGTGTACCTCTGTTGGCGTGTGCTCATTTATCTTGCTGACGACTTAGGTAATCATCCTGATCCTCCAATCTTTACTACAAGCTGGCAGAGTGATTTCCGCCCGCCTCAGGCATTCTGGTTTAAGCTAGGACCGGGGAGAAATTATGTTGTTGAATTGCAGCGGAAATGTTGTCAAGATGAAGGAGATGGGGCTATCGTCTCAATTAAAGGTTGGTTTAAGTACAGTTCTTTGACCACTGCTGATGTAGACTTTACTTATATGGCCACTAATACGGTGGAGACCATCAACAACGACTTGCCTCTCAATGGGAAGATACCACGTTCAGTTACCCTCCCAGGAGCACAATTAGGCAGATACTCCATCGGTATGGATGCATCTCCTACTTCTGGCAACAATATACAAAGCTACCAGTACAAAATATTGGAAGTTGATTGCATTGCTGGCCAAATTTTAGAGACGCTATATACTTCTCCCGTCATTACACCCCAAGGTGGGATTCTGAGTGACAATATACCTTTCTTAGATCTACCGATTGGAGACAACGACCCAAATACTCCTCCTTTCTTCACAGTGCCTGCCAATTTTTCTAACAAGTGTTTTGCTATGACCTTGGGTGTTACCAACCCTTGTGGCACTATCACAGCAACTGGATACTTCACCATCACTACCCAATGTAATTTTTGTTTGAGTGATCCGGGTACAGAGATAGATTTGAGAAGTATATCCGGATCAGTTGAGGAGGAAGGTATATTTCACAATACAGGAACGGCTTCCGTTTCATTGTTTCCGAATCCAAGTAGTGCCTCCATAGCACTTACCTTTAATGTGGAAACAGAAAGCGATGCTGTAAATTTAGAGATCATTGAAATTTCCAGCGGGCGGATAATTGCCAAACCTATCACTGGCGAGGCATTAGTTAAAGGCGAGTACTTGCGGTTACTTGATGTGTCAACTTTTACACCCGGGTTATACCAATACCGATTGTCGGTAGGCAAAACGGTCACCGTTGGTAAGTTCGCTAAAAATTAAATTTCCAATCTATCATCTGCGGTTGGGTACTGTCAGTACCCAACCGCATTTTCGTTTTTATATGCACAGAAAATACCTTATATTGTTTTTAGTCATGTTCTCGCGAAACGGGTTTTTGCAGTCACAAAATTTGATCTCCAATCCCGGTTTTGAAAATTACACCATTTGCCCTTCTATGGAAGGCGATTTCACAGGCTTCGTCCATGATTGGTTCACACTACATTCCACACCCGATTATTTTCGTACTGACTGCACACCAACCGTAAATCGACTTTGTCCTCCGCAGCCGAGGAATGGGCGAGGTTTTGTTGGAGCAATAACCTTGCTCAAAACATCTATTAATCAGCTTTATATCCGTGAATATATTCAGACTAAACTACTTGAGCCATTAAAGGGGAACCAACCCTATTATTTACAATTTTATACCTACGATTCAGGATGTCTCTACAATATTGATCGTTATGATGCTTATTTTTCTAAATCTCTCGTATCAGAACAGCCCGCAAACGGCCTTTTGCCAGTCACGCCTCAGTTTAGAAATACGCAAGGGGTGATCCCTGACGGTGAATATGTTCGTGTTGGAGGGTGTTTTTCGGTGGAGGGCGGAGAAGCGTATATGGTTTTGGGGAACTTCAATCCCGACGAAACAACCGACACGATTAGAGGCAGCCAAAATATTTGGGGATTTAAACAAGGGTACGCTGTATTTGACGATGTGAGCCTCATCGAGCTGCCAAATCAGGAGATTTATCAAGCATTTGAGGCCTGTGTAGGTGATACCGTAAGAGTAGCAGATTTACTACCTATTCCCGATTTGCCGTTCGAATGGGACGATGGAAGTCTGGACAGCATGATAACCGTCACCACCCCGGGCGAGAGATGGCTTGATTTTTCGCTGCCAAATTGCAACATCACCCGCAAAATTAATCTATCGTTTCGGAACTGTGCCCCTTGCAAAGAACCGTATATACCAAATATCTTTTTGCCCGGCGCCCAAACACCAAATAATACCTTTGGCCTGTTCTTTCAATGCCCTCCCGATTTTTATCACCTTCAAGTTTTTAACAGATTCGGAACCTTGATTTTTGAATCTTTTGATCCTTCAGAAACCTGGGATGGACGCGCTTTGAGTAATTTGGCTATGCCCGGAGTTTATATTTACCTGCTGAGATACAAGCCTTTTCAAGAAACATCTATAAAACAAATCGCAGGCGATGTGACTTTGATTCGATAAAAACCAATGTGGTGCCGCGCATCTTAGCCATTTTTTGAGTAATTTTTACCTTTTTTCAAAGGCTTCTTTTTGGTAGGCTTCCCGTTATTTCAACATTTAGCCGAACTACAACTTTTTAAAAACGGGTTGCCTAACTCCGATGCCCTCACTGTGACTGCGTCAAAATAACGCAAACAACTTCTTACTTTTGCCCACCCATTCAGGGTCCTCATTATAATGACACCACATTTCGACCTTCAGGCACTCAATCATCAAATCCACCTCGAAAGTGCTTTTGTAGAACAATTGAAAGCGGAGACCTCCAAAGTCATCGTTGGTCAAGAGCAGATGCTTGAAAAACTGCTCATTGGTTTGTTGACCAAGGGCCATATTCTGTTGGAAGGTATGCCCGGTTTGGCCAAAACTTTGGCCATCAAAACCCTGGCACAGGCGGTGGACGCGCGTTTTAACCGAATTCAGTTTACACCCGATCTTCTGCCCGCAGATGTCTTGGGAACCATGATTTACAACCCGGCCAAATCGGAGTTTACGGTGCGTAAAGGCCCAATTTTTTCCAATTTTGTGCTGGCCGACGAGATCAACCGCGCACCCGCCAAGGTTCAAAGTGCCCTGCTCGAAGCCATGCAGGAACGCCAGGTCACCATTGGTTCCGAAACGTTTATGCTCGACGATCCCTTTTTGGTGCTCGCCACGCAAAACCCCATCGAACAAGAAGGGACTTACCCCTTGCCGGAAGCCCAAGCGGATCGTTTTTTGTTAAAAGTCAAAATTGGCTACCCCTCGAAGGAAGAAGAACGCGATATCATGCGCCGCAACCTCTCCGGCGAACAGCCAAATGTGCACAAAGTGCTTTCCACGGCTACCCTGCTCCGGGCACGCGAGGTCATGCACGGCATTTACATGGACGAAAAAATTGAACAATATATCCTGGATATCGTTTTTGCGACCCGGGAACCAGCCTTGTTTGGCCTTAAAAATTTAGTTCCACTCATCCAATACGGCGCTTCCCCACGAGCCAGCATTGCCCTGGCGCAAGCTGCCCGCGCCACTGCGTTTTTGCGCCGAAGAGGATATGTAGTACCCGAAGACGTGCGTTATATCTGTACCGATGCCCTGCGCCACCGCATCGGACTCACCTACGAAGCCGAAGCCGAGGGTTTGTCGCCTGAAGACGTAATCACCCGCGTGCTGAATGCGGTGGAAGTTCCTTAAATCACCCAAAATCAACATCTATACACTTTGAATATGTCAGAAATCGCCAAGTGCATCGAACACACCCTCCTGAGGCCAGACACCAGTTTAGCGGACGTACGTCGCGTTTGTGAGGAAGCAAAAAAATATGGATTCGCCGGGGTCTGTGTGCCACCATTTTTTGTGCGCGATTCCCGTCGAATGATAGACGAAAGCAACGCCAAAATCCGGGTTGTAACGGTCGTTGGATTCCCCATGGGCTATTCCGCTATTGCCGCAAAAAGTGAGGAAATCAAACGGGCAACGGAGGACGGCGCGGATGAAATTGATGCGGTGATCAACATTGCAGCCATCAAAAGTGGCCAATGGAACCACGTCGGAAATGACATTGAGGCCCTCGCACTCGCCACCAATATGCGGGGTCGAAGTCTTAAACTCATCCTCGAGTGTGGACTACTGAACGATGAGGAAATTGTTCGAGTCTGCGAAATGGCCGCCGATTCCCGCGTAGCCTGGTTAAAAACCGGCACCGGATTCCACGGCCATCCCGCCACGCCCGATATGGTGCGTACACTGCGCAAACTCGCTCCGGAAAATATAAAAATCAAGGCTTCCGGCGGTATCCGTACCCTGGAAGGCGCACAGGCACTCCTGGACGCTGGCGCAGAACGACTGGGCACTTCAGCTGGGGTAGAAATCCTGGCAGGTTTGAAGTAGATTTGTTGAGGAAAAATTTGGGCGAAAAAACTTTCTTACTTACTTTCGTCCGAGAACAACAGAACAGTTTGAGATGCAAGCCTGTTTCTCATGCCGTTCTTAATCCTTCTTGTGCGATGACGACTAATTCCATGATTAAAAGCGGACAACTCCTCGTAGCGGAGCCATTCATGCTTGATCCGTATTTCAGGCGGGCTGTGGTGCTGCTTTGTGAACATCACGAAGAAGGAAGCGTGGGCTTCATTCTGAATAAAAAGACGGAGTTGAAGATATCCGATCTTATCAATACATTCCCCGACTTCGACGCCGAGGTTTTCTATGGCGGCCCGGTACAAACCGATACTCTGCATTATGTGCACAACGTTGGAGATTTACTCGAAGAAAGCATCCAATTGACGGATGGCGTTTGGTGGGGCGGGGACTTTGAAAGCCTTAAGTTCTTGATTTCCAGCAAGTTAATAGAGCCCGACAATATCCGCTTTTTTGTAGGGTACGCAGGTTGGTCGGGCGGCCAACTGGAGGAGGAAATGGAAATTGGCTCTTGGATAACCGCCTACATGCACGCCAATTATCTGTTCAAATCCAAACCTTCCAAGCTCTGGAGCCAGGTGATGTACAACAAAGGCAACCGCTTTGAAATCATTGCGGACATCCCGGAATATGTGAGTTGGAATTAGTTATTGCCGCATCAATTACCCGCTTCCACCTCTGTTAAAACCGCTCCTGCAAATCGGCTATTGAGCGCGCGCAAAAATTGCAAGGCATCTTTATCGGCAGTTTTGATCGTCGAATGTGCGTTGAAAACAGCCAGCACTTTATCGGCAAATGGCGCTAGCTCCTGGGCGTCTGAAAATGCGTTGAGCGCGGCGGATTCCATCAAAATGAAGTCGTAGTGCTTCCGGAGATCTACCAGAAAAGCACGGAATTGCGCAGGGTCCAGCATTTCGGCTGGCGATTTAGGTAAGCCGGTATTGCCCAACACATCCACGGTCTGGGTTTCGCTTGGGTCGGCCGTTTGTGTTTTGGATTGGAACACATGGGCAAGTCCGTGATCCTGAATGGCTTGGTTCAAAAACGCTGTGTTAGCGCTTGGTTGGTCAATAAAGGTTTCGGGAAGCGGATCCTTAAAGTTGGTGTCGAGGAAGAGCACCTTTTTATTGTTGAAGGCCAAAGAATGCGCCAGAGACAAGAGCACAAAGGTTTTCCCTTCTTTGTCTTTTGGGCTGACTATCAATAGATTCCCATCACCAGAAGCCAGTATTTGCCCCCGGAGTTTGCGCAAACTTTCCCGGAAAGCAGTATGGGTACTATCCGGAGTTTTGGCCGAAAAAATACGTTCCAAATCAAAACCTTTCACTGAAATCGCTGGAATGCTTGCCAGCAAAGGAAGACCATCGGTGTACTTTTTGAACAGCTCCGGAGTTTGAATCGTATTATCCAGGTACGCGAAGAAGAAAAGCGCAATGGAAGTCAGAGAACCTACCACAATTGCTGCAAAAATACTGATAAGCGTCCTGCGGTCGGGTTCAGGCCATTCGGGCAATTGCGCGAACTGGACAATCGAGAGTGGGTTTTCTGCATTTTCCAACGTGAGTTTAGCTTTGATAAACTCGTCATTTACCCGATCAAACTCAAGCTGGGCATTGTCTTGTTCTGCCTGAAGTCGGGAAAACACCTCATCGCTGACCACCATGCTGCTGAGTTTGTTTTTGAGGGAATAAATCTCATTGCTGGTACGCCGGTAACTTTCCGCCGCTTCGATCCGATCAAGATCGCTGGAAATACGGTCTTTGTAGAGGTCTTCCTTGGTTTTTTTGCCCTCTTCGTTGCGTGGCCGACCCTGAGAGCGGGCGGAGGAGCGCATGGCTTCTTCGAGTTCTGTTTTTGCTTCGGCTAATTCCTCCGCAAGCTCCGAGTTTTTCCCGCCTGCTTCGGCGTTTCGGCGGGTGAGTTCGCGCACCCGTTCCATTTGTTCGGCGGTGTTGTTTTTTTCCAACAGCCTACTTTGTGTTTCCCGAGCATCCCGCGATTCGCGGTCGCCTTCGTATTTTTTAATCCGGCTGACCGATTCAGCGGCAGAGTTTTTTCGGGCGTCTGCACGCTGGCGCTCGAATTCAAGTTTCGTGATTTGAGACACCAGTTCCTCGCTTTGTTTGCCCAATACGGGCAGCCCTTTTTGCTTCAGGTATTCAAATTTCTGGTCGCTGATGGAGTCAATCACAGCCTTTTTTTCGCCGGCAAGTTTGGTATAGGATTCCACGCTTTTGCGTTTGTCGCGCACCAAAAGGTTGAAATAATAGGTCAGAAAGCGCGTGGAATAAGAGTTTGCCAAATATTTTGACAATTCTGCCACCTCGGTCGTGACTTCAATGTCCAGATAATCGGTCTGCCCCTTTCTTTTGACAGACAGGCTGCGCAAAATCGCGTCATTGTCATACCCATAAGCGCGGGCAATTTTGTCCAACAAAAAATCAAACTGCGGATTAAAAGAGGAGTCGTTGAGGCTGTCCAGGTTTATTTTTTGCAATTCGGTATGCAACGCTTTTTTTTCTTCTTCTGAAAAATTAGCCAGTGCAAGGTTTGCCTGCCGGAAAGGCTTTTCGGAAATTATACCATATTCCGCAGCCAAATCGTGCTGAAGCATTTCAATGGTGACCAACTTGATGGCCGAGCGCGACTGCGCAAATTCCAGGAGGTTCGAAAATGCGTTATCCACCTGATATTGCTGCACAAACGCGTCGGAATTGTCCGATTTGATGCCTTTGTAGTTGACAATCCCCGTGGCCATTACCACACTTGATTTGTAACGTTCGGGCTTTTGACCAATAAAAAAAAAGGTGCTCAGTGCCGCAGCGAGCATTGCACTGAGAATAAGCCACTTGCGCCGAAGCAGTACGTTGAGTAGATAGGTGAAATCCATAGTTGGGATGGCGGATTAATAAGGGTTGGGATTCATATCATCTGCAAAGTTAGTGCCTATTGCGGCTCACCACCACGTTTTTAGAAAAGCGCGCGTCTCATCAGCGGTGGTATGGCCTTCAGGCCGTCGGGAGAAGGGGCGTTTACGCCCTTTATATATGTGCTGGCAGCATGACCGAAAGTAATGCTGCCACTTTTTATTACTTTTCGCCCCGCTAAATCCAATCAGCGCTACAAACACACCGTTTACATGAAAAAATCTCTCGCCTGCTTCTGCTTGCTCGGCCTGCTCATCGGCTCGGCCCCGGTCATTTTTGCCCAAAAGCCCCTCAGCCAAAATCCTTCCGACAACCCGGATGCCTGGCATATTGTTGCCAAACAGATTGACCCCGCCAACTATTACGGGATCACGGTCGCCAACGGCATGATCGGCCTTGTTTCTTCGCCGGAGCCTATGCGTGTGAAAGACGTGGTGCTCAACGGCGCATACGATAACTACGGTCGCGGGCGCGTATCGAACATCCTCAAGGGCTTTAATTTCATGAACATGAACCTCGACGTGGACGGACGGCGGGTTTCCAGAAACGACATTTCTAACTACGAACAGGTGCTGGATATGCGCCACGCCCAACTCAGCACCCGCTACCAGGTGGGCGACAAAATTCAGGTAAACCACACCCTCATGGCCCTGCGGCATTTGCCCTATTCCGCACTCAGCATCATCGAAATTACCGCCCAAAAAGACGTGACCATTACCCCCATGGCCGTGATCGAAGCTCCGGAAATGTTGCAGGATGTACGCAACCTGTACGCCGAAATAGACCGTCCGCACGTGCTGATTCCACTCCTTACCTCCGTGGGCAAAAGCCCTTCGGGCAAATACACCGTAGCGGCATCGTCCAGTTTTATTTTTGAGGAAAAACATGGCTCTGAACCGGATCTCATCCACGAAGACTGGGATTACAACATGCACCTGCTGAAATTCCACAAAAAATTGAAGGCCGGAGAAACGTATAAATTTGCCGTAGTCGGCACGCTCATCAGCACCGCACACACGGTGGATGCCCACAACGAGGCCGAACGCCTCACGATTTTTGCCGCACTCGAACGCAGCGAACGCCTCTTGAAACGACACAATGCCGAATGGGACAAACTCTGGTCGTCCGACATCACCATCGAAGGCGACGTGGATGCTACCCGGGACGTGCATTCCGCTATGTACCACCTGTATTCTTTTGGTCGCGAAGGCACCGCGCTCAGCCTTTCGCCCATGGGACTGAGTGGTTTGGGGTACAACGGACACGTTTTTTGGGACACCGAACTTTGGATGTACCCACCCATGCTGCTGCTGCATCCGGAAATTGCCAAATCCTTCCTTGAATTCCGTTTTCAATTGCTCGAACAAGCCAAACAAAACGCCTTTTCGCACGGCTACCGCGGAGCCATGTATCCCTGGGAAAGCACCACCACCGGGCAGGAAGAAACCCCCGTTTGGGCACTCACCGGGCCGTTCCAACATCATATCACGGGCTGTGTGGGCTGGGCGGCCTGGCAATATTATCTGGTAACCAAGGATAAAACCTGGCTGCGCGACCGAGGTTGGCCCATTTTGAAGGAAGTAGCTGATTTCTGGGCAAGCCGTGTTGAGCGCGACGGACCGGGGCAATACAACATCAACAATGTGATCGGGGCAAACGAGTGGCAGGAGAATATTGACAACAATGCGTTTACCAATGGCATGGCCAAAACCGTGCTGGGTTACGCCACCGATGCGGCAACATCGCTGGGACTTGTTCCCGACCCCGACTGGGCGCATGTGGCAGCAAACATCCCCATCCTGAAATTCCCCGACGGCACTACCCGCGAAAACGCCACCTACAACGGTGAAACCATCAAACAGGCCGATGTGAACCTGCTGGCTTACCCGCTTAAGGCCATCACGGATCCCGCACAAATTAAAAAAGACCTCGATTACTACGGGCCACGGATGTCGCCAGAAGGTCCGGCCATGGGCAATGCCATCCTCACGGTATCGGCTGCGCGGGCCGGGGATGCGGAGCGGGCCTACAAGTTATGGCTGAGCAGTTACAAGCCCAACGAAGTGCCTCCCTTTGGCGTGCTGGCAGAGTGTGCAGGCGGCACCAATCCTTATTTTGCCACGGGCGCGGGTGGCTTTTTGCAAGCTACCATCATGGGTTTTGGCGGACTGGACGTTACCCCGCAGGGCATTGTGCAGTTAAAAACAAAATTGCCCAAGGGCTGGAAATCGCTGACGATTACGGGGATAGGGGTGGAGAAAAAGACTTTTGTGGTGAAATAATCCGGATTGAATACCTTGCTCGCCACCGCGTACGCCGGGGCCACTTTGTTATTTTAGCCGCATAGCCATACCCCTATTTTTTCCTCCGATACATCCGCACCAATTTCTCCAACTCAACGGCGTGGAAGACCACGACTGACATCCCGAGGCATATTCCGAGTTCGTACAAACTCAAGGGCTGGGTTTTAAAAATCTCGTTCATGAAAGGCAAGTAAATCACCGCCATTTGCAACCCAAAAGTGATGGCCACAGAGGCCATCAGGGCAGGATTGCTGAAAAGACCCTGTTTGTACAAGAACGTACGATCGCTGCGAACGCCCAGGACGTGGCCCAGTTGAGACAGGGCTAAAACCGTGAACACCATCGTTTGCCAATGCTCAATCCCTTGGCTGGTAGCCCAAGCCTGAGTACCCAGCGTGACGGCTGCCATCAGAATTCCAACCCAAACAATGTGGTAGCCCACTCCATCCGAAAACAGGCTTTCCTTGGGTGCGCGGGGAGGTCTGTTCATGACATCCTGCTCAGCTTTTTCGTTCGCCAGCGCCAGGGCGGGTAAACCGTCTGTCACGAGGTTTATCCACAAAATATGGATCGGCAACAGCGGAATGGGCAGACCCAGAAACGGCGCAAGCAGAATGACCCAGATTTCGGCGCTGTTGCAGGTCATGATGTATTTGACAAACTTCCGAATGTTGTCAAAAATCCGTCGGCCTTCTTTTACGGCTTTTACGATGGTCGCAAAATTATCATCCAGCAAAATCAAGTGCGCGGATTCCTTGCTCACATCGGTGCCATTGATGCCCATTGCAATGCCGATGTTGGCGGCTTTTAAGGAAGGTGCATCGTTCACTCCATCGCCTGTCATGGCGGCGAAATGCCCTTTTTGCTGCAAAGCCCGCACAATGCGCAGTTTTTGATCGGGGGAAACCCGGGCATACACGGCGATTTTTTCTACTTTTTCAAGGAAACTGGGTTCATCCAGATCCCGCAATTCAGTGCCGGTCATAACCAAGCCATCCCCATACAGAATACCAATTTCGCTGGCGATGGCCTGCGCGGTGGCGGGGTGGTCGCCCGTAATCATGACGGTTTTGATGCCTGCAGTTTTACACTCCTGAATGGCGGCCTTCACGGAATCCCGAGCTGGGTCTTGAAGCCCGGTTAAACCAATTAGTTGCAGGTTTTTTTCGACCGTTTCATAGTTGAAAGGTTCGGGAAGTTTGTCTATCACCTGACAAGCGTAGGCCAGCACACGCATGCCCCCACTGGCCCATTTTTCGGACAATTCCTGGAGCAATGCCTGGTCTTTTTTATCTTTCAGGGTTTCGCTGATGGCTTCCGTGCCGCCTTTTGTAAGCACGAGAAACTGATCCTTGTAGTGATGCACTGTTGTCATGCACTTTCGATCCGAATCGAAGGGCAGCTCGGCTACGCGGGTGTATTGTTTAAATGCGTTTTGATAGGTTTCATACGTGAGGTCTTCCACTGCCTTTTCTACCAGCGCCAGTTCTGTGGATTCGCCAAAGGGTTTTTGTTGTTCATCAAACTGGATATCATGGTTGAGCACCATCCCCAAGTGCAGCGCAGAAAACGCAGGCTCGAGCTGAGGTGCGCCGGGATCTTCGTAGACTTCCACCACCCGCATTTTGTTTTGGGTCAAAGTGCCGGTTTTGTCGCTGCAAATGAAGGTCACAGAACCCAACGTTTCAACCGCAGGCAATTTTCGGATCAGGGCCTTTTTTTTGGCCAGCCGCGAGGCTCCTCTCGACAAGGCGATGGTAATCAGTGCAGGCAAAGCTTCTGGAATAGCAGCAACCGCCAAACTAACCGAAAGTAAGAGAATTTCAAACGTATCCTCACCTCTTAAGATACCCGAAACAAACAAGACGAGGCAGATCAGCAAGATGATATAGGAGAGGTTCTTGCTGAATTTGGCCATGCGCTGTTGCAAGGGCGTGGCAACTTCGTCTTCCTGCAACATACCCGCAATTTTTCCCAACTCGGTGCGCATTCCCGTGGCGACGACCAGCGCTTTTGCTCTGCCGTTGGTGACCAAGGTGCCTTTAAACGCCATGTTGAATTGGTCGCCCAATGAAACCTCCCGATCTTCCAGGTCTGTGTGGATTTTATCAATCGAGACAGATTCGCCGGTGAGTGAGGATTCGTCCACTTTAAAAGCATGGGTTTCAAAGAGCCGGACATCCGCGGGAACTACATTGCCGGCCTCCATAATCACAACATCGCCTGGAACCAATTCTGTGGAAGAAATCACCTGTGTTTGGCCTTCTCGTATGACCTGTGTCTGCGTGACGGTCATTTTTTTGAGCGCATCCATGGCTTTCTCAGCCCGATATTCCTGCACAAACCCGACAATGGCATTCAGCAAAATGATAATCAGAATAATAATCGTATCCGTCAAATCACCCATAAAACCCGATAAAATAGCCGCAGCAGCCAAAATCAGAATCATAAAATCCTTGAACTGGCGCAGAAAAAGCATCCAGGCGGGGACTTTCTTTTTTTCCTCCAGCTCGTTGGGGCCGTATTGTTCGAGCCTTGGTGCAAATTCGGAGGAGGGTAGACCTTCGATGGAGGTTTTAAGCTCAGCGACTACTGCTTGAATTGGGGTATGATAAAAACGCATTTTTAAGTTAGTTTATACAACAGAACCATATTGGCAATATAAAGTAAAAGTATGACCAGCGTATCCCCAGCAAGGAAAATTTTCTTTTCTCGGCTAGGAAACATAAAGCCGATGATTGCTACGGCGGACATGCCAATCACAAAAAACACCGAAACAAGATTAGCGTCCGATGCATCCTTCAGCAAATGACCTTTCGTGTAAAAAAGGTCATCCAAGAACAAGATAAAAATGTTGAAAATGTTGCTTCCCAACAGATTGCCCACCGCCAAATCCGGCGAACCCATACGAATGGCTGCCAAGGAAACGGCTACTTCCGGCAGAGAGGTAGAAATGGCCAAAAACAAAGTGCCCACAAACGACTTTCCCAAGCCAGTGGCCTCCGCAATTTGTTCTGCAAAGAATGGCAGAGCCAAGGCCGCCACAATAATGATTGAAGCAAAACCCGCGTACCGTATACTTACTTGTCGCAGGGTCAGCCCCCCAGAATCCTGATGGTGTTCCTCAGCGTTGGGATGTGATTTCTGATAATTGTAAATCACTTTCATCGCCACAAAGTACATGGCCGCAAAAGAGAGGCTGGTCAAACCTATAGAGGGGGTTAATACCATGTCTTCATCTAAAAAAAGCCCCAAACCAGCCATCAAAATCAAAATAATGCCGAAACAAGCCGCCAAAATATGACTCTGCGAAACGCTGCTAAAAAGTGGGCGATTTTTAGGCGTAAACATATCCATGAGTGATAGAATCCCCAGATTGAAAGCACAACTGCCCATAATATCGCCCACGGCCAGGTCAGGAGAGCCTACAATGGCCACCGAACTAATCCCCACCATCAATTCGGGCAAGGAAGTCACCGCCGCCATCAGAATAAGCCCAATCCAGGCCTTGCCCATGCCGGTTAAATCGGCCAACAAATCGCCGTAATACGACAGGCGTTTGCCTGCCAAAAATATGATTGTTGCACAGACGGCAAAACCAAGTAAGGATGTAATCATACTGTTTGAATTTAAAGGAGTCTACTTCACCACCACCACTTGCCCCATGCGCATTGCGTCCGCATTTTCAATACGATATGCGTAGGTTCCGGTAGGCAATCCCTGTAGGGAAAGCGTGCCGTTCCCTTCAAACTTTACCACCCGAACCTGATTCCCCTTCGCGTCGAATAGCCGGAAAGTGCTCGTTTCCGATGCCGTTCCATACAGTTGCAAAGTCCCATGTTCAGCCACTGGATTTGGAAAGATACGGAATGTATCCGTCGTTGCCAAAACCTGGCTGCTTGTGGTACTTGGTTTCTGCGCCTCCACCAGTCCTGGAAGCTCCAGCCAAAATTGCCCGGCACTGGTCAGTTGGTTGTTGGAAATAAAACCCAAGGAAGCATTTGGCCCCTCGTTCAACACATCCGCAACATCCATATTTTGCCAGAGCGGACCGTGCGCTACCGGATTTCGTCGCCAAAGTTTGCAGGCAGCGGCGGGTAAATCCGCAGGCATGGCCCCTAGTTTTGAAAACCAAATTTCAGCCGGTGCAGTAAAAGTGGCGTTTGTTCCGTAATTCTGTAAAATCCAATAATCCGTTGCATTCCGGTGTGTTATTGCCGGAATGGTATCCGGCGACACCCACAAACGGGACACGACCACTTCGCCATTCGGGTAAGTGCCCGCATTCGGGAACACCAGGGTTAATCCGGTTCCATCGAAGGTGTAACGTCTTTTGCCGGGTGCAATCTGCAGACGTTTGCTCACCCCCTTTCCGACGGGCGCGGTAGATTTTTCCCGCTTTGCCGTGGGGCCAACCAGTGCTCCATGCCGTACGCCCACGCGATCGAGTGCCGGGCCGCTCGTTTCATTGAATTGGAAATAGCTGACCAAATTCGGGTGTTCCGCCGGGGCTTTGGTCAGGTGCATCAACTCCCGAATTTCATCCTGTGTGAGGGATTTATCAAACACACAAAACTCGTCCAGTGAACCTTGCATGTAGCGCCCGCCCCAGCCTCTGTAGTTGCCCAGGCGGTTGCCGGAGTCAAAATGAACAGGCGGCACGTTGAACGTTTGTTTGGAACCGCGGCCATTCAAGTAGAGCGTGATGCCGGTCGGCTCCACCACCATGGCCACATGGCTCCACTCACCTGCCGGAGCGATGAGACCGCTGTTCCACCACCATTGCCCGTTGGGCCAGTGATACCCGAGGGAGTTATCGCCAGGGCGGAAATTGAAGCCCGCAGCTTCGCCATCGTGCATAAAAATGGCACTATACTCCGGCTGAATGCCCGTTGGCTTGATCCAGCCCGTGATGGTCAGAACATTGGTGTTCAGGTTGAGCGCAGGTATTGAAACGTAGTCTTCCGCATTGTTGCCGCCCAAACTCACCGCAGAACCGGGGATCGTGTCAGCCCGACAACCATCAGCAATACTGATCTGGATGGACTTTGAAAATTCGCCATTCACTGTCAAGGTCGCCGTGAATTGGCCCGCCCCGCCAAAAACGGCCTTGGGGTTCCGAATGTCGGTCGCGCTGGACCACAGGGGAGCCGGACTAAAACTCCAATCCCAGCTTGCGCCGCTGTGGTTCAGCACCGAATAATCGTCGAAATAGATCGTGTCGCGGGCACAATTGGCAAACAAGGCGCTGGCCATGGGTTGCACCACAACTTCAGAGGGTTCAAAAAGGTCTGTTTCCCAAACCCCGAATCCCCAGCAGCCATTTCGAATTTTTCCGGTTTTGTAAAACGGTTTCAAGCGGTTGGTCTCTGCGGATACGGGCAATCCCGTGCTATACGGTTGCCAGTCGGGCATGTTGTTATTTCGGTAAAAAACTGCGCCGTTGCAGCCGAGGTAAATCCCGCCGTCGGTGCCGTACTGCGCCATGATATTGCTGATGCGAAGATTATTGAGGGTCGCTGTGGTCAGGTTTATCCAGCTTTGTCCACCATCGGTGGTTTTGTATATTTTCCGACCATTGGAGCCGTAGGTAACGGCCACCCAGAGCACATTTTCGTCTTCGGCACTGAGGGCGAGTTTAACACGGTCGTTGTTGTTGGGCAAGGGCAGACTGGTCAATTTGCTCCAGGTTTGACCGCCGTTAACGGTTTTCCACATGGAATCGTCCACGCCGTCCCACTGGGAGCAATATATAACGTCCGGGTTCGAGCGACTCACTTCTATATCGTACACGCGGTTGTCGGCATTCCCGGGGAAACTGTGGAGGGCCGCGTAGGAAGTGCCACCGTCGTTGCTTTTCCAGATTTTGTTTTCGTAGCCGATATAGACGATGTTCCAGCAA
>CAZKBH010000022.1:0-55159 GCA_964550795.1 uncultured Saprospiraceae bacterium
CCCTCCTTCGCTAAAGCTTCGGCGGGTAAACCAATCACCACTCCACCACTCCACCAATCACCACCCGTGCCGCGTCAAGATCTCTTCACCCGTATTACCCACTTTTTCACGCAGCATCCGCTTTGGTTGCGGTTTTTGGAATGGACCAAAACACATTCCCTGCCAGGGCTGAATCGGATTCCCCTGTACAATCTAGTGTTGTTTATTTATGATGAGGTAAAAGAAGACACTCTGGTGACCAGAGCCAACAGCATGGCTTTCAGTTTTTTCCTCTCCATTTTTCCTGGGCTGATTATGCTGATTTCGTTGTTGCCGTATTTCCCCATCAGCATGGATTTTTTCGGGACTTTGCAGAGTTCGATCAAAGAAATTATCCCGGGTAGCGCGGGGGATATGATTTTTAAAACCGTCAAGGATATTGCCACCATTCCCCAACAGGGTGTTTTGTCCTTCGGTTTTTTGCTCGCCATTTGGTTTTCCTCCAACGGGATGATGTCTATGATGAGTGGCTTGGAGAAGGATTATCCGACCACGTTTAAACAACGGAGTGATTTCCGAAAACGCCTGATTTCGATTCAATTGACCTTTTTGGTGGTGCTGGTTCAGCTAGCCTCCATGTTGCTCATCATTCTGGGCAACACGATTCTTGGTTTTGTTTTCCAGTACATTCACGTGGATGTAATTACCGAAATAGCCTTTTCCGCCCTCCGCTGGCTGGTGGTTATTGTATTGGTTTACATGACCTTTTCTACCATTTATCGGTATGGTTCCTCTACCTGGCGCCCTATTCCAATCTTCAGTTCCGGGGCCATGCTCGCTACCGTGCTGTCTATTTTTACTTCCTGGGCCTTTTCTTTTTATGTGAACAATTTTGGCAGCTACAACAAACTTTACGGCTCCATCGGCACACTCATCGTGCTGATGATCTGGATTCAGTTGAATTGCCTGATTTTGCTCATCGGTTTTGAACTGAACGCAGGCATCGCGGTACTGCGCGACCGCAGACGGGTGGTTCGGGAAGAAGTGGAAGTTTTGGGGAAGTAAGCAAGTGTGGCACACTTCGTTAAACCTTTCCGCCCGCCCAGCGTTTTCCGCCGCATGAAAGAAGTCCAAAGCATCCAAAGCCTCGGCGCGCTAAAAATGAGCGGATATCAGCCACGCTCCGTCAAAGACGAACTCCGCGCCAACCTCCTCGAGAAAATACAAAGCAAAGCCGATATTTTTCCCGGCATCTATGGCTTCGACGACACCGTGTTGCCCGATGTGGAACGCGCCGTACTTAGCCGACACAATATCCTGCTGCTCGGCCTGCGTGGGCAGGCTAAAACCCGCATTGCACGGATGCTGGTAAATCTGCTGGACGAATACATCCCCGTTGTGGCAGGTAGCGAACTCAACGACGACCCCCTCGCACCCATTAGTCGCTGGGCCAAGGATTTGATCGCCGAAAAAGGCGACGATACGCCCATTGAATGGCTGCATCGCGACGAACGCTACATTGAAAAATTGGCCACCCCCGACGTGAGCATCGCTGACCTGGTCGGCGACGTTGACCCGATCAAAGCGGCCAATCTGCGTTTGCCCTACTCGGATGAACGCGTGATTCACTTTGGCTTGATTCCACGTGCGCATCGTTGTTTGTTCGTTATCAATGAGTTGCCGGATTTGCAGGCCCGTATTCAAGTGTCGCTTTTTAATGTTTTGCAAGAAGGCGATATGCAAATCCGTGGCTTCAAACTCCGTCTGCCGCTGGATGTGGAATTCATTTTCACGGCCAATCCAGAGGATTACACCAATCGTGGCAGTATTATTACCCCGCTCAAAGACCGGATTGAAAGCCAAATCACCACGCACTATCCTACCGAAATTGAAATTGGCCGGAAAATAACCGAGCAAGAGGCACGAATCAGTCCGGAACAACGCAGCAGCATTCATGTGCCTGATGTGTTGAAAGACCTGATTGAAGAAATCGCTTTTGCGGCGCGGGATTCCGAATTTGTGGACAAAAAGAGCGGCGTCAGCGCACGTCTCACCATTGCGGCCTACGAAAACCTGTATTCTGCCGCCGAACGCAGGATGCTTCGCAATGGCGAAAAGAAAACCACTGCGCGCATCACGGATTTTTGGGGCGTGGTGCCGGCCATTACCGGAAAAATCGAAATGGTGTACGAGGGCGAACAAGAAGGTCCGCATTCAGTGGCCATGACCCTCATCGGGCAGGCGGTTAAAAAAGTGTTTTTGCAATATTTCCCCAACCCAAATAAACTGAAAAAAGGACAGGAACGCGATCCCTACGGCGTTTTGAGAGCCTGGTTCTCCGCAGGAAATGTGGTGGATTTGATGACCGAATTGGAGGCAAAACAATTCAGCAAGGAGCTGGAAACCGTGGCGGGACTCAAAAAAATCGCGGAAGAATCCAAAACGCCTGCTGCTGAATTGCAAACGTACATGGAACTGGTGCTACACGGGCTTTCTGAGTTCGACGTGCTCAGCAAATCATTTGTACAGACACGCTGGGTGTTCAAAGATCACCTGACTGGAGCGATGGATGGGGAGGAGGATGATACGGATTTGCGGGGTTTGTTTAATTGATTGCTTCCAGAATAAAAGTGTGCTCGATCCATTCAAGAAACGGTTTTACAGCTTCCACTTGGGGATTAAAATATCCTTTGGACAAGGCTGTTCCGAAAGAGAGCCCAGGCTCTTTTTGCCATGCAAGCCATGTACGCACAAGGGCTTTTTGGTAGTTCCTTTTATCAAATTCACAGAATTTTTGGGCTTCGAGGTCTTTCAAAGTCGTTTGGATATGTGCCCAGAGATCTTGTTTTCCTTCGGATGGCAGCATGTTTTCTAAGAAGTGTTCGAGATAGCCATTGGATTGGTTATCAGGCATAATCCAGATTCCAATGAGAGGCAGACCTTCCTCTCTAATGACCATTCCGCCGGGTTGAGGATTATATTTAGCTAATACATCCTTCTCAAATTTGATACTCAAGCAATTTTTCAGAGTATCCCATCGGCTTTTAACGCCAACGTCATCTGCATCTACAATAATTCCTAGATTGGTCAGACCTTCCGTCATCAATGTCGCTTTCACCAATCTAGGAATATTGTTGTAGCCATTGGCTGACTTAAAAAATCCTTTCTGTTTGAGGATTTCTTGTGTTGGATAACCTGTTGGGTTTGGGAGGTGCCTGCCCCATAATTCCGCCAAAACCCAAGAATCATGGCCTTCGGTGATAAGATATTGTTTCATAAGGTTCTATCGGGTTTCCAAGTCGAATTCAAGTGCAGTTGCCAACTCTTCCTCTCCATAGCCAACAACTTCAATTTGTCCATCCCTATTTCTTTGAAGGCGAAAGAACTTGCCTATCCCTGCGTTCCCTGGAAGTTCAGCGACATCATGAAAAGTCCGCACGGTATCCATACTATGCGTAGTAACAAATACCTGAATGTCCCATTCTTTGGCGTATTGGAAGATTTTTTCCCAAAGGGATTCTTGAACAGAATGGTGAAGGCCCGCCTCAAATTCGTCAATTAATAGGAGCTTGGATTCCTTCGCGCTGACTAAAGCTACTGCGAGCCAAAGCATACGGCTCATGCCCTCGCCGAGGCTTTTGAGTGATACTGGTTTGGAATCACCTTGAAGTAAAACTTTACTGTTTTCTTCGTTTACATCTATTCGATGTAGCCGGGGTTCTATAATTTTTAAGATTTCAAGTACATCTCCTTCTAATGGAGTTAAGACAATATTTTCCCACAATAATTGCAATGGGAAATGCGGGATGTTAAAAGGAACAAAAATGGATTTGTCTTGAGGATAGTCGGCTGTAACACTAGCCTGTAACTGAGATATGTCTCTACCTAAATCAGTAGGCATAGTAATTATAAAATCTTTGACAAAACCATCTCTATCCTGAATTTTTTCAAGCTTGATTTCATTGATTTTTATGGAATTCAACAAGGTATTATTGGTGAATAAGGCTAGGTAAGCTCCAGAAAAGTCAGGTGTAAACTGGCCTCGGACTTTTAAAAGGTGATTTACTACTGAACTATTTCCTCTCGCTGCCCAAATCCTCAATGCCTCCAGCAACGCAGTCTTCCCCGTGTTGTTTTTTCCAGCAATGAGATTCACCTGCCCGAGATCGGGAATGGTCAGCTCGTCAAAAAGACGGTAATTCGATATGTAGAGTTCTTTCAGCATAAAAGCCTGATTTGTGCGGTCAAAGATAAGAAGAAGTACAGAAGTGACACTTTTCAAAAAGTATCACTGCTCGAATCATTAGCACGATAAATGTGCCAAATAGGGGAACTCTGCCGTCCTTTTCCGAGTTTTGTGCCCGGTTAGAAAGTCAAAACGTTTACAGCGCTTTCTTTCCCCCTGCGCGAAATGAATTCGCTGCACCTCGCGAAATGAATTTCGCCCCACAAATTATGCAAATAGGAACCGTCATTAAATCCACCGGAAGTTGGTACAACGTCCGCCTCAACGACAGCGGAGCCGTGCTGCAATGCAGAACCGTCGGCAAAATGCGCCTCGACGATGTGCAACTCACCAACCCCGTGGGCGTGGGCGATTTGGTAGAAATTGAACCCGAAGGCGATACCCAGGGGCTGATCAAAAAAGTCATGCCGCGCCGCAACTACGTGATCCGCCAATCGCCGCGTCGAAAACACGATTTACACTTGCTGGCTGCCAATATTGACCAGGCGGTGCTCATCGTTACCGTCGTAGAACCCAGCCTCAAACCCGGCTTTATTGACCGGTTCATCGTCATGATTGAGCGCGACGACATTCCCGTCACCATCGTGTTCAACAAGTCCGATTTATACGATCAGGAGGACATGGAACGGTTTGAGGAAATGAGGGATTTGTACGAAGGCATTGGCTACTCTTGCCTGCTCACTTCTACCATTACCGGACAAGGTTTGGAGGAACTGAGAAACATTTTGAAAGACAAAACCACCCTCATGAGCGGGCAATCCGGCGTAGGAAAAAGCACCCTGGTGAACGCGATTCAGCCCCAACTTGATCTCCGCACGGGCGAAATCAGCGGCTACTCCGGCAAAGGCCAACACACCACCACTTTTGCAGAAATGTTCCCGCTCAGTTTTGGCGGATACCTCATTGATACGCCCGGAATCAAGGTTTTGGGATTCAATTACAAGGACAAAACCAATATCGCCCACAGTTTCCGGGAATTTTTCAAACTATCGCCGGAATGTCGTTTTGGCGGTGCCTGCCTGCACCACAACGAACCTGGCTGCGCCGTGCTGGCCGCCCTCGAACGCGGCGAAGTGAGCGAACTGCGCTACACCCATTACCTGACGCTTTTGGACGAAGTGGAAGAACAGAATTATTGGGATCGGAAGAAGGTGGGGATGAAATAATGGCGGGTTAACTTTGCCTTTGAAATGACTGACACCACCACATTCATCCAATCCCTCCGCGACCGACTGGCTTCCCCGCTTCCGGGCCGTGAAGCCCAGTATAAAATGGCGTTTGCCCACCGCGTTGAGGAACTCCAGCGCCGACTCAGCCCGCCCGACAACGCTAAAATTGGCTGTGTACTGCTCACGCTATGGCAGGAACTGGACGTTTGGCATACCGCACTCATCCGCCGCACCGAAAATCCACGCGACCGGCATAGCGGTCAAATCAGTTTCCCCGGTGGCCGTCACGAAGCAGGCGATGGCAGTTTTGCATACACCGCGCTTCGCGAAGCCAAGGAGGAAATTGGCATAGACCCCCAACAGGTGGAGATTTTAGGGGAAATGACCGATCTCTACATCCCTGTCAGCAATTTTATGGTGCGACCATTTGTAGGCGTGTTGAGTGAGCCGCCTGCGTTCCGCTTACAGCCCGGCGAAGTGGAGCAAGTTTTTGTTCCATCTATTCCCCATTTTCAAGACCCCAGCTGCAGAAGTACGGCGGATGTGATGGTGGGTGGACAATTATTGGTGCGGGAAGTGCCCTGTTTGATGATTGAAGACCGACCCATTTGGGGGGCTACGGCCATGATTCTTTCCGAATTTTTAGAATTGATTTCCTGATGCGCCACACGGCCAGTTTTCCGATTGACGATCTCGCGTTTTGGAAAAAACAACTGCTTTATTGGGCTTCCAGCGCTGAATTGGGCGTGTATTTGGATACGAATCAGCATGTTAGCAACCAACTTGACAGTGAGGGGATGACTCAAAGTCATCCCCTCACTTCAACAAGCTGGGAATGCCTCGCCGCCGCCCATGCGGTTGAGGTGCTGGAAGCCAATGCCGGTAATGCGTTTCAACAATTAAACGCTTTCCAAAAAGACGGCGACTGGCTGTTCGGTTTTTTGGGATACGATTTAAAAAACGAAGTAGAGCAACTTTCCAGCCAAAATTATGACGGGATTATGCTGCCAGATTTGGGCTTTTTCCGACCGGAGACCGTAGTGGGAATCAAACCTGTGCGGCTTTTAGAAACTTCGCAGGTTTCATACCTGCTTGAAATTCAAACGTTAGAACGGTTGCCCGAAGCGGTTTTTAAAGCAATTAAAACAGCCACCCGCCCTGCTCAACAACAGGAAAATAAAGGAATCAAACTTCAGCCTCGAATCTCCAAACCTGCCTATTTGGAAACTGTAGAAGCCATCCGCCAGCACATTGCCGGGGGGGATATTTACGAGATGAATTTTTGTCAGGAGTTTTTTGCAGAAAATGCGCCGCTCGATCCTGTTGCGGTTTTTGAACGATTGAATGCCATTGGGCAAGCGCCTTTTACGACGTTTTTGCGCTGGCGCGACCGTTATTTGCTCTCCGCAAGCCCGGAGCGTTTTTTGAAAAAAACGGGCCAAAAAATAATCACCCAGCCCATCAAAGGCACCCGCCGCCGGGGCAAATCCGAAAAAGAAGACGAAGCGATCAAGCAAGCATTAGCCAACAGCGAAAAAGACCGCTCCGAAAATGTCATGATTGTGGATTTGGTGCGCAATGATTTTTCCCGCAACTGCCTGCCCGGCACGGTGATCGTGGAGGAACTTTGCCGCATCTATTCCTTTGCCACCGTGCACCAGATGATCTCGACCGTAAGCGGTATTCTGCCCATTGACCCCATTAATCACATTGACCACATTCCCCACATTGACCACATTGACCACATTCCCCAAATTGACCACATTCCCCCCATTAATCCCATTCGCGATTGTTTCCCCATGGGCAGCATGACCGGCGCGCCCAAAGTGATGGCGATGGAGCTGATTGAAAAATATGAACATACCCGTCGGGGCTTATATTCCGGGGCGGTTGGTTATTTCTCTCCGGAGGGTGATTTTGATTTTAATGTGGTGATTCGCAGTATTTTATACAATGCCGCCACGCACTACGTTTCTGCCCAGGTCGGTGGCGCAATCGTGTACGATTCGGTGCCCGAAGAAGAATATGAAGAGTGTATGGTGAAAGCCGAGGCAATGATGCGGGCCTTGGATTCGGATGCGTAGTGACACTTTAGCGTGTATGTTCGGGAATCATTTGGATTTGTTTGGGAAATGTGTTGAAAATAGTGAAATTTGCCCATAAGTACGCCGATTTCCAACATCTCTGTAATAACCAAATCAACATTTCCTCATGATAAAAGTCCTGATTGCCGATGACCACCGACTTGTCATTGACGGGCTGCTGCTCATGTTGGCTGAGGAGACAGACTTGCAATGTGTGGGCGAGGCTGCCAACGGCCAAGTCGCCCTCGACCTGCTCGAATCCACCCCAACCGACGTGCTGCTGCTTGACATCAACATGCCTGAAATGGACGGAATGGAATGTTGCCGACTTGTGAAAGCACGGCACCCTGAGGTGAAGGTGCTGGCGCTCTCGATGATGCGGGAACTGAGCTTGGTGAAATCCCTGCTCAAACTCGGCGCATCGGGATTTCTGTTGAAAAACGCGGGAAAAGACGAGGTTTTGGATGCCATTCGCAAGGTACATGAGGGCAAACAGGCATTCAGCGAGGAAGTGCTGGATTCGCTGATGAGCAGTTTCGCCGCCAAGCCCCTCAAGCCCATGGCTGGTGCGATTCCCACCATATCCCGCCGGGAAAAACAGATTCTGCAACTCATTGTGGACGAAAAAACCACCGCTGAGATCGCTACCGAGTTGTTTATCAGCTTTGGAACGGTCGAAACCCACCGCCGCAACCTGCTGCTCAAACTCAGTGCCCGCAATACCGCCGGTTTGGTCAAATCGGCACTGGCTTACGATCTGCTCCAATGAACAGATTTCAATGGGCACTGAAACACCGGTAACGATTATGCGAAGACAGCTACTACCACTTCTGCTCCTGTTGCTCCCAATCGGTGCATTCCCGCAGTCCATTGACAGCCTTAAAAACGCGGTGGCTGCCCTGCCTGAAGATACGAATCGGGTGATGGCCCTTTACCAGCTTTACTACGCCTATTTTGATGCCGACCAACAGCCCGAGATGCTCGAAACGGCGGAACAGGGACTTGCCCTGAGTGAAAAACTGAAGTTCGACCGTGGGCTTACTCGCTTTATTTTTTGCAAGGCGACTAGCTTCGACATTATGGGTAGAAGCAAAGAGGCCATCCATCTCTTTGAGGAAGGTTTACCATACGCGCAGAAAAGCGAGGACCAGATGATGATCGCTCGGTACCATCTCAATATCGGCGTGGCGCACTACACCTTAGGCGATTTGGACCAGGCGCTGCAAAGCTATTTCTCAGCATACAAGATTTTTAAAGCACAAAATCTCCAAAAAAACCTCTCCAAAGTACTCAACAACATCGGTGTGATCTATCGAAGACAAGGCAAACGAGATCGCGCCGAAGCCATTTACAGGGAATCACTGGCCATCAAAGAGGCCCTGCGCGACACCTTGGGCATGGCTTCCTCCTACCAAAACCTGGCCGCAGTGCTGAGCACATCCAATCGAGAAACAGAGATGATTGACTATTTGTACAAGGCCTTGAATATCTACGAGCAGCTTGGCCGCAGTGCTGATGCGGCAGGTTGCTATTCCGTGCTCGGGCAGATTTATTTCAATCTGGACCGCCTACAGGAATCCAAGGAGGCGCTATTGAAAGCAAAGGCGCAATACGAAAAACGCCCCAGTGCGGAGTACTCGCCCAATGTTTACCGTATGTTGGGCAGCGTGTCAAACGCAGAGGGGAACCATGCGCAGGCGGAGCAGTATTTGCAGGAAGCGCGAAAATGGGCGCGGCAGTTCGATCAAAAAGAAAATTTGTGGGACATACTCAATGAGCTTTCCAAAACGCAGCATCAATTGGGCAAACACCAGGCGGCCTACCTCACCCTGCGAGAATCCGCCACCCTGCGAGATTCACTGACAGAAAAAAAACGTTTGGAACTAATGGAGGAAATGCAGGCAAAATTTGAGGTGGCTCAAAAAGACAGTGAACTGAAAATCAATCAATTAGACCTTAAACAACGCACCCTTGAACGCAACTGGCTGATCGCTGGGGCGGCCTTGCTTGGGCTGCTTGCCTTGGGCATTTTCTTCGGTCTTCGGGGCCGGATTAGGGCCAATAAAAAAATCGCTGCACAGGAATCGGCGCTCCAGCAACAGCAATTTGTGCAATTGGAACAGGAGGCCAAACTCTCCGCGCTCAACGCCATGATCGAGGGTCAGGAAAAAGAGCGCAGCCGCATTGCGGCGGATTTACACGACGGACTGGGCGGCCTGTTGACCTCGGTCAAATCGCATTTCAACGCGCTACCGAAGTTCGACGAGGCTGCAGAGCTACAGCGCAAAACCAATCATCTCATTGACGATGCCTGTGGGGAAGTACGCCGCATCTCGCACAACATGATGCCGCGCGCTCTGGCACTCACCGGCTTGCCCGGGGCGCTCGAAGACCTCGCCCAAGACTTAGCGCGACAAGGTGTTCACTGCCAACTCGAAATGATTGGTTTGGAAGCGCAAACGCTCGATCCGGCGCGTTCCGTCACGGTATTCCGTATCGTTCAGGAACTCTGCAACAACGTGCTCAAACACGCCCAAGCCGACCACCTTCTGCTCCAACTCATTGCCCGAGACGGACAGCTCACCATCATCGCCGAAGATAACGGCAAGGGTTTTGACTACCCAACGGCCTCTCGGCAAAACGGCTTGGGCCTGTCGAGCATCGAGTCGCGGGTGAAGTTCCTGCAAGGTAGCATTGAGTGGGACTCGGTGCCGGGCGAAGGGACGATGGTGAGTATTCAATTATTGGCTTGATTCGATTAATCCATGAATTCCAGTATTTTTAAAAACCTATGATTTCAGGGAATCGGCGGGGGTGGGGATGAACTGACCTTTGTGGAAGAAATTGGGTTCATTTCAAGACAAACTTGCCACTATGAGACAGTTCCTGTTTTCCCTCCTTTTATGCAGCTCATTTGCCCCTGTTTTCGGGCAATCCGTAGCAATCAACATCGATGGCTCCAATGCCCACGCCAGTGCAATATTTGACGTGAAGAGCACCAGCAAGGGTATGCTCATTCCGCGCATGACCACTACGCAGCGCAATGCGATTGCTACACCCGCTAACGGACTGCTAATCTACAACACCTCTGTCAACACGTTCCAGTTCCGGAAAGGATCTGTTTGGACCGACGTGAGCACTATATCCGTTTTATCCGACGTAGACGGTGACACCAAAATCCAGGTGGAAAAAAGCGCAAATGACAACAACATCCGCTTCGATATCAGCGGGGTGGAGCGCATGAAGTTGTTGAACAATGCTTCAGGGGTAAGTAGATTGGAATTGTTATCGGTTGGGCAAAATACTTTTGTTGGCCAGACAACCGGACGGGTCAACAGCACCGGCCACTCCAACGCAGGATTTGGTTTCTCTGCCTTGTACACCAATAATTCAGGTTCGAGCAATAGTGTTTTCGGCTTTAATGCCATGTATTCCAACTCGACCGGGGCTTCCAACACAAGTATGGGCGCGAATGCACTATACCGCAATACAACCGGCTCTGAAAATGTTGCCTTGGGAGCATTGAGTCTTTATGACAATACTACCTCCTCCAACAATGTCGCCATTGGCTTTCGGGCAGCTGAATATTTCAACCACGGAGGGCAAAACACCTTCGTTGGATCCTACACGCAAGCCACCGCTACGTATTCCAACAGTACTGCTTTGGGATATCAAGGCAGTATCACTGCCAGCAATCAGGTCCGCGTGGGGAATGCCAACGTAACCAGCATCGGCGGTTTTCAAAATTGGACCAATGTGTCGGACGCGCGCCTGAAAACTGATGTGAAGGCCGATGTGCCGGGTCTTGACTTTATCAACCGCCTACGCCCGGTCAGCTATCAGCTCGACCGCAATAAAATACAGCAATCCCTCGGGCAAGAACCTGCGGAACGCGGATCAGTAGTGCAGCGCATTACGGGTTTCCTGGCACAAGAAGTTGAGGCTGCTGCGAAGGAACAGGGCTTCGAGTTCAGCGGGGTGGATGCGCCCAAAAACGAGCAGGATTTTTATGGGCTGCGTTACGCGGAGTTCACCGTGCCGCTCGTGAAGGCCGTACAGGAGATGGATGCTGAGAACAAGCAGTTGAAAGCCGCCCTGTCTGATCTGACTAAGCGTTTGGAGGCTTTAGAGGCTGCAAAGAAATGAAGCCACCGTCTTTTTACTCAGTTCTCTAAAATTAATGAACATGCATAAGCTATTCCTCCCCTGGGCAATATTACTCTCCTTGTTACCAACCACTGCCTTTACGCAGGGCGGATTGTTGCTCGAAAACAACGTTTATATGGTCGCTTCCGGTTTGGTCAACATCGTGATTGAAAATGGAAAGTGGGAAAATGCGTCAAGTATCTACCGTCCGGGGAAGAGCACCGTGAAATTCACTGGGGCTAGCTTGTACCAATCTGTCATTGGAGGCAGCTCTACGACTCAATTTCATCACCTTGAAGTGGCCAAAAGCAACTCCGACCTGAAATTTACCTCTGGCGCTGGAATACATGGCAAGGTGTATTTTACATCCGGCAAAATTAACCTTGATTCCCATAACTTAGTTTTACAATCAAATTCGGTTTTGGCGGGGGAAAACAACAATTCGCGTACTTATACCACTGCCACTGGATTTTGTAGAGGCTACTCTAATGGCTCGCTCGACAACCCTTTTAACTATGAAGCTTACAACTTGGGCATGCGCATAACTGCCACCGGCAACTTTGAGGGTCCCATCAATATAGAACGTAAGCACACCGGCTTCGCGCTGCTAACTGGAATTAGCTTATTGAAAAATTGGAGCTTTTCGGCCGATAAGTTCCCCACTTCACAAAATGCCACACTGCGGTTCTACTATTTCGATGCCGACCTAAATGGGTTGGATGAAAACACCCTCTCCATTTGGAAAAGCAACGACAACGGTGTCACTTGGGTGGACCTGGGTTTTTCCTCCCGCAACACATCCGCGAATTATGTGGAAAAATCAGGCATCAATAACATCATAGGTCTATGGACGCTCGGCAAATCAATCTTTCCATTCGGCTTGCCCGGCGACGATCGCTCCGAGCCGCTCTATGCCTCGGCCATCGAAACGCCCTGGCAAATCAACCCTAACCCAGTGGCAGATCAGGCAAGGGTGAGCATCGTTGCCGAACAAGCCGAAACACTGCGTCTGGAACTGTTCGATGCTAACGGGAAAACCGTCCTGATCCATCGCCGGGAACTGATACCCGGGGAAAACCAGTTCGTGATCGAGCTCCAAAACCTTACTCCGGGCACCTATTTTGCCCGCATTGCCGGCCGGAACGCCGCGACAATTCCGCTCATAAAATTGTAACAACAAATGAACCGACAAACATTGGCGATACTCTTCGCTCTGACCTTCGGGGCAGCCCAGGCCCAATCCTGTCTGCCTGGCGGCATTACCTTCGTCTCGCAGGCTGAGGTGGATAATTTCCCGCTCAACAACCCGGGCTGCAAGACCATCGAGGGAAATGTCTATGTCTTGGGCAGCAGCGTCCAAAACCTGAACGGCTTGAGCCAAATCGAGCACATTGGCGGTGACCTGCTGATTAGCGACAACCCGCAACTCGCCAGTCTCGACGGACTGCCGAAACTCAAAACCATTGGCGGCGCTTGTCGGGTGCAGAACAATCCCCTGCTGACTCATTTGGACGGGCTGGCGAACCTCTCTTGGGTGAAGGGCGACTTTTTCTACATCGGCAACAACATCTTGTTGGCCAACATCGAAGGTTTGGCGGAATTGGACAGCGTTTCGGGCATTTTCCAAGTATGGGGACATCCGGAATTGACCACGCTGAAAGGTTTAGGGCAATTACAACGGGTCAGCGATAAGCTGGCCGTGTTCAACAACGCCAAACTCGCCGTACTGGAGGGCCTCGACAGCCTAATCTATGTCGGTGGCGACCTGCGTTTGGAGAACAACCCACTATTGACGGATATCTCGTCTCTAAACCATCCGGTAACCATGCAGGGCGCCTTGGTCATTACGGACAACGCAGCCTTGAGCCATTGCGCGGTCAAATCCGTCTGCGATTACCTCGCAAATCCAGTCACTTTTGTGGCTATTTCAGATAATGGGAACAATTGCGCGTCGGTCCCGACCGTACAAACGGCCTGCCAAACCTTGGACACTGAGTCTCCCTTTTCTGTGCAACTTTTGGTCTCACCGAATCCAGCCAGTCACACACTTCGCCTTCAGGGTATGCCCGCCTCGGATGCACGGATCAAGGTCTTTTCCAGCACCGGAATACTAATACTGGATGCCGATGTGGAGGCTGCGCAGGTTTTCCAATGGAACGTATCAGATTGGCCGATCGGACTTTATACGCTCCATTACCAAGGGGTACAAACCCTTGCGTTGCGCTTTTTGGTTGCTCGGTAGAGCGGCGGGTTTGTAGGATTTATTGGAGATTTGCAGCCAGACCCAATTCGGGAATATGGCTTTCAACCAATTCAATTATAAGCGTTTAACCGCCGAACCGCCCGCACGGAAGTCATGTTCCATGCGGGCGGTCTTGCGTACCTCTACCTGTGTACGGAATCCACCACCTGTTCAATGTCGTTACCGGACCAGAGGACTCGGCACACGCAGTCCTCATCCGCGCCATCGAACCCCTCGAAGGGCTTGATCTCATGCGCAAATGGCGTAATATAAAGGGAATGGCCGCAGGCCTACACATTGGGGTAGGGTATGCAGGGAAATGCGCGGTCTGGCCTTGGCGGTTCGGGCTTAAAAATCCCGATTTTAAATCCCCTAAGTAGTTGATAATGAATGTTTTTTGAATATTTATCGTAAAATTGCGATAAATATTTAAGCAAACACTTGTCTCTTTCAAGATTCATCGTACTTTTGCGATGGAATTTAGCAAACAACTTTATGGCTACCCACAAAAAAGAAGCTTTTGAGCAGGACGAACAAGATCTGGCAGAACTCGCCAAAGCGCTCGCGCATCCGGCTCGAATTGCCATTTTAAAAGAACTCGCCAAGCGAAATACCTGCATCTGCGGCGAAATCGTGGAGGTGCTGCCCTTGGCACAAAGCACCGTGTCGCAGCACCTGAAAGAACTGCAGCAAGCCGGGCTGATTCAAGGCACCGTGGATGGCGTAAAGTCCTGTTACTGCATCAACCGCGAAACCTTTCAAAAATTCGAGACGATGCTAAAGTCCTTTTTTGTGAGTACCTCCAACCAGCAGTGCTGCTGATCCCCCTAAACCCTAAACATTCTCAACCCCTCAACTCCCTCAACATTCAAGCTATGCATACCGCAGAACAACTCAAAACAGTCGTCCGGGAAAAATACTCGGAAATCGCCTTACAAGACAAAGGCATCAATGAAGCCTCTTGTTGCGGCGTCGGCACACCCGGCACGTACACGATTATGGCGGATTCTTACACCGAGCTCGAAGGCTACAATCCCGATGCCGATTTGGGACTTGGCTGCGGCCTACCCACCCAATTCGCTCAAATTCAAGCCGGTGATACCGTGCTCGACCTCGGTTCCGGTGCTGGCAACGACGCCTTCATCGCTCGGGCCGAAACGGGCGCAAGCGGCAAAGTCATTGGCGTGGATTTCACCCCAACCATGATTCGCCGTGCCCGTGAAAATGCCGAGAAATTGAACTTCCACAACGTCGAATTCCGTCAGGGCGACATCGAAGAATTGCCCGTTTCGGACCACTCTGTGGATGTCGTGGTGAGCAATTGTGTGCTCAACCTCGTGCCAGACAAACCCAAAGTTTTTAATGAAATCATGCGCGTACTCCGCCCCGGCGGGCATTTCAGCATCTCCGATGTGGTGCTGATGGGTGAATTACCCGATGCGCTGCGCAATGCCGCCGAGATGTACGCAGGCTGCGTGTCCGGGGCTATCCAGAAGGAAGAATACCTTGACATCATTCGCCAGGCGGGTTTTGAAAACCTGAGTGTCCAGAAGCAAAAACCCATCCTCATCCCCGATGAAATCCTTTTGGAGTATCTCTCTACGGAAGAACTCAAAGCATTTGCGGAATCCAAAACCGGAATCATCAGCGTCACGGTTTATGCCGAAAAACCCGGCGGCGATCCAGCAAACAAGACCATTCGGGCCGAAAAAAGCAAGCTTGAAATGCGCAATCTGGCATCCGAGGCGGGTAAAGCAAGTTGTACGCCGGGGGGTGGGTGTTGTTGATAAGTCCATTGGAGACCTATAAGGTTTTTTTCAAACCTTATAGGTCTTAATTTTTTAGTTTGATGCGAGCTTGCGCGAATGGTGAAAGTGGATTTCAATGAATTGCGCACTGGCTATCAACATTGTTTCAATACAGCACAGTTCCAGGCTTTGTCATCTTGACGAGACCCGTCCGCATCAAGTGCGCTTTATCCGAGTGCGTGTACTTGCCGGTACGCATAAAGCGAATACTCGGGGTACGCGCACTTGATGCGGACGGGTCTCGCCAAGATGACAAGGCTTGGTCGCTCGAAAATTCAAAAAAACGGAATGACTAACCATTGATAATCAACATTCTACCATGTCATTTTATACAAAAATCCTGTTTGCACCCCTCCTGCTCCTTTTTTTTAGCCAAAATCTAAACGCGCAGACCTTTTATGGTCAGGTAACGGATATCAAGGAATTGCCGCTCCCAGGCGCTACAGTCGTCTGGACGGGCACGTCCATTGGAGCTCGTGCAGACGAAAACGGGGAGTTTGCGCTGCCTTTTCCACAGGATACGGCTGCAAAACCGCTGCGTTTGTCGGCTATTTTTGGTGGTGCCCGCGACACGTTCGAGATAGATGATTTGAGCAGTTATTGGACCTTATCTATGTCCGCCGACGTGACCTTGCAAGAAGTAACCGTGCGCGACGAAGTAACGGGAGCGTTCATTTCCGTGCTGCAACCGATTAAAACCGAAATCATCAACCGGGCGGAACTGCGTAAAGCCGCCTGCTGCGACCTCGCGGGCTGTTTTGAAACCCAAAGTACCGTTCAACCTACCACCACTAATATCCTGACCAACGCCAAAGAACTACGCATCCTTGGACTGAGCGGGGTGTACAATCAAGTGCTGGTAGATGGTTTGCCGACTATCCAGGGGCTGACTTATACCTACGGGACGGGCACAATTCCGGGCAGTATGTTGGAAAATATTTGGGTAGTGAAAGGTGCAAATTCTGTGCTGCAAGGCTACGAAGGCATGGTTGGCCAGATTACGGTTTTCCCCCGGGAAGGCGGAACTGCCGAGCCCGTTACGGCCGATATTCTGGTAAACAGTTTTGGCGAAAAACACCTGAATGCCGCATTGGCCACGAAAAAAACAAAATGGACCAATTATCTGGCGCTCCACGCCTCCCTTCCCGGCGGCAAATGGGATCGCGACGACGATACCTTTCTTGATTTGCCGCGCCTTACCCGCTATTCCGTGTATAACAAATGGCGCTATCGGAAAGAAAATGAAAACGGGCTAAGCGCCTTCATTGGAGCAAGATATGTGCACGAAGAGCGCATTGGCGGACAAGAAAATTTTGATCCAAAAACCGATGAAGGAACCATCCGCGCTTACGGCCAAACCGTGCGTTTCCAGCAACCCGAAATTTTCAGCAAAACGGGCTGGCGCTTTGATGCCAACAACAAAATTTCTTTGCTTGCATCGTTTGTGGGCCAGGATCAAAACTCCTGGTTTGGTCTCACGCAATACGCTGCAAATCAACGCCATGCCTACGCTAACTTGCAATACGAACTTTATTGGGGCAAAAACAAGCTGCAAGATTTGAAGGCCGGCCTCAGTTTCCGGCATTTTATATTGGATGAAACGGTGGGTTTTTCTCCGGCAGATACCCTTGGGCGGAGTTTTGCCGGCAATTACCGCCGGGAAGAAAACATCCCGGGTTTGTTTGCCGAAAATACCTTTCATTTCAAAGACGAACGTTGGGTTTGGGTGGCAGGCATTCGAGCAGATCGGCACAATGCCTTTGGTTGGTATGCTACGCCGCGCACGATGTTGCGCTTCAATCCAACACCCAATCTCGATTTGCGCGGAAGCATCGGAACGGGTTGGCGCACGGTCAATCTTTTCCCCGAAAATATTGCGCTGTTGGTCGGCAGCCGAGATATGGTTTTTGCCGAAGCGCTGCGTCCCGAACGCGCCTTGAATGCAGGTTTGAACGCCACGCGCCGTTTTAAAATCGGCAAAGCGAGCATGACCGCTACCGCCGATCTTTACCATACACGGTTCCAGAATCAGTTTTTCCCGGATTTCGACAGCGACCCAAACAAGGCCATAATTGCCAATTTTACAGGCCTTTCGCGCAGTAACGGGTTGCAACTTGAACTCAGCGCAGCTTGGAGCCGCCGCTTTGAACTGCGTGCGGCCTACAATTTCCTCGATGTTTTTCGGCATGAAAACGGCGAAAAAGTCTTGCTGCCCTTCAATGCGCGCCACAAAGTGCTGGGTGTAGCCACCTTCCGAACGCCCGGCGAGCGCTGGCAATTCGATGCCAACCTGCACTGGTATGGTCAGCAACGTTTGCCTGATACCCGACTCAATCCTGAAAACCTGCGCAGACCAGATTTTTCCGAGGCGTTCTCGATGGCGGGGGTACAGGTGCGTCGTGCCCTGCGCCGTTTCGACTTGTTTGCGGGCTGCGAAAACCTGTTTGATTTCCGGCAGCGTCGCCCTATTTTGGGTTGGGAGCAGCCCTTTGCGCGGGGTTTTGACCCCTCGTTTGCCTGGGGACCCACGCGGGGTCGGGAGTTTTATGTTGGTTTCAACTTTAAAATTGAACGAAAAAATGAACAGAACTGAACTACTGCTTTCCATTTGGGAAGAGGGCCGCACTCGGCTGACCAATCAGTTGGCTGGAATCAATCCGGCAGATTTGACTCGCCGCTTGCACCCCAATTCTAATACCTTGGGCTGGATCCTGCGACACGTTGGCGAAGTGGAATTGTTGTTTGCCAAAAACGTGTTTGGAGAACCGATTGAGGTGCGCGCCTCTACTGTGGGGCCAACGGTGAAAGACAGTGGACGGTTTACGGAATTGGAGCCACTTCTGGCACATCTGGAGGAGGCCCACCAGTCGCTGCGCTCGGCATTTGCGCGACAAAGTGCGGAAGATTGGGAGGCATATATTGAGACCAAAGAATTTGGCCGCAAAACAAAAGCCGAGGCATTGGCCAGAGTCAGCACACACACGGCCTGGCATAGTGGACAGATTGTGTTGATATTGAAGTACGGAAGGGAGGAGATTGATTCGATTATTTGATTATTTGATTGATTCGATTGTTTACCCGCCATAGCTTTAGTGAAGGCGGGAAATATTGCAGCGTTCAAAATCAACAATTATATGAACAAAACGGATACCACAACCCCCAAACGGCTCGGTTTTTTAGACCGTTACCTTACCCTATGGATTTTTGCAGCCATGTTTATTGGCGTAGGCATGGGGTATTTTGTGCCCGGTACCGCCGACTTTATCAATCAATTCCAGATGGGCACCACGAACATTCCCATTGCCATTGGTTTGATCCTGATGATGTACCCGCCGCTGGCGAAGGTGAAGTATGAGGAATTGTCCAAAGTGTTCCAAAACAAGCGCGTTTTGGGACTTTCCCTGGTGCAAAACTGGCTGATTGGTCCTGCGCTGATGTTTATTTTAGCCATTGTTTTTTTGCAGGATAAGCCGGAATACATGGTCGGACTGATTATGATTGGCATTGCTCGCTGCATTGCCATGGTCATTGTCTGGAACGATCTGGCCAAGGGGGATAATGAATATGTGGCAGGCTTGGTGGCGCTCAACAGTGTTTTTCAGGTGCTTTTTTACAGCGTATATGCCTGGTTTTTTGTCACCATTTTGCCGCCTTTGTTTGGCATAAAAGGTATGGAAGTGAACGTCAGTATTGGGCAGATTGCGGAAAGTGTGTTTATCTATTTGGGCATTCCGTTTATCGCGGGCATGATTACGCGCTATACCTTGTTAAAAAGTAAAGGCAAGCAATGGTACGAGCAAGTGTTTATTCCCAAAATCAGCCCGATTACGCTTATTTCGCTGTTGTTCACGATTGTGGTGATGTTCAGTTATAAGGGAAATTTGATTGTACAAATCCCCATGGATGTGGTACGGATTGCGATTCCATTGGTCTTCTACTTCGTCATCATGTTTTTCAGTGCTTTTTTCCTGGCCAAACGTGCGGGGGTAGATTATGCCAAAAGTACCTCTCTGGCTTTCACGGCTGCAGGCAACAATTTTGAACTGGGCATTGCCGTAGCGATTGCCGTATTCGGCATCAATTCCGGGGTAGCATTTGCGGCAGTGATTGGTCCCCTCATTGAGGTTCCGGTGCTGATATTATTGGTTAATGTGGCATTGAAACAACAAAAGCATTTCAAATAAAAAGCCACGAATTGCACTATTTTTCACTAATTATCGTGAGTTCTGGATAGTATCCCTATTGCCAAAAGCAAAAACGGCGTAGCCGTGACATTTTGGTAGCCCAAAGGGCGTTGTGTAGAGGATAGGAACGGCGTAGCCGTGACATTTTTATGTCGGAATAATGCCACGGCTACGCCGTTCATAAAATATTTGACGCTTCGCTACCATAATGTCGCCGCTATGCGGCTGGAATGGTCATTTTTTGCAGTGACTATCTAAAGCTCCGTTAATTAGTGAAAATTAGTGCAATTCATGGCAACCCATCCTCTCATTTTTTTTCTATGAAAATCGCTCTTTTCTCCGACATCCACGCCAATCTCCCCGCCCTTGAAGCCTTTTTTAAGGATCTGGAACAACGCCAACCCGACCAGATTTTTTGTCTCGGCGATTTAGTTGGCTACAACATCTGGCCCAACGAAGTCATCCAGGAAATCCGCAAACGCGGCATCCCGACCATTGCCGGGAATTATGATTTCGGCATTGGCCGCGCCGGGGACGACTGCGGCTGCGCGTATAAATCGGATAGTGAAAAAGACAATGGCGCTATTTCCATTGCATTTACCAATAAGATTGTTGAGCCTGCCGAACGGCAGTATTTGCGTGAATTGCCAAGGCATATTCGCCTGGAGTTTGAAATGAATGACGGCGATATGTTGCAGATCATGCTGGTGCATGGAAGCCCTCGGAAGATCAATGAATATCTTTTTGAGGATCGGGAAGAAAAAAGTTTGATGCGCATCCTTGAAAGCGCCAACGCGGATATACTTTGTTTTGGGCATACGCATAAACCGTATCACCGCGTGATGAATTCAGGGACTGAAACCGAGCCCCATTTCCGCCATGCTATCAACATTGGCTCGGTGGGCAAACCGAAAGACGGCGATCCCCGTGGCGGCTACGTCCTGCTGGAACTGGACGAGCACAGCAATTTGAGAAACGAAAACAGCATCCGGGTGGAGTTTGTGCGCTTTGAATACGATGTAGAAAAAGCGGCTGAAGCGGTGGAGAATAGCCCTTTGCCGAATGCTTATGCGACGGCATTGCGGATGGGTAGGTAGCAGGTCGCATACTCGGTCAAATAAACCTGTTGTCTGTGCTACAACAATATTTGTCGTATTTTGCCCGGCATCAGCCATGCTTTTTTTAGGCATCAACATAACTGATTCAAATTGTGTTGTTAGGTACGATGAAACAAGTTATTAAGTCCCTGCTTTCCCTGATCCTGTTTACAGTGGCGTTCCAAACGCTCGCCTCAGCCCAACAAAATTCAAGCATGGGGGGAAGCATGCAGGAATCCCTCGACTTTGCCACTCAATTAATGATCTCGAAGCAAAGCAAAAGTGCTGTGCTGATTACAGGTAAATTGTTGGAGCGGCTTGAAAAAGAAGGGAAATACAATGCTCCTTTCGGTTTGAAAGTGCAACTGATACACGGCTCGGCCCTTGTTAATGCTGAAAAGTTAGGTTCGGGCTTGGATTTTTTATTGAAGTTAAAAGAAACAAGCCAGGCAAAGAAACAGTGGGATGTTTTTGCTGAAACCTGCCGTGTCATCGCATCTGTATTGGAATATGCAGAGAAGAAGGAGGGGAGTTTATCCAATCTCAGGGAAGCACAAGCAACCATCAGTCAATACCATTTGGATTCTATTTATCCGAATTTTGCGGTACGTATTTCTTCCTGGCACCGGTTATTTGGCGATAGAGACTCATCTATTTTTTATGCCCAGGAGGCCATTCGTACTGCAAGACAGTTCGGGAAGGTTTTTGAGGAAGCCGAGGGGCATTTACTCCTGGGAATAAATCTCAGCCAAACAGATCCCCAGGGAGCGATCTCCCATTATAAAGAAGCTGCGCAATTGTACCGAAAAGGCAAAGTATTCTTTACCTTTTGTTACATACATTTAACCATGGCTGATTTGAATCTCGCCAGGGGAAAGCCAAGGGAGGCCATGGCCAACATAGACACCGCGTTCCTTTATTATCCGCTAACTACCGGGAACAACGCCGAACGGATTTTCCGAGCCTATATCCACAAGGGGAATGCTTTTCAACAACTGGGCCAGCTCGATTCCGCTATTTTTTACCTGAAAACAGGGCACAAGATGGAGTTGGAATCAGTCGAATCCCTAAATCTGGAAAAAATTGTAGAAATAGACAACAAATACAACGTAAGACAAAAAGTAAAGGAACTTGATGCCAAAAATCTTGAACTTCAAACAGGAAATGATAGACAGAATTTGTTGGTGGTGCTAATTTCGATGATTTTCGTCTTCGCAGGAATTCTGGCATTTTTTTACCTGCGATTGCGCAAAGCCAACCAAATTACCCGCGAACAATCCAGACAACTCAAATCCCTCGACACCGCCAAGTCTCACTTCTTCGCCAACGTCTCCCACGAACTGCGCACCCCGCTCTCGCTGATGCTCGGCCCCATCGGCACCCTCCTGAAAGATAAGCAACTGACCGACAAACAAGCCAATCTGTTGCAACTGGCCCAGCACAGCAGCAAACAACTCGAACAACTGGTGACCGACATCCTGGACCTGGGCAAGCTGGAAATGGGTAAGATGGAACTGAACGAAACACCGACCGAAGTAGCGCCTTTTTTCCGCAGCTACTTCGCCCAGTTTGAGTCGCTGGCCGAAAGCAGGCATATTAATTTTTCGCTTGACATGGCTGTGGACAATGACGTGGTAGCTCTTTTAGATCAGGTCAAATGCCGCCAAATTCTGAACAACCTACTCTCCAACGCCTTCAAATTCACTCCGGCGGGTGAACGTGTGGCAGCCAAACTATCGCTGAGCGATGGTACGATCCAACTAAGCGTCGCCGACACCGGCCCCGGCATCCACCCGGACGACCTGCCTCATGTATTCAATCGCTACTTCCAAACCAACCGACCTGACAAATCCGCAGAAGGTGGCACGGGCATTGGCCTGGCCCTCTGCCACGAGTACGCACAGTTGTTTGGCGGCAAAATTGAGGTGGAAAGTATGCTTGGGCAAGGCACGACGTTCACCGTGACGTTCCCTGTCAGCGTTGTTGACAGCGCAAAAATTTTGGATGCTGATCCAGAAATCCAATACGCTGCCCAACTGCAACCGATCCCTGCCCTTACGCCACAAAAGCCATCTGACACGAAAAAGCCAACAGTCTTAGTCGTAGAAGACAATCCCGACCTGCAAGCTTATATCCGAATCATTTTGTCGGAAAAATACAATATTGTCACTGCTGAAAACGGCCAAACAGCCTTGAGCGTTATGGGTTATGAGTTAGGAGAGATGCCGGAGCAAGCCGGGATTCAAATAACTCATAACTCATAACTCCTGACCTTGTTCTCTCCGACCTCATGATGCCCGTCATGGACGGCCTCCAACTGCTCGAAAAACTCAAATCCAGCGATGCCACCCGGCACATCCCCGTCATCATGCTTACGGCCCGGGCGGATGTGCGCGACAAACTGAAAGCCCTGCGTATTGGCGTGGACGATTACATGACCAAGCCCTTTGAGGAGGAAGAATTGCTGGCGCGGATTGAAAACCTGCTGAAAAACCAGACGGTACGGAAACAAGAAGCCCCCTCAGCGCCTGAGACGACTCGCCCGCAAGTTTCCGAGGAAGACCAGCAATGGCTGGAAGGTTTTGAGGCTTATGTACAAAAACATCTTTCCAGCGACACCCTGACCGTATCTGCTTTGGCCGGCACCTTTGCCATGAGCGATTCCACTTTGCAGCGGCAATTAAAACGGCTAACGGGGCTCTCGCCCATTCAATATCTGCAAGAAATGCGGCTGGATGAAGGCCGTAAACTGCTGGAAACCCGGCGCTATAATTCCATCGGCCAGGTAGCGGCCCAAGTGGGCTTCCAGGATGCGCGCTCTTTTTCGAGGAGTTACAAGCAACGGTTTGGGAAGTTGCCCTCGGAAATGATGGGGGAGTGATTTTGGGCTTAAAAATAACCCCCTTACCTCTCATTCCCCCTCATTTTGACGGAAATGGCTGCAAGATTGACCGAAATGGTCACTTGGAAGCAGCCCACCTTTGTCCCAGTTCCCGCTACTTATGTGAAGTATTTTGTGGCAGGGCAAGGAGGAAGCCGAAAATCCTTTAAAGAGTAGGTATAAGCAGTTAATTATTGAAAAATGAAATCAGCAACATTTGCACAGAAAATCACATTCATCTTGTTTTTGTTAGGTCTTCTCACCACATCAAGCCAATTATCGGCTCAAAACACAGCCTTGGTTTATGGGGATGCAATACATCTTCAAAATGCCTGGGGAGATTACACTGGTGGCTTTTTAGATACAAGAGGTTACGATAAGGAATATGAAAAAACAGGTAATCACCTTTGTGTTTCTACTGCCATTTCAAATAAAAGAGCTCTTGGAACTGGCACTTGGAAAGTTCTTTCTGCTACGGGTAAGGCTATCGGAACTCCAGTTTTACTTGGGGATGAAATACATCTTCAAAATGCCTGGGAAAATTACACTGGTGGTTATTTAGATACAAGAGGTACCCCAGCAGAATTTGAAAAAAATAATCTGGGTAATCTCCTTTGTGTTTCTACTGCCACTTCAAAAGAAAGAGCTCCTGGAAGTGGTACTTGGAAGGTTACTTCTGCTAAGGGTATGACTAACGGGAAGCCTGTTACACTAAATTCTGACGTTCATCTTCAAAATGCCTGTGAAAACTACACTGGTGGTTTTTTAGATATAAGAGGTTCTCAAGCGGCATTTAAAACAACGGGTAATCTTAATTGTGTTTCTACAGCCACTTCAGCTACAAGAGATAATGGAGCTAGTGGAACCTGGAAGATTACAATTTCCAAATAAAGTCGCCTTGATGCAGGACAAACCAAAGCACCAGTTTGACCTGCCAAGTAAATTCAAAAACAAAAACCCCCAGCGAGTGTGCGGCCAGTACCCGTTGGGGTTTTCCCCTTTTTTCCTAAAGGCAATCAACCTTAAAAAGCAATAGCTACCTCATTTTCCCCTTACCCAAAGCACGCGCCGTGCGCGGTGTTTTCACCGCGCGCCTCGGCGGAGTGCGTGGCTAGGCCGGATTTGACAGAGAAGCGAAATCTGTCCCCCCTAATTCAACCAAATGCGCTAAAATTGCGTCGTGGATTCAACCCCACGGCGCATTTTTTTAGGCGAAGCTGATGGGCGAGTAGTTTTTAGCCTTCTCCCTTACTCCAATCATCGCGTTAACAGTACCTCCGCATCTACAAGGCCTTCTCGAACACGCCGTATTCCTTGCTGAGCACCGCTCCCATCCCAAGCTTGTCATCCTGTCGGGACCCGTCCACGCTATGTGCGCTTTGGCCGAGTGCTTGCACTTACAGGAGGCACTCAAAAGGGCACGCACTCGGCCAAAGCGCACTTGATGCGGACGGGTCCCGGACAGGATGACAAGCTTGGGATAAGTGCTCGTCCCTATCGATTTAGTTGGTTCAATACCCATTTGTGGGTTGAAAAAAGCCCCTCTCCCCCTCATTTTGACCGAAATGGCTGCAAGATTGACCGAAATGGTCACTTGGAAGCAGCCCACCTTTGTCCCAGTTCCCGCTACTTATGTGAAGTGTTTTGTGGCAGGGCAAGGAGGCGGCCGAAAATCCCCAACAGAGTAGGCATTCACTTTTTCACTTTACATTTCAATACAATGAAACACAGATTTACTTTTTTGATGGCGTTTTGCCTACTGGCTTCCACTGCTTATGCGCAGTTGGTAGACGTCGTCACCGGCCTCGACTTCCCGTATGGGCTTGCCTTGGATGGGAATGACCTATACATCTCCCAGGCACTTGCCAATAAAATTTCCAAAATTGACATTTCTTTGCCCAACCCACCCATTGTAGATGTAGCGACGGTATCGGTCCCATTGGCGCTATTTTTGGATGGGGACGAACTCTATTTTAGTGAGGAGCTATCAGGTATCATTGGCAAAATTAACATTTCCCAGCCCAACCCAATGCCTACGGTCGTAGTAACAGGATTACAAACTCCTACCGGGCTTTTAAAAATGGGGAATATCCTTTATATTACAGATCAGAGTACTAGTATATTGTATTACACAGACCTAAGTTTGCCCAACCCCAGCCCGGTACAACTATTGGCGGGCTTTAATATTCCAACTGCGATGGTATTTAAAGACTCCGTGTTGTATGTTGCAGAATTCGGTGGTGCCCGCATATCATCCGTAGATTTGAAACAGACCCCCTTGGTTAGAAATACCTTTGTTAGTGGCATTGCTTCCCCGGTGGGCATGACCCTGAATGGTAATTTTCTGTACATCGCTGGAGCGTCACAAGTGGTGAAAGTAGATATCAATCAGCCCAATCCAAGCGCAACAGTAGTGGTAGGTGGCTTAAGTTCTGCCCGGCAAGTTGCTTTTGATGGCATTGATATGTACATAGCACAAGTAGGAGGCGGCCAAGCCGGACAAGGCAAAATCTCCAAATTGGAAATCGCCCAGCCCGTCTTCTCCGCCCTCGGCACCATCTGTGCCAATGCCCTACCCGCCAACCTTGGCGGCGCCTCCCCCACAGGTGGCACCTACTCTGGCCCTGGCGTAACGGATAACGGCGATGGCGAAACCTTCTCTTTCAACCCGGCCGCAGCAGGCGGAGCGGGCACCTACACCATCACCTACACGGCCACCAATGGGAATACGGCTACGCTTACGGTGGCGGAGGCGCCTGTGGTTAGTTGGAGCGGAGGCACTTTAGCTCCGCTTGATCTCGGTACCGTTCCATTAGCTGTGGGTTCGCCAGCAGGGGGGACTTATTCAGGCTCAGGCGTATTGCTGGGGAATATGTTCAACACCTATCTGGCAGGAGTGGGTATGCATCCCCTTACTTACACCTACACTGCTGCCAATGGCTGCAGTGGCTCAGTCACTATAATAGTAACCGTTACACCTGGCGCCAACGACGCCTGCGGTGGCGCAACGAGCATCGACAATTTATTGGGCGGCTCGCTCAATGTGCCACAGGTATCTACAGAGTTCAATAATACGGGATACACCACAGCGGGCGACCCCAGTACCGGGTATGATTGTTTTGTGGATCAGGGGGGCCCCAGCCTTGAGCATACCCTTTGGTACACCTTTACGGGCGATGGCAGCAAATACCGCATCCGTTCGGTAAACTGCAACAATGCAACGCCTTACAACGATGACACACAGGTGGCCATTTACGCCGGCGCTTGCAACAGCCTAAGCCCTGTGGCTTGTAATGACGACGAAAATGGGGCTGCCCAGGTTTATAACATCAGTGTAGAAGTAGCCACTCAAGCGGGTACAGCATACCGCATGCTGGTAGATGGCTATGATGGAAAAGAAGGTAGATTTTGCCTGGAAGTAACGCGGCTTGGCCTGAGTGCGGTGGTTGATATTAGCCAAACCAACATTCAGGTGTTCCCTAACCCAACCGAAGGCGAGATTCAATTGCGCAATGTGACGGCTGAAATGGTCGAAGTGTTTGACAATATGGGTCGTTTGGTTTTGTCTGAAGTAAATCCAGGTTCTAATCTGGATATTTCACAAACTGCGGCGGGTATCTATTTCCTCAAAATCTACGCAGGTGGCCAGGTATATTCCACCAAAGTGGTGAAGCAATAAAGCGCGCAGGTTATTTTTCGCCTCGCTTGGTCTTCTCCTTACCCAAAGCACGCGCCGTGCGCGGTGTTTTCACCGCGCGTCCCGGCGGAGTGCGTGGTTAGGCCGGATTTGACAGAGCAGCGAACTGCTGGGAATTCGTCCTTTCGACCTCTAGTTTGACCAAATGCTCTAAAAATGCGTCGTGGATTCAACCCCACGGCGCATTTTTTTTAGGCGAAACCCAAGCTCAGATATTAACACATGTCACGGTCACTGACTAACCCCAAATTCAGTAGTTATTTCCAAGTATAGCCAATCCGACTCATTTCAGGCCATAATTAGACGTAAAATACGCCGCATAATCCGGAATTTTTGTCCCGAGGTAATACGGCAGGTTCATCAGCAGGAACGGTGTTCCCTGTGCCGTTTGAACCTGGCTGACCGAGAAGCGGTTGGAGAGCAATCGGATGGCGTAGGGGTGGTTACATTTCAAAATTCATAAATATTTTGTAACATATACGGGGCAAAATTGAATTTATTTTGTAATCAATATGGGGGTAAGTTGCCTATAAATTTTTTCGGCCTCGCTTGGTCTTCCTCTTATCCACAGCACGCGCCACGGTGGAGTGTGTGGTTACGCTAGATTTGGCCGAGCAGCAAAATCTGAAAATTCGACCTTTCGCCCCCAAATTTCAACCTAAAACACAAAAAATGCGTCGTGGATTCAACCCCACGGCGCATTTTTTTTAGGCGAAACCAGCGAGTGCCGCCGCGTCAGGATCACGAAACCCTTGGCTAGCACCCTACCCCGCCTCCTCAAACAAGGCATCCATCGTCAAATGAATATCCACCAAACCAATGCTGTGTTGATTGGGCTGCATTCCATAAGCCGTGAGCAGTACCCATGACAACTGTTTGCGAACGCCCGTTGTCTCCTTAAAAACCGAGCGTTTGGCCCGAAGTGAATCTGCGAAGGCTTTGTTCGGTGTATAAGTTTCATTGTATAACTTCATTTCGAACAGATTGACAATATGGTCTTTGCGATCAAGCACCAGGTCAATTTGAGCCCCGCCCATTTCGGGCGTGTTTTTTTTGTAAAATGCCGATGCCTGTGTGAAAACGCCCGAAATCCCCATTGCCTTTTTGATTTGGGCAAGGTGTGTCAGGCAAATATTTTCAAAAGCGTATCCAGCCCATGATTTATAAGCCTGGCTTTGACTCAACTGCTGCCAAACGCCTTCTTTTTGGTCTTGATTCGTTTCAATAAAATGAAGATAAAACAAGGAGTAGGCATCGGTAAGCCGAAAGATTTTTTCCCGCCGCTTTTTGCCGTATGGATAATAGGAAGTGATAAATCCCGACTGTTCCAACTCCTCCAATACACTTGTAATGCCGCCGCCAGAAATGGATTTTGTTTTTTCCAGCATTTCAGCCCGGTCCATGCCTTTCCATTTGCTGGCCAAAGCCCGAATGATCGCGATGTGCTTGTCTGCTTGCTTGAACAAAGCCGGGTAAAGCTTAGAAAATTCATCGCGCAACAGACCGCCTTCCGAAAAACAAATCCGGTCAATGTTTTGCGCTGCACTTTGTCCCGCTTTCACCGCCTTTAAATAATGGGGTACGCCGCCCATGGCCATATACAACTGTAAAATCTGAAAGCGATCAAGCGCAATATGCTGGTTTGCCAGGTATTGCTCCGTTTCAAGGAGCGTGAACGGCTGTAACTGAATACGTTTGGTGATGCGGTTGTGCAGACCACCTTTGTTGTGCACTACTTTTCGAATCATCCAGGATGTTGCTGATCCACAGATGACCACCACCATATTTTGTCGGGAAGCCCAGCTATTCCAGAAATAACCCAAGGCCTCCAGAAACCCGGATTTGGCGCCGGCCAGCCAGGGTAATTCGTCAAAAAAAATGACCTGCTTATCGGTAGGGTCCAGACTCGTTAAGTATTGCCGCAGCATTTGAAAAGCACTCAACCAGTCCTCCGGAACTTCCAAGGGCAGCTTTCCGCGAGCGAAATTGGAAAGCTCATCCCTGAAATTCCTAAGTTGTTGCTGCACGGAAGCGCCTTGTGTTCCAGACATTTCAAACGCTATTCGCCCTTGATACATCGTGGTCACCAAAAAAGTCTTTCCTATCCGTCGGCGTCCGAGTACCGCCACCATTTCTGCTTCTTTTGATGCCAGGGCTTCTTCCAACACCAGTTTTTCTTGTTTTCGGCCAATAAGTTCCATGATAATATGCGCTTATTAATTGCCAAAAGTAGATATTTTTTCTTACTTATGGCGAATTATCATTTTAATTTTTCGCCACAAATCAACAATTATGAAGCTTTTTGGCGAATTATATCTTTTCCGCCTCGCTCGGTCTTCACCTTAACCAAAGCACGCGCCGTGCGCGGTGTTTTCACCGTGCGGCCCGTCGGAGTGCGTGTTTAGGCCGGATTTGACCGAGCAGCGAACTGCTGGAAATTCGTCCTTTCGACTTCTAGTTTAACCAAATGCGCTAAAATTGCGTCGTGGAACGTTGTGAGTAAATGCCCGTGCCTACAACTAAGCACTGAAGTTTCACCGCTTTTTCATTTGAAAAAATGTAAAATATTGCACTTATTCCTTTGAATAAATGTAATATTGCGGTCAGAAAATCATTTCAAAAATGAAAAGAGACCTTTATAAATCACTTATCAGTTGGAAAAATGCCCCCAACCGAAAGCCCTTAATCTTGCAGGGAGCGAGGCAGGTTGGCAAAACCTGGCTGATGAAGGAGTTTGGCAAAAACGAATTTGAGCAAGTTGTTTATCTCAATTTTGAGGGCAGTGAGCGGCTAAAATCATTGTTCGTATCGGATTTTGATATAAAACGCATCCTGTCAATCATAGAAATCGAAGTCAACCACAAAATACAGCACGACAAAACGCTGCTAATTTTTGACGAAATACAAGAAGCGGAAAAAGGTCTGACTGCGCTGAAATATTTTTGCGAACAAGCCCCGGAATATTACATCGTCGCCGCTGGCTCTTTGCTGGGAGTTTCGTTGCAGAAAAACAGCTCATTCCCTGTTGGAAAAGTGGATTTTTTGCGGATGTACCCGCTTAGTTTTTTCGAGTTTTTGGAAAATGTGGAGCAAAGCCAACTGAAACAACATCTGGAGGCACAGAACTGGCCTGTGATTGAGGTCTTTCACGACAAATTGGTGGAGTTGTTGAGGCTATACTACTATATAGGTGGCATGCCCGAAGCGGTGAACAGTTACATCCAGCTAGGTGATTTAAGGGAAGTTCGGGCTATCCAGGAAAAAATTTTGATAGGTTATGAAAACGATTTTGCGAAATATGCGCCAATCGAAATCGTGCCAAAAATCAGGTTGGTCTGGCATACCCTGATAAGCCAACTGGCGAAAGAGAACCGAAAATTCATATACGGACAAATCAAAAAAGGCGCACGCGCAAAAGATTTTGAAGCGGCCATCCATTGGCTTTCCGATGCTGGCATGGTGCTTAAAGTGAGTCTTGTGGAAAAACCGATTATACCGCTAAATGCTTATGCAAATATTGATGTGTTCAAATTGTTTCTTTTGGACATTGGTCTGTTAAATGCGCTCGCCAAAATTGACCCAAAAATCCTGCTTGAAAAAAACAATATTTTGATAGAATTTAAAGGTGCCCTCACGGAACAATTTGTTGCGCAACAATTGAAAATCAGCCATGAACTCTATTATTGGACTGCCTCAAACGCTACTGCCGAAATTGATTTTTTGATTCAATCCCAAAACGGCATCATCCCGATTGAAGTAAAAGCGGAAGAAAACTTGAAGTCCAAAAGTTTGAAAGTTTTTGTAGAAAAGTACAAGCCCAGCATGGCAATTCGCAGCTCAATGAGCCATTACCGGGTACAAGACTGGATGACAAATGTGCCATTGTATGGCGTTTTGACTATTGGGTCACGCTGATTATATTTCAATCAAATTCCCTAAAATTGCGCCGTGGAACCACTCCACGACGCAATTTTTTTATGCCAAACCAACTTGTTGTGCAACCTCCAACTTTAACACTTGTCACTACTACTGACTAACAAAATGGACGCCACACAAACGCACCGCGACCTTATTGAACGCTGCCGGGAAGGCCGACGCGACGCTCAGTTCGAGTTGTACCGCTTGTATTCACGAGCGATGTACAATACCGCGCTGCGCATGGTGCGGCATCCGCATGATGCAGAGGATATGTTGCAGAGTGTTTTTGTGGAGGTTTTTACCAAGTTGGAATCGTTTCGGTATGAAAGCAGCATAGGGGCCTGGATGAAGCGGATTACCGTGAATAAATGCATTAACTTCCTTAAAAGCAGGAAGTTAGCCCTCACAGAACTAACCGCCTCCCATGATCGAATGGAAAGTTCGAGGGGTTTCCAAAATCGTTTGATGCACAATTCTTGAAGATTATTGCATGATTCACAGGCTTTTATGCCCCTTCCGTCACGTCATCAAAATCGGCTCCGTAGGCAAGCCCAAAGACGGGGCCCTGGCAGCTACGTCCTGATGAAACTGGACGAGCACAGCAATTTGAAAAATACGGAAAGTATTCGAGTAGAACTTGTGCGCTTTACTCCTGCGCAACCAATTTCCCCTGGCCCACCAAAAGCCCTTTTTGCTTGATCGTAAACAAATAAACGCCCGTGCCCAGTTCGCCTTTTTTGACATTAAAAACCCCTCCTTCATCGGCCATTTCTCGCACTAATTTTCCCTGTAAATCAAATATCTGCAACTGAAGCACAGCGTAATCTGGTAAACCCTTGACTTCTAATCGGGTTTCCGAAAAAAATGGATTCGGAACTGCCACTACCTGCGCGGAGCTTTGATTGGGTTCCCAGGCACTGACGAGAATGAATTTTTCGCCCACCCGATGGAATGTTGTATTGGTTATCACTGGCGCATTGAAATCGAAAAAAATTGCCGCGCTGTTTTCGATGAGGGTTTCCAGGGGCACGCTCTTTTTTTGCTCGATATTGAACGAAATGAACCCATTAGAGCCAGCCAAATTAGTATTGCTATCCGGCAAAAGAATGTTTTCAAACGTGAATTGTAACACTCCGCCGCCCAACAATTGCCAGGTGTATGGATGGCTGGCAGCTGTGGGACGTACGCTTGACGCATCTAACCAGGGAGAAAGCGTGTCACGAATTACAACGGTGAAAGCAGTATCTGTGCCCGTATTTTGGAATCGGATTTTGTACTCTAGTCCGACGCCAACACCAATGTAGTGCTCCGTATCGTAGCCTGTCGGTACTGCTAGTTTATCATTAGGATCATAAGCGCCAATGTTGGGTTGGCATTCAGAGTCAACATTCTGACTGACGAACATTTGCGGGAACATATTCCAAAAGCCCGGCTGTATGGGTCCATTACAGCCTTCAATAGCAGTCGTCGCTGCGAAAAAAGGTGCCTCGCCTGGTGCTTGGCCGGCATAAATGCGCGATGTGGAGCCATCCGCAGGACATTTCACGACATATTCTCCTTGTGGAGGCAATTGGAATTGACCTTCTCGCATGACAATTAAGTCTTCGATAATGACGAATTCTGCCAAATTGGTCATGGGCGCACCGCCCACGTTTTTAATGATAAATGCTACAGAATCGCCTTCACAGGTGGCATCCACTTCAATGATCGGGATGGATTCCGATGTAGTGGGACAAGGGTTAGCCAGTGCAATGGAAGCAGAAGAACAGTGTGTCTGCCCGAGTTCGGCATCACAACTTACCAAAACGGAGACGGAGAAATTGCCAGATTCCAAAGGAGTCAAGTCGCCGACCAAAAAGGCGTACAAGTTGTTGCCCAAATCGCTGTAAGGGATACTGGCTGATTCCAAGCTCAAAAAAGGATCCAGGGACAGCGTGACCACCACCGAATCTGCTGTAACATTACCCTGATTTACATAATGTACATTATAGCTGCTGGAAAAACAGCGCCTCAAAAACAACGCACTTAAATCAACTGTTGGCCACGGACAATTGATATAGGCGGTTATGCCCGTATTCCATTGAAGCGTATCTCCACTATTTATGGTTAAGTTTATGGAGTCTTGGCACAATGTCCACAAATCATTGGGCGGCACTACGCTGATCAAATACGTCCCTGTGTCAATTGAAAAATCATAGTTGCCTTGCAAATCAGTAGTAGCATAGCGTGTGTCGCCGGCTTTGGCTGCAATGACAACTCGGTTGGCCGCCGAAGTGTCAGCCACACAGTCCATGTTATGGTCAGAAAAGATATTGCCATACAATCTGCTGGTAAATGTAACACCGTTTGCGTCTGTACGAAATACATAAGGGGTAAACACGCCGGGTCCGATGAAAAAAGCCTTGGCAAAGCCCATCACGCCACCATCTGGTAAAGACCACAGATTATTATTGGCTCTTAAACCATAGACATTCCAGTACAATTCGAAGTAATCCTCCGGTCCGTCAAATAGCCGCTCCCAAATGAGGGAGCCATCCCATTCAAGTTTTCGCAACGAAAGTTTGCCTGTGCCTTCTTGGATGGAATACAGCAATAACTTGTCATCCATCGAGGTGCAAACCTCACTTGAATGAGGCGCAGATAATGTAGTCAATACAGACCCATTTTCTGCATTGAGGATTACGGTGTTGGTTTTGGAGACCGCAGCAATGAGGCTGTCCTGCAGTACGGCAAGCGATGCGAAACCATGAATCAGGTTAGCCTGCGGATAAAGAATCTTAAAGATCTGATCACCCTCAGGCGAAAACTTGGCCAACACAGTCTTAATATCATTATCTTGAACGGCGCTCAAATAGAAATCGCCCTCTGAATCCGTGGCCATTGATAAAAAGTAGAACGTAGAAGTACCCGAGACACTGAGGTCGAAAGTCTTTTGCCATAACGTTTCGCCTAGTAAATCGGTTTTGCTTACTCTGACGGAATCGCTGTCGGTTTGATACGCAATCAGGTAACCATCCTGAGTAGCTTTTATCATCGGGGGCTTGGAAATATCTGAGGGCATACCCGCCGCCACACTCCTGGTCCAGATAGTCTCCAAATTGGCATTCGTTTCTGTCAAAACAGTAGTGCCTTCTGAGGGGTTATAGGCTGCGAACAACAAGCGATCATTGCCAATTGGCAAAGCCGTAGGGTGGTATGCCGTAAAGTAATTGCTCTGTGGTTCCAGCCATTGTCGCGCGCCACCCGGTGCAATTTTCAATAACAAATGCGGATCTAAAGACGGATCTTCCCCAAATACATCATCTGATGTCAGCAACAGGCCTCCATCCGGGGTAGGCACTATGCCATATTCTTTAACCAAACCGTTGAATTCAGGAAAATAACGTTCCCAACCCTGGGCGTTAGCAGTGGTAAGCGCAAGGCAAAAGAGCAATAAGCAGATTACATTTTTCATGTTTAGAGAATTATTTAAGGCAAAAGTCTTACATCAATGGTGCCTAGACAAACCCAAATTTTTAAATTTGTGCGAAAATTATTTTTTCAATAATTTGACAATCAATAATTTAAAACATTTTTTGTGCAAAAAGGAATTTTGTTTGATTTGATCAAAACGCTGTCTGCTCGGGAGAAAAGTGATTTTCTTCGCTACATACAATCACCATATTTCGCAGCCAAGCCAGCAATAGTACGCCTCGCGGAACAATTGCTTCTTCCGGAGATTAAAGCGGAGCGCCAGTACAAAGCAACCGCTTTTCCGCAAGTATTCGGTGCCGGTCAAGCATACGATGATGCACGGATGCGCAAGGCCATAGAACAACTGCTTCGCTTGCTGGAGCGCTTTCTGGTGAGTGAAAAGCGAGCACAGGAGGATTTTGATTTCCGCCTGCGTCTGGCTGCGGTGTTCATCGAGCGAAAACAGGAAAAAATGTTTCGGCGAATAGCCTCCTCGCCACTGCCATTTCCAGCTGCCGAGACAGAATGGACGGCAGAATATTTTGAGCAGGCATCCCGCTGGTATCAATTGCTCTACGACCACCGCAGTGCAACCCAGCGCGAACACGACCCACATTTATACGAGCGTGTAATCCATTGTCAGACAGTGGCACTCTTGGCTCGCCGACTTCGCAGTGCGTGTGTTTTTCGCACGAACCAAAAGGAAAAAGCCGAAATGCCTACCGATTCCCTACTGATTTGGGCTGAAACAGTGTCAGCGAATTATACAGAGCTGCCACTTTTAAAAACGCTTTTTGCCGCACTACGCGCCTTGCAAGAGCCTGCGAACGCGACGCATTTTGCTATTTTCCGGGATGGTTTGTTACAATATCCCCAATGTTTTTCCTTCGCCGATCGCCGCGATTTATTGGTATTGGCCATCAATTTTTGCAGCAAACGATACAACGACGGCGACAAAGCCTGGCTCGACACGCAACTAGACCTGTACGAACACGGCCTACATGAGGGTTTGTTGTTGGAAAACAACTGGGTAACAGGCTACACCTTTACCAATATTGCAACCCTGGCACTCATCGCTCGGCGGTACGAACGACTTGCACTGCTGCTACACGATTACCGCGATAAAATTGCTCCGCGAGATCGCCGCGACGCGGTTGCGTTCAATGAAGCCCGATTGTATCATGCAATGCGGCAATATCGTCCCGCACTCGTGCTGTTGCAACAAAACACCTTTGACGACCTGCTGCTAAATCTTTCGGCCAAAACCGTGCAGGCAAAGTGTTTTTACGAACTGGAGGAGCATGATTTGCTGGAGGCGCACTTAGAGGCTTTGCGCAAATTCATCCGCCGCCACAAAGAAGTGGGCTATTATGGGGAACGCTATCTGAATTTTATTGCTGCTTTGCGTCGGGTGGTAAAGGTTGGCCCGAGTGACGCCAATTACCTCCATGGAGAAATTGCTGCCATGACCGTGTTGGCGGAGAAGGAATGGTTGCTGGAGCAAACGGGAGTGTAAGCGTATGTTATAAAGAAGGTCGCTCAGATGCGATCATCTAGCTTAAAATCCCTCAATAGCCTTCATTACTTTCAAATTCCCTAAAATTGCGCCGTGGAACCACTCCACGACGCAATTTTTTTATGCCAAACCAACTTGTTGTGCAACCTCCAACTTTAACACTTGTCACTACTACTGACTAACAAAATGGACGCCACACAAACGCACCGCGACCTTATTGAACGCTGCCGGGAAGGCCGACGCGACGCTCAGTTCGAGTTGTACCGCTTGTATTCACGAGCGATGTACAATACCGCGCTGCGCATGGTGCGGCATCCGCATGATGCAGAGGATATGTTGCAGAGTGTTTTTGTGGAGGTTTTTACCAAGTTGGAATCGTTTCGGTATGAAAGCAGCATAGGGGCCTGGATGAAGCGGATAACCGTGAATAAATGCATTAACTTCCTGAAAAGCAGGAAGTTAGCCCTCACAGAACTAACCGCCTCCCATGATCGAATGGAAGTGGAGGAGCCAAAATCGGAGCCGGTTTTATCGGTGGACAAAATAAACCAAGCCATCGAAAAATTGCCAGACGGTTACCGGGTTGTTTTCAGCTTGTATGCCGTAGAAGGATATGACCACGAAGAAATTGGACAGATTTTGGGCGTCACCGAAGCGACTTCCAAATCACAATACAGCAGAGCAAAAGCGAAATTGAGGGAAATGCTGGGATAGAATAATGTGGTCAATGTGAAAAATGTGGTCAATGTGGTTAATGGGCGCTGGGCTTGAGGTTACTGGAAATTATGAACATTAATCAATTCCAATCCTGGCTACCCGGGTTTCCCCACATTGACCACATTTGCCACATTGACCACATTTGAAAATTTGCCACATTTAAAAATTATGCAAGATTTTGTCAAAATATTCATCCAACAACACCGCGACGCATTTGATGCCGCAGTGCCGGGTGCCCATGGGTGGCCGGGGTTGGAGCGTATGTTGGGGCGTTTGCCGGATGCGGATGCTTTAGAACGGCAATTGATGTGCGATCGGATATTGCTGGATACGGAAGTGCCTTCTGAATTGCTTTGGGCTAAAATTGAAAATGATTTGGACCAGCAAAATGGGAAGACTGATCTTGAGACATTCATCCGGCAAAACCGCGATTCGTTCGACACGGAGTTGCCTGGTTCGCAGACTTGGGAGCATATTTTGGAGACTTTGCCCCAGAAAAAAGCCGTGGTCATACACATCGGTTGGCAACGTTCACTCATGCGCATTGCAGCATCGCTGGCGCTGGTAGTGGCTGGAATCGGGGGCGGTATTTGGTACGAACGCCAAGGCAGCACCCAAGCAGGCATGGCAATGAGCGAAGTTTCGGGAGAATACGCAGAGCTTGAACAATATTACCAACGCGATATTTCTTCCAAACGCGAACAACTCGCCTCTTTTAAGGGCAACCAACCCAAAGAAGTGGCTCAGGATTTGGAACAAATGGATCAAATCATGGAACAACTGCGCAACGAACTGGCGAGTGTTCCGCCCGGCAACCGGGATCAAGTGGTGCGGGCGATGATTGAAAATTACAAAGCAAAAACAGCCATTCTCCAGCGCGTTTTAGAGCGATTGGAGGAATCTAACAACGGAGGCGACAACAGTAAACGAAGCAATGGATTCAAGAACATTTAAACCTTTTGCCATGAAAAATACCAGGATCGCTGTGCTCCTGTGCCTGTTTGTGGCACAAACGCTCACAGTTTGGGCAAATGGACCAGCACAAGAATTTACCAAAACCATCCAACGAGAGTTTAGCACCGCAGCAGATGGAACAACCGCGCTTTACAATAAATACGGCAACGTCAAGGTGAAAACCTGGCAGAACAACTCGGTCAAAATCGAAATTACCATCGTTGTAAATGCTAAAAACCAACGGGAAGCCGATGAAACCTTCAAGAACATCAATGTGAACTTCACCAATGCCTGGGGCTACGTCAAAGCAGAAACTATGATCACCGACGGCATGAACAGCGGTTCCGGTACCTGGTGGCCTTTGAAAACTGGTTGCGATGATTTTAAGATCAACTACGAAGTCTGGATGCCCATGACCAATCAGCTGGACTTAAAAAACAAATACGGTAATTCCTGGGTAGCAGCGTTAAAAGGAAAATTAATTGCCGAGATCAAATACGGAGAACTCCGCGCCGAAGCCGTCAGCAATGATGCCAATCTGGATCTCGGGTACGGACATGCCTGGCTCGCCAGTGTGAAAAATCTGTACGGACAGGTTAGCTACAGCAAACTGAACATCACCGACGCCAACGACATCCAATTGGATACCAAATACTCGGAAACCAAGGTGGACAACGCCAACAACCTGCGCATCACCACGAAATACGACGATTTTACCCTTGGAAACGTAGAAGAGCTGCGCCTCCAAACCAAATACGCCAATCTGAGAAGCGAAAATATCCGCACGGCCTACATCACGGCGCAATACTCCGATATGGGCTTTGCCACCGTCCGCGAGGGCGTGGACGCGGATATGACCTACGGGAAACTGGCCATAAACGCCCTGAGCCGCAATTTTTCAAACGTAAATGTGGTCGGGAAATACACCGGAGTCACAGTTGCGGTTGAACGCGGTGCGGTTTATCGCTTTGATGCGGAAGTAAACCATGCAGACGCCCATTTGCCCCAGGCTGCCACGGTCAAAAGCCGCACAGATTCCGGCCAACGAGAGCTTGTGCGCGGTTTTATGGGCAACGAAAGTGCCAAAGGCTTGGTAAAAGCCCGACTCACGTATGGGGATTTTGTGATCAAATAATTTAGGTGGTATCAAATCTTGAACCTGCGTTCTGTTTGGTTGTTTCACCGCCCTTATGAACGCTAAAGAACGCCTATTACTCCTTGCACTCGCAGCCGTAAACTTCACCCACATCATGGACTTTATGATCATGATGCCTTTGGGGCCGCAGTTAATGGATCTTTTGCATATCAATCCACAACAATTCAGCCTTGCAGTATCGGCCTACGCGATTACGGCTGGGGTTTCCAGCTTTATTTCCGCCTTTTTTGTGGATCGGTTCGATCGCAAGAAAATACTGACGTTCGCTTACATCGGTTTCCTGGCGGGCACTTTTTCCTGTGCATTTGCGCCCAATTATGAACTGCTCGTTGCAGCACGGGTCTTGGCGGGTTTGTTTGGTGGCATGATCGGCGCACAGGTGCTGGCCATTGTGGCCGATACCTTTGAATACCAACGTCGTGCCGCTGCCATGGGTGTCCTGATGACGGCATTCTCTGCGGCATCGGTGGCGGGCGTGCCGGTTGGATTGTGGTTAGCGGCGAAATTTAGTTGGCACGTTCCGTTTTTGGCCATTGGTTTTCTGGGCCTGGCGGTGCTGGTTTTGGTCGTGTATGCCATTCCTCCCATAGACAAACATATTCGCGAGAGATTGCCCTCGCACAAGCCATTTCAGGTGCTGACGGATATTTTTCAAACCCCCAACCAGATGCGGGCGCTCTCGCTTTCCATCGTATTGATGCTGGGGCACTTTGCAATCATTCCGTTCATCGCCCCGTCGTTGGTCGGCAATGTGGGCTATCATCAAGACGATATTTTCCTGATCTATTTTGTGGGCGGACTGCTCACCATTTTTAGCGCGCCACTGGTCGGTAAATTGGCCGACAAACGTGGGAAATACCCTGTTTTTGTGGTTTTTGCCCTGCTTTCTTTGATACCCGTTTGGCTCATCACCAACCTTTGGGTAATGCCGCTCTGGAGCGTTTTGACTATTTCAGGGCTGTTTTTTATTGTAGTAAACGGGCGAATGATCCCCACGCAGGCACTCGTATCGAGTGTGGTACACCCACAGCAGCGGGGCGGATTTATGAGCATCAATTCCTCCATGCAACAACTCGCCACAGGTCTTTCAGCCATGATTGGCGGAGCCATTGTGTCCAAAAGTGCCGAGGGACGAATCGAGCACTATGATTGGGTGGGATATTTTTCCATTGCACTGATCCTGACTAGCATCTGGCTGGCCGGACGAGTAAAACCAATAAATTAATGTGGGGAATGTGGTCAATGTGGTCAATGTGGACAATGTGGGGAACCCTGAGGGGCCATGATTGACAGGAGTCAATGTGCATTATTCCCAGTAACCCCAAGCCCAGCGCCCATTGACCACATTGACCACATTTTTTTATTGACCACATTACTTCACACTTCCCAATAACACGATGCCCCACTCCGAATTCAGCAAGACGGTTCCGCCAGAGACCATTTGTTTTTGTCCGGAATAATAATCCATTACCATGGTGCCATCGGCAAAAACACCTGTTACATCGAGTTTTTTGGGTCCCGGCGGCATATCCAGCCCAACGACCACGGCATCTGAATATTTCCCGGAAACATACTCCCGTTTGAAAGTGTATGGACTGATCGTCAACATTTTATGTGTGCCAGCTCCAACTGCGGGATGCTCCTTTCTGAATTTGCCCAGTTTTTGCCAGTGCGCCAAAACGTCCTGTATTTTATGACCTCCACGCACCTGATTGGCAGACAATTCCTCCCAGTTCATAAACGCGCGAAGCGTAGCATCACCCTGGGTACCAGGGATATCGAGCGCGCGGGAAGTCTCATCGCCGTAATACACCTGTGCAGCACCGGGACAAAGCAGGAGTTTTGTGCCAGCCTCCAGGGGTTTTTGGCGCGCTTTGTCAAACGGCCCGCCATCATCGTGTGAGCTGAGGTAGTTCAGGACACTTTTTCCTTTAAATTCCGTGCGCAGCAAATAATCGTATTTGGTAAAAATGGCTTCGTAAGACGATTTTTGCGCGTCGTTTTTGAGGTCAAAATTGATCAGCGCATCGAAGCCGTTGGCGAAATAATCCACTTTTTTATCCCCAAAATCATACATCCGCCCGCCAGAAATGTAATAATTGTACACCTCTCCGACGAGGTAGAAATCGTTGCCGTCCAATACCTTTTCGGGGTTCGCTTTTTTCCAGTCGCGGAAAGCGCGATCCGATTCTTTTCTGAATTCGGCCCACACACTTTCTTCGAGGTGTTTGGCCGTATCGCAGCGATAGCCATCTACTCCAAATTGGCGGATGTAATCCGTGAGCCATTTGATGATGTAAAAACGCGGTGCCCGCGGGTAGCCCGTGCGTTTAAAAAAAGCATCCAGTTCGGCCATTTCTTGCTCCAGGCGACCTTCTTTTTTCCATTTTTCGATCAAAAACGGCGGTAAATCCACCGCTTTATCGCTTTCTGTCAGAATGTCGGGAAGATTATCCACCAGCGTACAGGCGGTCGTGGACGCATAGTCTTTGTATGCACATTTGGGGCTGGTGCGCGTCCAATCTGTCCACAGCGGATCCTGCTGCGTGGCGGGTCCGGTGTGGTTAATCACGGCATCCAGCACGATTCGGATGCCATGCGCGTGGGCGGTTTCGACCAGTTGCGCAAGCTCCGCTTCCGTGCCGAAATTTGGATCGAGCCGCGTCCAGTCTTTGGCCCAATAGCCATGGAAACCATAGGTATTTCCGGTGCCCTCGTCCACCGGAGCATGAATTTGTTCCACGATGGGGGTGAACCAGATGGCGGAAATGCCCAGCTTGTCAAAATAACCAGCTTCTATTTGTTGGGTAATGCCTTTGAGGTCGCCGCCCATAAACCCGCGCAGCAAGGCGGTTGGTGCAGTTCGGCCAAATTGAACGTCGTTGGAAACATCCCCATTCATAAACCGATCCGTCATCAAAAAATAAATATTGGCATTTTGCCAGACAAAAGGCGTTTGACCTTCAGGGGTTTGGGCCGTGTTTTTCGAGACCGAACAGGCGAGTAAAAGGGTGGCGATGGAGAGTGCAAGAATTTTTTTCATGGCAGTGTGTAGTTGAATATGGGGCGAATGTAGGGGCTTCGCGAAATAAAAAACGGTGATAATTATTGCCCCTGCCTTGCTCTCAGGGCTAATTTCAACATTTTTTCAGGGGCAAAGGGCAGTTTTTGCCAAAAAGAATGTTGTTTTAACTGTTGGTTTCCTACATTTACGCCTCCTAAATAATTTTTGAGGACAAGCTAATCTACTGTGGCATAATCTACACTCACCTCTTTCGCTACAGGTACCGGAAGCTGATTACAATCGCTCGATGCTCATCTTGCGAAATGGCTTTTTTTTTTGACTTAACCAATCCTATGAACATGAGGTCTCTCTACTTATTGCTCTCACTCATCCTCCTTAATCTCCCAAGCACACTCTTTGGTCAATGTCCCCCCCCGGGCTTTCCCGATGCCGGCAACAACTGCGGCACGCCTATTCTCTGCGAAAATCTGGACGGATATTGCAACGAAATCAACAACAACAACCAACAACGAGGTTTCCCTTGTTGTGGCGGTGGTTGGGTGCTGAACAACGACGAGTGGTTCGGTTTTTTTGCCGGAACTACCACCATCACCATCGAGATTACCCCTACTAACTGTTCGGGCGGTAACCCAGGCTTACAAGGAGCCATTTACGACAATTGCCCTCCGTTCAACCCGGTTCCAGGCCCAAACTCCGCCTGGTGCGATGATAACCTGATGGACGTTCAATGTGCATGCACAGAAGATCCATTTATCCTCTCTTCCGCTAATTTCGTGGTGGGCGAAGTGTATTGGATTGTGCTGGATGGATGCGCGGGAAGTGTCTGCGACTACTCAGTAGCAGTTTTGGAAGGTTCCACCGTAGGCTTTGCACCAGACGATCCCGGGCCGGTAACGGGCCCAAATACCATTTGCGCAGGCTCTTCTGGCGACTACTCCCTGAGCCCCGTCAATGGTGCCATTACTTACACCTGGACCCTGACTCCTTCCAATGCAGGTACTATTTCGGGTGGAAACGACAACGACGTTTCCGTGAGCTGGGCCAATGGCTTCAGTGGTACCGCTTCCTTGTGCGTAACGACCGCCAACCAATGTTACAGCAACCCAACGCCGTCTTGTATTGACGTAGAAGTAATTCCCCCACCTACCGCCACAATTACTGGCAACGGGGTGCTTTGCTCCAACGCCGGCGGCTCTGTAGACCTGACGGTTAACTTCACGGGCGTACCCGACTGGCGACTGACTTATAGCATTGACGGAGTGCAGCAACCGCCGGTCATCGTAAGCAGCACACCTTTTATTATTACGCTTACGGAACCCGGAACGGTGCAATTGGTTAATGTATTCAGCGTAGCGGCCAATCCTTCTTGTGAAGGTACCGTATCCGGTTCGGTTAATGTAACCGAGGTCACCCTAAGCCCAAGCGCTACCTCCGTATCCGCCATCTGCGGCCAAAACAACGGGTCGGTAGATCTCTCGGTTTCGGGGGGCAATAACCCATACACTTATATCTGGGACAGCGGGCAAACCTCCCAAGACTTGAGCGGAGTACCTCCCGGCACATACCTGGTCACCATAACCGATGGAAACGGTTGTACGGCCACCCAATCCGTTACGGTAGATGATAATATTACGAATCCCACCCTCACCGCAGCCATTACCAACAATACTACCTGTATTGGCGGGAATGGAGCCATTGATCTAAGCGTAACACCCTCCGGATCGTACACGTATGTCTGGTCTAATGGGGCCACAACACAGGACATTAGTAATTTGCCCGCAGGAGATTATAGCGTAGTGGTTTCGCAGGGGGTAACCTGTACGGCTGAGAGCACCTTCACGGTAGCCGACAACCCAAACAATCCCACAGTCACTCTTACCCCGACCAATACCACCTGCGACTTGGCCAATGGCAGCATCAATGCCAGTGTGAGTGGTGGCGTTCCGCCCTATACTTACCTCTGGGGCGGCGGCGAAACGACCCAAAATTTGCCGGATATCATTGCCGGAAACTACACGCTGACCGTAACTGGTGCCAATGGTTGCACCGGAACGGCAAGTGGCGACGTTTCCAACAGCAATCCCCCCATCAATATCACCGCCAACGTAGTGGCCAATACGATCTGTAATGGCGGAAATGGCAGTATTGACGTAACGGCGGCACCCGCGGGAAACTATACTTACACTTGGTCGAACGGCCCCACCACGCAAGATCAAACGGGTCTTTTACCTGGTTCTTACACCATTACGGTCAGCGGAGGCGGTTCTTGTACGGCGGAAGCAACCTTTGATGTGCCAGACAGCCCGGTCCTGCCCACGCCAACAGCCACCCCAACCCAGTCTTCCTGCGATTTATCCAACGGTAGCATCAACGGCGGGGCTTCTGGTGGCCTGGCACCTTACACGTTCTCTTGGTCCAATGGAGCTACCACGGAAGACCTCACGAACGTACTGGCGGGAAATTATATCCTGACAGTAACCGATGCCAACGGCTGCACCAATACGCTGAGCGTGGATGTCACCAACAACAATCCACCCATCAACCTATCGGCTACGGTAGTTTCAAATACCACTTGTACGGGCGGAAATGGCAGCATTGACCTCAGCGTCACGCCTGCTGGGTCTTATACCTACAGCTGGTCCAACGGCGCAACCTCACAAGATATCAGCAACCTGCCCCCTGGCAACTACACGGTCACGGTGAGTGCCGGCGGTTCTTGCACCGCAGAATCCTCCTTCAATGTGCCCGACGACCCGAATGAGCCAACGCCATCCGCAGTCCCCACCCAAAGTAGTTGTGATTTTTCCAATGGCAGCATCAATGCCAGCGTAACCGGTGGAGTTGCGCCTTACACGTTTATTTGGTCCAACGGCGCCACTACTGAAGACCTCGCCAACATTCCACCAGGCAATTATTCTCTTACTGTGACTGGCGCGAATGGTTGCACCAGTGTGCTCAACGTGGAGGTAACGAACAACAACCCACCCATTAACCTCTCGGCTACCACCATGCCGAACACCGTCTGCAATGCCAGCCCCAATGGCAGCATTGACTTAACCGTGAACCCGCCCGGATCCTATACGTATACCTGGTCAAACGGCGCTACCACGCAGGATCTCACGGGCGTAGCCCCGGGAAGCTATACTGTCACGGTGAGTGCCGGGGGCTCCTGTACCCAGGTGGCTACTTTTGAGGTGCCAACTAACCCAAACCAGCCCATGGTAAACGCAACGGTGGTGAACACTTCCTGTGATTTTCCCAACGGTTCCATCAATATTTCCGTGACAGGCGGACCAACCCCTTACACGTATGCTTGGTCCAACGGCGCGACTACACAAAATCTTAGCAATCTCCTGGCTGGCACCTACACGGTGGTGGTCACCTCCCCTAATGGTTGTACCGGTGAAGCAGTCATCACCGTTGCCAATGAAAACCCACCCATTGATATCAGCGGGAATATTTTGCCAGTTACCACCTGTAATGCAAACCCAAATGGGTCCATTGACCTCACTGCTGGCCCTTTGAATAACTACACCTACACCTGGTCTAATGGCGCAACCACGCAGGATATCAACAACGTAACCTTTGGTTTTTACTCGGTTACCGTAAGTGCGGGTGGAACTTGTACAGGAGTGGCTTCCTTCACGATTCCCTTCGAACCAAACCAACCGAACCTTACCTTCAGCAGCATTACCAATGCAAATTGTGGTCTGCCCAATGGTTCCGTTGATCTAAGTGTAAACGGCGGCGTACCACCATACACATATGTGTGGTCGAGTGGACAGGTGACCCAGGATTTGATCAACATTACTTCAGGGAGCTATGGAGTCACGGTTACCGGCGCAAACGGCTGTACCAGTGCAGAAACCATAGATGTGCCAAACGACGACATTCCGGTATTCATAGATGCCACTGTGCTGGGGAAAACCTCCTGTTTGGTCAACAATGGCAGCATCACATTGATGGTTACGCCTTCTACTGCGGGCGTTTCATGGTCAACCGGAAGTAGTTCGCTTATTTTGGCCAATCTCGCTCCCGGGGATTACACCGTGACCGTGAGTGCTGGTGGAAACTGTACCGCCAGCCAGACGTACACCATTGATGACAACACGGAAATACCCGTTATAACCGCCGATATTATTTCCGCCAATTGCGGATTTAGCAATGGAGAGGTGGATATTCAGGTTGAATTTGGAGCTGAACCGTACAACTATAACTGGGCGCACATTCCAGGCAATAATAACCAGGAGGACCTTTTTGGTTTGGTAGGTGGAAACTACGTCGTCACGGTCACAACTGCTTTGGGCTGTTCTGAAGTGTTTTTTGCGCCCGTTGACAATGAAATTCTCTCGTTAAATATTAACGGGGTTGTTTTTGACGATTATTCCTGCACCTCCAACAACGGCTTTATTGACATCAATGTGGACCCAGCACTCAACTACGTGTACGATTGGGCGCACATCCCAGGGGCTAATAACATCCAAAACCTGGAGAACCTTGGCGCTGGGACTTACACGGTCTCTGTAACTTATGGCACCTGCAATGCCAGTGCGCCATTTGAGGTATTGGATCTCACCGCACCGCCAAGTGTTTCAATCTCTGCAAGCGCAGCCATTTGTGGCCAAACCAATGGTGCCATCACGCTCAATGTAAGCGGCGCCACACCACCCTATGCTTACAATTGGGCACATATACCTGGAAACAACAATCCGCAAAATCTCAACAACCTGGCCCCCGGCAACTACACGGTTACGGTGACGGACTTCTATGACTGCACCGCGACCGCTGCAGCAACAGTTGTGAACAACACCATCGCCGTCAACATTGCGGGAACACCAGTCCCCAATACCTCCTGCGCTGCTCCCAACGGCACCGTCGATATCACGGTTACGCCAACAGCGACCTATACTTACACATGGTCAACTGGAGCCGTCACAGAGGATTTGAGCGGTCTCGCTCCGGGCACTTACAGTGTTACGGCAAGTGCAGGCGTGGGATGCTCGGCAGCTGCAACTTTCATTGTAGGAAACAACACCGTAAATCCTCAGCTGGGTGCCGATGTCATTGCAGCCATTTGCAGCCAAAGCAATGGCAACATTGATCTTATGACTAGCGGAGGCACTGCGCCTTACACCTTCATCTGGTCGAATGCCGCTATTACGGAAGACCTTAGCAATATTTTCCCTGGAAACTATTCCGTGACCGTCACGGATGCCAATGGCTGTACTGCTGACACTACGCTTAACGTAGCCAATAATGCCAGCACATTCAGCCTTTCCGGCACCGCTTCGCCGCACAACGACTGTGCAACGGTGAATGGCGCAGTGGATTTAACGGTCACCCCGGCAGGGCCGTACACTTATTTGTGGTCTAATGGGGAAACAACCCAAGACCTCACGGGATTAACCGCCGGAACCTACACCGTAGAAGTGACCGAACAAGGCACCTGTATTGCCTCGGCCACTTACTTTGTACTCGAAGAACGTACGTATCCGACGCTCAACCAAAACATCATCCCCGAACTCTGCAACCTTTCCGATGGAGCCATTGACCTCCAAGTACTGGGCGGGCTTGCGCCATTTACCTACGTATGGGATAGCGGAGATAATACGCAGGATTTGGTCAATGTTGGCGGTGGGACCTACAATGTAACCGTTACCGGTGCAAATAATTGTAGCGCTATAGCTAGCCTGATTATTCCCGAAAATGATCTCAGTTTTGCCCTGTCAGGGATAGCCACACCCAATAGTTCTTGTGTGGTGCTCAATGGTGCCATTGAACTGGATATCACCCCGGCGGTACCCAATGGTGGCCCTGGATATTCTTATCTATGGTCCAACGGCTTGATGACACAAGATTTGAGCGGCGTATCTGCTGGAACCTATGTGGTTACCGTGAGCGCAGGCGGCACTTGTACCAACACAGCCTCTTACAACGTCGCGGATGCTGCGGGCGCACCGAGCGTTGCTGAAAGCATCACCGGCGCACTTTGTGGTCAAAGTAATGGCAGTATCAACCTCTCCATCCTGGGAGGCGTTGCGCCGTACACGTTCATTTGGTCTAACGGAGCAGTTACCGAAGACTTGTCGGGATTGGCATCTGGAAACTATGTGGTGACCGTTTCCGGGGCAAATGGATGTCAGATTACCGATAATTTCGTGGTGCCTGAAAACGTGGTTACCCCGACAATTTCCGGCGTTCCTCAGCCCAATACTGCCTGTGTTGGGCCAAACGGAACCATCAATGTGAGCATCGCGCCTGCATCGCTTACTTATAGCATCCTGTGGTCAACTGGGGCAACCACCCAGAACCTTAGTAATATGACGGAAGGCACCTACACCGTAACCGTTAATGGCGGCGGCGCATGTACCTCTTCCGCAACCATCGTGGTGGACAACAACACACAGGGCGTAACCGCAACCGGTACCCACCTCGACATATTGTGTTTTGGAAATAACACCGGGGCAATTGACCTGATCACGGCAGGTGGAACACAACCATTTAATTTCAACTGGTCGCCGAATGTGGGCAATATCGAAGACCCGGGCAATTTGATTGCGGGCACCTACAATGTTACGGTAACAGATGCCGTGGGCTGTACTGCCACCGAAAGTTTCACCATCAGCCAGCCCATTTCTGCCGTACAAGTCTCTTGCACTGCCATAAATACCGTTACCCAGCCTGGCGCAGCCGACGGCTCGGCACAAGTTCAAATTGGCGGTGGGGTTGCCCCTTACACCATTTTGTGGAGCCCGGGAGGCACTCAAGGCGGCATCGCTGCAGGAGCCTTCCCGCTCAATAACCTCGCCGTAGGCAGCTATGGCGTGACCGTGACGGATGCGAATGGATGTACGGCCGTGTGTAGTTTTGTCATCGCGCTCACGCCCTGCGTAACCGCCATTGGTTCCATGGGCGATACCCAATTGTCGCTTTGTGGTACGGGCTGTCTGACTGCCAATTATGATGCCCTGGGGCAAATCCTAGATCCCAACGATGTGTTGCAGTTCATTCTGCATGAAGGAGATGGCACCACCATTGTCAATGAAAAGGGGCGGAGCAGCCAGCCAACTTTCTGCTTCAATCCGGCGAATATGATTTACGGGACTACCTACTACATTTCGGCAGTTGCGGGCAATAACGACGGCTCTGGGAATGTGGTTTTGGCGCATTACTGTACGGTCATCGCCACAGGTACCCCCATCGTATTTTATGAAAAACCGGTGGCGACTGCGGCCCTGCCCGAACCCATCACCTGCGCAGTGCTGCAAGTAGAAATTGTTGGAAGTTCCAACTTGCCAAACTCCACATTCCAATGGTCAACTTCCAATGGAAATATCCTGGGCAATAGCAATCAATCCACCATCCTATCCGACAAAGCGGGCAATTATATCCTGATTGTCAATACCAACGGATGTCTGGACACCACTGCGGCAACTGTGCTAGACATCCGAAATGACCCTGTCGCGCAAATTCTGGCCAGCCCGGATGATATTCTCGACTGTGTCATTGACCAGATCATTCTCGCGGGTGAGATTAAAGGCACAGGCAATTCCAATTCAATCTGGTACGACCAAAATGGAGTAACCTATGCTGGTGGCACTGTCCTGCAAATTGATATTCCCGGCACCTACTGGTTCGCGATTGTAGATACCGTGACCTTCTGTACGGACACCGCAAGCATCGTCATTGGGGAAAATCAGGTGTACCCGCCCTTGTTCATTAATCCACCTGCTACGCTCACCTGTGCCATTGGATCGGTGTCCATTTCTGGAGGATCATCCTTCCCGGGCATTAATTATACCTGGGTAACCATTAACGGACAAGACACCGTAGTTATCGGTACAGGAACGGGTGTAACGGTGACACAACCTGGCACCTACCATCTCCTTGGGGTTGACCCGCTGAACGGCTGTGATAATTCCCTGAGCGTAGAGGTCAATGCCGACCAAAGTTTCCCGACGGCCAATGCAGGCCCTCCGTTCAATATAGATTGTTTCGGTGAAATCGCTGTGCTCAACGGGACTGCTACGGGAGGCACAGGCACCTTGAACTATACCTGGACGACCAGTGGCGGTGTGATTTTGTCGGGCGCCAACACGCTTACGCCCACCATCACCGAGCCTGGAACCTACACGTTGCTTGTTACCGCTACTGGAAATGGCTGTTCAGATACCGATGTGGTCGTATTAGCCCCCAATGAGCCAGAAGCAATTCCGGTTGTAGACAATCCGGCCTGCGTTGGGCAGTTTGGCTCTATCCTGATTGACACCGTGTTGGGGGCAAAACCGCCGCTCCAATACTCCCTGACGGGCGGCACGTACATTCAGTCGGGCAGCCTTTTCAGTAACCTTGCCCCTGGTGATTACACTATTTTCGTAGTGGATGCCAATGGTTGTGAAACGAGCGTGGATGCAACGATTATTCAACCTCCCGTGTTTGAGGTAACGGTGGAATCACTCGTGGCACTGCAATTGGGCGAAAGCTATCAGGTGGACGCGACGGTAAACGTCCCTGAAAATGAAATCGCCCAAATTACCTGGACACCACCGACTTGGTTGAGTTGTGATACTTGTTTGAGTACGCTGATTGAAACACCTTTCCAAAGTCAGAATTACCGCATTTTGGTCATCACCAAAGATGGTTGCCGTGATGATGCACAATTGCTGCTTCGTGTGAATCGTCAAGTGGACGTGTACATCCCGAATATTTTCTCCCCGAATGGAGATGGAGAGAACGACGGCTTTACCGTTTATGCGGATATGCGTGGTGTAAAACAAGTGCGTACTTTTCAAATCTTCTCTCGCTGGGGGGAACAGGTCTTTATACGAGAGAATTTCCAGCCAAACGACCCCACATTGGGCTGGGATGGCAATTTCAGGGGCCAGGATATGAACCCTGCAGTGTTCGTTTATTACGCCGTTGTGGAGTTTATTGACGGCCAGGAAGTGCTGTTCAAAGGAGATGTAACCGTGAAACGATAGGGTAAGGGTAAGTGAAAAATAAAATGGGCCATTCCGAGTGATCGGAGTGGCCCATTTTCGTGGGGCAGGGTTTGGGTGGATGTGGTTTGGAACACCGAATTTGCCGACACCTCTGACACCACCGAATTTGGTTGGAACACCGAATTGACGGATACCGCTGACACCACAGAATTTGGTTGGAACACCGAATTGACGGATACCGCTGACACCACAGAATTTGGTTGGAACACCGAATTGACGGATACCGATGGTACCACCGAAGCTCCTCATTTTTTTCGGTGGTACCGGTGGTATCGGCAAATTCGGTGTTCTAAAACTTTACCTGTCAGACGCTGCGGGCAAATTCTCGTCCTTTTGATCGAATGCAAAGGGGAGCATTACCAGGGTAAACATCATGAGACAGAGGAACTCTGCACCGATGATGTACCAGGGCCACTCGCCAAAAAGGTCAAGGAGCGATGGATGGGCGGGCTTCTGACTCAGGTACATGAAATTGGTGCCGAGCAGGTAGTTGATGCCCAAGACAAACACAAAATACAGGTTGACCCAAAGGAAGGCGCGGCCAAAACTCTGCCAGGTCGGACGAAAACGATACACGAAAATGGCGTACAAAATGCTTTGCAGCAGGCCCATGTGCACCACAAAAAAACGGAAGTTCAGGTAGTGCGGAAATCCGTGATCCAACGCGGGTGTAAGCAGGGATTGGATGCAGCCCCCCATCACCATGTAATACGTAATTTCAAAAAGGAAAAACGAGCGTCGCCAGAGCATGAAGGGCAACACCAGGTTCATGAAGTAGCTAATGTGGAAAGGAAGTACCAAGCCCAAATCCACGGTCTCTTCAAAAAAAACCATGTAGAGGGAAATAAGCATCCACAATACTACTGGAATTAAACTTTGAATAAGACCAATCCGTCGCTGCCCCTGATCGTCTCGTTGCTTTTTACCCAGCCATATCCAAAAAACCGTGCTGAGCACGCCAATAGCCAGCCAGATGAAATGCTCAGGGCTGTAACTTTGGAAATTAGGCACAAATAGGAAAAACGGATGCACGATACTTAGGCCGGATTTGTTTTTAAGCGGCTAAAAATAGCAGGTTTTTGTGCGCATACACCTTCAAAAAGCCCTGTTTTTTGACGAACGGCCTGATTTTAGGCCGGAACCGCTTGGACGCATCTTATTGTTCCTGAATGTATTGCAGTAATTCGCTAATTCTGTAAACGCTTTTTCTCCGGTACGCCCTCAAAGAAAAAGTTGTATCCCCGGAAGATTGGCCCAAACACCCGATCCTGGGTGAGCATAAAGGCGTCATTATCCACATCCGTAAAATATCTCGCCACATACGGCTGGCCATCATCTCGCCGATATTCGACTTCAACAGGCCAGAAACGCACTTTTTTCTCGGCTCCATCCTCTTTTTTGAGCGTAACCACTGCGAAAGGAATAAGTGCTTTTACAGAATCCCGCAGGGGGTTCTCGGTTTCATACGCCTCGGCAATAAGACGCTCAAACTGAACCAAATATGCCTCTGCTACCCCTTTTCTGCGTGGGCTGGATATTTTGCTGGTCGTATTGTAATAAGGCGTGATCTCGTAGGTTGCTTCCGACGTTTTTTCCAGTTTAAAGGAATCACTTTTGCGTTGGGGATATTCAACATGCACAGACTGAATTTTTTCCGGCTTTTCTTGAAAAATGGCACGATCGCGCCACTCGTCGTCGCCCAATCGGAATGGCAGCCGGATTTGGCCAATAAAACCTGGGATATGCACCACGTAGGGCTGCTCAGCACCGTCCATCAGCATCACCGTGCCGCGTTCTCCGTCCGTTACGCCCCCGATGTAGTAGGTCTTTAAACCTTTACCCGCACGGTCATAAATCTCCACTTTGATGCCAACTACGGCCAGTTCCTTAATCATATTTGGAATGGCGCCATTGGGCGGGATATTGAGTACCCGCACTTTGGAGATGGTTTCGAGCAAGGTTTCAACCGCCGTAGGTCGGGCGGGATATTTGCCGTTATAGTACCAAACTTTATCTTTAATTTCAAGGGTAGCGGTACGGCCCTGTCGGTCGGCAATAAAGATTTTGCCAATTTCTTCGGGGTTTTGTACTGCAAAATCCATGTCCCAAGATACATGGGTTCCGGTTTGTTTGTTTTTGTAAGAGAGGACGTACCATGCAGTAGCCCCCAATACCAAAAAGAGGGCTGCCAAGAGCAGAGTTCTGTTCATAAATGATTGATTTTGAAAAATTTACAATGCACGAAATTAAAACACAGTAAGGGTGCATTGGCATGGCAAGCGGGGCAAAAATAGCAACTAAGCTGGTTCTTCCCAAAAAAAAAAGCCGACCCTTGCATTACGCAAGGGCCGGCACATCAAAACAAAACGAAAAACCAACTTTTTATCTTTAGTGGCCTAAGAACGGCCATCTGGGTCAATTATTGCTTCTGACTTTCATCCGCACGGGGATTTCACGGGGATCTCCCTTGCGCACCACTTGGAGCGTCAATGTTTCACCAACCTGAGAACGTCCAATCAACTCCATTAGTTCAGAAGTTGTAGTCACATTTTTGCCATTTGCTTTCGTGACGATATCATTTTCTTGCACGCCTGCAAGCGCGGCGGAGCCATCGGGATCCAAGCCAGCTACCACAACGCCTTGCGTGTAGTCAAGCCCGAGTTCTCTGGCTACGTTGGCATCCATAGTTGCCACATTTACCCCAAGATACGCACGGCGAAACTCTCCATATTTTACCAGATCATCTGCAATGCGTTTTACTAAGTTGACCGGAATAGCAAAAGAATAACCCGCAAATACACCCGTAGGCGTGGCAATGGCCGAGTTGATTCCAATCAATTTCCCTTGTACATCCACCAGTGCACCGCCGGAGTTTCCGGGGTTCACCGCTGCATCTGTCTGGATAAATGATTCGATGGCCTTACCTCCTTTAATGATGTTGATATCACGCCCTTTGGCGCTCACAATACCCGCCGTTACGGTCGAAGTAAGATCAAATGGGTTGCCAACAGCAAGTACCCATTCCCCAACCTTTACATCATCTGAGTCGCCTATTTCAATCGCGTTAAGATCATTGGCATCAATTTTAATGACAGCCATATCGGTATTTGGATCCCTGCCAACAAGGCGAGCACGGAACTCGCGACCATCGTGCAAGGTCACCTCATATTCGTCGGCGAATTCCACCACGTGGTTATTGGTCAAAATGTACCCATCGGAACTGTAAATGACTCCAGAACCTGTGCCTGAGCGAGGCTGTTGTTCGTAGTTGTAACTGTCGCCAAAAAAATAGTGAAATGGACTCGAATAACGATTTTCCCGTTGGCGCTTGATGGCAGATTCTCTGCTTTCAGAAGCCTTGATGTGCACCACGGCAGACATCGTGCGCTCCGCGGCCTTTGTAAAATCGAAAGTCGGGGCTCCCCCGAAGCTCACTTGTTTGGAGTAAATTTGCTGCTGGATTGGCTGCGCAGCTTGGGGCGTTTCGAGCATTTTCGCTGCGCCCAACGTGACAAGTCCGCCTATAGCGCCAGCGAGTAGCGTTGACCACAAATTGTTCATAATTCAGGTTTTAATTTTTGCTGTGAAAAACAGGATTTAAACGCGAAGATGACTACTTTGCTGCCGGAAATATTTGATTTAACGTGCTGTTAACCAGTACATCCAATCGCCCGGATAGAAACCTTCAAAAATTTAAAACGCTGATAACCGAAGCATTGTTTTGAACCTCCGACCAATAACCAGACTAGCCAGACCAACGCCCGTGACCAACCGTTATTTGTATGATCTTGATAGACTCAACCTACTGTTTCGCCCCGAAAACGACCTGGAGCGCACGTTAATTGCACTTCCCGAATTTCGTCAGGGCCTTTCGTGGGGCGAACC